>NZ_CVLB01000001.1:747978-1495957 GCF_001049755.1 Brachyspira suanatina | reverse complement strand
AGTTATAAATGCCACTGGAACTATAATGCATACAAATTTGGGAAGATCGCCAATAGATTCAGAAGTTTGGGATAGTGTAAGAGAATTAAATATTAACAGTAATAATCTTGAATATAATATTAATAATGAATCAAGAGGGATAAGAGGAGAATTTGTATATTCACTTTTAAGTAAATTAACATGTGCTGAAGACGCTTTGGTAGTTAATAATAATGCGGCTGCTGTATTTTTAATATTAAAAACTTTAGCAAGTAATAAAGAAGTAATAGTATCAAGAGGAGAGCAGGTACAAATAGGCGGAGGATTTAGAATACCTGATATATTAAAAGAAGCATCAGCTAAACTTATAGAAGTCGGTACTACTAATATAGTTGATATTAAAGATTATGAAGAAGCTATAACAGAAAATACAGCCATGATACTTAAAGTGCATACTTCCAATTTTAAAATAAGAGGCTTTGTTAAATCTCCTTCATTAAAAAAGTTAAGAGAAACTATACCTGATAATATAGCATTAGTTTATGATGAGGGAGCCGGAATATTTGATGAAAGTATGAGCGAAGAAGAACATATAAAATATGCATTAAAAAGCGGTGCTGATTTAGTGTGTTTTTCTGGTGATAAAATGTTTTCAAGTGTACAGGCTGGAATCATAGTAGGAAAGAAAAAATATATAGAAAAAATATACAAACATCCTTTAATGAGAGCTTTCAGATGCGGAAAAACAGTACTGTCAATATTAGAAAAAAGTATCATAAAAAGATTGAATACTGAAGGCAATTTCAAAGGATACTGTGAAACTTTATTGAGTATAGATAAGGAAATAATAAAACAAAAGGCTTTAAAGATTATAGAAAATATTGAAGGCTTTGAAGTTGTTGAAGAAGATATAGAAACAGGAGGCGGTGCTATGCCTGATACTTTTTATCCGTCTTATGCAATAAGTTTTAGGCCTAAAGATATAAAGTCTGTAATTAAGTTTATGCATAATTTAGATGTACCTATTATACCAAAAGTAAAAAAGGATTCAGTGCTTATGTATGTAATAACTATAAATGATGAAGATATAAATTACATAAAAGAAGTTTTAATACAAATAAAAGATAATTATTTTTAAAGTGAGTTAGCTAGTAATAAATAAAAAACTAATATAATTCTTAGTATAAAGTACATATGTGTTTGCTGATTATTTATAATAAGGATATAAAAGAGATATATGAAAAAGAGATTTATTTTAATAACTTTGATATTTATTAATATCATTAGCTGTAATGACAGTAAAAATAAAAAAGATGTGTATAGTTCAGAAATTAATAATTCGGTAACTAACAATATGGAAACCAATTATATCATTGATAATACTTCTAATGATAATAAAAATATTTTAGAAACTAATAATTTATATACAGATGATATTTATGACGGATATGCATCTAATGAAAATGACATATATGAATTACTTACAAAATTAAATGAATATGAATTACTTGCTATTGAAGAACTTGAATCTGTAAAAGATACAGCTTCTTTAGATGCTTGGCAGTCAGAATATACTAAGGAATCGCCATTAATATTTGCATGTCAATATTTTCCTACAGAAGAAAAGGCCATTGAATTGATTTCTTACGGAGCAGATATAGATGAACGTGCTGATTATGGATATACTCCATTAATGGAGGCTTCTTCTAGAGGATATTTAAAACTTGTAAAAGAATTAATAAAAAATGGTGCTGATGTTAATATAATGCGCTATGAACAAGATGATGCTTTATCATGTGCGGTACTTTCTACTAATAAAAACAGTACAAAAATAGTTGAGGAATTGCTAAATGCTGGTGCTGTTGCTTACAGAGATTATCCCATTCCAGATAGCGAAGATGAAACAGTAACTATAATAGATAAGTTCTTTGATTATAGTTGTGATGCAGAAAAGTTTAAACTTCTTGCAGAGGCTGGTGCTGATATTGAAAACTCTTATTATGGTATACCAGTAATAGCTATGGCTGTTCAAAAGGATTGTATTGATATAGTAAAATATTTAGTATCTAAAGGTATTGATCCTGCTATGAATTATACGGATTATAGAAATATAGAATTTTCATTGCTTAATGAAACATTTAATAATAAAACTACTGATATAGCTGAATATTTAATAAAGAATGGAGCGGATGTAAATTCTCAAAGTACAATGGATCCTTACAGCAAAGAAACTCAAAACTTAATATTTACCGCTATTGAAGAAGATAATATAGAATTGGTAAAATTACTTATAGAATATGGAGCAGATACTTCAGCAGTAAACAAAGAAGGTAAAACTATTTTTGATATAGCTAAAGAAAAAGGTTATAATGAAATAGAGCAGCTTAAAAAATAGTAAAAATAAGAATTGTTTCTAAGTTATAAATTATTAGCTTATAACTGATGAAGTAAGTTTTTATCTATATTATATGTGATTTTTTCCATTATCAATAATAAATAATTTTTTATATTAGAATGCTAAATATAAAAATTGTGAGCGTCTAGACAATAAATAGTGAACAATTTTTATTAATAACAATAAAATGAGAATATAGCAATAAAAAGTGAGCCAAGCCAGTGAATAAATTTATTTATTCACTGATTATAGGAACCCTTACGGGTGGTTAATATAACAATAAAAGTTAGTCTAGCCAGTGAATAAATTTATTTATTCCTGATTATAGGCTAGCCAAGTAGGCACCCTTACGGGTGGCGAATATAACAATAATAGGAATTATATTATGAATAAAATAATAGGAACTGCTGGGCATGTTGATCATGGTAAATCAGAATTAATAAAGGCTTTAACTGGAATTTCTATGATGAGGCTTCCTGAAGAACAGAAAAGAGAAATGACTATTGATTTGGGATTCGGTTTTTTCAAGCCTAATGATGATATTACAATAGGTGTAATAGATGTACCCGGACATGAGAGATTTATAAGAAATATGGTTGCTGGTATGTGGAGCTTGGATTTAGTTATGCTTGTAGTTTGTGCTAATGAAGGCTGGATGAATATGACGGAAGAGCATGCTAAAGTGGCTTTATCTCTTGGCATAAGAAATATAATATGCGTAATTAATAAAATTGATTTAGTTGATGATGATAAATTAAAAGAAAGCGAAGAAGATATTAAAAAAAATCTGTATAGAATATTCAATAAAGATATAGAAATAGTAAAAGTGTCAGCTTTAAATGGTACTAATATAGACTTTTTGAAAGATAGAATAACTGATATATTATCAAATGAAAAATATGAAGATGATATAAAAACTCATATTTATGTAGACAGAGTATTTTCTATAAAAGGTGCTGGACTTACTATTACAGGAAGTCTTAGAGGTGGTAATATAAAAAAAGATGATACTTTGATACATTATCCAAGCAAAAAAGAAATTTCAATAAGAAATATTCAATCTTACCATGAAGATAAAGAAATTGTTTACTCTGCTTCAAGAATAGCTATTAATATAAAAAATATAAAGAAAGAAGAAATAAGAAGAGGGCATTTATTATGCTGTAAGGAAGAAAAAGTATTTTCAACAGATGAAATAATATTAGAGCTTATAAATAAAAATGATGTTGAATATCTTAAAAAAATAAAGAATGCTGAATTTGCTGTAGGTACAGAATGCTTAATTGCTCAAATACTTCCTATTTACAAAAACAAAACATATTCAAATGATAAATCTGATAAAGATAATAAAAATAATAAAGAAATAGATAATAGATTCATAAGATTAAAATTTGATGAGCCTATATCAGTGTTTTGGAAAGAACGCGGTATATTAATAAGCCATGGCGGAAGCAGTATAATAGCAGCAGGCAATGTATTTTGGGGAGAAAAAACTAATCCTTTCATAAGAAAAAGAATAATTGATAATGCCGGCAAGTTTTTGGGAGAAATAAAAAGAGAAAAATATAATGATTTATTTATGTCAGTGAATGGTTATACCGAAGCAAGCGAAGATATTCCTGATTATGCCATTAAAGTTGCAAATTTCTTTGTTAAAAAAGATTATTTAAATACTTTATTAGAAAGATTAAAAAATCTAATAGAAAATAAAAAAGAAGGCATAAGTTTTGAAGACATAAGAAATTATTTAAATATTAATAATGCATTTACAAAAGTGTTTATAGATTATTCAGTTGAAAATCAAATATTAATGCCATTTAATAATATATACAAAAAATATAATGAAGAAATTACTTTAAATAATTCTCAAAAAATATTATTAGAAAAATTAAAAAAAGAAGATTTAAACGGATTAGATGAAAAAACTATAAGAACATTTACTAATGGTATGAAAGATATAAAAGTATTATCAGCATCAAAAAAGGCTGTGTATCTTGATGAGGGTATATATTATCATATAGATGTTTATAATAGAATAAAAAAACTTATTTTGCAAAATACAAAAACTAATGATATTATTACAATAGCTTCTGTGCGTGATAAAACAGGACTATCTAGAAAATATGTACTTCCTATATTAAATGCATTTGAAAGAGAAAAATTAGTGAGAAGAGAAGGAAGCGAAAGAATAGTGCTTTGATATTTATTTTACTAATGCTTTATATTAAAAGTTATTGAAATGTACTTTAAAAATTTTTTCTAATGACATAAAATATATAAAAATATTTCGGAGATTAAAATGGATATTAAAGATGAAATAAAGCCTGAATCTAGTTTTGATAATTTTTTGGCATTAGATATTAGAACAGGTACTATAATAGAAGCGGAAGATTTTCCAAAAGCTAAAAGACCGGCATACAAATTAAAAATTGATTTTGGTAAATTGGGCATAAAGGTTTCATCAGCACAAATAACTAAATTATATAAAAAAGAAGATTTGATAGGAAGACGCATAATTGCTGTAGTTAATTTTCCAAAAAAACAGATAGCTAACTTTTTTTCGGAGTGTTTAGTTTTAGGTGCTGTAAAAGATAATGGAGAAGTTGTATTATTAACTACAAAAGAAGAATGTGAAAACGGTACGGTTATAGGATAATATTGTTTATACTAAAATTGTCTTACATATAAGATAATTTATTAAATTCAAGTTCAAATGTAGCCTTTTTGCTTCTCGCCGAAGGCGTACTGCGTATGGGGCAACACCGAGTAGGTGCCTAATCGGCAAAAGAAGTGGGGTTTGGGGCAAAGCCCCAAATATAAAAACAAAAATATAAATTTATTTTTGACAAAATATAGTCGTTTAGGTATATATAAATTATAATACGGAGAATATATATGGGCTTACTTAATAGAGAAGATATTGAAACATTACAATCATTTAATACAGACGGCGGCGGATATTTTTATAAAATGCTGAATTATTTGCAAGAGTTTATTGAGAATGGTATAAAAGAAAATAAATTTAGATTAGAAGAGGCTAGGGAAGATTTAGATATTGCTTTATGGTATTCTTATGCCTGTAATAATATAGGTGATTATGAGCATTATTATATGTCTAAAGAGTTTATGAAATACTCTGAGAAAAATGCTAAAGGATGCGGAACTTGGTATTATAGGTATGCTGTGGCATTAATTTACTGCGGAAAATTGGAAGAAGCATTAAAATATTCTGAACAAGGTGTTATTGAAGAGCCTGATTATCCTTGGGGATGGCTTGAGCTTGCTAAATTAAGACTTCATTTCGGAAATAAAGAAGGAGCTGTCGAAGCTAATAATAAGGGATTGGAGCTTGTACCGGGTGATTATGAGTTTTTAAGACAGGCTGAAGAAATAGAAAATTATTATTCTATAGAAGCATTAGAATATCATTACATCAATGAAGAGAGCGATAAAAATTTACTTAGAGGTCTTGATTACGGCGAAGACAAATTAAATGCTATAGCCTATATATTATGCGATGAAGAAAAATTGCAGGCTATTAAAGATATTATTAATCCTATAGATTGGGAAGCTGATCATCCTTATTGTACTTTTAAATTTTATGTTGCTGATGATTTGGTGGATGGTGTATTTTTAATGAATGAAGCTGCTATATCAAAATTGGATAAAGAATTGATAAAAGAATCCATAGAAGAATTAAAAGATGTAAAAGAAAAAATAAAAAATGAAGAAAATGCAAAATTAACATTTGTAAAATTTAATATTGATTATACTATTGATGCAGAATTTAAAAACGAAGAAACAGATAAAACTTTTTCAATTAGAAAAATGTTTAATAAAGATTCAGAATATAAAAAAGTTGCTGATGAAATTTTTGATTCTTATGGTATGCCTTTAGAACCTTATTTAGAGGAGCTTCCTAATATTGTTACTTTGTATAAAAAAGAATATGGATTTTTATATTATGCTGAATGCTGGATAAATGAAGATAATATAGTAAAGCATACTGGAATAGTTGGAAGCAGCGGAGATGTTAAAGAATATGAATGCAGTAATCCAAGAGAATATAAAAATTTTTTAGATGATTTTTATAAAGAGTATGATGATTATAAAGTAATTGATAATGAAGATTTATCTTATTTGATTTTGCAATTTGAAGTAGAACCTTTTGAAAATGAATTACCAGAAAAATATGCTAATGTTTTAAATAAAATAGGAAATGTTTTAAATTCAGTTTTGAGCTGGAATGGTCTTGGTTCTTTAGATTCTTGGAATGCCGGCGAAACTGAAAATATAAAAGAAAAATATGTTATTAATTTCTTTTCTGTAGTTGTGGATGTGGATATTGCATTCAGACTCATATTAAATGAAGTTGTAGAAGAAATTAAAGATGATATAAATTGCGATCATATAAAAATGGCTTATGTTCCATATATAGATAATGGAGAAGACTTTACTTTAATATATTCATCAGATGACAGCACAGATTTTTCTATTTGATTTAAATTTTTTATAAAAATTAAGTATAAAATTTTTTACTATTATGATGAAAAATTTTATACTTTATTATTATTTAGTTTGTATATACCTAAATAACTATATTTTGTAAGAAATAATTTTTTAAATTTTAAAGATATGCATGGCTTTAACGCGCACCCCACTTCTTTTGCGACCGAAGGAAGTGCCTGTGACTGAAGGGAGTACCTTCAGGTATGGTATTGCCACAGGCGCAGCCCGCCTCACAAAGTGTGCCTACGGCAGGCGAGAAGCTATATCCTCGACAAGCTCGGATACGCTTCGCGAAGGGCTATATTTCAGTTTAAACTGATAATTTATATTACATGTAAAACAATTTTAGTATGATTTAATACTAATTTTATACTTGCACTTTCGCAAAGCATGCCTACGGCAGCAACTTTGACGAAGTCCACCTGCGGTGTGCGGCGGGAAAAGAACAACAATAAAATTAACAAAGTTAGAAATTTTTAGTATATAAAAATTATTTTTTAGATTTTCCATTTGGATTTTTGGAAGTTACATTTTTATGAACATTTTTCTTTTGAGGCTTTAATTGTTTAAGCTGATTTATTTTTTCTCTTATTTCAATAGCCTTTTCAAATTCTAAGCTATCTGATGCTTTTTTCATTTCTTTTTCAAGCTCTTTTATATAATCATCGCTTTTCTGTTCAGGATCAATTTTCACTCTTTCATTGAAGCGTCTGAAATCGAAATGAAGCTCATAAGATGTTTCAACTTTCTCCTCACGTTCAATGATATCCTGTATCTTTTTGATGATTGTTTTAGGAGTGATATTATGTTCTTTGTTATACTCCATCTGTATTGTTCTTCTTCTCTCTGTTTCATCAATGGCTACTTTCATAGCATCGCTTATAGAGTCGGCAAACATTATAACTCTGCCGTTTGCATTTCTTGCTGCACGTCCTATAGTCTGTATTAGGGTAGTAGTATTTCTTAAAAATCCTGTTTTATCAGCATCAAGTATTAATATAAGTGATACTTCCGGTACATCAAGCCCCTCTCTTAAAAGGTTAATTCCAACAAGTACATCGAAAGCACCAAGTCTTAAATCTCTTATTATTTCAACACGTTCTACGGTTTGAATGTCTGAATGAAGATAACGAGTTCTTACTCCATTTTCATTTAAATATTTTGTAAGGTCTTCAGCCATTTTTTTTGTAAGTGTTGTTATGAATATTCTTTCATTGTTTGATACAGTCTTTTTTATTTCTTCAAGTATCCTGTCTATCTGCCCGTCAATAGGGTATACTTCGATTATAGGATCAAGCAAGCCTGTAGGACGAATTATCTGCTCTACAACCTGAGAGCTTTTCTTTAATTCATATTCTGCAGGTGTGGCACTAATATATATTGTATCATGAGTGAGTTTTTCAAATTCTTCAAAGTATAAAGGTCTGTTATCAAGAGCTGAAGGAAGTCTGAAACCGTACTTTACTAAAGTCTCTTTTCTGCTTCTGTCTCCAAAAAACATTCCTCTAATTTGAGGCACACTAACATGCGACTCGTCAATTATAGTGAGAAAATCATCCGGAAAATAGTCTATTAAACAAGCAGGTCTGTCTCCTTCTTTTCTTCCTGATAATGGACGAGAATAATTTTCTATTCCTGCACAATATCCAACCTCTCTAAGCATTTCTAAATCATATTTTGTTCTTCCGTATATTCTTTCTGCTTCTACTAATTTTCCTTCGGATTTAAATTTATTGTATTGCTCTTCAAGTTCTTCTTCTATTAATTTTATACCAGTAGCTAATTTATCGCCTCCTGTAACGAAGTGCTTTGCTGGATATATTACAACTCTGTCTTGTTCTGCTAATTTTTGTCTTGTTATAGGATTGATTTTTATTATACGCTCAACTGTATCACCGAAAAATTCTACTCTAATAACCTCGTCAGAATAGGCACTCATTATTTCTATAGTATCGCCTATAACTTTGAATCTTGCTCTTTCAAGTACATCTTTAACACGCTCATATTGTATAGACACTAATTTTTCAATTATTTCATCTCTGTCATATTCTCCATTTTTTTCTATAGCAATATATAATTTTCTGTAATCTTCAGGAGAACCCAAACCGTATATACAAGAAACAGAAGCCACTATTATAACATCTCTCCTTTCAAGAAGCGATGTAGTTGCTTTAAGTCTTAATCTGTCAATTTCATCATTAACAGAAGCATCTTTGTCTATATATAAATCTTTTGCCGGAACATAGGCTTCAGGCTGATAATAATCATAATATGAAACGAAATATTCAACAGCATTGTTCGGAAAGAAGTCTTTTAATTCTCTATAAAGCTGTGCTGCTAAAGTTTTGTTATGAGACATTACTAGAGTAGGTCGATTAGCTTTTTCTATAACATTTGCTATAGTAAAAGTTTTTCCGCTTGCTGTAACTCCAAGAAGAGTTTGATATTTATTTTTATTTTCAAGTCCTTTTACCAAAGAGTCTATTGCTGTTACTTGATCCCCTGAAGGCTTGAAATTTGATTCTAATTTAAAATCCATATTTTAATTATTAATAAAAATTAACAGTTCTTGTTAACACTACGCTTTTATTATCAAAATCTGTAACTTCTGCCTTAAATGTGTATTTTCCTCTTTTAGGAACGAATACTCCACCTCTATAGAAATGCGAATCTACTCCGTACACTTCTTCAAAGGTATAATTTGGAGATATATAATATACGTTATCTCTTTTGATGAAGTATGTGAAATCATAATCTCTCACTAAATCATCATTCATAAATATTTTTACTCTTTTAAGCCCCATAGGTATTCCGCCTAATAAGTCATAGGCTTTGATAAATAATTTTATTTCTCCATTATAACTCATAGGCATTTTATCTTTTATTTGTATGAGCCTGTTTTCTGTTCTCAAATATATACCATGAATCAATGGTGCTTGGGTTGAGCCTTTATCTATACTTAAATATTCTAATGGATCGACAACTAATCCCTCTTTCATATTTTCTATAGTTAAATGTAAATGTGCTCCTCCAGATCTTCCGCTATTTCCTGTAAGTGCTATTACATCTTTTTCTGTAACTTTGGCATAAGATTTTTCTATAGTGCCTGGTTCTATATGATAATAATAGCTTCTTAAATTATCTGGATGTTCTATCATAAGTACATTTCCTACACCATAAAGAGGTCTAGTAGGGTCTTCATCTTCATCAACATAATAAACTATTTCACCGTCTTTTACAGGATATATTTCCATTTTATGTCCGCCGAAATCAACTCCGTTATGAAAATGGTCTGTTCTAAACTCTCCGAATGTGCTTGTTACTCTTATTCTGTTTGGATCAATAGGAACCCTTGCAAATAAGAACGAAGATATTATAAATAATAATAATATATATTTTTTCATAGTTTAACCCTCTTATACGTATAAATCATCTTGTCTGTTACAATCATATATTCATTTTCTAAATTTGATATATCAAGATTGTATACCCAACCATCTAAATATTTTTCAAATACAATTTCTTTTGTATGATTATCATATATTAAAACTACACTTCTAGCATCTTTTGAAACGCTCATAATTGTAGTATTAGTTTCGCCATTTAATTTCATGTTGATAGCATTTTGCATATTATATTTTTCTAAATTTATTCTTTTTATTTCATTACCTTTATTTAATGAGTATAATATAATATCTCTGTCAGCAAGCATAAATGCTGTCATTGATTTTTCACTTATATAACTAGATACATGTCTTCTTCTGTTAAGTCCTGTATCTGAATACCACATAGTATTTCCATTAGCATCATAAAGCGTAATATATTCAGGTCTTATTCCGCTAACAGCCAATGCAAAACTTCCGTATTCGCTTATTGCTACAGATTTTACTATATTTATTTCGCTTAGAATAGTTGATATTGCAAAAGATAATTCACCGTTTCTATTTATATATGCTATATCTCCGCTTGAAAAACCTGCAATATAATCACCCGTATACAAAGCAAAGGCTCCGTCAGTTATTATTTCACCATATTGTATATGTTTGCTTAAAGGGTTATTATTAAAGTCAAACATTTGTATTTTTGAGTTGTCGCTTGAATGGTATACTATTCTTTCTGCATAAGGAGCTATTTCTGGATAAATAGAAGTATTAGTACGCCATATAATTCCCCCCATATTATTATAGGCATCTATATAATTTCCATATCTTTTATATATAATAAAATTCTGATTGTTTAAAGTTGCTAATTCTCCTCTTGATAGATTTGTACTGTATATCGTATCTCCATTAAAATCAAAATAGTGTATTATACCTTCAGGCTTTGTGAAAAAGTTGTGTTTGAATATGCCATTTATATAAAAATTTTCATCATGAGATGGTGGATCTAATGAATCTGTTTTTTTACTCCAAACATTTACAGTATTATATTCTTCATTAAGCCTATTGGTACCGAAGAAAAATATAAACAAAACTATCAAAACTAAAGCGGTTATTATAGTTAAATACCTAATGAGTAAAGGTTCTATTTTATGTATATTTTCTGATTCTATTATGGATTTCTCTTTTATTTTCATTTACTGCATCAGCTCTCTAATTATAAATTACGATTTTTATTTTATTTGAGTAAGAGTTTTAGTATTAAATGAAACAGGCTTTTCTAAAATACTTAAAGGATCAAATGTCATATTTCCTGCTCTCATTTCCCAATGACAATGAGGTCCTGTAGACATTCCTGTAGAACCTATTAATCCTATTACTTCGCCTTTTTTAACATACTGTCCTTCTTTTGCTATTAATTTGGACATATGGAAATATGAACTGTATACTCCTTCGCCATGATCTATAACTACGCAGTTTCCTCTAACAAATAATTCTCTTGATACTCTTACCACTCCATTATTTGCTGCTATTATAGGAGTACCGTTTGTGTTGGCTATATCAAATCCTTGATGATATCTTGCATAGTCTTTAGTGTATCCTCTGAAAGCACCGAATCCTGATGAGTATCTTCCTTGAGAAGGCATTATATAAACTTTATCTGCATAATTAGTAGGAGTATAACTTATATAAACTTTTCCATTTAATAATTCTTTTTCTTCTTTTGATTTTTGAGGATTGCTTATAATATTTTTCATAGTAGCAGTTACACCAGGTATTTGTTTTGGTTTTGGTGGTGGAGGAGTAAAGTCTAATTTTATATCTATTGCCACATTTAATATTGTATTATCTTTTAATTTTATATCAGATATAAATTGATATTTTTTATCCTGAGCACCTACATATATACCGAATACACTTTTATAAACTTTCATGTTTCTATCAGCATTTTTTACTTCAAAAAATTTTACTATAGGTCTTGCACTTCCCATAAGTTTTGAGTTTTCTATTTTTACTTCATCTTTGGAAGCTATGAATATAGTTGATACTTTACCGGCATAGAATGGGAAAGGATCTGCATATATTTTTATATCATTATCATATTTTTTGAAATCTTCTAAAGAATTAAAGGCTTTATTTCTAGTATACATAGCTCCAGTTATTAAAACAGCATTATTATTGCTTACTTTTATTTTTGTATTTGGAGCAAGATAATAATATTTATTTCCTATTTTTATTTCAGCAAAAGCATTTTTTTCAGTTTCTATAATATCATTTGCTAATATTTCATTAGAAGTTTTTATATCAATATTTTTTCCGCCTCTGTTTAGAGAAGTATTGCCTAAATATTGAATATTATTTTGAGAATATAAAGATAATGAAATTAAAAATATAATGCTGATAATATATTTCATAAAACCTCCGAAATTATTATTTTATATTAAATTATTTATTTTATACAGTTATCTTTTATATGAAGACTTATCTAATTTTAATAAATGTTCTTTTATATCTCTGTTTGTAGGAGCAAGTTCAAAAGCTTTTGTTAAAAATTCTTTAGCTCTTTCAAAATCATTTTTCTTAAGGAAAGCCCAGCCTAATGAATCTAAATAAGCCGGATTATTAGGATCTATCGCCAATGCTTTTCTAATTTCTTCTATTCCTTCTTCTATATTAGTTTCTGTATCTGCCAAAATAAATCCTAAAGAATTTCTAGCATTTGCACTTTTTGGATCAAGATTAACAGCTTTTCTCAAATGCTCTATAGCTTTTCTGATATTTCCTTTCTTATAATAAACATAACCCAAAGCTGCATGTATTTGAGTATTTTCAACTCCAGAAGATAAAGCATCTAGAAGTTCAAATTCAGCTAGATCATACATTTCTTTAACAGCGTATATGTATCCTACTATTATATGGGCCTGCATAAGTCTAAGAGGATTATCAAGTCTTCTCATTATTTTATCAAATACCTGAAGAGTATTATCATAATCTTGAATTTGTGCATAGGCTAATGCTAGATGGTATCCGGATTCAACATCATTTTTTTCTGAGAATATTTTTTCCAAAGAGTCTATTGCTTCTTTATAGTTTTCATTTCTAAAAAATTTTATTCCGTCTTCTAATTTACTTCTGCTAGAGCCTATACTCATATATAATCCCTCATATATTTGATTGTTGCTATATTGTATATTTATAATGTAAAAATCTCAATATATTTTAACTAAAACTTTAATAAAAAAATTATGTAAAGTTATTAATATTTTTTTTATTTATTAATATATAAATTTTGACATTTCATTTGCTATATATTTTGTCTTTTCAGCAATATTATTAATAGTTTCATCATCACACATATCGGCTAAATCATACTTAGAACCATTAACAGAAAAGTCATTTAATATATTTATAAATAATTCTATATCTTCCTTATCAGCATTTATTGATATATATTTATCTTTTTCAGAATTACTATATAAATCTTTTAAATATATTTTTTTGTTATGAAGACATTCTAAAATTAATACTGATAAATCTAATATTAAATCTATTACTATATCTATATTATGTTCAATACCATTACAAATATATTTTATATCTTTACTTTTTCTAAATGAATCAACTTTTATTGTAGAATATTCATTGTATACATTAAAGTCAGTAAATATTTTTTTAACGCTATATTGAGTATTATCATTCTCATCAAAATACTCTAATAATACTAATGAGTCATCACAATCACCAAAATATTCTCCCCATAATTTATCTATATACATATTATTCCTTTAATATTAAATTAATTTTATGCGAAGTATTATATTCAAAATATTTAATTTGTAAAGTTTAAAAAATCCATTACGTTTGCCCGCCCTTTTACTTTATAGCTTTAATATGAATTTTTATTATTTTATTTTTTAAAGCTTTTAGTAGAATTGTTAATATCCATCCCTTGCTTTTTGTAGAGTTAGAGCTTAATTAACACGCGGTGAATGGGCATTATTTTTATGGCTATTTTTATAATATGATTCATCTTTGTTTTTTTACTTTACTCTGCGTATGCTAAATATTTCTTATTATAAAGTAAAATTTATTTTGTATTAGTTATTATCATCTATTTTTAAACTATCTATTGCTTTATTAAGTTTCTTTTTTAATTTTTTTCTTTCTGCAGCATTATCATTTTCATACATATAAAGCATATTATTATTTTCTAAATTCTCTAATTGTGTTTTACCCATTTTAAATATTTCTTTAAGCATATTCTTTGCATCATTGTATCCTTCTTTAATACGCATTTTAGCACCTTCAAGTGAAAAATCCATAGCCCCATTAAAGAAGTTTCCTATATCATTACTTGGTACTATCTCATAAACTTTGCAATTATTGAATTTTTCTCTTGTGCTTTCTTTGTATAAATTAATGGCTATTATTTCATCGCATTTTTCTTCATAAAGAGGCTTTAAAGGCAGATTGTTTCCTTTTAATAATTCAACACCGCCGTCTATATAATCAACTCCTTCTATTGTCTGCCTTCCGAATATTACCGGTATTGCACTTGTTGCCATCATTATTTCTTTTATTTCTTTTGCTGATTTGTTATTTAATTTGAAATATTCAGCATCAATGTTTTTTAAATTTACAGCTGTGGCATATATTGGATATTCATAATTGATAATGATGTCAATATTTAAATATTTTTCTATTATCTCTATTAATCCTTTTCTACTGAAAATTCCATTTGAAGATATATAATTATTATTTTTATCCATTTTCTTTTTTGAGAGTATTTTATCTTCTATTTCATTAGTCCAAATATATTCGGCTATGTCATAATTATTCTGTGCTATCAAACATGCATTAAGAACGCCTACAGAAGTACCGGATATTGCTTTAATCATTTTATCTACTTCGTATTCTCTTAAAGCTTTCCATACTCCTATTTGATAGCTTCCAAGTCCGCCTCCGCCGCCTAAAACTAAACCTAATTTTTTCATATAATCTCCAAAATATAAAAATCAAATTTTACTTAAATATACTCCCCAGAAATCATTTATAAATTCTAAATAATCTCTCTTGTTTTTATCCGTAATTTTTTCAAGTTTCTTATTAGTTTTTTCTTCATATTCCATTATTTTTTTATATTGAAATTGAAGTTTTTCTTTGTATTTAAATATTTCTTTATTTGAGGAATATGAATCAAAGTATTTATTTAAATATTTTAATGTGTTCTCATAGTCTTTTTTTATTAAATATATTTTAGCTATCTCTTTATAACATAAAGGCGATTCAAAATTTCTTACTTCTTTGATTAGCAGTTTGTATAAACTTTCTATCTTTATATGTCTTGCTTCTTTATTTTCTTTATCATGAAATAGTATAGAATCGCATTCTGCCATTGCCTTTTTATATTTTTTATTATCAAAATATTCTCTAGCTAATTCTATGGATTTTTTTGAATCAGTGTACTTTATAGGCGGATTAAATGTTTTGGATATCATTTTTAGTTCATTTATAATTAGTACAATAATATCATAATTTGTAATCTCAGCATTATAATCAAAATTGGATATATTTATTCCATATTCATTTACTAAGTCGATTTTTATATCTTTTATATTTATATTAGGATTGATTTTAGTTATTGAGTTGATTATATAACTTTCTTCTTTATCCAATTTTTCTATCTTTTTAATTCCGCTTAATATAGGTATAATATATTCATAAGTATTAATATTATTTTGCGTATTCAAAAAAAGTTTATTTATGAAATTAGGTTTTTCTATTAATTTGTAGTATATATCATTTACTTTTATTTTCTGATTCATATCAACATTAAAATCAAATAATATAGATTTTATCATATAGATATTTTCTTTTGGTATATTATTGTCTGAATTATTTACATTTGATATTTTTGTAAATAGATCATTGCTTAAACATATAATTTTTTCTATATTATCCATATCAATGTATTTAATATTATCAAATTCTAGAATATTAGATGCAGCTTTAAACTCAAGTAATTGAACTTTTTTTTCTAATGAATCTATTCTGTTTGATTCTTTATTAATTTTATTTAGTATTACATTAAATGATTCTCTTACATTATTGCATATTGCAATTAATTCTTCTTCAATATTTTTTTCTATATTGTTTAATTTATTATTTAAATATATAAGACCTTCATAAGTGATTTTATTCTGATTTGCTAAATATTCTATCATTTTCAATGAGGCATTTTTTACTACAGCGTAATTATAATCAATTTCACCTCTTATTTTTCTATTTTGTCCTGTTATAGAATTGATTATATTTTCTAAAAAACCTTGTTTTGCTAAATATTCTGTTCTGGATTTTCCCGCACTCAAAGATGATACAGCTTCTATAATAAGTTCTGTTAATTTAGTTGAATTGTTTTCATAATCCTTTATATTATTGAGTATATATTCTTGTATTATAGTTTTATCTTTTTCATCTATTTCATTTTCATAAGGTATAGTAAAATCCATAATATCTCCGATTATATAGTATCCTTATGTATTATACAATTTATTTGATTTTAGTACAATTATTAAAGTTTTATTTTATAATAATAAATATTATATAAAAAATATTTGTTTTATTATTGATTTTTTTGTATTAATGATTTAGTATGTAAATAAATACATGTTTGTATATACATATAAGGAGGTTTGAAATGAGAAATATATTAATCATTCTCAGTTTTTTAGTTTTATTTGTTTCATGCAGTAATACAAACACTGCTAATAATTCTAATGTAACTATATCTACAAATGAAGATGGAAGTATAGTTTTTGAGCAAAAGGATATTGTTTATAATATTGAGTATAAACCTAATGTTGTTTATGCTAATAAAGATAATACAGATTTAACACTTCAAATAATGATTCCAAGATCATTATTTGTGGATACAAATGCAAAATATCCTTTAATAGTTTATATACAAGGTTCTGCATGGCGAAAGCAGGATGTATATAAAAATTTAGTTGCTCTTGGAGATTTTGCTAGAAGGGGATATGTTGTAGCTATAGTGGAATATAGACCAAGTGATACAGCAGTTTTTCCAGCTCAAATAGAGGATACAAGAGATGCTATTAAATTTATGATTGAAAATGCAGATAAATATAATGCTGATACAAATAATGTATTTGTTTGGGGAGATTCTTCCGGAGGACATACTGCATTATTTACAGCGATACCATTAAATGATAATGACAATACAATACCGAATATAAATGCAATAATTTCTTATTATCCTCCTACAGATTTGCTTGAAATGAGAAATGATCCTTTAGGTTCAACTACAGGAGATGCTGAAAGTCCTGAAGGAATTTTGATAGGAAGAAAAAATGTTTATGATTATCCTGAAGAAGCTAAAAGAATAAGTCCTTATTATGAGATTTCAAAAGCTGCAAACTTACCGCCTATATTTTTGGCGCATGGTACAGGTGATAAATTAGTGCCTTTCAATCAAAGTAAAATTTTAGCTGATAAATTAAAAGAAGAAAATAGAGTTTATGAATTTTATGCTGTAAAAGATGCTGATCATAGTGATTGGCAGTTTTGGACTAGAGATATGTTTGATTTAGTTGAAAATTTTATAAATAAATATAAAAAATAAAAATATAATTAAAAGTGTTGATAAGAATAAATATCAGCACTTTTTTATTATGAAATATTGTCTTATTATTTTACCCATTTTTCTATTTTTATAACCCAAGCATTAGTTTGATTAGCAGCCTCAAGTCCCACTTCACTGTCTTCAAATATAATGCTTTCTTCTTCTTTTATATTAAAATGTTCCATGCATTTATAAAATACTTCAGGATCAGGTTTCTTTTTTTCTATATCATTGCCTGTTAAAACTAAATCAAATAAATGTTCTAGTTGAAATGTTTTTAATATGGCATAAACTCCATTAGGTGATGCTGTTGTTGCTAATGCTGTATATTTTTTGTTTTCTTTTCTATTGTAATTGTCTATTAAAGTTTCAAACATAAATGGATGGATTTTAACTAGATTAAGATTTTCTAAATATATTTTTTCTTTTAAATTATGTATAGATTCTATTAATTCATTATTTTTATTTTCATCGTTTGTTAGTTTATCATTTAATTCTAAAATGTTTTTTGTAAATACTTTATAATGAAGTCCGAAACATTTTTTATAATAATAGTCCGTATCTAATTCTATATTAAATTTTTTAAATGCATTGTAATAGGAATAGTAATTTAAATATGCGCTATCTATTAATGTGCCGTCCATATCGAATATTAATAATTTTATATTGTTTGAATTAAGCATTTTTACTCCATTACTATATTTTATATTTTTTATTATAACATATAAAATAAGGAATTCCAATTTATATTAAAAATGATATAATATTTTTACAAGTTTACTACTAAAAGTAAGGATAAAGTAATTTTAAGAGAAATATATATTTATGAAAAATACAAAATCAAGAATTGAAAAAATAATAAAACTTCTTTCCGAAGGGCTTTATGAAAGAGAAGAAATTGTATCTTTAACTTTTCTTAGTGCAATAGCAGGAAAGCCAATATTTTTATACGGCCCTCCTGGAACTGCAAAAAGTTTTATAGCCAAAAGAGTATCTTATGCATTTAAAGACTCAAAATATTTCGGATATTTAATGCAGAGATTTTCTACTCCGGAAGACATATTCGGTCCTATTAGTTTGGAAGAGTTAAAGAATGATAAATATATAAGAAAAATTGATGGATATTTGCCTGATGCTGATTTTGCATTTTTAGATGAAATATGGAAAAGCACGCCTGCAATACTTAATACACTTTTAAGCATAATAAATGAAAGAGTTTTCAAAAATGGAAGTGAAGAAATAAAAGTACCATTGAAAGCATTGATTTCAGCAAGTAATGAAACTCCTCCTGAAGGTCAGGGACTTGAGGCATTATATGACAGATTCATTGTACGTTTAATAGTTAATAATATAAAAAATAAAGATAATTTTGAAAAGATACTTGAAAATACTCAATTAGATTCATATATAAATATAGATGATGAATTAAAAATTTCAACTGATGAATGGGTAAATATAAGAAAAGAGGTAAATAATATAAAACTTTCAAAATCGGTTATTGATATAATTCATAATATAAAACTTTCTATAGAAAAATTTAATGAGGATAATAGAGATATAGCAATATATGTCTCAGATAGAAGATGGCAGCATATTTCATATTTACTTAAAACAGCTGCATATTTAAATGATAAAAATGAAGTTGATATTTATGAAACTATTTTAATTTATAATTGTTTATGGAGTTTGGAAGAGCATATTGAAGCAGTAAAAAAAATAGTAGAGAATGCTATAAGCTTATGCTATGATTTGAATAATCAGAATATTAATGAGTGGAGAGAAAGTTTTAAGAGTGTTCAGAAAAATATAGATGATGAGTTTTATAATTTAGAAAAGACTTATGATACAGAAAATATTGATGATAAGCCTCATATGGCAAAAACTTTATCTATCAATATTGATGAATACGGCAATAAAGGTGAAACTATTATTTATATACCAATAAAACAATTAGGCAAAAAAGGTTATTTTTATCCTTTAGATATAGGAAGAAATCAAACAAGAAAATTCAGGTGCAATTTTAACGGCACTGAAAAATGTACTGTTGAAATAAATTCTGCTACTGCGGCAAACGGTTTTGTATCTGGCATGCTTTCTAAAAATTATGAGTTTCTTTGTGAAGCAGAGCCTGATTTTTATATGAAAAAGGTTAGTCCTAAAAAGCTTGAAAAAGAAAAAAAAGATGCCTATTTGAAATTGATAAAGTCTTTAATATCTAGTATTGAAAATATTATAGTTAATTTTAAAAATGACTTTAATAAAAATAAATATACAAATAAAAGCATATTTGTATCAGATGAAAGTTTCAATTTTTTCACAGATATGTTTAATTCTTATATAGAAAATCTTGAAAGTGAAAAATTGGATGCAGAAAGATTAAAAAGTGAAATAGAACATCATGAAACAATTTGATAATGATTCTTATAAAGATGAAATAAAAAAAACAGAAGTAATGGCTAAAGGAGTCTTTAATAGTGCTTTTAATAATCTTTATAATGATGAAAGATTAACTGAAGAATTAGAAATAAAAATTACTAAATGGAAAAAAGATTTAAATGTCTTTATAAATGATAATAATCCGTATCAAGATAATAAAACAGAATTGGATATAGCATTAAAAAAATTAAAAAATACTAGTAAAGAAGATATATTTAATGATTTAAATAGTTTGAATGCTTTGTCTATTGATACAAATTTCTGGAGAGAAAAATTATCAAATTCAGATGATTTAAATATCTTAAAAAAGAATATCATTTCAGTATGGAAAAAAACTTATAATAAAAAAAATAATGATTGGCTTGTTTCTACAGTAAAAGAAAGAAGGGATAAATTTATTGCTGACATAGAATCTTGGATTAATTTGCTTAAAAAATTAAAGTATATGTCAAATATATTGAGAATAAAGACAGGCGTATTATGGGATTTTAGAGTAGGGGAACTTGAAGAAGAAGATATATCTTTACTTAAAAGATGGGTTGATTTTATAAATGAATATAAAGATATAGAAGTCATTTGCGATAGTATAGGCAGAAGAATCGATATAGAAAAATCATTGAAGAATGTTGAGTTTAAAAATACTTACAGTAATACCAATAAAAAGATAAGTTCCAAAGAAGAGATAGTTGGAATATACTTTGCTAAAGATATAGAAAATGTTATACCTGAAGAACTTTCTTTATTATGCAATGAAGAAAGTGAAAAATTATTCAAATTAAAATATATAGAAAATAGGCTTATGTGCTTTGATAAAAGTGCTTATGTGTTTAATGATGATATGGAGCATTTAGTAAGAGCAGGCTACAGAGAAGGCAGAGGCGATATGATTATATGCATAGACACAAGCGGTTCTATGAAAGGGATTAATGAATATATTGCCAAAGCTACTATGTTTAAAATGGTTATGCAGGCTCTGTCAGAAAATAGAAATGCTTATCTTATTAATTTCAGCACCGAGATATATACATGCAAATTTACTAAAGAAAATAGCATTGAAGATTTAATAAAATTTTTGAAGCTAAGCTATCATGGAGGTTCTGATATATACAAGGCTCTTTATGAGGCAAACAGAATGATGAATACATCTAGTTTTAGAAATGCTGATGTGTTAGTGTTATCCGATTTTATAATGGAGGATATGCCTAATAATTTAGTAACTATGTGCAGCAAACAAAAAAATAACGGCAATAAATATTTTGCTGTATCTATAGGAAAATTTCCATTCGGTTATTCATATAGAAAAGTATTTAATAAACATTGGATATTCGATATAGACACAGGATTAAAATCTATATATTAAAAATCATTTTATTTGTGTCCAATTAGTTTTTATAAAAATATTATCTTTTACATTATAACTAGCAACATAATTAAAGCTTTTTTCAAAATTAGCATTAGGATCTCCATCTGCTGTTACAATAACATCAATTCCATTAATATTTTTATAATCATTAGTTATGATTTTTCCTGTAAATGGATTTGTAGGATTATCTAAATGCTTAGAAGCTAAATATGGTACATCTGCCACAGTCATAAATGTATTATTAGATATAATATTTCCTTTTGAGTTTAAATCTTTAAAATAAAGCATAGAATTGAATACTTTAAATATATGCATATCATTTTTATCAAATATAGATGGAGAAAAATATCCAGAATGATCGGAAACTATTATAATTTTTGTATTATCATATACATTATTTTCTTTTAGATATTTGAAAAAATTTGCAAGTTCTCTTAAAGAAGCAACTGTGGAATAATAACTTCTTGCAGAAAAATCACTTCCAAAATATTTCATATCTTCATCTGGAACATTTTCAATCTTTGATGAAGGTATAAAATTGCTATTATAATTGAATGGTTCATGTGTTGTATCGCTATGTATAATATTGAAATAATTACCATTTTCATTTATTTTCGTTAAATTTGTTAAGGCTTGTAATAGAGCATATTCTTGTATACTTTTACCAACAATGGCTAAATTTCTTCCAGAATTAGGTATAAACCAATCATTTTGCGCATATAATTGATTCCTCAAGAAAACGGGAAGTATTCTAAATAATGAGAATCTTACAGCTCTGTTTTCATTATTTTTTATTATATTATTTGTATTAAAATTATTAGTATAATTATCATTAATCAAATTATTCAATTCTTTTTCCATCATATTATTATTTTGATTATATGCTTTTATATTTGTATAATTCTTAAATATAGTTAAATCGGGAATCCATGAAAAATTTGCAAAACATGGATCAAATGTTACAGAACTATAATTTGCATTATAGAATAATTGGGGCATCATAAGAAGTGCTTCATTATGTTTATCTTTAAGATTATATTTTCCATTTAATTCAAATGGAGCATATTCGTATCCCCCATATAATGCCTGTATGCTTCCAAATGTACCGCCTCCTAAAGCGGTAGTATTAGGATACCATATAAAACCATCAAATTCATCTTTTATATCTTTAAATCTTTCAAACGCTATGTTTCCAAATTCAGGATTTCCTCTATCTAATATTATAATGAATATGTTAGTCCCTGTTTTAGAAAAATTAAATATATTGTCATTTTTATTTATTGTCTTGTTTAAAGAAGATATTTCTAATAATTTTTTTTGTTCATTATTTATTTTTACAAAATCAAATAATGATATAGCCAATAAACTTATTGTTATAATTATAAATATATTAAACATTAAATTTATTAATTTCTTTTTTATTATTATTAACGTTAAAAATAATACTAATAATATCAAAATGATATTTATAATTGTTTGTTTTAAACTTGGTATAAGTAAATATTCTAATTCAAATTTAAAATTATTAGATATATAACCATAGTCCATTACCATTATAAAAGTGTTAACTAATGATATTAATGCTATAAATATATAAATAAGAGTTATATTATTTTTAATTTTTTCAGAGAATAGAAAATATATAAATATTGGATAGACTATAAATATACCAACATATTTAAAAAATACAGCAAATATTGTATTAAATGGATTTTCAAATTCTTGTCCGGAAGATGCTATCAATGAAGTTATAATAAATAAACCAGATAATGTTGTTATAGTTATCAATGATGATATGAATATTTTTAATCTCAATTTGCTTTCTATTTGTATAAAATTTAATATATTTTTTTTATTTAAAAATATTAATAATGCTATAATTGAAATTAATAACCATATTAATGATAAATCCATGTAAGTTTTAACATGTATTATAAATATTTTTAAAAATGGGTATCCAATAGATGATTTATTTATCAATGTATTTCTTAAAAAATATAGAATAGTCATTATTAGTATTAAAATAGTATATAGAGAATATATTATCTTAGAAGCTAAAATAAATATTTTATTATTTGATATATTATTTATAATAGTTTTTATTTTTTTTATATTTACTAAAACTATATTTTTAAAAAATGAAAATGCACAGTTTATAGTCCAATATAATAAAAGTATAGCAGGAGAATTATATAAAAATACTAAAAAGAATAAACTCATTAAAAATATAGGTATTGATTCTTTAAATGTTAATTTTTTTGAGTATACAAATGTTGATGCCAATGAAAAAGCAGTCATTATAAATGGGAGTAAATTGATATAATAATTTCCAATATGAATTATTTTATCTGGATCCCCTAAACTTTTAATTAGAAAAAAACTCTCTGTTTCAGCTCCTGTAAGACTTGTAAAAAAATTATATCCTGCTAAAAAGAAAGGTATTTGTATTAATAATCCTAATACTCCTCTGAATGCATATATCGTTTTGTATCCATTGATTCTTTGACAAGTTCTAATTAATAAATAAGCCTGATCTCCTTTATATACAGCTTTAATATTATCTATAGTAGGCTTCATTTTCGCCTGCATATCTCTTTCTTTCTGCTGCCATTTTTCAGCTATATTGTATAGAGGAAGTGATAATATATTAATAATCAAACTAACTAGAATGACACTAACCGTATAGCTGCTTTGTGTTTCTACTTTAAAGTAATAGAATATTGTTTCTAATATAAATTCAATAGGGTATATTGTTAAACTGTAAAGTATATCAGAAAACATCACAATACTCCACAAAAAATAATTTTTTTTGAATTTGTGATATTTTTGTAAATGAAAAATAGAATATACTTTTCAGATTTGTGATTAAACAATTCATATTATAATACTATCATAATATAAAATAAAGTCAATAATTATAAATTTACATATTTTATGTTATAGTTTTTATAAATATCTTTTGGAATTAATATATTTATCAATTTATTAATTTTTTCTGATTTCTCTGTAGAAAATATGGTTGTTTTATAATCTTCTATTATATTATCAGATAATAAATTATTATTTTTTAAATATTCTTTAGCTGATATTGCTGTATGATACGAAGGATCTATTATATTATTTATAGAATTTCTAATATCATTTTCTAATAAATTTTTTATATCATTAATTATATGAGGATAATGGGTGCATCCTAATATTAAAGTATCTGAATTTGTATCTATGCTTTCTAAATAGTTTTTTAATATTTCTAATCTGTTTTCATAACTATACCAGCCATTTTCTATCATAGGGCATAAGTCTTTGCATGCTATTTGAGTAACTTTTGCTTGTTTATTAAATTTTATTATTCTGTTTTTATATATATTAGAATTAACTGTAAACTCTGTAGCCATTATTGATATATTATTATTTTTTGTTTTATCCAATGCATCTATTACAGCATTTGATATAACTTCAATTATAGGTATATTATATCTTTGTTTTAAAATATCATAAGAGCAAGCTGTTATAGTATTGCATGCGATAATAATCATTTTGCATTTTTGCTCAACTAAAAAATCAGTCATTTTTAATGTTAGATTTATTATTTCTTCTTTAGATTTATCACCGTATGGTATATTAGCGTTATCACCTATATATACGTAATTTTCATTAGGAAGTATTTCAATTAATTTTTTTAAAACAGTTAAACCTCCTAATCCTGAATCAAAAACTGCTATTGGCATATTAGCTGAAAGTGAATTAGTATTCATAATTTTATCCCAAAAATTTATTAACTAAATTATAATTATTATATATAGTATTTCTATAAAGTCAAATATATTGTGATATTAGATCTATATTTTGTAATAAATTTACTTGTATATAAGTAAAAAATAATGTATAATTAAGCAGTTAAAATTTATTAATAATAGGAGTGTTTTGATGAATAGTAGTATTATAGAAGCTTTGCAAATAATGCTCATAGGTATGGGTGTTGTTGTATTGTTTTTAATTATATTAGTTTTCGTTATGAAGTTTGTCGCTGGTATAGTAGCACAAGTAGATAAATTAATGCCTCCTCCTAAGGAAGAAATATCTGCTGCTCCTCCAGTTATATCATCAAGCAATGACAAAATGGTTGCTATTGCTATTGCTTTAGCACATGTTCATAGCAGTAAATCTAAATAATTAAATTGTAATTTTTTTATCAAGTTATAAGGAGAAATAATAATGGCTAAAAAAGAAATAAAATTTATGCTAACAGCATTCAGAGATGGTTTCCAATCTGTTTATGGTGCTAGAGTATTATCTAAAGATTTTATGCCTGCTGTAGAGGCTTTTGTTAAAGCCGGAGTTACATATTTTGAGTCAGGCGGCGGTGCAACATTCCAAAGTGCATTTTTCTATAATAATGAAAATGCTTTTGATGTTATGGATACTTTTAGAAAAACAGTAGGACCTAATGTAAACTTACAAACTTTAGCAAGAGGCGTTAATGTTGTAGGTTTGGAATCTCAGCCTAGAGAAATGATTAAACTTCATGCTGATTTATTCAAAAAACATGGTGTTACAACTATTAGAAACTTTGACGCTTTAAATGATGTTAATAACCTTATTTTTAGCGGTAAATGTATTAAAGAAGCAGGACTTAAACACCAGGTATGTGTTAGTATGATGGCACTTCCTCCTGGATGTGAAGGTGCACATGATGCTGAATTCTATGGAAAAGTATTAACTCAAATTAAAGATAAAGTAGATTTTGATTCTGTATGTTTTAAAGATGCTTCAGGTACTACAACTCCTCAGGTAGTTTATGATACTATTAAAGAGGCTAGAAGAATATTAGGTAAAGATGTACATATACAAATGCATAGCCATGAAACAGCAGGTATAGGTGCTGTTCAGTATAGAGCTGCTTTAGATGCTGGTGCTGATTGTATAGACCTTTCAGCTGCTCCTGTATCAGGTGGTACTTGTCAAACAGACTTAATAGTTATGTGGCATGCTTTAAGAGGCACTGAATATACTCTTAATGTAGATATAGATAAAATCAGAGAAGCTGAAGAAGTATTCAAAGAATGTATGAAAGATTACTTCTTACCACCTGAAAGTAGAACAGTAGAGCCAATGATTCCATTCGCTCCAATGCCTGGTGGTGCTTTAACAGCTAATACTCAAATGATGAGAGATATTAACGTAATGAATAGATTCCCTGAAGTTATTAAAGCTATGACAGAGGTAGTTAAAAAAGGCGGTTTTGGTACTTCAGTAACTCCTGTATCTCAGTTCTATTTCCAACAAGCATTCAATAATGTAATGCAAGGTGAATGGAAAAAAATTGCTGACGGTTATGGAAAAATGGTATTAGGTTATTTTGGTAAAACACCTTCTACTCCAGACCCAGAAATCGTAAAAATAGCTAGCGAACAGTTAGGTTTACAGCCTACTACTGAACTTGCCATGGATATAGATGATAAAAACCCTAAAAAAGGTAGAAAAGCTGCTGAACAGGCTTTAAAAGATGCTGGCATAACTGATCTTTCTGATGAGAATGTATTTATTGCTGCTGCTTGTAAAGAAAAAGGTATTCAATTCCTTAAAGGCGAAGCTAAACTTGGTATTAGAAAGAATGCAGGCGGTACTTCTGATGTTAAAGCTACAAGCAATGAAGTTACTATTACAGTTGGCGGATCAAGCTATGGTATAAAAATAGAAAATGGTAAAGCTATAGTTGATGGTGTAAGCTATGATTATAGTATTAAAGATGGTATAGTTGCTGGTGCTGCTCAATCTGCTGCTCCTGCTTCATCAGGTTCTGCTACTCCTGTTACTGCTGGTTTACCTGGTACAGTATTAAAAATAGTTGCTCCTGTTGGAACTCAAGTTCAAGACGGAACTACTATATTAATAGTAGAAGCTATGAAAATGGAAGTTGAAATTAAATCTTCTGCTAGCGGTGTAGTTAAAGAAGTAAAAGTAAAACCAGGTGATGCTGTTGTTGCAGGTCAGGAATTGGCTATAGTTGGCTAATATATAGATGCTGATTTTAAGGAGATAAAAATAATGAGAAAAATATTTTTAGTATTTGCACTTATCTTTATGACAGCATCTGTGGTGTTGCCTCAAGAAAGTGATCAGGAACCTCTTAATATAAAAGATTCGCTTATTTCTTTGGTGAGAAATACTGCTTTCGGAGGTTTATTTCCTAGAAGCGAAAAAGAAATAGCAGAAGCTCAAGCTAAAGCTGAAAAGAGTAAAGAAGAAAAATATCAAACTAAATTAAATGATATTAAAGTAAAATCTGCTCCATTATGGCAGAATGCTATAATGATTTGTGTTGGTTTACTTTTAGTTTATCTTGCTATAGCTAAAGGTTTTGAACCACTTCTTCTTATTCCTATAGGTATGGGCGGAATTTTAGCTAATATTCCTATAGCAAATATTGCTGCTTTGCCTGTAGTAGAAATTATGAATGGTATACCTGTTACTATAAGCAGCGGAGGTTTTTTAGGTCAAATATATACTTTTGGTATTGAATCAGGATTATTCCCACTATTCATATTCATTGGTGTTGGTGCTATGACAGACTTTGGTCCGCTTATTGCTAACCCTAAAACTGCTTTATTAGGTGCTGCTGCTCAGATAGGTATATTTGGTACTTTACTTGGTGCTATGATAATATCTACATATATACCAGTTATTTCTTTCACATTAAAAGATGCTGCTTCAATAGGTATTATCGGAGGTGCTGATGGTCCTACTGCTATATTTACAGCTTCAAGACTTTCACCTGGTTTATTAGGTGCTATTGCGGTTGCTGCTTATTCATATATGGCTTTAGTACCTATAATACAGCCTCCTATTATGAAATGGCTTACTACAGAAAATGAAAGAAAAATAGAGATGAAACAGCTTCGTCCTGTTAGTAAAAGAGAAAAAATTATTTTCCCTCTTACTGTTATAATACTTGTTGCTTTACTTTTACCAGATGCTGCTCCTTTAATTGGTGCTTTGATGTTTGGTAATTTAATCAAAGAATCTGGTGTTACAGACAGACTTTCTAAAACTGCTCAAAATGAATTAATTAACATAGTTACAATAATGTTAGGATTATCTGTTGGCAGTAAATTGGCTGCTGATAAATTCTTACGTTTTGAAACATTGGGTATATTAGTATTAGGTTTAGTAGCATTCTCTATGGGTACAGCAGGCGGAGTACTTCTTGCTAAATTAATGAATATATTTAGTAAAGATAAAATCAATCCTCTTATCGGAGCTGCTGGAGTATCAGCTGTTCCTATGGCTGCAAGAGTTGCTAATAAAGTTGGACAGGAATCTAATCCTCATAACTTCTTACTTATGCATGCTATGGGTCCGAATGTATCAGGAGTAATTGGTTCTGCTGTTGCTGCCGGAGTACTTTTAGCTATATTAGGTTAATGAGTAAATAAGATAATATGAAAGGAAGCTCAAAGAATTGGGCTTCCTTTTTTATTGAAAAATTTAAATTGAGTTTATATTTTTATTAGAATTCTGTACAGAAACCTTTATATTTTTCTATATATCCTACAGGATTATATGACATTTTTGCTTTTCTAAGTCCTAAATCTCCAACATCCTGCTCTCTATTAACAAATTTAAATCTTTCATAATCATTTATATAATTTTTTAAATTTTCTAAGAACATTCTGTTTATTGCCTGATATGTGCCTTTGTAATTTCTATCACCTCTTTCTGAATGAACTACAATAGTATCTCTCATACTTAAATCAGCTATAGTATATGCTACTATTTTATTATCTATATAAATAGCTCCTCCTGATATATTATTTATTATATCCCAATTACCAAGTAAAGTTTTTATCATTATAGTGTCTGCTTCCGCTCTTACTTCATGAGTTAATAATTTACTGCTGTCAAAAGTTTCGCATTCTTCAGCATTATTTTCATTTAAAGCAGCATTGTTTTTTTTCTCTTCTTCTTCCCATTTAGCTTCGAAATCAAGTATATCCTTTATTACAGTTTTATTATCTATTGGAACATATTTAAATTCATTTTTAAGAAATTGATTATATAAATTCTTTTTGTTATGGAATTTTTTCCCCGGTAGTGTAGTTAGTTCATTGAGATCATATATATATTCCCATTCATCTCTAGTTTCTTTAACTTTTATTTTAGTAGTTTTCTCCCAAAATAAAGCTAGTTCCTTAGGTATTCTTATTATAGTTTCACCTGAAATTTCACAAGGGCTAAAATCAGTGCAGAAGTTAGTATTAAACCAATCGCCTACAGGAGCCCAATATATAGTATAAGGAGATTTCTGTCTTATCCAAACTAGCTTTTCTGTAAATGCCCATTCAAGCATATATATATCCTTTAATCCTAACAAATTCATAAATGTATAATCAGCAGATTGCTCTGGAGTCATAGAAAAATATTTATGATAAAGTTCCTGTTTTTCTAATGAAATAGGTTCAAAATTAATCATGTATTAAAAATCCTTATTTTTTAAATTTATTGACTATAAATTATATATTAAAATGAATTAATGTAAATGGATTTAAATTATAGCTTTTCCTATTTCAAATGCTTTATTTAAAAATTCTTCTTTTCCTTTAATATCTCCTATATTAAATACTCCCCCTGCAATTAAATATCCTAAATCTTTCCAGCCTAAATAATTCAATAAAGATTGATAATATTCTATAACAGGCTTAGAATTATTATCATCATTTCCTTCTGCTGCCATAAGCATAATGCATTCTTTATATGGTGTTTTATAATTAGGATCTATTTCAGTAACAGCAAATATTCTGTCTATAAAGATTTTTAATTGAGCAGAGAAGGCCCAATAATACATAGGAGATGCCAATACCAGTATGTCTGCTTCTTTATAATGCGGATATATTTTATCCATATCGTCTTTTTGAGAGCATGGACTATCAGGATTTTTACCTCCTTTTAAACAGCCTTTACAGCAATGTATATTCATTCTGTCTAAATTGAATTTTATTATATCATTTCCGTTAAGTTTTGCCCCTTTAGTAAATTCTTCTATCAAAACAGAAGTGTTGCCATTTAATCTTGGGCTTCCATTTAAAACTAATATTTTTTTCATTTTTTACTCCTGTATAGTAAATTATTATTGATATTATTATTTTAGTATTATATATTATATTTATCAAGTACTAACAAAAATATTATATACTAACTAAAAGTAAAGTATAAAATGATAATAAAGGATAATATATGAAAAAAGATAATAACAAACTTAAAGAAAAATATATGGAAGATACAGGTTTTGCCTATACTATGTCATTAATATCAGGTAAATATAAAATGATAATATTATATATATTGTCAGAATTAAATGTTGTGAGATATAATGAATTAAAAAGAATAATATCTAATATCTCTCATAAAACATTGAGTTTAACTTTGAAAGAATTAGAAAAAGATGATTTAATTACTAGAAAAGAATACCCTCAAATACCACCCAAAGTAGAATATAGCTTATCTAAAAGAGGTAAATCTTTAATACCAATATTAGATGCTATATGTGTATGGGGTAAAAAGAATAGAAAATAGTAATTTTTAAATATTGTAAAGCTAATTATAAAAATTGTTCGCCTCTGGCAAGTTTACTTGACAGAGCCTTTGCTGTAGGCACGCATAGCGAGAGGAACAATTTTTATTAGCAATAATAAAAAATAATAGTTTTTAAATATTAGAATTAAAATATAAAAGCGAGTCCAAGCCCTTCCAATAGGGACACAGGCACGTAACTTAATTTATTAAGTTAAGCCTTTAGTGAACCAAGTAGGCACCTTTACAGGTGGGCGAGCATAACAATAATAAAAAATTATTGTTTATGTTTGTTTATAAAAGCTCTTACTCTTCTGAAAAAGTCGCTTTTACCGTTTTCATCTATAAGTACATATTTAAGCATGAATCTCAAATAAGGATGATATACATACATAGTTTCTTTTATTGTAAGTCTAGTTCTTCCATTTTCTGTATCTTCTAATATATATGTCCAAAGAGCTGTGTATTCATTTTCTGTTTTTACTATTGATATTTCACTGTTTTCTATTCTTCTTACTTCTATTAATTCCTGATATGTCCTTCTATTTGAATATGTTTGCATTATTTTTAATTTATCATTATCTAATTTTTCTGTACGAACTATTGATATGTATTTTAACCAAGCAGGGTAGTTTTCATAATCTATGATGAGATTGTATAATTCATTTCTATTAATATTAAATACTTGAGTTTTTTCTTTTGAGAAAGCAGGAGGTATTCTCTTTCCTATGAACGTTGGTAGAAATATCATAATAGCCATTAAAAATAATGGAAGTATTATAAATATTGGTACTAAGTAAACTAACATCTATTCGCCTCTTTTCGTTAAAGTATAAAATTTTGAATGATAATATTTATTAAAAAAGTTTTTTATTGTTATTATTATAATTCCGCAGAATGGTACAGCAAATAATACTCCTAGGAAACCAAAAAGTACTCCTCCTATAATAGTACTGAACATTACAGCTATAGGGTGAATTTTTACTGATTTTCCCAATATTTTAGGCGCCATTATTCCTGAATCCAATATTTGTATGATGCCGTATATTATACACATTTTTAAAGCGCCATGCCACCATACAGGTTCTGTAATTATACCTATAAATAATGCTGATATAAATGCTGCAAATGGTCCTATAAATGGTATATAATTTAAAAGCCCTCTAAGTAAAGCTAATATAAATGCATATTTAGTATTTGTTACGGATAGCATTATATAACATATGATAAAAAATGATACAGCTAATATTGTCATTCCAACTACATAACTATTTATTATATAATTTGAATTTTTTATTATATTACTTACAGAACTTTGCCATCTCATAGGTATTATTTTTATGATTCTATCTTTTATATTTTGAAAGTCCAACATTAGATAAAAAGTAACAAAAGGAAGTATTACAAAGTATGAAAATATTATGCTGAATATTGTAGTTATGCTGTTTATATTCTGGAATCTGAAATCTATAATTTTTCTATACATTAAAGTTACAACGCCGCTATTACCAAATAAAAAATCATTTATAGCATTTGAGTCTATTTCTAAATTGATATCAAAACTTTTTCCTATTGTTCTGTTTAATTTTTCAGATAATGTTATAAGCATATCAGATATGGAGTTATATATTTTATCCACATATTGAGGCAATGTTTTAAATATTACTTCAATTTGTTCTATAGTTCTGGGAAGAATAAATATTATAAATATTATAGCCAATAATAATAATGGTATATATATTAGTAATACGGCGGTTATTCTAGGAATTTTAGTCTGCATTTTTGTTATTAAAGGATCAAACATATATGCAATAAAAATTCCCCAAATAAATGGTGCAACTAAATATCCGGCTTCTTTAATGACCCATAGTGTAAATAAGGCTAATATTAATACTATTGAAGTTTTAGCCCATATATATTTCCAAAACGGTATTAGAGCTACTATAAGTATAATAAATAATATAATAGGATTTATTATATCTCTAATTAAATAACAAAAATAGAAAAAAGCAGTAAATACTATAGCAATTAATAGTATTTCTCCGCCAATAACTAAAATTTTATTGTGTGTTAAAGAATTATTATCTCTAGAAAAAAAATTATTTTTATTAATCATATTTGTATAGTATAATATAAATAGTTTTTTTTACAACATTTTTTATAAAGTTTTATTAATTATAAAAAAAAATATAAAAAAGCACTTGCTATTTTTTTTAATTATGCTATAATCTAATACATATCGTTGATGAATAAATTAAAGGGCCTGTAGCTCAGATGGCTAGAGCGTTCGACTGATAATCGAAAGGTCGGTGGTTCAATTCCTCCCAGGCCCACACGCTCAGGTTCTTTAAAATATATAATCGGGGGTTTAGCTCAGTTTGGGAGAGCGACTGCCTTGCACGCAGTAGGTCGTGGGTTCGATCCCCATAACCTCCACATCTTTTATAAAACTATTCTTAAATATTATTTGAGAATAGTTTTTATTTTTTAACTATAAATAGTTTTTCTCCGATAATAAAAAAGGAGGATATTTATAATGAAAAATATTATACTTATACCATTAATGATTATATCTATAACTTTAATTTCATTTAATCAACTTTATCCATTAAATCAAGATGAAGAAACATTCTTAGATGCTGCAATATTCGGAGATGAGGATGTTATAAAAGCAATTATTGCTAAAAATATCAATGTTAATATACAAGATGATGTAGGAAATACTGCACTTATATTGGCATGTATGGAAGGTCATATTAAAGTTGTAGAATTATTAATCAAAGCAAGTGCTGATAAATCTATAGTAAATAAACATGGAAATGATGCTTTATATTATGCTAAGATGAACAATTATAATGATATAATAAAACTTCTTGAATAAAATTTTTTATATTTCAATTTTTTAATCTACTTTATTGCAATGAAGTAGGTTAAAAAATTAACTCTTCATTTTCTTCTTCTAATACATAATTAGTTATAATTACAATTTCATCCTTATTATCAAGCATACATTCAGAATTAGGATTTAAAATAATATCATTGTATCTTTTGATGCCTATTAAAATTATTTTTTTCTTTAGTAAATTAAAGTATACATCTTTAAAACTTCTAGATTCATTAAAATAATCAGAATATGGAGACATTATAATATCTTTTCCATTTCTGCTTAGAAGTCCGTAGAAAATATATAATATATTTGAACTTATAGAAGCCTGTGCCATAAGCATACCTATAAGTTTACCGCTCACTATAAAGTCTCTTACATCATCTGAATATATCAAATTCCTTTTTTGTATAGAATTTAATAATGATAATATTGCTATATTTAATTTTTCTTTTTTTATTATTTCTCTTATAATCAAAAGTATATTAATGCTTTTTATGTCTGTGATATTATCTTCAGATATTAATACTATTTTTGTTGTATTTTCTTTATTTAATTTTTCCAACATAAACTTATATTTATTTTTTTGAGATTTTATTAAATCATAACTTAGCATAACTATATTATTATTTTCTATATATTCTGAAATTTCTTTTATTATTTCAGTGTATCTTTTTTCTTCACATATTAATAGAATGTTATTTTTATATTTAATAATATTTGGTTTTATATCAGGATATTCTTTAATAGGGTTATCGTAATTATTTTTTGATAATACTATTAGTCTATTTTCTTTTTTTATTACATAATCATAATTAGGTATTAAAATCTGACTTCTATCTTCTTTTGTTATTCCAAGCAATATCATTCCCTTGTCAAAATATTTTGAAGCAGCATCTTCAAATTTCCAATTATCAAAATCATGATCATTTTCTATATAAAATATATTACCATCATTAGAAAATAAATCCTCATAAACATTGCTTAAGCCTGTATAAATTATACTTTGTGCTATAAGTTTATAAAGAATTTCATATTTATAAATTACATGAATTACAAAGTTTTTATTTTCAATGGATTTTATTATCTCAATAGTATCTTCTTCATGAACCAATACGCATATATTAATTTTGTTATCAATTTTATCTTCTTCTATTTCTTCTATAATTTTTTTCAAAGCTAAAAGTATATTCAGAGATTCTGTATCATCATTATTTATTATTGATATGCTTGATGATTTAGAAATATTTAATAATTTTATATTTTCTATTCTGCTTGTAGTTCCTTCTCTTATTATTATATTAGTTTTTTTATATCCTTTTATAAATGAAACTCTTTTCCTTATAACATCAACATTATGTTCAGATAGTATTACAATGGTTTTAACTTTTGCTTTTATAAATTCTTCTACTATAGTGAGAGCTTCTTCTCCGTACCCTAAAATAATAGCATGATTTTTTTCCATTATAAATGCATTACCTTTGCTTAGATTATTTATTCTATCTTGCAAAGCTTTATTGATCATAGCTATAAGAGAACCCCAGCCGCATACGCCTACAAAAGTTACCATTAAAAAAGTTATTACTACACCAGTATTGCCTTCTACAGAAGATATATTTCCCGTATCTATAAACTGCATCAAGCTATCCCAAAATGCATCTTTAGGAGGATACTGAAAAAATACTATGATAAATATTGATACTATTAAAAGGAGAATTATTATTGCAAATACTAAAAGCATTAATTGATAGAAAAGCCCTTTATTAAGCATTCTGTCAATTCTGTATTTTATATAATTAGATATATCTTTTAACATAAGAAACTCATTATATTTTTTATATATAAAAGATTATACTAAAGTAAATTAAAATTGCAAAATATTTTTATTAAAAATTATATCCTATTTCAAATTCCCAAGTAAAAGGTTTGGCAACAGAGTATGTAGAAAGTATAGGAGTTTTATTAAAAATATTTTTAAAATGCATAGAGAATATCAAATGATTAAACCATATAGAGTAGAATGATATATCAAAATCATGAAATACTTCAGAATATTTTATTGGTTTATAATCTGTTAAAGGTCTTGGAGCAGAGTAGGTATAGTAAATATTTAAAGATAATGAACTTAATACTTTATTTTTAGGTATAAAATCATAACCGAGTAATGCTGTAACAACATGTTCCGGCAAACCTATTTTAGGGAGCTGATTTTCTCCCATATAGGCAAGCTGATAAGAATAACCTATTTTTGTTTTTATCTTATGATACTGAGCAAATGGTATATCATATCCTATACTTGAAGTAAATATATGTGAAGTTGCTGTATCTACATTTTCAGGAACTGCATACAGCCAAATTATTTTATTTGTATATGTTGTATAAGCATAAGAGGCTTCTATTTTTAAATTTGTTATAGGTTCTAATGTTAATTTAGTGAGCAGTTGATTATAGCTTTCAGGCAATAATTTAGGATTACTGAAAGTGCCGTAATAAAGATCATTAAAAGTAGGTGAGGTATAATCACTCATATAGCCAAAATACAATGAGTAGCCTTTATAAAAATTTAAATTAAATCCTACATTGTATGCTAAATAATTATTATTTTTTTGATTAGTAAATATTTCATTTTGATATTCATACTTTATGCTAGGAAGCAATGTAAATATAGGTGTATTATTATCCCAATATCCGAAAGATAATTGCATATCATATTTTATTGAAATAGAATGTCTTTGAGGATAATAATAAAAATTAGTTTCTATAGCATTTGTATCTTCTGTTAAAATATCATATCTGTATTCAGGGGTTAATTTATTATACATTGTAATAGTGTTTGGTAAAAATTCGTCCATTCTTTCTAAAGTTGTATTTAAAGCTATAGCATGCGATTTATAATCTGATACAAATTTACCATTCTGAAAATAAGGTCTGTCTACAAATGAATCAAATAAATATGATAAAGTAACATTATAATTTAAAATATCTGAAAATCCATTATATGATATTGAAGAAGCTAGAGTAGTAAAAGTAAACCAAGAATCAGTTTTATTTATAGGCGGTATTTGATATTGGGCAGCAGAGCTTGAATAAGATATATTAGCAAATACATTTATATGATCTTTATTATCAAATGTATATTTATAGTTGGCAGATGAATTAACTATAAATTGTCTATTATCTCTAAAATTTCCTTGTACTCTGTCTCCTGAAGAATTAATAAAATCATAATGATAATTTGCATCACTATAATAAGAATCAGCAGTAAAAGTAAATACCTGATGTTCATCAATGTTCTTTGAAAATAGTATAGATGGTCTTACTGTATTATAAGCGCCATAACATAATGATATTAAAAGTATATCCTGAACAGGACTTTTAGTTGTTATATATATAGAATTGCCTATTATTTCAATGGATTCTATCAAATTCGATGGTATTCTTCTTAAATCAACTCCGGCATCAGCATTTCCTTTAGCTGTATTCATAAGTATGCCATTAATATATATTTTTATATTATCTCCATTTGCACCAGCAGGATCAACAACTTCATTTCCCATATAATTGCCTTTGTTAATGAATCCCGGCTGATTAGCTAATACTTCCTGAGCATTTTTATATCCCATTCTGTCTATTTCTTCAGATGTTATTATACGATTATTTGCTTTGATAGGAGTTTTGGGATCAGAAATATTATTAGTCTGATTAGTTTGAGATGCATTTGTTATTTCCACTTGAGAAGTAACCCAAATACCGCCTTTTAATTCTCTTATCAAATAACTTTGTGAATATAATAAATTTGTGAATATAAATAATACTATGATATACTTTTTCATATGAATACACTTTTAATTTTATTTTATTGAAGTTTTATATAACCAAAAGGCCACCAATACTTTACCCAATCGCTTGTTTTTTCATTTGGTATAGTATTTTGATCGCTTCCGCCGCCATACCAAGCTTGTTCAGCTCCTTCTTCATCAACTATTATAAGTCTATATCTTATCTGCATTCCGATGCCTGTTTTATTATCCCAATATACTCCGGCTATATAATTTTTACCATTATATGTACATACCATACATCTTTTAAAAACAGTTCTAGGGCTTGTTCCATTATTCCATTTATCTTCATAATAATTAGCATCATCTTTGAATTGTCCTGTTACTGTACTATATGATGATGTTTCATATATATTTTTATTATTAACCATAGTTTTCCATATCTCTTCAATTTTTGACTGAGTTATTTCACCTGTATAAGCTTTGTTACCATAATAAATAGTTCCATTATATCCATTTCCAATTTCTACAGCTGATACATTTACTTTTGAATTTTCATTGATTGTTTCTTGTCTAGGATCAGTTACAGATTTAGGAGCACATGAAATAGATATAATTAATATTATAAATATGTTTATTAAAATTTTGATTTTATTTTTCATGATGATTATACCTTGATTATTAATTTATTGTTTATTTTGTTTTAGGTACTAAATCTGAATAAACTGAAAATGCCTTATTTTCTTCTGTAAATTTAGTTTTTGCTTCTTCAAGAGTTTCAGTATAAAAAATACCAGAAGGAGTTCCATCTTGAACCCAAGCTTGAGATATGGATAAAGAAGATTTAGTTAAATTTTTAAATGATATAGCATACCATTTATTAAGAGCCCCAGCTTGAAAAGATTCGTCTATCTTTGTATATATTCCGTACATAATACCAGATGTATTATCATTATTCCAAATTATTTCTGATACAGAAATAGAGTAGCTAATATCTCCCTGAGGATTAAGTACATTAAAGTCTATTTTATTGTTTCCACTTTCTTCTATTTTATAAATTTCTGTTTGATAATTTGGATTATACCAATCTTTGATTAATAAGTTGTAATTTATATTGTTTTTCCATAAAGATGTTCCTGCTGTCGGATTATTTGGATTGTTTCCAGCACATGATATTGCTAAAGTTATCACTGTTAAAAGTGTTAAAAAAATTTTAATTTGTTTTTGCATAATAAATGCTCCTTTATTTTTTATGAATTTTAATAAATGTGAATGTTAGTGTACTTACTATTTCAAATGCTATACTATTTTATGAAATACTAAATTTTAATATTGCAGTATATTATAAATTTTATACTAATTATTTTTATAGAAAAAATTGAAATTAATATATTAGAATTTTTCTATATATCCCCATATAGCATCTTTTCCAGAACCATCTTTATATCTAGTCCATACAGTATTTTCATTTGGTATGTTATTAGGATTGCTTCCGCCACCAAACCATGCTAATTCTGCACCTTTATCATCGAAAGCGATTAGACGATAAGCATTAGGCATACCTTGATTTTCATTATCCCAATATATGCCTGCAAGATAAAATTTTCCATTGTATTGATAAGCGATATTTTTTATATATTTAGTTCTAATTTCAGGTTTAGGATTTTGATAATCACTGCTAATATCATGATAATTTCCTTCAGAGTCAAACTTTCCTGATTTATATGCATAATCTGTTGCATAATAAATAAATTGATTCTTAACTAATCCTATCCATAATTCTTTTAATTTGTCTTGATCTGCAGTATTAACAACAATAGATTTACTGCCATAATATACTGTAGTGATTATTCCAGATCCGTTATTATTATTAGGGTCATTTGGATTGTTTTTAGCACATGATACGGCTAAAATTAACACCGTTAAAAGTGTTAAAAAAAATTTGATTTGTTTTTGCATAATAGATGCTCCTTTATTTAAATTAAATATTACTGAGTATTTAATAAATGAGTGCTTAAAGAATTTTTCAGTGCACTCGCCTATTTTAATGGTATCCGACTTCGTTAGTTATTTTATTTATATAAAAAACTAAACTTTACGGTTGCGTGCCAGCGAAGGATTTTCACCCTCATTCCCATATTCTTTGACAGCAAATTATATATAATATTTTTTTTATATCAAGTTATTTTATATTTAAAGCATAAAAATATTATATTATTTTTTATAAAAAACTTAAAAATTAATATTTTCATTAAAAAATTAAATTCATATTTATGTTACCAAAATTATATTATACATTATGGTAAAATATTTTAGTTTTTGAAAAACTATTTTGATATATTAATAATGTGATAATTATTAATTGACATTATTATTATATGTAGTATAATTACTGTATATAGTTTCTTAAATTTTTTTCTATTAAAAATAGGAGTTTGATTATGAAAAGATATTTATATTCTTTATTTATCATAACATCAATGATATTTATTTCATGTTCTTCAGGAAGTTCTAATTCTAATGCAGCAGGAGATAAAGTATTTAAAATAGGAATTCTTCAGTTAATAGAGCATGATGCATTAGATGCTTCTTACAGAGGTTTTGTTGACGGACTTAAAGAAGCAGGATATGAAGACGGAAAAAATATTATTATAGATTATCAGAATGCTCAAGGCGAACAGGCAAACTGTGTAACTATAGGACAAAAGTTCGTTAATGATAAAAGCGATTTGATTTTGGCAATAGCAACACCTGCAGCACAAGCAGTAGCTAATATGACAAAAGATATACCTATACTTGTTACAGCTGTTACAGATCCTGCAGCAGCAAAACTTGTTGCTGATAATAATGCTCCTGGAGGAAATGTTTCAGGTACTTCTGATTTAACTCCTGTAGAAGCACAAATTGAATTATTAAATGAAATCACTCCTAACTTAAAAACAGTAGGACTTTTATATTGTTCAAGCGAACAGAACTCCGTATTTCAAATGGATATAGCAAAAAAGAAATTAGATTCTATGGGAATAAAATATATAGATGCAACAGTGACATCCGCTAATGAAATACAGCAGGTTGTTCAGAGTTTAGTTGGAAAAGTAGAAGCTATCTATACCCCAACTGATAATATGATAGCTGCTGGTATGGCTACAGTTGCTTTAGTTGCAGAGCCTGCTAAACTTCCAGTAGTTTGCGGAGAAGGTGGTATGACTATGCTTGGCGGTACTGCTACTTATGCTATAAGCTATTATGAACTTGGAAAATTGACAGCTACTCAGGCAGTTGCTATATTAAAAGGAGAAAAAAAGCCTGCAACTATGCCTATAGAAACATTAAAAACTTTTGATTTGGTAGTTAATACTAATATGGTTAATAGCATTGGCATAACAATACCAGAATCATTATATAATAAGTAAAATATTAAATAAAATATAAGAATTGAGGGAGAATCTTTAATATTTAATAAGGATTCTGCCCCCAATTTTTGTTATAATAATTATCATATATTTTAATCAGCAATAATAGAGGTTTGTATAATGGAAGGGATTTTTTTGGCAATAGAAGGTGCAGCATCTCAGGGTATCATTTGGGGAATAATGACTCTAGGTGTTTATATTACATTTAAGGTTTTGGATTTCCCAGATTTGACTGTTGATGGAAGTTTTGCTTTAGGCGGTGCTGTAAGTGCAATACTTATATCGAATGGTATGAATCCTTTTATAACTTTGTTTTTTGCTTTTTTGGCAGGTTCTTTGGCTGGATTTGCAACAGGTTTTTTAAATACTAAGCTTCAAATACCTGGAATATTAGCGGGTATTCTTACAATGATTGCATTATATTCTATTAACATTAGAGTTATGGGAAACAGACCTAATATACCTCTTTTGGGAATGGATACTTCTTTAACTATAATTCAAAATATACTTTCATTAAGTAAAGTATTATCAGATTTACTTGTAGGATTTATATTCTCTGTAATAATCATAGCTTTGATGTATTGGTTTTTCGGTACAGAAATGGGCTGTGCTATAAGGGCTACCGGTAATAATGAAAGAATGATTAGAGCATTAGGTGTTGATACTAATGTTATGAAAATAATAGGACTTATGATATCAAATGCTTTGGTTGCTTTATCCGGTGCTTTGGTTACTCAGAGTCAGGGATATGCTGATGTAGGTATGGGAACTGGTACTATAGTTATAGGTCTTGCCTCTGTTATAATAGGGGAGGTTGTATTCGGTAATAGATTCTCATTCTGGTACAAATTGGCTTCTGTTGTAATGGGTTCTATAATATACAGAATAATAATAGCTATAGTTCTTCAGTTGGGATTAAAGGCTACAGATTTAAAACTTCTTACTGCTATAATAGTTGCAATTGCTCTTTCAGTGCCTGTAATTAATAGAAAAGTTACAAGAGTAGTAGGCGGAAAAAGAAAATGATATTTGGGGGGCATTTATGTTAGAATTAAAAGAAGTTTATAAAACATTTAATAGAGGCACTATCACAGAGAAAAAAGCCATTAAAGGTGTTAATCTTAAATTAAATGACGGGGATTTTGTAACAGTTATAGGCGGAAACGGAGCAGGGAAATCCACTCTTCTCAATTTGATTGCCGGAGTTTATGAAGTTGATTATGGTACAATATCAGTTGACGGAGTAGATATTACAGATAAGAAAGAGTATGCAAGGGCAGGACTTTTCGGCAGAGTTTTCCAAGATCCTATGGTTGGTACTGCTTCTAATATGGGTATAGAAGAGAATTTGGCACTTGCTAAAAGAAAAGGTAAAAGAAGAACTTTAAAATGGGGTATAACAAGAGCCGAAAGGGAAGAGTATGTGGAAAAATTAAAGAGACTTGATTTAGGGCTTGAAACAAGGTTGCAGTCAAAAGTAGGGCTTTTATCAGGTGGACAAAGACAGGCATTAACTTTGCTTATGGCTACTTTAAAAAAACCAAGACTTTTATTATTAGATGAACATACTGCGGCACTTGACCCAAAAACAGCTAAAAGAGTATTAGATTTAACAGAAGAAATCATCAGAGAAGATAAGCTAACAGCATTTATGGTTACTCACAATATTAAAGATGCTATTCATTACGGAAACAGACTTATAATGATGAATGATGGTAATATTATATATGATGTTTCAGGTGAAGAGAAAAAATCTTTAGAGATAGCTGACTTACTCAAGAAATTTGAAACTGCTGATGGTTCTTTAAGCGATAAATTATTATTATCATGATCAAAATATAATTAAATAAAAATATAAAAAATAACTCCTAACAACTATATGAAGTTAGGAGTTTTTTTATAAATAATTATTATTTAAATCTCTCGCCTGTACTGTAATAGTAAACCCATTTAGCTATATTTTCTGCATGATCCCCCATCTTCTCAAAATATTTAGCTATCATCATTAAGTATATTGCCTGATCAGCATTTTCAGCACCGCTTTTAATAAGCTCAACCATAGAATCACGCATTTTATAGAATAGCTTGTCAACCTCATCATCTTTTGCTATAACATTTTTTGAAAGTTCAGCATTTTTTTCTTTGAAAGCATTTAGACAATTAGTTATCATATATTCTATTATGTTTGACATCTCTATTATAATATCAAGATTCTCTTTATATATATTTCCTTCCAATAAGAATCTAAGCAAATCACATATATCTTTCGCCTGATCTCCGATTCTCTCTAAATCTGTAGCTATCTTTAATGCTGCTGAAACTATTCTTAAATCAGTTGCAACAGGGTGTTCTAATAAAAGCATTTTTAAAGATGAACTTTCTATTTTGTATGATATTCTATTTATGTTTCTGTCATTTTCTATTACTTGATTTGCAAGTTCAATGTCTCCATTAGTTAATGCTTTAGTAGAGTTTCTTAAAGCCTCTAATATCATGTCGCCTGCTTCACTAACATGTTCTATCAATTTATTTAATTCTTCTTCAAATTTTTTCATTTTTATCTCCATTTTTTATTGTTTTATAATTGCCTAATTAAAAAATAAAAGCTTATATTCAGCAATGATAATAAATTATTAATTAACCGAATCTTCCTGTAATATATTTTTCAGTTCTTTCATCTTTAGGTTTAGAGAATATTTCTTCTGTATCAGTGTATTCTACAATTTCACCGAATAGGAAGAAAGCAGTTTTATCCGATACTCTCATAGCCTGCTGCATATTATGAGTTACTATTACTATAGTATATTCATTTTTAAGTTCATTTATAAGGTCTTCTATTTTACCAGTACTTATAGGGTCTAATGCACTTGTAGGCTCGTCCATAAGAAGTATTTTAGGATTAACAGATAAAGCTCTTGCGATGCATAATCTTTGCTGCTGTCCTCCTGAAAGTCCTAAAGCATTTTTATTTAATCTGTCTTTTATATCATCCCAAATTGCTGCCTTTGTTAAACTGTATTCAACTATTTCATCTAATTGAGATTTCTTTTTGATTCCGAATGTTCTAGGTCCGTAAGCTATATTATCATAAACGCTCATAGCAAATAGATTTGATTTCTGAAATACCATTCCAACATTTTTTCTTAAGTATGATACATTTATATGTTTATTGTATATATCAACTCCTGCTATTTCTATATTTCCTTCAACTCTGCATTTTGGTACGAGATCATTCATTCTATTGAAAGTTTTTAAAAGAGTAGATTTTCCGCAGCCTGAAGGTCCTATAAAAGCTGTTACGCTGTTTTTATCTATGTCTATATTTATTTTTTTCAAAGCCTGAAAAGATTCATAATATAAATCTAAATCTTTAACTTTAATAATTTTATCCGTATCAAAATCAAAGTTTATTTCGTTATTTATTTCATTATTCATTTTTTATCCTTTTTATATAGTCTTAAAATTAATAATCCTTTTTTAACTTTTTATTTACAAAGAATAATAAAGCATTAAGAACTATAATCATAATAAGTAATATACTAGCTGTAGCGAAAGTTTGATTGATATATAGTCCTTCACTTGAGAACATCCACATCATAACTGAAAATGAACTTCCTGAACTCAAATAACCTTTAGGCATATATCGTACTGCACCGGCTGTATATATCAAAGCGGCACTTTCTCCTACTATCCTTCCTATGCTTAAAATAACAGAAGTCATGATTCCTGAAAATCCGCATGGAAGAACTATTTGAAATATAGTCCTCACTTTAGATGCTCCAAGTGCCAAACTTCCTTCTCTTAAACTTGCAGGAATTGACATCAGAGTTTCTTCTGTCTGTCTTATTATAGATGGCAGTATTATTAAAACTAATGTCAAAGAACCTGCTAATATACTTCTTCCTATACCCAACAAATTAGCAAATACAAGCATACCAAAAAGCCCGAACACTATTGATGGAATTCCTGATAAGCTGTCGGTAAATATTCTTATTAAAGCTATTAATTTACTTTTTGCTTTTGAATATTCAGTCAAATAAATAGCAGCAAATACTCCTAATGGAATTGCTATAATTAATGACATAAAAAGCATCATAGAAGTTGATACTATTGCAGGAAGAAGCGTCATCTGTGAATTGTTACTCTTTCCAAACAAAAGATTTAATGTTATATGAGGAAGTCCTCTTACAAGTATAAATACTACTATAAATACTAGAAATAAAGTTGATACTAGAGTTGCAAATATTGAAATATATTTGAGCATATCACCTTTTATTGTCTGCATTTTCATTTCATAATTTTTAAAAGAAAAGTTATTAATATCAGTTTTTAATTCTTTATTCTTTTTAAAAAGGCTAGTAAATGAAAATGAAAAATATAAATTATTTCTTTTCAAAAGAGATAATATTATATTTATTATAAGTATAAATAAAAGTAATACAAAAGCAGTTCCAATCAATGCGGATCTATGTATACCTGTAGCATATCCCATTTCTAAAGCTATATTAATAGTCATAGTTCTGAAATATGAGAATAAATCCTGAGGTATAAAAGGAGCATTTCCAGCTACCATCATAACCGCCATAGTTTCTCCTATAGCCCTTCCCATACCTAGAACTATAGCCGAGAATATACCGGATTTGGCAGCTTTTACTATAACACCAAAAACAGCTTGAGAATGTGTATTTCCTAAAGCTCTTGCACCGTCATAGTAATATTTATAAACCGCTTCTAAATTATATTTTGTAATCGATGTTATTGTTGGAAGTATCATCACTGCAAGTATTATAGAACTAGCTAATACTCCTTCGCCTATATCGTTTGGAGAAATATTTTTTAGAAATGGTACTAATACAGACATTCCAAAAAAACCATAAACTATTGATGGAATTCCTGCAAGCAAATCTATTACCTGAGATAGTATCACTTTTAATTTACTTGGTGCAAACATCGATATATAAACTGCTGTAAAGAAACCGAATCCTCCTCCTAATAGGGTAGATAGAATAGTTATATATACAGAGCCTACTATCATTGGAAATATACCAAAATGTTTTGATGAAGGCGACCAATCCATTCCAAAAACGAATTTTAAAAATCCTGTTTCTTTGAATATTGGAAGACTATAGATAAATATAAAAATACATATTGAAAATACAACTATAACTGAAAATATAGAACATATAAAAAATATATATTTCATAATATTATCTATTATTTCATTTCGTATATGTTTATTAATATTATTATTCAAAATTATATCCTAATTATTGATTTTTTATTTTTTCTTGATTTGTTGATAGAAAATAAAAAAAGCCGATATACAAAATCATTGTACATCGACTTATTAATTTTCTAATTAGCTAGCCACATAGCCATTTTCATTTATAACCGTTTTCCCTGCTTCACTATTAATGAAGTCTAAAAATGCCTTAGTTCCTTCATCAAGTTCAATTCCTTTTTTTGTGAATATGTAAAAGGGACGATAAAGTTTGTAGGTATCACTTTGTATATTTTCTACTGAAGCAGATACATATTCATTTTGTCCTTTTGCTTTATAAGCTAAAGGCTTTATTGTATCATCAATAGAACCTAAAGAGATATAACCTATTTTTGAAGCATCGCTCATAACTGAAGTTTTTACCTTTCCTGTTCCATCCAATATTTCAACAGTAGAAGGTAATGGATTTTCTTTTCCCACAGAAGTTAAATCAGTGAATGCACTTCTAGTACCTGATCCGTCTTCTCTTGAAATAGATTTAGTTATATTGCCTATTGCAGTATTATTCATATAAAGATTGTATAATTCTTCTTCGCTTATTTGAGTAATTTCAGAATCTTTGTTAGCGATTATTACTATACCATCTTGACATAATAAATAGCTGTCCAAACCAGTTAACTCATCTTCTTTCAAATTTCTTGAAGCCATACCTATATTGTTGTTGCCGTTTATAGTGTCTTGAACTCCAATAGTAGAATCTGATGTTTCTACTGTTACAGTGTAATCAGGATTAAGCTCTTCAAATTTTGCTGCCAATTTGAACATCAATGGAGAAACTGAAGAGGAACCTGTTATAACTATATCAGTAGCACTTGAAGCACCGCCTCCGCAAGAAATAAGTATTAACATACTTATAAGGCTTAAGAAAATCAAAATTTTTTTCATAATATTGATTCACTCCGAAATAATTTTTTGTTAATTGTGAAAATTAACGCACACCTTATATACTAAAAAAAACATTATGTCAATACAAAAATTGAAATTTAATTTAAATTTTGATATTTTTTTATAAACTATACTGGGATATATATTATAGAAGAATATTATAAAAACATATTAAGTTAACATATTTTGTTGATATGTTAACTTAATTATGTTTACTTTTTATGTGCAGGATTCGCAAACTTCTTCAAGTTCGAAATTAGATTTAGGGGTTTTCATGTAATAAAGAGTTTTTAATCCCAAATCCATAGCGTACTGAATATCGTCCCAAAGCTCTTTAGCAGAATCAGGTTTTACATAATATAAATTCAATGACTGAGACTGATCTATATATCTCTGTCTTACAGCAGCAAGCTCTATTATAGTTTTTGCAGGAATATTCCAGCATCTTTCATAGTACTCTCTATTTTTTTTGATATTAGGTACCAAGCTAGGAAGTGTTTGTATTCCTTCTTCTATGAAAAATAAATCTACTATAGGTTCTATACTTTCTGTTGCAGATACACTTTTTCCTGATGTAGCAGTAGGGGCTATTGCTCCATGGAATGAAAATCTCACACCATTATTTTTTATATTTTCTGCAAGCTTATCCCATTTCTCTTTATCTACACTTACATTAAGATTATTCTTTTTGTTGTTATTTAATAATGATATATGAAATGGAGTTAATCCTTCTTTCCATTTTGATTCATTGAAAGTTTTATAAGGTCCTCTCTCTCTTGCTAATATATTAGATGCTTCGTATATATGATAATATAAATCATCGAAAACTTTATTTGTAAATTCCAAAGCTTCTTTATCAGTATATTTTATTTTATTTGAAGCAAGTAAATTAGCATAATTGATAACGCCTATTCCTATAGGTCTATTCTTTTTGTTTGCAATTTCACCTTCTTTAACAGGATAGAATTGAGTATCTATAATATTGTCGCATCCTCTTAAAAGAGTGTAACAGAATGATTTTTTCTTTTCAGGTGAGAAATTTACCCAAGACATTAAATTTACAGAAACCAAATTACATATACCTATCTCGCCGCTTTTCTTTCTCTGTATGATTTCATATTCTCCGTCTTCATTAATGACATATTTTTCTTTTATGAGTTTAGAAGGGTAGGAAGGTATTACTATTTCCTGACAGAGGTTTGAAGCTCCTACGAATCTATTAACCATATTCTGCTCATTGATGTTGTCTACAAATGTTAAATATAAATTTCCTGTTTCCTGTCTTACTTTTAATATTTGGAATAATAAATCTTTAGCTTTTATTTTCTTTTTTCTTATAGAAGATTTACTTTCATAATACATATAAGCAACATCAAAATTTTTTCCGTATTCTTCATTTAAAAGAGGAGTTTCTTTAGGATCAAATAGAGTTACATATCCGTCTTTATTAACTCTTTCTCTGAATATATTGCTTATTCTAATAGAGTAAACTAATTTTCTAGCTCTGGTATCTTCAGTACCGCCAGCATCTTTAAGCATAATCAAATCAAGTACATCTAAATGCCACCAAGGGAAAGTAATAACGCATGCGCCTTTACGAACTCCGCCCTGATTGAATGATGATATAGTTTGCTCAACTCTTTTTATAAAAGGTATAGGACCGTCGGAACGTCCTCTATTAGTTTGTATTGTGGAACCAGCAGCTCTTATATATGAAGCATCATAAGCTATACCGCCTGAAAATTTTGAGTATAATGCCATATTTCCATCTGTTTGATTCAAGCTCCAAGTATCATCAGCAGGGGTGTTTAATATACAGCTAGCTAATTGTGCTTTTATTGTCATACTATTTGCTATTCTAGGTGTTGCAAAAGTAATTTCATGTTTTGAAAGCATATCATAAGTTCTCTTAATATATTTAAGTCTTTCAGATTTGCTTATTTCTAATTTATCTTTGTTTTCGCCTTTATAATAATCATCATAGAATGAGAACATAGCAGCTACCATATATGTTATTTGAGGAAGCTCTAATTTTTTGTTTCCTATGTTTTTACAATATTTTTTATAGAATATTGCAAGTCCTTTATATGTGAATAATAAATCTCTGTTAGGATCTATCATAGAATTTATTTTATCTAATTCTTTATCTGTGAAAAGCTGAATTATATCCTTATCATATATTTTATATTTTATACCTTTTTTTAAGAAATTTTTTATATGAGGATATGAACCTATTTTTTTTAATCCGCATGTTTCTTTATATATTTTCATTAAATAAAGTTTTTCTGCTATTGTATCATACATAGGGTATAAAGGACTTATCATGTTAACAGCAGTATTTATGAGTTCATCATATAATACTTCTATTTTCATTTTATCATTTATTTTAATATTAAGCCCTTCAAGAAGCTGATTAGTGAAAGCCTCTTTACCTTCTGTAGCCCAATCTATAACTTTTCTTAATTTTTCTTCATTAAAAGGCTCTTCTCTGCCGTCCCTTTTAATGATTATATGTTTTTTATCTTTTGTAAGTTCTATCATAATTTAACCCTGATAATTATTTTTTTATTTTGAAAATTAAGCATAAATTATAAATCGTTTTTCAAAGCACCTTTTTGATAAGAGGTGTTAGTTGTTTCCTGTAACGCAGCATTTTGCTTGTTTATATCTCTATAGCTATTAAACCAGTCTATGATATCTGATTTTTTCTCATTATATTGAGATTCAACTCCTAAATCTCTTAATCTAACCCCTGCCCAATATTTAATAAAATGTTCGCTTACTGAAGAATTAATACCTGCTACCTCATATCCGTCAAAAAGGTATTTAGCCCATTTTATCTCTTCATTAACAGTAAATTCAGTCATAGCTTTAGCCATATCATTAAACCAACCGCTTTTAAATAAATGTGTAAAACCTTGATCATTTTCTTTTCTAAGTATATTCATTACATTTTTACCAGTAGGTACATGTGTATTTAATTCATCATGTGCTATCAATTTAATAGTCTTTGTGAATCCTGCTATTGCATTGTCATAATTATTATTAATTGTGAAAGTTACAAGAAAAGAGAATGGAAACTTCACACTTTCAAGCAAATATATCCCCATAAGTAATTTTAATACTGCCTGTTTTTTTTCATCTAATGTTGCCGGAGAATTTTCTAAATTACATAGTTCATCAACATTTCCGAATAATTCTACCTCTTTCTCCATTCTATGCTTGACAAATTCATCATTGTATACTAAATCTAATGTATCTGTTGCTTCATGTCCGAATACTTCAGAAAGTCCGTAAGAATAACTTTCAGCATGTATATTTTCCTCTATAGCTATTCTTGCATATAAAATAGACCATATTGAGCTTGTAACTATTCTGTTCAATATTGATGAAAATCCTGATGTAACCCCGCTGTCCATCAAAGTTTGATATGCTATATTAAGTTTGAAAGCTCTTTGTGCATCTTGAGGCAATGAAGAGAATCTTGTTTTATCAGATTTATAATCAACTTCTTTTGAAAACCAAGTATTTCCCTCACTAGCTTCTTTCAATTTTCTAGCCACTTCATGACTTACGGAATCTATTCTTAAATAGTGTCCAAAATCTCCAAAAAATATTTTTTCATTTTCAGGTTTTTTGTCTATATCTATTACTTTCATATTTTCTCCGAGATCTTTTATTTCAAAATAATTTTGAGTTTAATTAGGTATTCTAATTTTCTTTTTTATATTTGTCAAGGACATATTTTATTTATTTTATAGATGTTTTATTATACATATACTACTAATAAAAAATATTTTATTAATAATGATATAATTTTTATATTATTTGTGGTTGTAAAAATATTTTGAATATAATTTATAGATATTATTTTATTGACTTTTATTGTTTATACTATTATTATATATTATGTTAATCTGTATATAGTAATGAGGCTAAATAATGAAATTGAATGATAAAATTTTATATAAATTTCCAATATTAATACTATTTATAATATTATTGTCATGTTCCAATAGTCAGGAAGAAATTCAACATAAAGAAATAGATAGAGGCGGTGCATTAATAGATAAAATAATATATGAAGTGAGAACAGATATGACAATAGCCATTAAAGATGTGGCAGACGGCAGAGCTGATTTAATGGCAAGCGGAATAGACGGAAGTACATATTTATCATTAGGCGAGAGTGATTTAGAAAAGCTCGATACTTATGCAGTACCTTCAGGTTCATGGTCATTATTATTTAACCCTGTACCAAATAAAGCCCCATATACAGTTACAACAATAGACGGAAAAACTCATTTTAATCCTTTAGCTATAAAAGAAGTAAGATTCGCTATGAATTTCTTAATTGATAGAAAAAAACTTGTTGATGAAATTTTAAGAGGAGCAGGACAGCCTTCATTTACACAAGCTACACCGGGACAGCCGGGTACTTACAGATATAATCTTATACCTTCAAAAATGGGTATTACAGAAAACGGCAATCAGGAAAAAGCTCTTAATGATATAAATAAAGCTATGGAGAAAGCAGCTAATCTTCCAGAGAATAGGGGGAAACTAGTAAAAGAAAATGGCTGGTGGAAATATAACGGAGAAGTAGTAACTATTAAATTTGTTATAAGGGTTGATGATCCTACAGGAAGACTTCCGGCAGGTAATGCAATATCCGATTTAATAGAGAAAACAGGAATAAAAGTTGAAAAATTATTATATGATAGAAATAAATCTACTCAAGTTGTATACGGTTCAGACCCAAAAGATTATGGATGGAATATTATAACAGAGGCTTGGGGGGCAGGTGCTACTCGTGCTTGGTGGGACGTTACATTAAGACAGATGTATGTAAGAGAAGGCAACTATATGCCTGGAGCTAATGTTGCAGAGTTTTGGAACTATGATAATAAAGAGGCTTCTAGGATAAGTGATAAAAATTCAAATGGCTGGTTTTTGACTGCAGATGAATATTGGAATGGTAATATGCGTTTGCAGGAAATAGGGCTTGAAGATGCTATCAGAATATATTTAAACTCTCAAACTCAGTTTTTTGTGGCAAATAAAGAAAGATTCAATAGAAGAATGCTTTATGGTGTAGGCGATGGTATAAATGATTGGTCTATAAGAAGTGCTGATATAAAACCAAACAGAAATGGTGAAAAAGTATTGAGAGTTCTTCAGCATTCCGCACAAGGTTCATTATTTATAAGTCCTTGGGATCCTGTAGGAGTTGGAGGATTTTCTGATGCTTATTCTGCTATAATGATAGGTCCTTGTTCTGATGCAGGTGCTTCATTTGAATCGCCTTCTACAGCAAAAACAGAATTCATACTTGGAGATCCTGATACTAATAGTTTAGAAATAGGAGTTAGAGCAGGAAATAATGGTATACCTGTTGGTACTGTAAAAGTTCCGCGAAATGCTAAAATGTACAATCCTTATACTCAAAAATGGGAAGAGGGTTTAACTGTTAAAGTTAATGATAAAGGCGAATTAGTTTATACAAAATCAGATAATCTTACTGCCTATGTAAAATGTGATTTCAAGCCTAAGAGTTTTAAATGGCATCATGGTATAGATTCATCTTTAGTTGATTTAATGTATGGAAGTGTATTCATCGCTAATATAATAACAAAAACTAATGAAAACGATAAATATTATGATTCTGCTATGGCTGGAAGATATCTTTCTGCTATGGACGGGGCTGTTGGAAGTGTAATCAATGAAGACGGAAGTTTTACTGTTTATGGAAATTATTATTGGCCTATGGATATGAATAGACAAATAGGTATTGCTTCAGTTGGTCCTAAAATAGGAAATCCTAATAGAAATACTGTTATTCCTTTCGAGATAAATGAAGCTATAATGAAAATTGTTCTTGAGGGTTCTAAATCTGGAAATGTTTATACTATTTCTCAGGATCAGTCTTTAACTTCTATAGATGTAAAAAATCCTACATGTGTATCTGACATAAAAGAGAAATTGATAGAAATGCGTGATTCTCAGTATATACCTGCCGGAATAGAAGATTTTATAACAAAAGAAGAAGCTGTTAAAAGATATCAGTCTGCTATTGATTTTATAGATAAATACGGACATGCTTATATATCAAATGGACCTTTCTTCATTTCAAGAATAGATTCTAAAGCTAATTATATAGAATTAAGTGCATTTAAAGATTATGGCTACACTGCTGAATATTGGATTGAAAAATTATCTACAAAAATGAGCAGAATAGAAGATATTGATATGCCTGCTATAGCAGATAGAAACAATGACATGAATATAGATATTTATGTTTCTTCATATAATTATCCGGATAATGCATTAGAGATGCCAGATCCTAATACAACAGTAAAAATATTGCTTCAATTACCTAATGGAGGCGAAAAGGAATATAATGCTGTTTTAGAAAATGATGTATTCAAACTCACTATACCAAAAGAAGAATTATCATCACTTCCTAGAGGAAATTATATTGTTGTTATAGAATCATATATTGCAGATGAGACACCTTATATAGAAACTAGGAATTTTGTATTACAATAGGGTAGTATATATATTTTTTACATTAATCTCTTTTAATTTATTTAAAATATGTTATCATATTCAAAAATTAATCTGCGGGGAATAGTTTGTTTATGGAAAATTTGGATAATAATAACAATAATAATTTGATTAATAATAATCAAGATAATTCAAATAATAATTTAAATTCTACCATTCAAAAAGTGGATAAGGCTAAAGAAGCTGAAGAAAATAAAAAATATATATTTAAAGTAGCCGTAGTAGCTTGTGCTATTGTATTTGTACTTCTTGTAGGTGCTGGTATACTTGTAGGTTTGTTCTTATTTGTAAAGAGCAAATCTGATATGGAGAAAATGGTTATAAACTATGAAATATACAGTGAAGAAATATATAAGAAAAAGTATGGAGATAGTATTGTAAAAGAAATGGTTAATAATAATGGTGCTGATGTTAATGAAACAGGTGATAATAATCAAAGCCCATTATTTTATGCCGTACAAAATAATAATATAAAAGCTGTAGAATTTCTAATAGAAAATAAAGCTGATGCAGAAATAGCTAATGATTCAGGAATTACTCCTCTAATACTAGCTATAAGCAATAATAATACAAAAATTGCTGAACTTCTTATAAAAGAAGGTAAGGCAAATGTATACGGTTCTTATACAGGTAATGATATAGCAAAATATCCAATGTATTATGCTGTTTCTCAAACTAATAAAACTATGATAGAACTTCTATTAAAAAATTCATTTGATTTAAAAAGAGAACCTTCACTTTTAAGTTATGCAATTGCTAATAGTGATGAAAGCATAGTGCGTTATTTAATAGATAATGGAGCAGATATCAATTATAAGAATGCTGATGGAACTACTGTACTTTATAATGCAGTTTTATCGCTTAATCCTGCATTAGTAGATTATTTTGTATCTAAAGGTGCTAAAATAGAGGATGCTGGTGAAAGCGATATGTATGGAAATATAATAATGGCTGCAGCCGGCTCTAAATTCAATAATACAAGTTCATCTCCTGTTGATTTAGTATTAGTTCAGCAGAAATCAGCAGACAGTGCCAAAGTTATGAGTAAAATAATCACAAATATAAATAAAAATACTTTAAATAGACTCATCAATGGAAAAAATGCATTAATAATAGCTTCTGGAAATTCATACATAGATACTGTAAAAGTGCTTCTTACAAATGGAGCCGATGTAAATTCAGCTGATAATGACGGATGGACTTCTTTAATGTATGCTGCTAATAACGGTGATATTGAACTTGCTAAAGTTTTAATAGAAAATAAAGCCAATGTTAATGCTAAAAGCTATGAAGAAAAAACACCTCTTTTATATGCTATGAACAGCCCTATAGAATCAAGCAGAAATGATATGATAAATCTTTTAATAGAAAATAAGGCAAATATCAATGTGGAAGACAGTAATGGGCTTAGTCCTTTAACTGTTGCTGTTATGAATAATGATGTTGAGCTTACAAAGTTATTAATAGCTAATAAAGCTAATCTTTCAGTTGTAACTAAAGATGGAGAGAGTTTAATTGAATATGCTATTAATAATGATAATGTTGATTTACTTCAGATATTAGTAGAGGCAGGGGCTGATATAAACTATGCTGGTATATCAAGCTATACTCCTTTAATGATAGCTTCAAAAAGCGGAGCTGAAAATATAGCTAGAATCTTATTAACTCAGAAAGTAGATATTAATGCCGTTGATAAATATGGTGATACAGCTTTACATATAGCTTCTGAATATTCAAAGCTTCCTATTGTAAGAATGTTATTAGAAAAAAAGCCTAATCTTAATATACAAGATCAAAATGGAGATACTCCTTTACATAAAGCTGTTAATTCTGGAAGTGTTGATATAGTAAGCGAATTAGTATTATCTGGTGCTGATGTTATGGTTAGAAATAACAGAGGAAACTATCCTATAGATATAGCCAGAGATAATAATAACAGTGCTATATTTGAGATATTAAAAGAAGCCGAAGAAAAACAGAATAATAATTAATAAAGTATTATACTATTTATACCGTTAATGAAAGCAGTGATAATTTAAATTATAAGCTGCGAATCATGAAGAAAATAATATTATTATTTGTTTTTATATTTAGTATAAGCCTATATCCTAAAATAGGTATGAAAGAATCAACTATAGTAGAGAAAAAAGACTATGGTTATATAGTTTATGCTGAGGATTATTATAGACTTTATGCATTACCATCCTATTATGCTGAATATGACTTGCTTAGAAATGTAGATTATCTTGAAAGAGCATTAGATGCACCTTTTGATTTTGTTAATAGAGCTTTAACTATTATAGAAACAGAGGAAGCATATACAAGATATAAAGATCTCATGCACATGCAGTTTAATTATCTTATAACTCAAAATTATATTTATCTTGCCGGACTTTATGATAAAAAAAATTATTATTTCTATAATTCTCAATTCGATGAGGATATAAAGAAAAGTTTTGAATATGCTGTATTTTTCTATAATTTAGCTAAGGAAAGATGGGCAGTTACTAAAGAATTAGCAGAAAAAGTTATGAAAAATAAAGCTAAATTAGAAATGGACAATTTAATTGATAAAGCATATAAAATAGCACTTGGAGAAATAGACTATAATAAAACAGCAGATAGGCAGCTTAAACATATAGATGAAATTTTACAAGAAATGGAAAATTGATTAATCATAAAAAAATTAAAAATTGGAAGTAAATTATGTTTAAGGCGATGAATAAATACTATGAGATTAATCTTGATAAACTCATAGAACTAAAAGAAATGATATCTAAAGAAAATATAGAATTAACCTGTGTTAATCCTAAAGGTATAAGTATTATTGTGCCTGGTAATTGTTTAGATATTCTTTTACAAGAAAAAGATAATGTTTTATTAAAAGATTCTAAATATTACATATCATCATTTTCTAATAAATTTTTTAATTTGAATAACCCTCAAACAAATAAAAATAATGTAGTTGAAGGATCAGATGATAGTAAATTCAATGAATATGAATATTTTTATCATATATATAAAAATTGTATATCAAAAAATGAGAAATTAAAAATAGCTAATGATAATCTTTTAAACAGAATGGTAAAAGAGAAACCAAGTAATAGACTTTATTTATTAAAGCCATATTTAGATCAATTAAAGTTAGAAGCTAAAACACCTAAAGTAACTCCTGAAATAGCACCAAATATAGAGCGTTTATTGACTGGTATGGGTATTGTTGGAAGATTAGATTTTATAAGACATCTAAAATATATAAAAAGTTCCAGTAAAAATCGTAATGATACTGTTAATACAGAAACTGAAATTATGATTTCTAGTATAATGAATAGTATAGTAACATATTTGGAAAAAGAATATTTTTATAGAGATATATTTGATAATTTAGATATGCTTGATGATCCTAATATATTAAGTCATAGTAATAGAGTTTGTATACTTATGATAGAATTCTTATACTATTATAATAATATATTTAATAAGGGATTGAGCAGTAAATTAAGACAGGATTATAAAAATCTTTATTTTGAAAAATATAAAACTATTTTAAGCAGATTTAATCTTGTAAAAAGTATAGAGAAACTAGAAAATGTGTATAGACTTGGAATAAGAAAATTTACAGGTTCTGAAATAGTAAGTTATGCTATAGGTGCTTTTTATCATGATGTTGCTATGCTTAATATGATAGATTTTGTTCCTACAGATGATTTTATTAAAGACGGAGATTTTAAAGATTTCCATACTGCTAAAGCGTACTATTTTTTAAAATATGTTCTAAATCAAAGAGAAGAATCCTGCTTATCAGTTGGACTTCATCATGAATGTTATGGTTATGGAAGCGGAATATTGAAGAATTTCTTTGATAAAAAGATAAATGATCCTAAACATAAAGTTGATTTTCTAATGTCTTTTGAGCCTGAAGATATAATAAATGCTGAATGTTTTGCTTATTTTCCAGCTAAAATGTTAGAAGTAGTGGATATATACGATACATTAACATTTATGGAAGGAAGCAGAAATAAAAATCCTGAAGAAGTAGTATTTTTTATGAAAAAGATGTTCACAGAAAATAAAATAGCTGTAGATCCTATAGTATTAGATTTGTTTATACAATTCTTATCAAATGTAAAGGGTGTTGATATTATAGAGGAATAACATTATAATTTATTTCGTAATTATATTTGACTTTTAACAATAAAAATATATAATCAATCTATTATGTATAATGTTATAATAGCTGGTTCAACCGATTTTACAAGAGATTGTATCTTACAATTAATGGAATTAGATAATGTTAATCTTAATGGAGTAATAGCTCCTATAGATACTAAAAAAGATAGAAAGGGTAATATTATCAATTCGCCTGTAGTAGAAATTGCATTAGAGAAGCATCTTAATCTTTTTCAGCCTGAAAGCATAAATAAAGATGATTTCTATAATATTTTATCAGATTTATCCCCTGATTTTTTAATAGTGGTAGCTTATGGTAAGATTCTAAATAAAAGAACATTATCATTGCCTAAGATTATGCCTCTTAATATTCATGGATCTCTTTTGCCTGTACTTAGAGGTGCTAGCCCTGTTGAGCATGCTTTGCTTTATGGATTTGAAAAAAGCGGAACTACTTTACAAAAAATGGATATAAAATTAGATGAAGGCGATATTATACTTCAGCATGAGGTTAATATAGATAAAGATTGGAAGTTTAATGATTTATATGATAAAATAAAAGAAAGTGGTGTATATTTGCTTAAAGAGTTTTTTAAAGATACTGATAAGCATATATCTAATATGATAAAGCAAGATGATTCATTAGCTACATATTGCAGTAAGATAAAAAAAGAAGATGGAAAACTTGATTTTTCAAAGGATGCACTTAGTTTGCATAATATGACGAGAGCTTTTGTTAGATGGCCTACAGCTTACTGTTTTTACAAAGATGTTTCTATAAAAGTTTTTAGTAGTGAATATGTATGTAAATTTGAGAATAATACTGATTTTGGTAAGATAGTTGATGTTAATAATAATGGTATTTATATAAATGCTCTTAATGGAATATATGTTATAAAGGAACTTCAAAGAGAAGGAAAGAAAAGACAGACCGTTAAAGAGTTTTTATGTGGAAATAAACTAGTTGTTGGAGAATATTTTAATTAAAAGTGGAGTATGATTGTAAATTATGGCTAAAATAAAAGACTTTTTTAATAAAATAATATCCTTTTTAAAAAGAATCATAAATAAAATTTTGCCTGATGGAATAATAACTGATCCTAAGTCATTTTTGGTATTTAGAAGATTGATACTTTTCGCTGTTTTGCTTTTTGTTTTACAAGCTATCGTTGTAACTTTAATAGTATTTATAGTTGTTAAATCTGGTGGTGAATCTTTTGAGCTTCCAGATGTTCAAGGAAAAGAAATATTTGAAGCATTTAATTTATTGGAAAAAGAGGGTATGAATCTCAATGTGCAGACACACTATTTTGATAATTATCCGTTGGGTACTATTGTAAGTCAGGAGCCTAAAGGTGGAGTAAAGGTTAAAAGAGGAAGAACTGTATATTTGGTAGTAAATGTTGCTGAACAAGCACTTATGAAGATGCCGGATGTTACAGGTATGAAGTATGATAAAGCTCTTAGTATAATTAGTAATGAGGTTTTAAATACTATGACAAATGTTAATATTCTGCCTAAAGTAACCATAACTGATGATATGTATGAAAATGATGTTGTATTATCACAAATTCCTGCTGCAGATGAAGTAGTAGGTGTTAATACTGAGATAATTTTAACAGTTAATAACAAATAATCTTAAATGCAATAATATTTGTGTAATATGTAAAGAAACAATCTTTTTTTCCGAATATAATATTGGAGAGTTATACAGTGGAAAACAAAGAATGTGAATTTTGTGGTAGCACTAAGTCTAAAGTTTATATAAAAACAGATTTGGTAAGTTACAATAAATGTTTAAATTGCGGACTTATATATCAATATCCTGTTTTGACTCAGGAAGAAATAAATGATATATATAGTGATAATTATTTTGAATATGAGGTAGCCAATCAGGAAAATTTTTTTGGTCTTATGAAGCTTGCTATGAAAGATATAGGATTTGATAAAATAGAAAGCGAACTTCCTAATAAAAATGTTCTTGATATAGGCTGTGCTACAGGTATGATGTTAAATTATTTGAAGACTAAAGGTTATAATGCACAAGGTATTGAAATATGCTCATCATCTGCTGAGTATGCTAGAAAAAATTATGGTATAACAGTGCATGAAAAGCCTTTGCTTGATGTAGGATTTGAAAGTGATTATTTTTCTTTCATACATTTTTCACATGTCATAGAGCATGTTCCTAATCCTGCAGACACTCTTAAAGAAATTTACAGAATACTTGCAAAAGGTGGGTATTTAGCAATCACAACACCAAATGCTGATGGTATGTTTGCTAAAAAATATGGAGGAGCTTGGAGAGCTGTAATGCCACAGCATTTATGGCTATTTTCAAAGACAACATTGTCTAAATATATGAAAAGTATAGGTTTTAATATAATCAGTGATTTTTCTTGGGGTTCTATACCTATAGAGAAGAAGCCCAATAAATTTATTAAAACTTTTTTTGATAAATATGTTAAATTATTTAATAGAGGAGATGTTATGCTCTTCTTATGTAAAAAAGTTTGAATATACTGATTCGTTTTGTAAGGAGAATATATGGCTAAAGAAGTTACAACACAAACATTATCAATTGATCCTAATAATTATGAATTTTATTATGATAATCTTGTAAATACAAGAGAAATTTACGATCAAATTGTTGATGTTGATAGCAATGATCAAAATTTATATGAGGAACTTTTAAAAAATTATGTTCGTCCTGGAGATGCCGTATTAAAATCAATTTCAAAACGAGAAGGTGTAAAAGCTAGTAAGAATGTAAAATTTGATAAAATGACAGGACTTTATAAAAGTACTGTTTATGGATATGTATTTTATGATGAGCTTAAGTCTGTTTCTATTATTCCTGTTATCAATGTAGCTGATAAATGGAGAGGGGTAATGGTTCTTCCTCCTCAAAAGCGTCAGAAAAAACAGCTTGTACTTGAGGAAATACAAACTATTATATCCCAAATACCTATAAAATTAATGGTTAATTATGATAAAATAACTGAACTTGTAGAGTATAATTTGAAATATGATGAAGGTGTTATGTGTGTCTTTGTTGAAGGCAGAAAACCTATAGATGGTAACGTTCAAAAAGTTATACTTGACTATGATTTTACTTTGGACAGTGGAAAAGAATCAGAAACAGGTGCCATAGACTTTAAAGAAAGAGGATTCATTCATAATATAGAAGCAGGAATTCAAATAGCTCACTTCATGGAGGAAAAACCTTCTATTGATGGACTTGATATATATGATGTGTTAATGGAAGCTCATCATGATGATGATCCCTGCTATAAATTAGGAAAAAATGTTGTTGTTGATCCTGATGGTATTACTATTAGAAGCGGTATAAGAGGTATATTAAGCAATCACAATAATACTTTATCAGTAAGTACTGTAGCAGAAATAGATAAAGTAGATTTATCAACAGGTAATATAGAAGTTAATGGTTCTCTTATTATTAAAGATAATGTTGCTCCTGGATTTTCTATAAAAACAGAGGGCGATATATATGTACATGGTAATATTGAGGATGCATATATAGAATGTGCAGGTAATTTAATAGTTTCCGGCGGTATAATAGGAGGTCCTAACAGTACAATACATGTTAATGGAAAGATGTATTCTCAATTCATTAGAAATGCTAATATAATATGTAAAGGGGATGTATTATCTCAGCAGCTTGTTAATGCTGAAATAGCTGGAAATGACAGAGTTATTGTACTTGAAGGTAAAGGTGTTATTATTGGAGGAAATGTTAAGGCTTTGAATGGTGTCTGGGCTAAAAGTATTGGTTCTATGAGTGAATCAAAAACTACTATTACAGTTGGTAGAGATGCTGAAGCTGATGCAGAGTTTAAAAATATTGTTGCTACAGTTAAAACTAATAAAGAAGAGATGAGTAAGATTAAATCTCTTTTAGGTACAGAGTATTTTAAAAATCCAAAAGCATTTATACAGAGAATACCGCCTAATAAAAGAGAAGGAATAAAAGATATACTTAGAAGAATTACAAATCTTGTAAGAGAAACAGCTCAATTAGAGGCTAAAAGAGATGAAATGAGTGCTGAATTTGAAAAATTATCACATAGCAGCATCACTTCTATGGAAGGATTTTTCCCTGGAGTTACAATATATATTTCAAGTTTAAGAAAATATATATCTAAAAAGATTTCAGGAACAGAATATTTCTATTCAAAAGAACTTAGAGATATTTCAGAGAAAGCTCCTAAATTGCTTCCTTTAGAAGAGTATGATTTCCCTAGAGAGATAAAGAGAGATTAATCTTTTAAGGTGTAAATTAAACAATGAAAATAGCAGTCATACATGGACAGAATCATAAAGGTTCAACATATCATGCAGCAAAAATGCTTTATGATAGATTGGGAGGAGAAGTTACAGAGTTTTTTCTTCCTAGAGATTTTAGCTCTTTTTGTGTAGGCTGTAATAATTGTTTTATAAAATCTGAAACTTTATGTCCTCATTATGATAAATTAAAACCTATTACAGATGCTATGGACAATGCTGACATAATAATATTAGCAAGTCCTGTGTATGTGTATCATGTAACAGGTGCTATGAAGGCTTTTTTAGATCATTATGGTTATAGATGGATAGTCCACAGACCAAATGAATCAATGTTCAAAAAACAGGCTGTATGTATTTCTACTGCTGCAGGTGGAGGAATGAAAAACACTTGTAAAGATATGTCTGATAGTACTTTCTTTTGGGGAGTAGCAAAAACATATAGTTATGGATTTGCAGTAAGAGAAGTTACTTGGAATAATGTTAAAGATGAAATAAAAGATTCTATTGCAAGAAAAATGGATTTAGCTGCAGAAAAAATAAAAAGGGAATATGGTAAAGTTAATCCTTCTATAAAAACAAAGATATTTTTTAAAATAATAAAATCATTGCATAAGAAGAAAAATTTCACTGAGAATGATTTTAATTATTGGAATGATAGAGGCTGGTTAAACAATACAGTACCTTGGAAAAATTAATTTTGAATTAGAAATTAATTATATAAAAAAGACAAGACTATAAAATTAGACTTGTCTTTTATTTTTTATTGTTAGTTATAATTATCAGTTATGATTTTTTAGATTGCACAAACAGGAGATTGTCTCACTCTTATTTTTACAGCACTTCCTTCGCCAAATATTGAATTCATATATTTTTTATATTCTTCAACTTTATTTACAGGTATTAAAGCCTGTATAGTTCCAGCGAATCCGCCTCCATGTACACGGCAAGCACCTTCGTCTTTTAAAAAGTCTTTTGTTAGAGTAAGTCCTAAAGCTACTCCCATATTTTTTGAACTTGTAACAGAATAGCAGTTTTGTAAATACATAAAGCTTGAAAGTCCTGATTCGTTCATAAGTTTTATATATGTATTTATATCATCTTTTTTAAGTGCATTTATTTGATTGATAACTCTTTCATTTTCCTCTAAAAAGTGATAAGCTCTCATTATAGCTCTATCTCCAACTTCAGCTCTTAATTTAGAAGCATTATCAATCAATTCTTTTTTAGTTATCCTTCTGCATACTTTTTTTCCTAAATAATTTGCAACAGCATTCATTTCTTCTCTTATAGCAGCATATTCATTTGTAAGTCCGCTATGATCTCCTTTAGCATCAACTATCATAAGAGCATAACCTTTGCTTTCAAAATCATATTCAACTTTTTCTATTATAGGGTTATCATTATCTTTGAAATCTATAGACATAATACCGCCTACAGAACATCCCATTTGATCCATAAGTCCGCAAGGCTTTCCAAAATAAACATTTTCAGCATACTGCCCAATTTTTGCTATATCAACTTTGCTTATTTTATCTTCATTGTATAGTGCATTCTGTATTTCGCCAATCAAAGATTCAAAGCTCGCTGAACTGCTTAATCCGCTTCCTATAAGTACTTTATTATTTAAAGTTACTGTACATCCGCCTATATTGTATCCTTTATTTTTTATTCCGGCACAAACGCCTCTTGTTAGAGCATTAGATTTTCCATACTCATCTTTATTTATATTCAAGTCATTAATATCTATGATGTCAGGATTATTAGAATAGTCAGTATAAACAACTATTTTATTATCATCTCTTTTTGCAACTACTGCCAACTTATCTAAATTTATAGAAGCAGTTAATACACATCCATTATTATGATCTGTATGATTACCTGAAAGTTCAGTTCTTCCTGAAGCACTAAAAACATATATTTCCTGAGTTTTTTCTATACTTTCAAAATGTTTTATAGTATCACTTAATCTGTTATATGCTTCAGATATACTGTATGCATCATTTCCATAAATAGAAGAAAATTTTTCATCCATCTTTTTCTCTTTTAAATAGTCTTTTAATTGGCTGATATTATACATATTGAATCCTTAATTTTAATAATACTATTATGATATACAATTATATTAATTTTGTCAAAGAAAAATATTAAAAATAAAAAATATTTACAATTAAGTTGTAAATTTACCGAATATTTACTTTATATGTAAAAAATAAAAGATTTTTAAAGATTTTAGTAAAAAATATTTACAAATATATAGACTTTTTTAAAAAAATATCATATACTATTATTGTAATAATTGAGTTATATATGGGGGTTATTTATGAAATTTATGCAAACTTTGAAATTTAAAATGCCTTTTACTATTATATCATCTGTAGCTGTAATGCTTTTGGTTCTTATTATAGTAATAATATCTGCTTCGGCAATATTTATGGAGAGAACTGCTATAAGCGGATTTATGGAAACTGCTGACGGATATAGAGATTTAGTTTCTATATGGATTGAAGATCAGGCAGATTTGACTTCTGTTATATCAAAAGAATCTGAATTTTTAGATTATTTTGAAAATCCTAATCAATATACATTATCTATAGCAAACGGTGAATTTACAGAGCTTCTAAAAGAATTAGAATCTCATTTCTCAGCTTTTGCTTTAATAGATTTAAATGGAAAAGTTGTTTTAGATACTGCTTCTAATGAACATTTGAATACTATAAGTCAAAAAACTATATGGAAAGAGCTTCAAAACAATAATTATAAGTATGCTATTGAAGATGAGATTTATTTGTCATCAGTTACAGGAAACTATGTTATAGGTGTTTTGGCCGGAGTATTTGATACTAATGCAAGACCTGCCGGAGTTTTATATGCTGAATTGAGATGGGATTCTTTTGTTCAAAAATATTTTTCTGAAATTACTATAGGAAAAACAGGTAATATATATATTGTTAATGAAGAAGGAAGGAGAGTAGCTCATAAAGAAGTTAAAAAAGTTAATACTATATCTATAGGTTCTAAAAATGCTTTATCTGCTGCAGCCTCACAGAGAAAAGGTGCTTTACATTATGAGGATGAAGGTAAAAAAATAATGGCTTTTTCAAGACTTGAAAATATAGATTGGATAATGTGCGTTACTATGCTTGATAGTGAATTTTTTGATAATAAAAATACTTTAATAAAAATAACTATAGTGTTGAGTTTATTACTTCTTATTATTACATCATTTATAGTTATAGTTTATGTTAATAAAAATATATCAAGAGTATTATCAAGAATAGCAAGCGATTTGAACAGACTTGGAAACGGAGATTTAACTGTATCAGCACCAACTAAATTTTTGACTAATAAATATCAAAATCATGAATTTGGAATAATAGCTAATGGATTTAATAATACTATAGAAAAGTTAAAAAATATAGTAAGCAATATAATTGATTCTTCTAATAATATAGAATTGACATCAAAAGAATTAGCAAGCGGAAATAATGATTTAGCTTTAAGAACTCAATCTCAATCATCATCATTGGAACAAACTGCTAGTTCTATGGAGCAAATGGCTTCTACAATAAAAAATTCTGCAGAAAAATCTGTTATAGGAAATAATATGATGAATGATTCTAAAAAGTCTGTAGAAGAAGCAGGACTTATAATAGACAGTACAACAAGAAGTATGGAAGATGTTTATGAAGCAAGCAGAAAAATAACTAATATAACAAAATTAATAGAAGATATTGCTTTTCAAACTAATATATTAGCATTAAATGCATCAGTTGAAGCAGCACGTGCAGGAGAGCAGGGCAGAGGTTTCTCTGTTGTAGCCTCTGAAGTTAGAACTTTAGCACAGAATACTCAAACATCTGTAAAAGATATTACTTCCTTAATAGCTGATTCAGATGAGAAAATAAGAGTAGCAACAGAAGCAGCAAGAAAATCTCAGGAAATATTTGTTGATATTAAGGATAAAATAGAAAATACAGCCAATATAATGAGAGATATTTCTACAACAGCAGTAGAACAGCAAAGCGGAGTTGATCAGGTTAATCAGGCAGTATTGAAAATGGATGCAAGCACACAAGAAAATGCTAGCTTAGTAGAGCAGTCAAAAGAAGCTAGTATAACTTTAAGCAGCGAGGCTCAGAAATTAATAGACGTTGTAAGTTATTTCAAATTGTAAAACTTGATAATATAAAAATTATATTTGGAATGGGCTTGATTATACAAAATCATGCTCATTCTATTTTATTAATAATGTCTTTTTATTTCTTCTATAAAATCAGAACATATTATATTTTGTCTATTGTTTTTTATTTCTATTTCAGCAGTTATTATCTTATTGTTTTGATTTTCGTTTATATTTGTGAGTAATTTTCCTGTTTCATCGCATATAAAACTTTTGCCAATAAAAGAAGCTTCCATAATTGAATTTTTTTCTATACCTATGCGATTACATAATACTAGAGGAGTTAAATTTTCTATTGCTCTTATTCTAGCTATTTCAAAAGTAGTGTTGGAGCCAAAATTAGCAAGTACGCATATTAAATTACTTCCATTTAATATTTGCTTTCTTGATATTTCATTGAACCATAAATCAAAGCATATTTGTACTGATATATTAATGCCGTTTATATTGAAGACTAAATCAGCATTATTTATTTCTCCAATATCAAAAAATTTCTTTTCAAAATCGGATAAATGTATTTTCCTATATATGCCTTTTATATTTCCTTTTTCTATTATTGCAGCAGAATTATAAATTTTATCTTCAAACTTTTCAGCGAATCCTGCAATTATAGAGGTATCATATTTTTTTGACATTTCAGATAGGCTATTTATAAATATGCCGTCTTTTATATTTTCAGCAGTAAGTATTAATTCTTCTCTGTTTTCAAATAAATAACCATTAGAAGATAATTCAGGAAGTACTATTAAATCAGATTTTTCTTTGGTACTTATATTTTTTAAATGATTATTTATTATTTCTAGATTTTTATATTTATCTTTTTGTATATAGAATTCAAAGGCACTAATCTTCATTATAGTCTTTATATCCTTTTTCTTCCAGTAATTTCTTTGTTCTTTTATCCCAATTTTTATCATCGCTTATAACAGATACATATTTTAATTTAGGAGCTGTTTCCTTTGAAAGCATATCTACATTAAAGCATTTTATATTTTCTAATATTAAAATTCTTATTCTAGGATGATTTAATATAGCATCCATATTTTCAAGATTTCTAAGATTAGTTAAAATAACCTTTTTTAAATCTTCTAAATTACTTAAATCAGGAATTTCTTTTAATGTAGGTATATTATTCAATTCCAAAGTTTTAAGAGTTTTCATTTCTGATATAAAATTAAATGATCTTATATTCTTGCCTTTTTCAATATAGAGTTCTTCTAGTTCTGGAAGTTTTTTAGGCATTTCTTCCTCATGAGAAACTCCTGTAAGAACGGCTATTTTTTTAAGATTAGGATTCTTATCAAAAGACTCCATTCTGAATGTTCCAGCACCTATTTCTCTTATTGTACTTTTCATAGATAAATAAACATCTTGTCTTAATGTAAGCCCATTTTCTATATAAATACTTTCTAAATTTTCTATATTATCAAGAGGCTTTAATTCCATATCTTTAGGCAAATCACCGTATAGATGCAAACTTCTCAAATTGATAAGTTTAGCAAATATAGAAATATTTTTTAAAGGATATTTTAACGATGCATGATATATAAGATTTCTCATTTCAGGCAAAGCTGTAAGCAGATCATTACCGCTTATATAATTTTTATTGCTTTCATCCTTTTCTGACGATAAGTTAATAAAGAAATCTTCTCTAGTTTTTAGAAGTTCATTTAGAGTTGGTATATTATCCTTTTTTATACCTATATCATCTACAAAAAGAATATGTCTCTCTTTTGAAAATCCCAATTCGAAAAGGGCTTGATTATCTAATTCTGATATTTTTATTTTCTTCATCATAATTATTTACCATATAAAAAAATATGCCATATTATAAAACAGGAGCTATAATTCTGCAAGCCGAATTTCTAAGTCTTACAAGCATAGGCTGTTTAGAATATTCCTCTATAGTTATTTTATGGGAATCAAGCATATCTTTTTTAAATATATCCTCAAATTTTTTAGCTATATCAATATCATATATAACAGCATTCATTTCGTAATGTAAATAAAAGCTTCTTATATCCATGTTGCAAGTACCGCATGATACTATTCTTCCATCCATTACACAGAATTTACTGTGCAAGAAACCTTTTTCATATAAATATATATTTACACCAGCATTTAGTAAAGTTTCAAAATATGTCTGGGCCACCCACCAAGCAACTAATTTATCAGGGTTTCCTGTTATCATAAGGTTTACATTTACTTCGGATAATGCAGCATTCTCTAAAGTTCTTAAAAATCCGTCATCAGGTACAAAGTATGGGCTTTCTATGTAAATACTTTCTTTAGCTTCTTCTATCATTTTAGAATATACTTTTTGTATGCTGTCCCATTTAGAGTCTGCACCTGAAGTTATTATCTGAACAGGCAGAAATTTATCGGTAAATGACTGCGGAAATAAATCTTTTCTTATAATTGATACTTTTTCTTCGTTTAATTCCTTATTAGCATATTTTATTCTTCTTAAATGCTTATGTTTATTTTCTTCAACATTAAAAATTTCTAAATCTCTTCCGCCTGCATTATACCAATCGCAAACGAAAACATTCTGTATAAGATTGCATGAATCTCCAACTATTCTCATATGTACATCTTTCCAAGAATTAAATCGTTTTCCTCCGTCTATATATTCCTGTCCTAAATTCATTCCTCCCATATATGCTACAACACCATCAACTACAACTATTTTTCTGTGATTTCTGTAATTTACAAATCTAGTCCATAATATAGAAAAAGGGTCATGATAATATAAAAATTTTATTCCATTTTTTTTCAATTCTCTTCTGTATTTTCTGCTTATTCTCTTTAATGATCCTACACCATCAAATATAAGCCTTATTTCAACTCCTTGTTTTGCTTTTTTTATGAGAACATCTTTTATTCTATTTCCAAGTTTATCGCTTCTCCATATAAAATATTCCATATGTATAGTTTTTTCTGCTAGTTTTAGATCTTGAATTATAGCATCAAAGAGTTTTTCGCCATCATCAAATACATAAACTTCATTTTGAACTGTAATAGGTGAGTATCCGCTTTTTATTGCAAGCTTAACCAAATTTATATGCTTCCCATAATTACCCTGCATATTATCAAGTATTTTTATTTGTTCTTTAAGCAATGAAGAAAAATAATTTTTTATCATATCCTCTGGAAGTTTAGCAGAAATTTTCTTTTTTGATTTTTTCCAATCCATTCCAAGGAATATATAAAATATTACACCAATATAAGGCAAAAATACTAAAACAGTAAGCCAGGCTATAAATGAATAAGGAGGTCTGTTTTCAAGCAGCATTTTTATAGCTATAGATACCACATATAAGAAAAATATAATTGTTAATATATAAAATATCATCTTTTACCAATCATTTAATAAATACTATTCATAGTTTATTTATAATAAAATAGAAAATAATAAAAGTCAATTAAATAATATTAACATAATAATAAATTTTATTAAAGTACTTGACAAAAATCATTAGTAGGGTAAAATAAAAATACTTCCGAAAATATTTGTAATGAAGGGCGTTGGTTTTTGGCAGCAAAAACTGACACTCTTTTTTTATATTAGGAAAATAATAAAAAACAGCATTTATATGAATAATAAAACTAGACCTCAGAAACAAAAAGAATATGGCAGAGAGCCTAAAAAAAAGAAATTAAAAAAAGATAAAGTTACTAAGAAAGCAGATAATAATATAATAGATGAAATTATATTATATAACGGTATAAAAGATATTTTAGAGAAAAGTAATATATATCTGCTTGATTTGAAAGTGAGAGCTATTTCTGATAATAAAAAAGTATATGCTGTTATTTTTAAGAAAAAAGAAAGTGTATCTCATACTCATTGTATAGAAACTACTAGAAAGATTCAGGATTGCATAAAAGCTAATGGTTATGATGAGGGAGATTATACCATAACAGTTTCTTCTGCCGGATTTAGGTGGAAATTTAATGACAGATATGAATTATTTGAAGATATGCCTATAAAAATAAAATATAGAAACGGTGAAGAATTTATTACTGCTTATGCAATGTTGAAAAAGTCTGAAGATGATTACATTATAATAACTGTAACAGATGAAGATAATGTTATTAATGAAAAAAATATAAAAATATTAAAAAAAGATATCATAAAAGCAAGATTAAATTGTTAATATTTATATACTATAAATATGTTTAATAAAAAATAAAAAATGGAGAAGTCAAAATGTTTGAAAATGTTGGAACTTATTTACAGCAGCTTTCTGATGAAAAAGATATTAGTGTGGAGCTTTTAAAAGAAGTAATAGCATCCACTATGGAATTAGCTTTAAAGAAGAAATATGGTGATGATATAAAATTTCATATTCATTTTGACAATAAAAATAATCCTACTGTATATAAGGGTGCTAGTGTTGTAGAAGAAGTTAGAAATAAGAATAAAGAAATATCTTTAGAAGAGGCTAAGAAATTAGATCAGGATATTAATTTGGGTGATGAAGTTTTAATACTTGTTGATCAGGTAGAAGCATTCGGAAGAATAGAAAGTACAGTAGCAAGAACTGCATTTTTCCAAAAAATTTCTGAATTAGAAAAAAATCTTATATATAATGAATTTAAAAGAAGAGAAAATCAGCTTGTAAACGGATATTTCCAAAGAGAACATAGAGGAACTATCTATATAAATTTAGGAAAGACAGAAGGGGAATTACAGAAGAAAGACCAATCTCCTAGAGAACATTATACTGTTGGAGATAGAATAAGAGCTTATATATATAAAGTTCAGGGGGGTAAAGATGAAAAAGGTAAAGAGGTTCATACAAAAATATTGCTTACTAGAACAAAATCTGACTTTATAAAGAAGCTTTTTGAATTAGAAATACCAGAAATTGCTGATGGTACTATAGAAATTAAAAATGTAGTAAGACAGCCTGGATTAAAAATAAAAGTTGCAGTTGCATCTAATAAGCCTGAAGTTGATCCTATAGGTGCTTGTATAGGGCAAAAAGGTATTCGTATACAATCTATAATTAAAGAAATAGAAGGCGAAAAGATAGACGTTGTAAAATGGTCTAAAGATATAAGAGAATATATCGCTGAGGCTATCACTCCAGCTAAACCTATAAGAATTATTATTACAGATCCGGAAAAAAAAGAAGCTATGATTATTATACCAGATGAACAGCTTTCTCTTGCTTTGGGTAAAAGCGGTTATAATGTGAAATTAGCTTCTCAGCTTACAGGATATTATTTTGATATAAAAACAGAAACAGATATTAAAGAAAATCCTGAATTGTTAAAAGATATAGTTCCTTTGAATCAAATATTCTCAGATACTGCAGAAGAAGTTCAGGCTGCTGATGAAGAGTTAGAAACAGCAGAAGTATTTGAAAGTAATTTATATTCATTACAGGGTATTGATGAAGCTATAATAAAAACTCTTATAGATAATAATATCAATTCTATAGAAGAATTATATAATATGTCTGTAGAAGATGTTATGGAAAAAACTAATCTCGAAAAAGATGTTGTTGATAATTTAATGCTTGTAATGAAAGATGTTGTTGAGGTTGTAGAGGCTTCTGATGATGAATATGAAACTACTTCTGAAGAGGTTGTTGAAGAGATAGAAGTTTATGAATGTCCTAACTGCGGATCTAGCATTACAGAAGATATGACTAAATGTCCTAAATGCGGAATTGAGCTTTCTTTTGAATAATAGTAATAATAGAGTATATTTTTATGATATGTGAGGTTTGTGGAAGTAACAATTATACTGAAATCGGCATTATAAAAAATATATGGAAGAATCACAAAAAGGTTTATCAATGCAGTAATTGCGGGCTTTATTTTATAGATCAGCCCACTGATGAAGAAATATATCTTCTGTATAAGAATGAATATCATAATAATATAAAAAATAAATTATTTGAAAAAGCTAAAAGCAAAATGCGTTATGCTAGAAGCTTATCTCAGTTTAATTTTGTAAATAATTATATTGACTGTAAAAATAAAAAAGTATGTGAAATAGGTGCTTTTGATGGTTTATTGTTGAGTATATTTAAAAAATATGGCTGTGATGTTTACGGTTATGAACTCAATGATAATGCCAGGCTTTATGCAAAAAATAAATACAACATTGATTTAAAACCTAATTTTTTAGAAAGTGAAGATAAATATGATATAATAATGCTTTCACATGTAATAGAGCATTTTAAAAATCCATCTGAAATATTATTAAAAATTAAAAATATGATTAAACCTAATGGATATTTATATATTGAAGTGCCTAATTCACCTATGAAAGATCAATGCAGCTATGATATGCTTATGAGATATTTATCTACTGAGCATATTGTGAATTTTAATAAGGATAATCTTATAAAATTTATAGAAAAAGTAGGATTAAATATAATAGAATCTAATTACAGTAATTATAAAGTCCCTGTAAATAATGAAATGCTTAGAGCAAATATATTAGAAGGTAGTTTGCCTAATATAAATAATGTTTTTTCTTTTTCTCTTTTTGCTTTAAATATGCTTATTTCTCCAAAATCTGTATTTATTGATTATAAAGATAATAATAACATATGGTCTTATGGAGAAAACATAAGAGTAATATCAAATCTTTAAAATTGCAGAATTTTGTACAAAAAATTATCATTATTTTTGACTTTAAGGACATTATTTTATATATTTAAAATGGACACTAAATTTCTATAAAGGTTGCCATTATGAAAAATAAATTAATGATCAAATTTTTAGCTCCTTTTATAATATTTCTTCTGTTGTTATTTGTTGTTATATATATTTTTTATAAGCCTTTATATAAATCTAGATTTTTAAGAGAAAAAAATCTTCAAGCATTAGAGGCTAAAACTAGAACAGAAGGGTATGTTGAAGAGTTAAAAAATACTATTTATGTTATGGAGGCATATTTATCATCTAATCCTAATTGGGTAGAATTTGGTAATTTTATTACTAATGTTCAGAAACTTAATGAAGGTTATTTGAATGTATATTTTGGAAACAGCACTCCATATCCTCAGGGTGGGGTTTTTATGAATACTTTGGAAGTTTATCCTATTACTTATGATCAAACTTCTAGAGATTGGTATAAATATTCTGTTGCCACTAATAATATAATGATCAGTGATCCTTATATAGATTTTGCTGTTAATAAGCTTACAGTTACATTTGGAAAGGCTGTTTATACTAATGGTAGTTTAAAAGGGGTATGTGCAATAGATTTTGCCAATATAAACACCATCACTGAAAGTTTAAAGAAAAATTTTGAAGATGAAATTTATATAGTTTCTGATAAGGGTATTTTTATGACACATGATAATAAAGATTATATCCTAGATGAAACTAATAATTTATTTACATATCCCATATTTGCTGATTTTAAAAATAATTTATCATCTCATATAGGCGATTTAGATATAATAGGTAATGAATGGTATTCTATTAAAAGAACAGATAATGCTCCTTGGATACTAGTATTTAAAGGAAGCGCTGAAATATTTTATTCTCAATTTAGATTCTTAATGTTAAGTTTCTTTTTATGTATATTTTTACTTATAGTATTAGAATTCCTTTTGGTTGCCAGAATAGTAATACCATTATCAAATAATTTATATCATGCTATTACAATAATGACATTGATGCAGGACGGAAGATTCGACAGTCAATTTGAAGAGAAAGATTTAAAAAGAAAAGATGTTTCAGGTACTTTAGCTAATTCAATTAATGATATGCAGCATATTATGTTCACTATAGTTTCTGAATTAAAGGAAAATATATCATTAATTAATAATTCATCTGAAAAAATATCAAGAGGTATAGATAATTTATCTGACAGAACATCTTCTCAGGCTGCGGCTGTTGAAGAAATAACTAGTTCTATAGAAAATTTGCTTACAGCTATTTCAAATACATCAAAAAATTCTTATGATGCTAAAAATATGAGTTCTAAAGTTACTGAATCTACACAAAGCGGAGTATCAGCAGTTAATGAAATATCAAATAATATGACTGAAATTTCAGAATCTAGTAAGGAAATATCAAATATTACTAAATTAATACAATCTATAGCTTTTCAAACTAATATATTAGCACTCAATGCAGCTGTAGAGGCAGCAAGGGCTGGAGAACAGGGCAGAGGATTTGCTGTTGTAGCTTCAGAAATAAGAAGTTTAGCCCAGAATGTTAATGAAGCGGCAGGAAGCATTACAAACATAATAGAAAATACTGTATCTAAAATAGAAATTGGAGATGAGTCTGTAAAAAGATCTTTAGATATACTTATAGCGATAGAAAATTCTGCCAAAGAAGTTTCTGATATATTAATTAATATATCAGAAGCTACAGCTGAAGAAGAAGAAAGTGTAAGACAAATTAATATGGCTATGAATGAATTAAATAAAATTACTCAGGAAAATGCTGAATTAGTTAATGATAGTTCATTGCTTGGAAAAGATGTAGTCAATGGAACTAATAATTTATCTTCTGAATTGGAATATTTCAAATTAGATAGTAATTTCAAATAAATAAAATATAAGAGTATGCTTTTTATATTAAGCATACTCTTTTTTTATTAATTATATTTTTAAATTTTTTATGATCTCGCAAACTTCATCTATTTTTTGCATACTTATGTCTCTATGAGTAACAAATCTTATTTTATAATCACCGAAAGAATTTGCCTTAATACCTTTTTCTGAAAGTTTTGATAATATTTCTGTTGATAATTTTTTTGTATTAGTTATAACTATATTAGTTTCTACATCTTCTAAATTTAATGTTCCCATTCCAGATTCTAATATTGCTTTTGCTATTTTTTTTGCTTTTTGATGATCTTCTTCTAATGAAGCTATATTATTTTCTAATGCATATATTCCGGCAGCAGCCATAAGTCCTATTTGTCTCATTCCTCCGCCTATTAATTTTCTCATTCTAAATGCTTCATTAATAAAATCTTTATCCGCACATATCATAGCACCCATTGGAGCTCCCAAACCTTTAGATAAACAGAAAGTAATTGAGTCTGTATGCGAAGATATTTCTTTTACTGATACTTTACTTGCTATAGAGGCATTAAATACTCTTGCACCGTCCATATGAAGATGAACATTTTTTGATTTTGTAAACTCATGTAATTCTTTTAACACTTCTATAGGATAAACACTTCCTCCATGTCTGTTATGAGTATTTTCTATCTCTACTATATTAACTGTTGTTGCATAAGTAGCTTGATTATTCAAATAATTTTTTATGATATCTTTAGTTAATATTCCTCTTTCAGCTTTAACAGGCAATGGTATTAAACCTGCCAAAGATGAAACTCCTCCAACTTCATAATGTATTATATGAGATTGTTCCTCTAAAAGTATCTGTTTTGTTTTTCTTCCTAATACCATCATAGGTATTAAATTACCCATAGTACCGCTAGAAACAAATATTGCTTTTTCTTTTCCTGTAATATCTGCTGCCATTTCCTGAAGTTTATTTACTGTAGGATCTTCCATATACACATCATCGCCGCATTCAGCATTGTATATTGCTTTACGCATTTCTTCACTTGGTTTTGTTATGGTATCGCTTCTTAAATCATAAATTTCCATTTTTAATTACTCCATATATTAAAAACATATTTTTGATGCAATAATTTTAATTCTTTTTTATAAATTACAACTATTAAAAAATAATTGAAATAATTTATAATTCTGTCTATAATAATTCAATATTTTATATTAAGGATAATAATCTATGATAAAGAGATATACTAGAAAAGAGATGGGTGAACTTTGGAGCTTGCAAAATGAGTTTCAGGTTATGCTTGATGTTGAAATTGCTGCTTGTGAGGCTATGGCTGAAATAGGAGAGATTCCTGCAGAGGCAGTGAAGAATATTAAAGAAAAAGCAACTTTCACAGTAGAAAGAATTGCTGAAATAGAAAAAGAAACTAATCATGATATTATATCATTTGTAACCGCTGTTCAAGAGAATGTAGGCGAGGGCGGACAATATATACATAAAGGCTTAACTTCAAGCGATGTAAAAGATACTGCATTAGCTGTTATGATGAAAAGATCTGCTGAAATTATATTAGATGACTTAAAAAGATTATCAGAAGTTTTATTAAGAAGAGCTAAGGAACATAAATATACTCCTTGTATAGGACGTACTCATGGTATACATGCTGAGCCTATGACATTGGGATTAAAATTTATATTATGGTATGATGAGAATGAAAGAAATATTAAGCGTGTTGAAGAAGCAAAAAAACAGGTTTCTGTTGGGAAACTTTCTGGTGCTGTTGGTACTTATAGTAATATTGATCCTAGAATAGAAGAAATAGTTTGTAAAAAATTAGGTATAGAAGCAGATAGAGTTTCTACTCAAATAATACAAAGAGACAGACATGCACAGTATCTTACAACTTTAGCTATTGTTGCTAGTTCATTAGAAAAATTTTCTACAGAAATAAGAAACCTTCAAAGAACAGATATAAGAGAAGCAGAAGAATATTTCAGTGAAAAGCAAAAAGGTTCATCTGCTATGCCTCATAAAAGAAACCCTATCACTTGCGAAAGAATATCAGGTTTAGCAAGAATAGTAAGGGGTAATGCATTAGCTTCTATGGAAGACATTACGCTTTGGCATGAGAGAGATATAAGCCATTCATCAGTAGAAAGAGTTATACTTCCAGATTCTACTATTGCTGTTGATTATGCTATTAATAAATTCATTGATATAGTAGATAAGCTTTTAATTTATCCTGAAGCTATGAAAGCAAATATTGAAAAGACAGGCGGTTTAATTTTCAGCCAAAGAATTTTGATAAGCTTAGTTAATAAAGGCATTGACAGAGATAATGCTTACAGATGGGTACAAAGAAATGCAATGAAAAGATGGCTCAATAACGAAGACTTTAGAGAGAATGTTCACAAAGATGAGGACATTACAAAATATTTAAGCTCTCAGGAAATTGACGACTGTTTTGACTATGCATACTATCTAAGAAATATTGATGTTATAATGAAAAGATTTGGAATATAATTTTAATTAAATAAAATAAAAGAATGATAATTGATTATAAAATAATTAGTTATCATTCTTTTTTATTGCATCAATTTTAATTATTAGACTTATTTCAAAACTATTTATAAATAATTTTTAAAGTTTGTTAACTGATTTACTTTATGTAGAATTATCAACTTTTTTGCCGAGCTTTTCCAAAGTTGTTGCCGACACCTACTGCGAGGTGAACTTCATCGGTACGCTTCGCGAAAACGCAATTACTAGAACTTTATATTTTAATGATGTTTATTAAATGTATGATATATACTAAAATTTTTTAACTTTGTCAAAATTAGTTTTTATATTGCTATTATTTTCGGTGGCTAGCTCCGACCCCAAATTCTTTTGTAGACACAAAGAACCTATATCCTCGACAGGCTCGGATACGCTTCGCGAAAGACTGCATTTTTAACCTAAATTTTAGGTATTACAATACATTTAATACGTATTGTAATGATATAAGGTTGTAGCACTTGTATTTTTTGCAACTTTTTTGTGCGACAAAAAAAGTTGATAATACATTTACAAAATATAAAAATTTACAAAATATAGTTGTTTAGTTATACACTGATTATACTAATAATTATATAACTAATTTTATAAATAAGTTTTGAAACAAGTCTATTTTATAATCTAAGCTAGTAAATAAATTTCCAGTCAATTATAATTTTATTTTGCACTTTTATTTTTGTTATATTTTTTATTTAAAACTCTTGAGAAACAATCTAAATTATAATCAGCAAAATCCTGTTTATCTTTCATATGATAAGCAAGTCCCGCAACCATAGCAGCATTGTCTGTTGTGTATTTTAAAGCAGGTAGATAACATTCAAAGTCTTTAGAGTTTCCAAATCTCTCTCTTAAATAACTATTGCATGCCACTCCGCCGGATAATGTAACTCTTTTAATACCGCTTTTTTCAACATATTTCAAAGTTTTGATATATAAAGGCTCTATTGCACTTATTTGAAATGCGGCAGCTATATTTTCATTAGTTGCTTCGTATCCTTCTTTAAGATATTTTTTTGTAGAATAAACGCATGCTGTTTTAAGTCCGCTGTATGAGAAGTTAAATTCATCTATGCCGTTTAATAATACAATAGGATATTTTATTGCTTCTTTGTTTCCTTCTTTAGCTAATCTGTCTATTATAGGGCCGCCCGGATATCCTAGATTTAAAAACTTTGAAACTTTATCATAAGCTTCGCCCACAGCATCATCTAAAGTAGTACCCACAACTTTATATTCACCGTAATCATGCACTTCGGTTATTATAGTATGTCCTCCAGATACAACCAATGCTATATAAGGAAACTCTATATCATTTGTAAGATGAGGCGAGTAAATATGTGCAGCTATATGATCCAAAGCTAATAACGGCTTGTTTAAAGAAAATGCCAATGATTTTGCACTTGCCACTCCAACAAGCAAAGAGCCTAAGAGTCCTGGTCTGTTTGTAACTGCAAATAAATCTATATCATCTAAAGTGGTATTTGCATCTTTTAATGCTTTATCTATTACATAGAGTATTGCTTCCAAATGTTTTCTTGCAGCAATTTCAGGAACTACTCCTTGAAATTCTTTATGTGCATCTATTGATGAGCTTAATACTGAAGAAAGTACATTTTTTCCGTCCTCAACTATAGCAGCAGAAGTATCATCGCATGAAGTGTCTATACCTAATATTTTCATTTTATCTCCAATATCAATTTATTCTATTTTATGTTAAAATTATTACGAAAATGTTTCTATAATATATATTTTTTTATATTATTTGTAAATAGTTTATTTTGATAATTTATAAAACATGTATAGAGAGTAAAGCATGAAAGATAATAATAAAATTTTTGATTATATGACTGAAGATGATAATATTAAAAGAGTGAAAATATTTCATTCTATAAGAGGAAATGCTCAGAACTTCGGAGAAATGCCCCCTATTGATTTGGAAATAGATTTAGATAAAGAATATAAAGAATACAAAAATGAAAAAGAAAATAAAATAGATAATGTTATAAAGAAATTAAAAAATATCATATTATCAAAGTTTAAAGAAAAAAATATAACTAAAGATTATCCTATAGTCCTTTATGCAATAGCTCCTAACAGCATACTTGTTTCTATTGCTTATATATTAGAGAAATACGGATATAATTTTGTTTTTCTCCCAAAGCCAAAAGATTCATTATCTTGGGGATTTAAAGATATAGAAATAGATGAGCCTGAATTAAAAAGTTTTGTAGAAAGCAAATCAAATGTTATGAGAATAGATAATATTAATCACCCAATAGGGATAATATTATCAGGACAATCAAATATTAATGATATAGAACAAGTTTATAAAGATGATAAAAATCTTATTCTTAATAAAGGATTCGATTATTCATACAGCAATATCATCACAATAACACATCAAGTTATATTAGAAGAGCATTCACATAAAAGTTTGGTAAATAAAAGATGTTATTATTTATTTACTAAAAAGATAGATGAAATTTTTGATGATATAGTAAAATATAGAAATTTAGAAGAAGTTCATATATTAAGTTCCATACCTGCTAATGGACTTTTATATGTAGGACAAAAAATGGCTGATTATAAATATGATTATTTAACATTTTATATATATAATTACAGCAGCGACAATAACAGATATGAACTTGGTGCAATACTTAATAGCAATTTACTAGAGTATTAAATAATATTAATAATTTTTTAATTACATTTTATATTAATGTGAGCGAACTCATTTTTTAATTGTATATGCCTAAACAACTATATTTTGTCAATTTTTTTGCAACTTTTTTGCCGCACACGCTCTGCAGACTTCGTCAAAGTTGCTGCCACAGGCACGCTTCGCGAAAACGCAATTGCTATAATTTTATATTTTAAGAATATCTATCAAATATGGTGTAATACCATAATTTTAGGTTAAAAATGCAGTTGTTCGCGAAACGTATCCGAGCTTGTCGAGGATATAAGCTTCTTTGTGTCAACAAAAGAAGTGGGGGGCTGCACTCTGTGTACTTCGTAAGGGCAAAGCCCTGCAAATATTTTAAATTAGAAAAAATTATTTTGACAAAATATAATTGTTTAGGTATATACTATAAAACTATAAATATTCAATCAGTTTTTATAATTTATTTTTATAAGTTTCAAATCCGCTGATATCATGAATAGAGAAGGCAACAGTATCAATGTCAAAAGGGCAGCGAATAAAAGCCCGTAAGCCATAGCCATAACCATAGGTACTATCAAATCAGCACTTCCGCCTATACCATAAACAGTTGGAAGAAGTCCGAATATTGTAGTAACTGTTGTTAGAAATATTGCTCTGAATCTGTCGCCTGCACCTTCTACTACCGCATTAAGTACATCTTCTTTTGTATGTATGTTTCCTTGTTCAAGTATTCTGTTTATTAAGTCCACCATTATAATACCATTATTTACAACTACACCTGCAAGTCCAACTATACCAACAGCTCCTACAAAAGACATAGGCATTCTATGTGCTGCAAATCCTAGTATAACTCCTATTATTCCAAATGGTATTATACCCAAAATCATGAAAGGCTGAACAAATTTATTAAATTGAAGAAGAAGTATTACATATATTGCAATTATAGCAACAACATATCCCCAGGCAATACCTATTATAGAACCTCTAGTTTCTTTTACCTCTCCTGCAAACTCTACGCTTATATTAGGATAATCTTTTGATATAGAATTAAAATAATCCTGCATTGCATAAGTTACTTGTATGGCAGTATTTTTTCCCTGTTCAATATCCGCTGTCATCGTTATAGATTTTTTACCGTTATAATGTCTTATGCTTGATTGATTGTTTGTAATATATATGTGTGCTATATCTTTTAATTGTATAAGTCTGTTATATGTATTTGGTATATAAAGATTATTAAGTACATTTGTATCATAAGTATATTTTTTATCTAATCTTACTCTGAAGTCTAATTTATTTTCAAACTGCTGAATTGAAGTAGCTACTATTCCGGCATAGGCAGCCCTTAATTCTCTTGCAGCATAAGCAACATTAACACCTAGTTCTCCCATTCTGTCATAATTAAATATTACTCTTAATTCTTCCTGTCCGATTTTATCATCATCATCATAGTTTATTATTCCATTTAAACTTAAAAGATGCTCTTTCATTTTATCTTTTACTTCTTTAACTATAGCAGTATCATTTCCTATTATTTTTATATCAACTGCTTTACCAGGGTTTATTGGAAGTTTAGTGTTTACTGTTATTAATGCCAATTCTTTTTTTATACCGCTTTTTTCTATAGCTAGATTTAAATCATCTACTATATCATAAGCTATTTTTTTCCTGTTATTGGCAGGAACTAAATATATCATAATACCGGCAAGATTATCCATTTCTTCGGACACTTCCACAGTGTTTTTATCTAATTGCTTTCCTAATAAACTGTATACAGCTATTATATCATTAGTATTTACAGTTTCATAAATAATATTTTCTACCTGCTGAAGATATTTTTCTGTTTTATATAAAGAACTTCCAACTCCTGTATCCATATTAACAACTATAACATCAGCACTAGTATCATAAACTAAAGTAAATTTTGCAAATATTACTTTTGCTATTGCTAAAGTGATGAGTAATGTCACTACAAAAAATATTAATACAGCATATCTGAATTTTAATGTAAATCTTAAAAATTTAATAAAAGGTATTTTTAATTTATCGAATAATTTATCTTTATCAAAATCAAGAGGATTTTTGAAATTAAATCTTTTTCTTTTATGTTCTCCAGTAAGTTCTTCTTTTGTTATCAAGTTATTAGGCAAAAGAAGTACTGCCTGAAATATACTTACAATCAAAGCTACTATTACAACTCTAGGATATTGATTGATTAATCTTCCCATAGTTCCAGTAACAAATATTATAGGTGCAAAAGATGCAACGGTTGTGAGAGTAGAAACAAGCATAGGCATGAATACTTCGCCTACAGCACTTTTGGTGGCATCAAGTCCTTTTATTCCTCTTTGATGATAATTAAAAATATTTTCTGAAACTACTATTGAGTTGTCTACTATCATACCTAAAACCGTTATAATACCGCCTAAAGAAATTATATTGAAAGTTATTCCAGAGTATGTCATATAAATAAGAGAAACGGAAATAACTATAAGCATTCCAAGCGAAGTAAATATTGCACTTTTGAAATCCAAAAATATTATAAGTATTACAAATATGATTATGAATCCTGTAATAATATTTGAAGAAACTGCATTAAGCAAATCATTAATAGTTCTTGAGTTATCAGCCATAGGTACTATTTCTATATTATTTGGTATAGTTGCTTTGTTGTTTTCAAAATATTTATTAACATTGTCTATAGTTTTTAATATATCAGCATCTTCTTTTTTTATTATATTTATTGAATATCCATGCTGACTATTAACTCTCATATATACACTTTTATCAACAAATAATTCTTCAACTCTTGCTACATCTCCAATTCTTACCGGCTGACCATTAAATATAGAACGTATAATAACATTTGTAATAGATAATGGATCTTGAAATTGTCCTGTAGTTACAAGAAGTTTATTTTTTTCTTCTAAATCAGCATTTTCATCAGGCTTCATATTTCCGCTTGTAGAACGTATATTTCTTAAAGATAATGCCTGTATAATTTCTGTTAATGAAGTATAATATTCATTTAATTTATATGGATCTGCAAGTATTTGAATTTCAGGATCAGTTCTTCCATATACTTCAATATTTGCAACTCCGTCTACATATTTTAATTCTTTTTCAAATCTTTTGGATATATCATAAAGTTCTTTTTCGCTGCCTTCCATTCCTTTTTTGAATCTTAAACCAAGATTGTATATAGGAAGTCTGTTAGCATTAGCTTCAAAAATTTTTATCTCTGAAACATCTTTTGATACATTAGGAGCATTCTGAAGACGTCTGAATATTTCATCTTTTACAGGTCTTGAGTCTTTAAGGTTCATGTCTATTCTTATAGTGAGTATTCCAGCATTTTCTATTATTATAGAATAAAATTCATCAATGCCTGCTATAGTTTGCAGCTCATCTTCTATTGGAATCATAGCATATTGTTCAACGTCTTCTGGAGAAGCACCCGGATATATAACCTGAACTATCATAACATCAAAGTTAGTTGATGGAAAAGCTTCCTTCTTTATATTAAGATAAGAGTATATTCCAACAGCTAAAGTAACCAAAATAATAACATTAACTAATAATCTGTTTTTTGCAAATAGTTCTATTATTCTATCCATATTCAAATCCAATTAAATATATAAATTTATTTTAATATTATTAATTACTTAGAAGTACTAGAGAATTATAATCCATAACAGTACTTATTATCATATATTCCAAATTAAGGAGTTCCGCTCTTGCCTGTGCTAAATCAAGCCTTGCATTTATTATTTCATCTATAGGGAGTCGTCCCTGTCTGAATTTTGTATTCTGTGTTCTTATTCTTGATACTATTGCATTTACTTCTAATTTTTTATTCTCAAGCATTTTTTTGTATGCCTCAAACTCATCATAATAAGTTCCTATTTGAACATCAAAATCCCTATTAACTCTGTCAAAATCAGCAGTAACTGCATTCAAAGCAGCATAGGCATCTTCCATTTTAGCTTTAGCATCACGTCCGCCTATAGGGTAGGAAAACATAAGCCCTACAAAATAATCAACATTAGTCATACTAGAAAAAGATTTAAAATATCCGCTGTCATCTAAACTTGATAATGATACGCTTCCTACTATAGATAAATCAGGCAATGCATTATTTTTCATTATTGATAAAGCATATTCACTTCTCAATTTTAATTGATAAGCCATTTGACCTTGAGCACTTTCTAAAAATGGTACTATATCTATTTTAGCATTTATTGAAGTATCAAGTGTTTGAGTCCAATCATCTTCATTTGGTATAATATTTTCTTCCGGTATAAAGAATTGAATATTTCTAATTATCTTTTTTAACATTAATTCTGATTTGTCTTTTGCCTCTATATATTTTAGAGTTTGTCTTTTTGCATTCTGATATGAGTCATTATCTATAACACCGCTTGTATATCTTTTATAAACTTGATTTTCAAATGTTCTAGCTTCTCTTATCATTTCATCATACAAAGCTATTAATTTTCTTGCCATTATCCATTGATAATAAATTTTCTGATAAGATGTTAATACGCTGTTGTCGTCTATTATTCTTTTTAATTTTGCTATAGTAAGCTGATATTCTGCATCTTTTATAGGGTATCTGTCCAGTTTACCGAAAAAATCTCTTAATATAGGCTGTGCTATTTGTATTTTAATGCTTGGATAATAGTATTTAAAATTATTAGTACTTAAATTTGGAAGTTTTCCATTTATTGTGCCAAAAGGAGTATCAACTGGTAAAGAAATATCTCCCGTATTAAAGTCTCCAAAAAAACTATCATGCTTTATTTCTACAGACCATCTAGTTCCAGAGTATGGTACAAGTCCGCTGAATCCTGCACCTATTCTAAAACCATTATAATTAAAATCTGATGTAGGAATAAAATTGTATTCATCAAAATGACTTTGCATTCCTATAGCACCAGCCTGCAAATCAAATTTAACATCTCCTGAACTTTTAGCCTTTGTTAAATTATTTGCTGCATTACTTTCCTGAGATGCAGTTAATTTCATCTCTGGTATTAGTGCTTTTATTCTTTCCATATATTGAGTATAAGGTAATATAGCAGTTTCATTAGTTTGTGCGAAAATAAAAAAATTAAAAAGAACAGAATGCAAAACAATAATATATATCAATTTCCTAAACACTTTCTAACACCTATTAAAAATATTGTATATATTTTATTATTTTTGTTTTTTTTATCAAGTACAATAAAATTACTATTGTATGATAAACTACATTTTTTATTTTTTGTAAATTAAGCCTATAAAAAACATATATTTACAAACATAACTTTTTATATTATAATATTTCAATTCAAAATAGAGGTTGTTATGGCATCAAAGTACGAAGAAATTTATAATAGTTTGCTCGATAAAATAAGATTTGGATACTATAAAAAAGGCGATATACTTCCAAGCGAATATGATTTGATGAAGGAATATGATGCTTCAAGGGACACTATAAGAAAGTCATTGCAGCTTTTATCTAATAATGGATGCATTCAAAAACATAAAGGAAAAGGTTCTATAGTTATCAATTCAAATATATATAATTTTGAATTTGGGGGAATATTCAGTTTTAAAGAAGTTGCATCAAAAATGTATGGTAAAGTAGAAACTATAGTGCATAGATGTGAATGCATAAAACCTGATGCATTAGTAAAAAAAGCATTGAAACTAAATGATGATGATAAAGTATGGGCTATAGAGAGAATAAGAAATATAGACGGAGAAAATATTATACTTGATATAGACTTTATCAATGCATCTATTATACCGTTTATAGATGAAAATATTTTAAAAGACTCTTTATATGAACATATAGAAAAAAATCTTCAGTTAAAAATATCTTATGCTGAAAGAGAAATATCATGTGAAAAAATAAATAATAATGATAAAAAGCTTTTAGATTTAAAAGATTATGATATGGTTATAAATGTAGAATCTAGGACTTTTTTATCAGATACTAGAGTTTTTCAGCTCACATCTGCAAGACATAGACCAGATAAATTTAAATTCAGAGATTTTGCAAGAAGATAGTTATTATTTTTTTATTGTGAATTTACAATTTGGATAATTACTGCATCCGTAAAATTGTCCGTATTTTCCTTCTCTTAAAATTAATTTTCCTTTGCATCTCGGACATATACCATTACTTATTTCTTGCTTAGTATCATTTATATTTTTTATATGTTTTGAATTTGAAATATTATTATGATTTGATATTAATTTCTTATAAATATCATTCATTTCATCAGTAGTATAATTGTTTCCTTCATTAAAATTATTTAAATAATTTTTTAAATCGCATAAATTAATTACATTATTTATATTTATTTTATCAGCATTATTTTGAGTAAATACAATTAATGAATAAACATTATATTTATTATCCAATAATTTTTTTAAATGAAATATATGAGATTTATTTTGTTTTAAAGGATTATAAAAATAGTTCTTTTTACCATGTCTTAAACATTGAGTCCATTTTTCCTGATTTTCATTGCCAAATATAAGTCCGCTGTAATTTTTAGTTTCTATGCAAAATATACCATTTGCTCTTATTTCTATATGATCTATTTGATGACTTTTTCCATTATCATCAATTATTACTAAGTTATTTATTTGCCTATGTTCTGCTTTACCAAAAAATAATGGATTTAAAGCATTATCTACTTCAAATTCTCCTACTTTTCCTCTAAGTGAATCAGTATATAAAAAATTAGGAATAAGTTTTTTAGTGAAATCATTTAATAATCCCATAATTAGCATACCTTATGATGTAAATATAAAATAATTATAATCTTCTATAAGTATTTATCAATGATTAAAATTAATAAAAAATCATAAAAATGGAATTGACAAACTTGTACGTATATGTTAGTATGTACGTACAAGTTAATGATAATAAAAAATATATAAAGCTATGGAGGCATATTATGGGAAAATTCACCGAAGACGCCACACTTCTATTAAAATATGTTGGCGGAAAAGAAAATGTTAAGGCAATAACTCATTGTGTTACAAGAATGCGTTTTGTTTTAATAGACCCTAAAAAAGCAGATATTAAAGCTATTGAAAATTTAAAATCTACTAAGGGTACTTTTACTCAATCAGGACAATTTCAAGTTATAATAGGTAATGAAGTTTCAGAATATTATAATGAATTTGTTAAGATTTCAGGAATAGAGGGAGTAAGTAAAGATGCTGTAAAAGAATCAGCAAAAGGCAATCAAACATTCTTGCAGCGTTTAATGTCTAACATAGCAGAAATATTTTCACCACTTATTCCTGCAATTATATGCGGAGGTTTTATATTAGGTTTTAGAAGCGTAATATCAGATATAAAATTTTTTGAAGAGGGTACAAAGAGTTTAACTCAAATATCTCAGTTCTGGGCTGGTACAAATGATTTTTTATGGTTAATAGGTGAGGCAATTTTCCATTTTCTTCCTGTAGGTATTACTTGGTCTATCACTAGAAAAATGGGAACTACTCAAATCTTGGGTATTGTTTTAGGCATAACATTGGTTTCTCCTCAGCTTGTTAACGCTTATTTGGTTGGTACTGTTGATCCTAAATTTTACGACTTCGGAATATTTAAAATGCCTATGGTTGGTTATCAGGCACAAGTTATACCGGCTATAATGGCAGGATTTATTTTAGTTTATTTAGAGAAGTTTTGGAGGAAGATTGTACCTGAATATGTTTCTATGGTTATAATACCTTTTGCTTCATTAATACCAACAGTTATTATAGCACACTCTGTTGTTGGTCCTATAGGTTGGAAAATAGGTGAGGCAGTTTCTTATGTTGTATATACTGGCTTAACATCAAAATTTGGAGTTTTATTTGCTGGTGTATTTGGTTTCTTCTATGCTCCTTTAGTAATAACAGGACTTCATCACATGTCTAATGCTATTGACTTACAGCTTATGAGTCAGTTTGGCGGCACTATGTTATGGCCTATGATAGCTTTATCAAATATAGCTCAAGGTTCTGCAGTAGTTGCTATGTCTATACTTCAGAAAAGAAATAACAAGGCTAAACAAATAAATATACCGGCATTTATATCATGTTATTTAGGAGTTACAGAGCCTGCATTATTCGGTGTAAACTTAAAATATGGTTTTCCATTTATATGCGGTTTAGTTGGTTCTTGTGTAGCTGCAATTATATCAGTTGGTTCTAAGGTTATGGCTACATCTATTGGTATTGGCGGAATACCGGGAATACTTTCAATACAGCCAAAGCATATGTTAATGTTTGCTGTTGCTATGATTTTTGCTATAGCTATACCATTAGTATTAACTCTTATAGTAGGAAAGAAAAAATTAAAACCAGAAGATTTAACTGATAATATAGAAGCTTCAGAAACTGTTTCAGATAATGCATCAACTGCAGAAGCTATAACTTTAGATGATGATAATTTTGTTTCTCCTATGAATGGAAAAGTTTATAAATTATCAGATATAGCAGATGAAGCATTTTCAAGCGGTGCTATGGGTGAAGGTTTTGCAATAGAATTAGATGATAGTATAGTTACTGCTCCTTGCGATGGTGAAATAATAGCTGCTTTCCCTACAAAACATGCTTATGGTATAGAAACTGCAAACGGAAATGAAATACTTATTCATATAGGTATGGATACTGTAGAACTTAAAGGTGAAGGTTTTGAATCTTTTGTAAAAGCGGGAGACAAAATAAAAAAAGGAGATAAAATAGCTAAGGTTGATTTAGAATACGTAAAAAATCATGGAAAATCTCTAGTATCTCCTGTTGTATTTACAGATGGAACTAAAATTAATTTATTAAAGGAAAATACTATCATAAAAAATGGTGAAGGAAAAATTATAGAAATAAAATAAGAAAGCGGGGTAAATATTTATAGGTTTTTATTATATACACGGCAGTTAAATATTATGTTACTTAGCTGCCGTTATGAAACTTATGAATATTATTATAAAATTATTTCATTAGGAATCATTTATGAATTTTAAAAATAAAGTTGTTTATCAAATATATCCAAAATCTTTTATGGACAGCAACAATGATGGATTTGGAGATATAAAAGGAATAATATCAAAATTAGACTATTTACAAAATTTAGGTGTAGATATTATTTGGAGTACTCCTTTCTTTGTTTCTCCTCAAAAAGATAATGGATACGATGTTGCTGATTATTATAATGTTGATCCTTCTTATGGAACTATGGAAGATGTTGAAGAACTTATAAAAGAAGCTAAAAAAAGAAATATAGATATAATGTTTGATATGGTATTCAATCATACTTCCACAGAGCATGAATGGTTTAAGAAGGCTATGAATGGAGAAGAAAAATATAAAAATTATTATATATTCAAAAAGGGCAGAGTAGTTAACGGAAAAAAAGAACCTCCTACAAATTGGGTATCTAAATTCGGAGGCAATGCTTGGCAGTATGTAGAAAAATTTGATGAGTATTATTTGCATTTATTCGATGTTAGTCAGGCTGATTTGAATTGGGATAATGAAGAAGTAAGAAAAGAAATTTTTAATATAGTTAACTTCTGGATAAAAAAAGGAGTTTATGGATTCAGATTTGATGTTATAAACCTTATATCAAAGCCTGAAGTTTTTGAAGATGATTTTGAAGGAGATGGAAGACGTTTCTATACTGACGGACACAATATACATAAATATTTAAAAGAGTTAAATAAAAATACTTTTGGAAAATATGATAATGCTATCACAGTAGGTGAAATGTCATCAACAAGCATAGAAAACTGCATTAAATATTCAGGTGAAAAAGAAAATGAACTTAGTATGGTATTTAGCTTTCATCATTTGAAAGTTGATTATAAAAATAATGATAAATGGCAGTTAATGGATTTTGATTTTAAAGAGTTGAAAAATATTTTATTCTCTTGGCAGGAAGGAATGCAGGATAATAATGCATGGTCAGCTTTATTTTGGTGCAATCATGATCAGCCTAGAATAGTATCAAGATTCGGAGATGATAAAAAATATCATAAAGAATCTTCTAAAATGCTTGCTACTGTTATGCATTGTTTGAGAGGTACTCCTTATATTTATCAAGGCGAAGAAATAGGTATGACTAATGCTTATTTTAATAATATTAATCAGTACAAAGATGTTGAGTCAATAAACTATTTCAATATACTTAAAAATAATGGCATAGAAGAAAAAGAAATATATAAAATACTTCAAAGTAGATCAAGAGATAATTCAAGAACTCCTATGCAATGGAATGACAAAGAGAATGCAGGATTTTCAAATGCTAAGCCTTGGATAGAAGTTATTGATAATTATAAAGATATTAATGCTGAAAATAATATTAATGATGAAAACTCTATATTTAATCATTATAAAAAATTAATAAAATTAAGAAAAGATTATAAAGTTATTTCAGAAGGTAAAACTATACCTATACTAAAAGATGATAAAAATGTATTTGCCTTCATAAGAGAATATAATAATGAAAAACTTTTAGTAATAAATAATTTTTATGGTAATGAGTGCACTATAGATTTAAGCAATATTGATTTCGACATAAAAAAATCGAAATACCTTCTTTCAAATTATGATGAGGCAGTACTTGATAATACATTAAAGTTAAGACCTTATGAATCTATAGTACTATATAATAATTAATTGCAGATTGATCCTTCATATAAATTTTTATTATCGTTATTAAAAGCCTTGCATATATCAGCCTTTATATGCAAGGTTATTTTTTAATTTTAATAAAACATATATACCATCAAGCAATAAAGCAAATAATATACATATTAAACAAAATAACTGAAAATTATTAAATATATTAAAAGCAGCAGAATTTTCTGATTCTAATTTTGTCAATGCATCTATAAAATTAATATTAATTACATTGTATGATAATAGCCATAATGATGATGCAATAGCTGATACTATATCAATACCAATAAACAATGTAACTGTTTTTTTATTATAAGTGTATGTAAACATTTTTATAATTTCTCTTGATATAAGCATTAAAATAAATATTAAAGGAAATAAAAAACTATTCTTTATAATGTCTATATTGAAGAATGCAAAATATTCATTATTGATTTTTATTGAAAATATATTTGGAGATAAAAATAAAAGCAATAAGAATATAATTGCTGCTGATATTTTAATAATTGAATTATATAAATTTCTTTTTTTATTAGTAGGTTTTGGAAGATTATCAAAATCTATTGTGATACTAGAAATATCTATATTATTATTTGAAATAAATACAAATATTAATGTTACAAATGAAAATGCTAATAACAATGCAGTAAAAATATTACTTGCTATATTAATCAGATTTAAAGCTTCATTATTTAGAAATATATTTATGATTGATGAAACTATTATTCCAAGCAATGTTGAAGATAAAACAATTTTTAATACAAGTTTATAATATATATAATAAGGATATCCTATCAAACATTTATTGTAATCATTATCATATTTATAGGCAAGTTCATAAGGATTTCCGATTTCCATTAAAATATTTTTTATATCATTTATTTTATACTCTGAGTTTGAAAATCTTTCTTTGATTATATCATCAATAAGAGTTCTTATTTCATTTGAAACATCTTCTTTAATTTTATCCGGCATTGATTTTGTAACGGTATAAATATATCTTTCAATAATATCTTCTGCTTTTTTATTGTTAATCATATAAACTCCTATTATTAAAAAATTAAAAAAATTGTTCATCTATTATTTTATTCACATTAGATGAAAATTCTTTCCAATGATGAACAGCTTTCTTTAAAACTTCTTTTCCGTCTTTTGTTATGGAATAATATTTTCTTGGCTTATCTTCTTTGGTATTCCATTCGCTTTTTAAAAGCCCTTGATTTTCTAATCTTCTTAAAAGAGGATATAAAGTATTAGCTTCAACAGTGATGCCATTTTCTTTTAATTTCGTTATCAAATTGTATCCGTATTCTTCTTTTTTTAATTGACTAAGTACAACTATTATCAATGTTCCGCGTCTTAGTTCCTGCATCAAATTTGATACTATATCATCATAGTTCAATATTAAATCCTTTATATATTGTTTAGTATATTATACTGTGTAATACACAATATATCAATATTAAGAAATAATTTTTCTTTGACAAACTTAATTTTTATTGTAATATTATTTAAACAAAATATATTTTCTAATACTTTGCATTATTTATGAAAAATGATAAAAAAGATTTAAGAATATTAAAAACTGAAAAATTATTAAAAGAATCCTTGCTTGAACTTTTAAAAACTAATTCATTAAAAGATATAAGTGTAACAGAAATATGCGATAATGCTATGATAAATAGAGTTACATTTTATGATCATTTCAATAATAAAGAAGAATTACTAAATTCTATTATAGAAGATATTAAACAAGATATTATAAAAGAATTAAAGAAAGATAATTCAATATATGATTTCAAAAAAAATTATAGAAAAATATTAGAAAAAGTTCTTAATTACTTCGATGATAATAAACAATATTTCAATGTATCATTAATAGATCATAATAATACCATTTTATTTGTTTCATCATTACATAAAATATTTATAGACTATTTAGGTGAAACTATGAAAGAAGATAATATTGAAAATACAAAAATAACTTCTCAATTTTTTTCCGGTGCTTTAGTTTCCGTTATATTCTGCTGGGTTAAGGATAATAATAAGATAAATAAAGGAGATTTACTAAATAATATATGCATTTTACTTGAAAAATCATTTAAATAAATAGTTTACATAATATTTTTACAATTATATATTGATAATAGTTATTTTTTATATATACTATATTATAAAAATGGATTATGGGGTATTTTATGATAAATGTTGGAATCATAGGTGCCGGCGGATGGGGACTTGCACTTGCTAATATATTTTCAGAAAAGCATAATGTTAAAGTATGGGTGCATAGTGAGAGCAGTTACAAATTATTAAGCACTTCATATAGAAATGATAATTATTTAGAAAATATACAATTAAATAAGAGTATAAAATTTACAACAGATGTAGGAGAAGCTGTAAATGACAGTGAAATCGTTATAATAGTAACTCCTTCATTTGCTTTTGCTGATGCTTGTATAAATATAGAGCCTTATATAAGTAATGATCAAATATTAGTATCTGCAACTAAGGGGCTTGATAGAAAAACAGGAAAAACTATGAGTGAGGTTGCAAGAAGCATAATATCAGGAGATTTATCAATATTAACTCTTTCAGGACCTTCACATGCTGAAGAAACAGCTAAGGGGGTACCTACTGCAGTAGTTGTAGGAGGGGAGAAAGGTGTTTCTGAATATGTAAGAGATACATTGACAGTACCTCCTAAATTAAGAATTTATAACTCTACAGATCAGAAAGGAGTAGAAATAGGCGGGGCTTTAAAAAATATTATAGCTATTGCAGGCGGTATAGTAGATGGGCTTAAACTCGGTGATAATACAAAAGCGGCTCTTATAACAAGAGGTTTGCATGAGATAGTAAGATTTGCATTGAGTAAAGGTGCTAGAATAGATACTATGTACGGACTTTCTGGAATAGGCGATTTAATAGTAACATGTTCAAGCGGACTTAGTAGGAACAATAGATTAGGACGAGAACTTGCTAAAGGTAAAAAATATCAAGATGTAATAGCTGAAAATCATGGTCAGGTTGCCGAAGGAGTATATGCTACTACTGCAGCTTATGAGTATGCTCAGAAAAACAATATTTATATGCCTATAACTGAAGCAATATACAATATACTTTTTAATGATGCGAATATACAAGATACACTAACAGAACTTATGAGCAAAGATGCTAAAAGTGAAGGATTTTTTTAATATTATTATTGCTGTATCTTTGTCATTGGCAATACTTGCTGAACTACATTTTCTAATACTATAGAAGCCTTAGCATTGTTTAAATCTTTAAACTCTAACATTACATAAGTAACATTATCAATATCTAGTCTAAATTTTGTTGCTTCAGATGATGGATCTCCAACTTTTACATAGCCCCTATAAACCATCCATCCCTTTAATACTACATAAGCATATCCATTTTCTTTTAAATCAGCATCAAATGTAAAATATGGGCTTTTACTTTTATAGTATCCGGCTCTATCTTTTAAAATGGTTGCTTTTGGTTTTTCTTCTGTTTGTTTAATTTCTTTATTATGATATTCTCGCACTTCTGTCATTTGCATATTAGTGCTTTTGCATGAAATAAAAGCAAGAATAATAAAATTAATAATTAATATTAGTAAGGGCTTCATATTATATAATATATAAATTATTTTTACAAATTCAAGTTTTTTTTATGCTTGAAAGAATATTGTATTTAGTATATTATATACCTTACTTTAACTTTAAAATAGATGAGGTGTATAATTTGAGTAAAAAATTAGATGAAAATAGAATCAAAGAAGGAGTAGGCGGTCAGGCTGTTATAGAAGGTATAATGCTTAGAAATAAAAGTCATTATGTTGTAGCTGTTAGAAAGCCTGATAAGGAAATAGATTTTATTAAAGCGGCTATTCCTGAAAATAAAAACAATTTAAGTAAAATGCCTTTTATTAGAGGTGTTGTAAATTTTGTAGATATGATGAAATTGGGTTATAAAACTTTGGTATTTTCTGCTAATACTGCAGGTATCGAAGAAGAAAATAATAAAAAAGATAGTAAGCCTAAATCAGAAAAAAGCGAAAATCTAGCTATGACTTTAAGTATGTTGGTGTCCTTAGGATTTGCTGTAGGGCTTTTTATTGCTTTACCTTATTTTATAACTACGCTTATTGGAATAGATGAGAAAAGTAATTTTGTTGTATTTAATTTAGTAAGAGGATGTATAAAATTATCTATATTTGTTTTATATCTTCTTATAATATCGTTTTTTAAAGATATAAAAAGAGTATTTGAATATCATGGAGCAGAGCATATGGTTGTTAATGCTTATGAACATGGGCTAGATCCTGATACAGGAAACATAAGAGATTATACAACTATACATCCTAGATGCGGTACTACATTTATGTTTTTAGTATTGACTGTATCTATATTATTATATATGTTTACAAGCTATTTTGTATATACTTATATATATGCTTCATATACTCCGCCTAAAATAGTTGGAAATTTAACTGTGTTAGGTATAAATATAATTTTACTTCCTATAGTTTCAGGTATATCATATGAAATATTAAAATTAGGATTTAAGTTTTATAATTTCCCTCTTATGAGACTTGCAATACTTCCTGGTTTGGCTCTTCAAAAAATTACTACTAGAAGACCTCAAGATGATGAGATAGAAGTAGCATTATTTGCTTTAAGTAAGTTATTAGATACTTCAATAGAGCAAAGAACAGAAGAAGAAGTTCAGGCTGATATGAAAAAAGTTTTAGAAAATAATAATGATAATATAAAGGATAATGCAACAGAAGAAAAATTATGCGTATAAAGAAAAGGCTTATAGCAAACGATAATTATTATGAATATTCTTCAAGCTATATAAGAAAATATATTGTTCTTATAGCTGCAGCTTTATTTATTTTATTATCTGTAATTATATTTGTGCATGTTAATTATAGGATAGTTCCTTCAAAGTCATATATGAGAAATGACACTCCTATACTTGATGCTAATGCAGTTTCTATTACTAATAATAATGGTATTTATTATACAGGAGATTTTACCAATATTCCAAAATCTATACATATAAATGATGATATGGTTGAAAATTTATATCTGTATTTGTTCCATGATAATCATATAATATTTTGGAAGTTATACAAGTATGGATTAAAAAGATATTTTTTATATTACGCTTTTAATATACTTGATGGAGATTCTCAGTCTTTTATTATAAAAGAAAATGAAAAAGATTTTTTGGATTTTTATGATAATTTTGTAAGGGCGCAATTTAGAAAAAATATTGGAGAATTGGATATTGAAATTCCTAATTTTTATAATACCAAAATAAATATAAAATCTTCTATAAGCAATTTGATTAATGCAAAGTTTTCGTTTAAATTCACTAATTTTACAGCATCAATGGTTAATTGGAAATATAATAAAGCTTTATATACAGCATTTTATTATGGTCTTCCAAGCGGATATTTAGTGGTTCCTGGAAGTGAAAATGCTATAACAGATACAAGTTCAGTTATAGCCATTAATACAGTAGGGCAAAATCCTTCAAGATATACTCATAATATAATAGCAGCTTTGGTTTATACTTCTTATACTACAGAACCTATTCCTGTATTTATATATGATTCTAAGCCTGAATCACAAAATTCTAGAATGATTAAATTTTTATTCAATAATAAATGGTATGTATATAAAAATTTTGAATCTCATGAATATAAGGATGTTATAGATTATTATTCTAAAGAAGAAGGTTTTAGTTTTGTATTTACAGTTACAGGAAATTATTTATATGAGTCTTTTGGCAGCTTTAGTAAAATAGATATGGAAACTACTAAAGGTATATTAGACGGATATTTCACTATAAATAATGAACAGTTTAATATTAATGGTAATGCCGTTAAAGAATTTGTACATAGTGTATTTTAAGAGGGATATTATATGCCGGATAAGAAAAAATTTGAAAGATTATTTCAGCTGTATACTTCTTTATTATTAGATGGATTTGTAGATAAAAATAAACTCATGCATTATAATAATACATCTTTAAGAACTGTACAGAGAGATATAGAAGAAATACAGAGATATTTACAAATAGATTTGATTTTAGAAAATGACAAATATGTAGTAAAAAAAGAAGATTTAAAAAAATTAAGAAGAGGTATTAATCTTGATAATGACGATCTTAAAAAAAATGTAGATATATTGTTTTCTGTATTTATGAAAAAAGTAAGTTCAAATTTATCTCTTATACCTCATTCTACAATATCAAAATTACTTCCTCAAAACGTAGATCATGAATACTATGATGTTATTGTCATTTCAAATAATGAGATAAATAATATATCCGGCGATAGTGAAAATATAGATAAATTACTTTATTGTGTTAAAGATTTACATGATATTAGCTTTGATTATTATATTCAAAGCGGTAATATTAATTATAAAGTTAAAGCTATAGCATATCTCATTTATTATTTTCAGGGTATATGGTATTTAGTTGCTTTTGATAAAAAATATAATAAGATAAAAACTTATTCTATTAGCAGTATATCCAATATAGAAATAATACAAAAATTAAAATTCAATAATAATAAAGAAAAAGAAGAATATGACAAGGAACATAAAAATAGAATTGAATACAGAGAAAAATTAATAAAATTAATAGAGAAAAAAAGAAGTATATATTGGAGTGATAATGAATTAATAAAAACTACTATTCATTTTAATTCAGATGTCTCTCACTATTTTAAGAATAGAGATTACGGATTCAATCAAAAAATAAAAAAAGAATTAGAAGACAGTTCTATAATAGTTAATTTTGATTTTTCATCTTTTACAGAGTTTAGAATATTTGCAAGTCCTTGGCTTGGTTCTTTCAAAATAATATCACCAAAAAAATTTAATGATGAACTTATAGAGCATTTAAACTATTCATTATATATTATGAATGAATAAAATAAATGAAATATAAAAAAGAAAAGGGCATAAATTATATAATCTATGCCCTTTGTTAATTTTACTTTATGATAAGCTGTATAACATATCGCCGTAAGTCGGAAGTTTCCAATATTTTTTTGATACTGTTCTTTCTAATTCATCTATTGTAACTCTCATATCTTCTAAACAAGCAAATATTTTATCTCTTGAGAATTTTGCTGATTTAGCTATATCATTAATTTTTTTAGATTCTGCAGTATATCCTTCTAATTTTTCTAATTTAGAATCAAGGTCTTTTATCAAATCATTGAGTTTATTAATTAACTTTTTTTCAACATCAAATTTTAATTTTAAATTTCTTTTTTTATCAGCTGTATTTGCAAGCTCACCAACATATTCTATTGAGTATGGAAGTATTTGTTTATGCACCATATCTATTAATGTAAGTGCTTCTATATTAATTTCTTTAACATACTCTTCCATACTTATTTCGTATCTTGAATGTATTTCTATTTCTGTTAAAACTTTATGTTTAGTTAATACTTCAATATTCTTTTTGGATATGAAATGAGGTAATGCTTCAGGAGTAGTTTTTAAATTGAATAAACCTCTTTTTTCAGCTTCTTTAACCCATTCATTAGAATAATTGTTGCCATTATATATTATTCTTTTATGTTTTCTAAAAGTTTCTCTTATTAACTCATCAATATCTTTTTCTAAATTATTAGATTTTTCTAAGATATCTGCAAATTGTGATAATGCTTCAGCTACTATAGTATTCAAAATGATATTAGGTCCTGATACAGAAAGGCTTGAACCTACCATTCTAAATTCGAATTTATTTCCTGTAAATGCTAAAGGAGAAGTTCTGTTTCTATCTGTTGTATCTTTAGTTAGTCTTGCTAAAGAATTAACACCCATTTCCATTTCAACTCTTTCTTTTCCTTTATATTTTTTAGAGCTTTCCATAGATTCAAGTATCTCTGTAAGCTCATCGCCAAGAAATATAGATATAATAGCAGGAGGAGCTTCAGCAGCACCAAGTCTATGATCATTACTAGCACTAGCAGTAGTTATTCTTAAAAGATCCTGATATTCATCAACAGCCTTTATTATAGCAATTAAAAATAATAAGAATTGTTTGTTTTTAGAAGGATTATCTCCCGGATCTAGAAGATTTAGTCCTGTATCTGTAGCAATAGACCAGTTATTATGTTTACCACTTCCATTTACACCTGTGAAAGGTTTTTCATGAAGTATGCATGCTAAATTATGCTTTTCGGCTATTACTTTCATAAGTTCCATAGTAATCTGGTTCTGATCTGTAGCCATATTTGTGAGTGTAAATTCAGGAGCTAATTCATATTGTCCAGGTGCAGCTTCATTATGTTCTGTTTTAGCAACTATTCCAAGTTTCCAAAGTTCATTGTCAAGTTCTTTCATAAATGCAAGTACTCTAGGTTTTATAGCGCCAAAATAATGATCTTCCAATTCCTGTCCTTTAGGAGGGCAAGCACCAAATAATGTTCTTTTACAATATCTCAAATCAGGTCTTTGTAAATACAAATCTCTGTCTATTAAAAAATATTCTTGTTCAGCACCTACTGTAGTAAATACTCTATTAACATTATTATGACCGAATAATTTTAATATTCTTTTAGCTTCTTTTTCTATTACTTCCATAGAGCGAAGTAGGGGAGTTTTCTTATCCAAAGATTCTCCGCTATATGAACAAAAGGCGCTAGGTATGCATAAAGTATCATCTTTTATAAATGCATAAGAAGTAGGATCCCAAGCAGTATATCCTCTAGCTTCAAATGTAGCTCTGAGTCCTCCTGAAGGGAAGCTGGAAGCATCTGGTTCTCCCTGAACCAATTCTTTACCTGTAAATTCCATACGAATTGATCCGTCATCAGTTTGAGTAATAAAACTTGTATGTTTCTCAGCTGTTATTCCTGTCATAGGCTGAAACCAATGAGTAAAATGAGTAGCACCTTTTTCTATAGCCCATTCTTTCATAGCATGAGCTACAACATTGGCAACTTCTAAATTTAAACGCTCTCCATTTTTTATGGTTTTTATAAGTTTTTTATAAATGTCTTTAGGAAGTTTATCCTTCATCACATTGTCATTAAAAACCATACTACCAAAAATTTCTGGGATTTTTTTCATTTTATGTATTTCTCCTAAGAAATTTATTATAAAAAAATTATAATATAAATGCAATTATTATATCATTAGTTTAAATTAATTCAATATTACTATTAGAAGTTATGAGAAAAAAATAAAAATTTTATATATTTTCATGTATAAATTGTTTTAATTTGTATAATGCTTTCAATAATTCTTTTCTATCAATGTTGTTTCTAGCTGAAAATAAAACTTTTATATCATTGATTTCAGAAAGAGACATATAATCATCGCTAGCTATTCTTTGATAAATATATTCAAGAGATTTTAATATAGCATCATCATAGTCTTTGAATTTAAAATATTCATCAGGCATATTCCATATAAGTGCTTCTGTTATACCAGGAGTTAATTCATTAATATATTTAATTTCTGAAGAAAAAGTCAAAAATAAATTCTTAAATAATTTTATTAAATTAATAAAATTAGACCCACAGTCATGTTCTTTTTTATCAAAGTTTTTATTATCTAATTTTGGATAAAATATTTCATTTTTTCCATTAGAGTCTGTTACTAAAGCACCTTCAACATTATTATCTAGATTTTTAAATGATGGTATTAATACTATTTTTTCAGTTTCATATTCTAAAATTAAAGTTGATGATGTAACATTAACTTTATTTGAGTATAGATCATTATTTTTAATTAATTCTAGTATAGAGGATTTAAATTTTCTAGAGTCAGATGAATTATTACTATGATCTAATATTAAAAATATATTAAGATACTCCATATAATTTACATCAGTTCTATTTCTTTTTGAACCAGTAGGAATAATAGAAATATTATTGAAGTCTTTATGAGATGATATCAATTTGGATATAAAATCCAATTTTTTTTCAATTTTATAATATGGGTAAGCTGTAAAACCGCTTACCCATCTATTTATATATTCATATAAATCTATATTTTTATCCATTTTATATTTATACTCTTTTTAGTGCTGCAGCAAGTATTTTATCTAATGGTAAAACTTCATCAACACCACCTCTTGCAATTGCTTCTCTAGGCATTCCAAAAACAGTACAAGTTTCTTCATTTTGTGCTATGTTGTAAGCTCCTGCATCTTTCATTTCTTTCATACCATTGGCACCATCATCACCCATACCTGTAAGTATTATTCCGATAGCTTTGTTTTTAGCATAAACAGCACCACTTCTGAAAAGTACGTCTACAGAAGGTTTATGTCTAGTAACAGGTTCTCCATCTCTTACTTCTATATAGTATTTACCGCCTCTAACTTTAATCATAGTATGTTTAGCACCTCTGGCTAATACAGCCTGTCCTCTTCCTACACTCATACCATCTTCAGATTCAAATACATCTATTTTTAGAATACTATTTAATCTCTTGGCAAATGAAGTTGTAAAGTGTTCAGGCATATGCTGAGCAATGACGATAGGCGGAGCTGAAGGAGTAACATTTTTAAGACACTCTATTAAAGCCTCTGTACCGCCTGTTGAAGAACCTATGAGAATTATTTTATCCATAGGAGTTTCTCTTGAAGGTGTAAGAGGAAGTATGATATCAGCAGTATTTTTCTGATAAACTTTAAAACCAGCTGTTTTAGGTGCTTCTAAACTAATAGAACTTCTTTCAGTAGTTGCAACAGGTTCTGTTGGAACTGTAACACCATGTTTTCTATAAAATTTAGCTCTGTTTGCATAAGCATTTTTTATTTTTTCAACTAAATCTGTAGCTAATTCTTCTACACCGTCTCTAACATTAGCAGAAGGTTTTATTACATAATCAAAAGCTCCAATATTTAAAGCATCTAAAGCTAACTCTCTATGTTTATCCAAAAGCGAACTAAACATTATTACAGGAATAGGGTTGTTAAGCATAAGTTTTTTAAGATATGTAATACCATCCATTTCCGGCATTTCAATATCTAAAGTAATAATGTCAGGCTTAAGGTTTTTAACCTTATTTTCAGCTAAAATTGGATTTGCAGCAGTTCCTACCATTTCTAATGCAGGATCTGAGTTTACAATTTTAGTAAGTAATTGTCTAATTAGTGCGCTATCATCAATAGCTAATACTTTAATTTTTGTAGCCATATAAAATCCTTAATTATTAATATATTAAAACAATGTAATGTCTGATTTTTCTTCAAGTTTATGCTGTAAATTTTTAGAATATTTAATTTCTTGTTCAGCTGAGAATTCTTTAGTTTTACCTTCTAGTTTTTTCATAAGAACTCTGTTTTCAGTATTGAAAAAGAATACTTTTCTAGGCCAAGAACCTCCTATATCCTCACTAACTATAGGTATTTTTTCATCTGCTAAAAATTTCTTAGCAAACTGTATATTCTTATCAGGCACTTGAAGAATATTGCTAGTCATACCTGAAAGTACATGTCCACCTCCAAATATTTTAGCTGTAAGATTTTCTTTTTTTCCACCTAATTTTATAATTTCATTTATAAGAACCTCCATAGCAAAAACACCATATCTAGTATTATTATAATCTTCAGCCGGATTTTCCCATTCTCTCATTTCAGGAAGCATAAAGTGATTCATACCCCCAAATTTTAATTTATTCTCAAACAGGCATACAGATATACAACTGCCTAGAACTGTTTTTATTACAGCAGGTTCTTTTGAAGCATAATAACCACCTATATATATTGTGATTCTTTTAAAATTGCTATTAGCCGCTGCTGGAAAATCAATCATTATTACACACCCCTAGTTAAATCTTTTTATAGATATTACTTGCTACATATTTAAATTTATCAGACACACCAAATAATGTTTCTGAATGCCCTATAAATACTAAACTGTCTTCTTTCAAATATCTATGAAATTTATTAAATAATTCCTTTTGGAATTCTTTATCAAAATAAATAATAACATTCCTACAAAATATTAAATCAAATTGAGTATGGATATCAAAATCTTCATCTTTAAAATTTAATTGTCTAAAAAATAAATTCTTTTTTAATATATCTTTAACTTTATATAATCCCTCTTTATCACCAGTACCTTTTAAAAAGTATTTTCTCAATATATTATCTTGTATAGGTTCTACAGATTCTTCTTTATAAATACCTGCTCTTCCATGTGCTAATACATTTGTATCTATATCACTAGCTAAAACTTTTATATCATATTTATCATAATTTGTGCCAAAATATTCATGCAAAGTCATTTGTATAGTATATGGTTCTTCTCCTGTAGAGCAGGCTGCAGACCATATTCTAAGATTTTTAACTTTACCAGCTTTAAAATTTTTTTCCCAATCTGGAAGAAATGTGCTTTTCATATACTCAAAATGCTTATTTTCTCTAAAAAAGTCAGTTTTATTTGTGGTAACAGCATTAACAAAATTAGTTAACTCTTCATCTTTTGCATTTTTGACAAAGTCTATATATTCCCTGAAAGAGTCCATTTTTAAGGCTCTTAGCCTCTTACTTAATCTAGAGGTTACTAAAGCCCTTTTATGGCTAGTCATTTGTATTCTAGTCTTGTCATAAATAATTTTAACTAATTCATTAAACTCAGCATCACTCAAAGCCGGCATATGCTCATTCATATCTTCCATTTTTTATACCTCAATGATATTATACTGTTTGATTGGTTGTTTCATTAGATTTTATGATTTCTTCTATAGGAAGAACCATAATAATCTTATTTTCTAATCTAATAACATTAGAAATTTGAAGTCCTCTCATATTATCAATAGGAGTTTCTGTCATCTGGCTTTCATAAACTGTAATAACATCACTTACCATATCTGCCAATATACCAAATTTTCTATTAGTAGTGGATATAACTATAATAACATCATCTTCTATAGAATGATCATCTCTTCTATCCAAACCAAATCTTATTCTTATATCAACTATATGAAGAATATTACCTCTTAAATTCATGAGACCTCTCATAAATTTAGGACTTCCAGGAACAGGAGTTATATTAGTTACACCTACAATACCTTCAATACTTAATACATCAAGAGCATATTCCTCATTATCAATTTTAAACACTAAAAATTGTTGACTAGGTTCAATAGAAATGTTTTCATCATGTTCCAAAGATGTACCTCCAACCTGAGGTATATTAGCTGCATTTATTTTTTGATTATCTAACATATTACAATCCTTTATTTTACGCCGTTATTTATTTTTCCTTGTAAAGACATATTCACTAGCCCCTGTATATCTATAATAAGAGCTATTCTTCCGTCTCCAAGTATAGTACCTCCGGCTATTCCTGCATGTTTACTAAATGCTGAATCTAAAGATTTTATAACCACTTGTTGCTGATCCAAAAGTTCATCAACAAATATAGCACATTTTCTATATCCAGCTTCAACAACTACAACTATACCATCATCTATATTCTCAACTTGGGTATCTATTTCAAATACTTTATGAAGTCTAATCAAAGGCAAATACTCATCTCTGATTTTTATCATTTCACCTTTGCCTTCAAAAGGTTTTACCTGTTCATTTTTTACTTTTATTTGCTCTATAATTGAAATCAAAGGCATTATGTATATTTGCTTACCTAAAGCAAAAGTGATACCTTCAATAATAGCCAATGTTAAAGGAAGTTTAATTATGAAGGTACTGCCTTGACCTTCAGCAGACTTAATTTCTATTTTACCTTTCATCTTCTCTACATTAGCTCTAACAACGTCCATACCAACACCTCTTCCTGATATGTCTGTTATTTTTTCAGCAGTAGAAAGACCAGGAGAGAAAATAGTTCTATATATTTCTATGTCAGAATATTTTCCATCTCTTGAAAGCAAGCCTTTTTCCACAGCTTTATTAAAGATTTTTTCTTTATTTAATCCATTACCATCATCTGATACTTCTATAACAACATGTCCTTCTTGGTGAGCAGCAGACATTGTTATTGTACCATATTCAGGTTTGCCTCTGGCTATTCTTTCTTCTTTTGTTTTTTCTATACCATGGTCCATAGAGTTTCTTATAATATGTTTAAGAGGGTCAGATAACTGCTCTAACATATTTTTATCTATTTCTGTAGTTTCTCCTTTAAGAACTAATTTTACTTCTTTATTTAATTCTAAGTTCAAATCTCTAACATATCTATGGAACTGAGTAAATATAGGACCGATAGGCATCATTCGGATATTCATAACTTCTTCTTGTATTTGTCTAGAAGTTCTATCCATTGAACTTACAGCCTCTTTAAGTCCATTATCTATATCTAAACTTTGAGTAAGCTGCATTATTCTTGATTGTGCTATAACAAGCTCTCCAATTAAGTTCATTAAGCTGTCTAATTTTCTTGTATCAACTCTTACTGTTGAAGGAGCCTGAACTTTTGTACCTGCTTTAGGAGCGGCTGCGGGCTTACTAGCAGCTGCAGATGTTTCTGCAGGTTTTTCTTCTACCTTAGCTGTGTTTTCTTTAGCTTCTTCTTTTGCTGGTTGTTCTTCTTTTGCTTCATCTGATTTGTTTGCTTCTTCATCATCTTTTATATCAGCTTTTGTATTGATGATATTAATATCGTTATCATCTATTACAAATAAGAAAATGTTCTGAACTTGTTCTTCAGGAGCATTAGTTTCAAAATCTAAAGAGAACTGGGTATAACAAACATAAGGATCTTCAAGATTTAAGATAGTAGGTAAGCTATTACATTCTATTTTTAAGTTACTTATAGTACCTATAGCTCTAAGGTCATTTAAGAACATAAGAGGGTCTATACCATTATCAAAAATAGTAGCTTTAAATCCCATTTCGATATGGAATGAATTTTCTCCGCCTGAAGCAGAAGATGATTCAGTTTTTGCCTCTTCTTTTTTTTCTTCAGGTTTAGCTTCTGTTGCTTTAGCCTCTTCTTTTTTAGGCTCTTCTTTTTTAGGTTCAGGAGATGCTTTTGGTGCAGCTGCAGCGGTACTTACATCATTACCGTCAGCTATAGCTTTTATTTTAGCTTTTAGTGAATCTATATTAGTAACACCTTCAGTTTCACTTTTGCCGTCTACAATATTTTGCAGCATTAATTTTACAGTATCTAAGAACTCCAGTAATACTGTAATCATTTGAGGAGTAACATCCAATTTACCGCTTCTAACTTTTTCTAATAAGTTTTCAGCAACGTGGTTTAACTCACTCATAGTAGTGAAACCAACTGTACCTGCTGAAGATTTAAGAGTGTGAGCACTTCTAAATATTTTATTTAAAAGATCTTCATCACTTTTATTGTCTTCCAACAAAACAAGATCGTTTTCAAGACCTTCTACAATTTCATTAGCTTCACTTAGAAATATCGAAATAAATTCATCACTATCAAACATATAGCACCTCTACCTTTATAAAATCCTTATTATATAATAAGATGGTTAGAAATCAATTTAAAAAACGTTTTACTACGTCTAAAAGCTGAGTTGGGTTAAATGGTTTTACCAGCCATCCGCTAGCACCTGCAGCTTTACCTTCCATTTTTTTCTCATCTTGAGATTCTGTTGTAAGCATCAGAATAGGGGTATATTTATGCTGATCCACCTTTCTTACATGCTTAATAAATTCTATACCGTCCATTTTTGGCATATTGAGGTCTGTTATTATCATATCAACATTTGGTGTTTTACCAAGAACCTCCAATCCTGTAGTACCATCATCTGCAGACACCACAGTATAGCTGCCTTTCTTCAAAGTATATTCAACAGATGCTCTAGCTGTATTAGAATCGTCTACAATTAGTATTGTTTTAGCCATAGATTTAACCTCTTAATCATTAATTATTTTTATCATTAATTATATTTAAATATTCTACAAATAAATTATCCATACCTTCTACTATAAGGTTTTTTTGATTTTTAGCAAGCTCTTTTTTCATAGCATACAGTATTTGAAGTCCTGCTAAATCCACATGAGCCTCGCCCTCACAATTAAACTTTACAGTCATATCTTCGTTATAATTAGCACTTTTTATGACATTCTTAAAATATTTACTCATAGTTCTTATATTAAGATTATCATTTATCTCTATAACTGACATAAATAAATACCTCCATTACTTTTATTAAAACATAGTAAAGTCACCGCTATCAGCACCTACATCTATACTTATATCGACATTTGGCGCATCTTCTCCAGATAAAATACTATTAGCAATAGCTCTTTCTTTTTTGATTGTATAAGAATTAACTATATCCAAATATTTATCACTTTCTATTTTCCAATTTTCTATACCCAACAAGTTATAATATTCATTCTTTTTATCTCTTATAACATTTCTCATGCTATTAAAGATTTCTATTATTTCATTGATTTTTGTAAGCAATGTACTTAAAGAGCTTAAATCTATTAGAGTTTTATCTATAAGTCCAAATAACTCATCAGCATAACTATCTAATCTTTTTATATTATTATTAATAATATATTTAGATTCATCCAAACGTTTACTTACACTGTCTGTCATAGATTCTATAAAAGAATGCTCGCTTGACTGCTGATTAATATTAGATTTAAACTTATTAATGGAACTGAAAATAGCAGATTTAATATTATGGAATTGCTCTAAACATCCATCTACTGTTTCTGTAATGTTAGTAGCTATTGATTCTACACTTTCTATAGAGAATGTCTGTGAATTATTGAATATATTACTGTTCTTCTCAAGTTCTATCTTAGCTAAAAAGTTAATAGAGTTAAAAGTTTTGGCAATGTTTTTTGTTTCTAAGAACATACTTTCCAATTCTTCTATCGAGTCTATTATAGCTATATTGCTGTCAGATATTCTATATTTATTAGTTAAAAATAACTTAAAGTTTTCCAAATAAAGTTTTATAAATCCCATATATTCATTAAATAATGATTCTGAAACGGTAAAAGGAAATTCTGATTTACCGCTTTCCCCTCCAATCATATATTCAACTATAGTAGTTCTATCTAATGTAATATCTGTTAATGCATCTTTTAAACCTTTTAAGCTTTTATAAATATCTGAGTTAGTAAGATCTATTTCCTCATGTATAGATTTGAAGTTTTCTATTATCAAAGTTAGAACAACATCATCAAAAGTAAGCAAGTCAAGAAGTTTATGCTCCAAACTCTGATTTTCCTCTTTTTCAAGATCTGCAGCATCCATAGTTTCTACTTCTTTTCCATAATACTCAATAAAATTTCTATTTTCATAAACTATAGAATTCATTGATTCTATTATGTGTTCTGTCTGCTGTCTTACTATATCTTCACGAGGAAGAACCATCATTACTTCAAATATGAAATCATAAGTATTATCAACTCTTGATATTATATCAGATATAATATTAGAAAATACTGCAAAGGAATTAACCATATTATTATGCTCTTTATCAAGCTGTTCTCTCATGATTGTAAAATTCTGTCTTTGCAATTCATTTGTTTTCAATATTTCAGTTTTAAATGATTCAAATCTGACAAATAATTCCTTACCAATTCTATTCATTTGATCTGCCTGTTCATTTGATGTTTCAGACATTTTGATTATGTTTTTGGATATTTCTCCAAAAGCTTTACCACCTGCACCATATTTAGAAGATATAATAATGGCATTTAATGAATAAACCTTAATTTGGTCAGCAAGCATCCTAATCTGTTCTATGGAGTCCATAATATTACTTGTTCTGCCAACGTCTTCAACTAAGGAGTCAGAAAGTTCATTATCCTGTGATATAAAACTTTGCATTCTATCAAATGATCTAAAAAAGTCTTCCTGGTTTTCATCCAAATCATTTGAGAAGTTTTTTTCACCTTTTTCTTTGTTGGTAAAATATGAAAGCAGCTTATTGGCTTTTTCGTTTTCATTTTTCATTTCCTGTTCAATCATAGGAAACTTTTCACCTATAAAACTATATACTCTTCCAACTTCTTCAAGAAAAGAGTTAATATCTTTTACAGTTGTTTCTAATATTGCAGAATAGTCAAGGATATCCTGCCTTATGTTATTATCTATAATAGTTGTTGCCACTTTTTATAATTTCCCAACATTCTAAAAAATTATATATTACGATATAAATATAACATTTATTATTGCTTTTTGCAAGTAAAATTTTTATTACACTATAATTTTACAGTAAAAATATGTTTAATTAAAGTTTTTTAATTAATTTCAAAAATTTTATTTTTCAAATACAAATATTTTGCTGTATAATAAATTCTATTTTGTGATTCTCTGTTTCCAAATCCAAAACTTCTTCTGCTTACTGCAAGTATTGGAGGAGCCTGTATTCTTTTAGATATAGCCATTCCCATATATTGCTTCCACCATCTCTCTAAATCATCTACAAATTCAGCACCGCTTTTAAAATATTTTTTTAATATTCCTTTTTGGCATCCTATTTTATCTTCCAAATTTCCTTCTATATATAGCTCTAGTATATCTTCTAATATGGCTCTGTTCCAAGATTCCATTAAATATTTAAATAAATAATCATGATAATCATATTTTATAGGATCTCCTTTACCTTCATCTACAGCCTGAGCAGTTGAAAGTTCAGCACTTGGAACAATATTTATAGTACCTTCAGGAATAATTTCCTTTTTAAATACTTCTTTGTTAACATAATTAGCAAGTCCGTATATCTGATATTTCCATAAATCAGCTAAACAAGCAAAAAATCCAGCACCATCTCCATACATAGTTGAATATCCTACCATTGTTTCTGTTTTATTGGCGTTACATGTAAATACGCCGCCAAAACTAGCAGCTATAGCAGATAATACTCTTGAAGATCTGTCTCTTGCCTGTATATTTTCTATAACAAAAGATGATAATTTTAAATGATCTTCTTTGCCATCTTTTATAATAGGGGAGGTTTCTAATTGTTTTACAGTATAATCTACTGATTCCTGTATAGGAACTACCATATAAGCACAGCCTAGATTATCAGATAAAGTCTTGGCAAGGTTTTTTGTTGTATCAGAATTGAATTTACTAGGCATATTAACAAGTAATACATTATCTTTTCCAATGGCATTTACATACATTGCAGATGATAATGCTGAATCAATACCTCCTGATACGCCTATAACAACCTTATTTATGCCGATAGACTTCATAAATTTTCTTATTCCGTAAATAACAGTATCATATATTAATTTGTATTCATTTTCTTCTTTTATTTCTATAGTTTTTCCAAATACTTTATTTTTTACATCTATATCAATAAAGTACAAATCTTCTTCATATCTTTTTCCTGTTAATAATAAATTACCATTATTATCATAAACAGAACTTCTGCCGTCAAATGTATATACTGTTTTACCATTATTTTGTATTCCTACATTATTAATATATACAAGAGGAGTATTATGTTTACTTGCAATTTCTCCATACATACTATGTCTTTTAGCATCTTTAACCAAAGTATAAGGAGAGCTTGATATATTAATGAATAAATCTACATCTTTATTAGAATTTATAATATTCATAGGAGAAAATGTATAATTCTTACTCCATGCATCTTCACATATTGTTAAACCCAATTTTATTTTTTCACCATTACATTCTATTTCTAAAGGTTTTAAATATTCTTTTACATCAGTATTATTTTCAAAAGCTAAGTCTTTTAAGCTGAAAAAATGCCTTGGATCTTCAAATTCTTTATAATTAGGAAGTAATGATTTTATTATAAATGGATATTCAGTAGTATTATTATGTATTAATTTACCATCTTTAGCTACAAACATAGCATTATATTTTCTCATTCTTCCATCGAAATTCTTTTTATTTCTATCAGAAGCAATATTTCCGAAAATAACATATATTCCATTTGAAGATTTTATTATTTCTTCTCCAAGTTCCTCACATTCTTTTACGAATCCTTCACTTTCAAACATATCTCCAATCATATATCCTGAAATGCATAATTCTGGAAATATTACTATATCAGCATTTTCTTTTTTAGCTTTGCTTATAAAACTTATTATTCTTACTGTATTATCGCAAGGCATAGATGGTATTATTTCTAATTGTGAAATAGCTATTTTCATACTAAATGAACTCCAAATATAATTATATAATTAATTTATTTTTTAAAGAAAAAACATAATAAACCGTTATATATATTATAATAAAATTTATTAATTTAGTCTACAATTATAATTGATAATTATAAAGACTATTTATTGGTATATGAGAAGAAAAGATTTTATATTTGAAGATAAAGAAGAAATATATAACATGCTTAATAGTATAGAATTTGGTGTTATGGCTTTACCAGATAATATACCTTATGCTGTACCTATAAGTTTTTGCTATAAAAATAATGAAATATATTTTCATGGTGCTATGGCAGGAAGAAAGTATGAAATTTTAAAAAATAATCCTAAAGTATCTTTTAGTGCTTCAAAGCCATATTCATATATACCATCTGAATTTTTAAATAAAAAAATGATACCAACACAGTTTTTCTTTTCAGTTTTTATAGAAGGAAAATTTGAAACTATAGATGATATATCAAGAAGAAAAGAAATTTTATATGAAATAGTAAAAAAATACGAACCAAATAATGATAATCTATCTATTGATAATAAAATGTTTGATTATGCTCAAAATAATATGCTTATAGGAGTTATAAAAGTAGAAAATATTACAGCAAAAGCAAAATTTGGTCAGAATATGCCGGATGAGGAGATAAAAATTATAATAGATGATCTAAATAGAAGATCAGAAGATATTGATATTGAAACTGTAGATATGATAAATAAACTAAGAAAATGAAAAAAATAACTTGAAAAAAGTATTATAAGTGATAGAATAAAAAAAATAAAATAATCTTTTTTTATTCTAAAAAACTTTAGATATAATTAAATTATTAGTTGAGGAAAAAAGTTAATGCAAACAAGAGTATATAAAGCAGGTTCTATAGTATATTTTACAGGCGATACCTCAGATAGAGTCTATATCTTGAAACAAGGTCAGGCTCAAAGTATATTTTTATCAGAAGAAACAGGTTATGAAACTAGGGAACTTATTAATATAGGCGAGTTTTTTGGGGTAAAAAGTATACTTGGTACTTATCCACAGGAAGATACTGTTCAGTGCTTAACAGATTGTGTTGTTATTATTATTACTTATGAAGAATTTGAAAGCTTGGTTGAAAAAAATAAGCCTATCATCATAAAGATGTTAAAGGTATTTTCAAATCAGCTTAGAAGAATCAATAAAAGAGTAAGAGAACTTGTTGAAAATGATATAAGTGATGAAGGACAAGATCCATTGGAAGGATTATACGGAATAGGGGAGTTCTATTTTAAAAATAAAAAATATAGAAATGCTCTTTATGCATATAAGAGATATATACAGTATGCAGATGAAGATTCAGCATTTTACAATACAGCAAAAGAAAAAATTGAAGAATGTAAAGATGAATTAGATATTACAGATGACAGTGATATAGCACCTCCTGTTTCAAATGCTCCTGTTTCAACTCAAAAAACTCAGACTAAAGCGGTAATAAATGATCCAGCATATAATAAAGCTGTTGAATTATATAATAATAATGATTATGTTAATTCATTAAAAGCATTTAATAATTTGATTAAAAGTTCAGATGCTGATGTTGCTGAAAATTCTATATTTTATATGGGTAAATGCTATTATAATATAAATAAATACGATAATGCTTCAACTGTATTATTATCAGCAATAAAAAAATATCCTAAATCTTTAAATGTTAAAGAGGCTATACTATTTTTAGCTAAAAGCTGTGAAGCAAGCGGAAATAAAACAAAAGCAAAAGCTTATTATCAGAAAGTTATTTCAATGCCTCCTATGGATAATTTTTCAAAAGAAGCAAATGCGAGTATTTCAAGACTATAATCTTATATAAAAAGAAATTAAGGAACAAATATGGATAATAATTTAAGTTCTCATACTAAAAAATATAATACTGATGATGTCATATTTCTAGAATATGAAAAGGGTGATAAATTCTATTTAGTTCAAAGCGGTTCTGTAAAAATTACCAAAGTTATAAAAGATGTTGAAAAATTATTAGACATAGTTTATGCCGGAGAATTTTTCGGTGAAATGGCTATATTAGAAGATACTACAAGAAGTGCTTCAGCTATAGCTAATGAACCTACAGTACTTTTAGAGTTGAGAAAAGAAAACTTCCAAAGCATATTAGCTAATAACACTATAATGGCATTAAAACTTTCAAAAACATTCGCTAAGAGAATATTCGATGCTAAAAGAAGACTTTTAATACTTCAATTAAATGAAACTGATTTGAGAGTTTATGACTGTCTTTTACTTTTGGCAGAACTTCAAAACATACCTAGAGATCATTATTATGAGCCTCAGGAATTAAATGCGACTATAAATGATATAGCAAATTGGTGCGGTGTAAAAGTAGTTGATGTACAGAAAGTTTTAAATACATTGGTAAAAACAGGTAAAATAGATATAAGAACTAATACCATATATGTAAAAAACTTAAAAGAGATTCAAAGACAAATCGATTTAAAGAGAAAGAAATCATAATTTTTATTATTAATAATAAAATTATTTTAAAGCTGATAACAATAAGTTGTCAGCTTTTTTATTGTTTTAAAATATTAAAATTATTCAATTTCAAATAATCATATTGACAAAATAATATAACAATATATATTTTTCCAATATTTTTAAAAAGAGGTTTATATGAAAAAAATTGTATTGATGGCAATATTGTATACTTTATTTAGTTTTAATGCACTGTATCCAGCAAACTTTGAAGATGAAGCACTATTTTTATCGTATATAGCATCCGGTGATATTGAAGAAGTTTCAAATTTTATAGATAATAAGAAAATTAATATAAATGCCAGGATAGAAAATAGTGCTACACCATTAATATTTTCTATTATTTTTAATCAAGATGAAATTGCAAAAATGCTTATAGGAAAAGGTGCAGATCTTAATATCAAAGACAAGTCAGGATTCACAGCTTTAATATATTCTATAATGTATAATAGAATAGAAATATCAAAAATACTTATAGAAAAAAAAGCTGATGTAAATACAAAAGTATCATTAAATGAAAATGTGGTATATATGAAAAACGTTACTCCTTTAATACTTAATGAAAATAAAGAAGTAGCTCAATCATTAATAAATGCTGGTGCAGACATTAATATTAAATTCTCTTTTCAACATGTTGGAAAAAATATAAAATTAGAAAATATTACACCTTTAATGTGGTTTATTTTTAATGATAATTCTGAAATAGCTAAGTTATTGATAGAATCCGGAGCTGACATCAATGCTAAAGATAAAAGCAGAAAAACAGCATTAGATTATGCGAAAGAGAAAAATAATGCTAAAATAGAGCAGTTACTTATAGCAAAAGGTGCTAAATAATAAAGAATATGTAGTGTTAAAATCTCTATTAGTTAAAGCTGATAGAGATTTTTTATTTGTAAATCATTAAAAAGTTAAATATGCAAATATTACTACTATACATAAAATAGCCTAAATAATTAAATGTAAGTATTGTAAAATTATATGCACTAATGAAGTATATATTGATAAAATAATATAATTAATATATATTTTGTATAAAATATTTAAAAAGAGGTTTATATGAAAAAAATTGTATTGATGGCAGTATTATATACTTTATTTAGTTTCCAATCTTTGTATCCAGAGCTTAGTAAAGATGAAAAAGAATTTGTATCATATATAGCTAATGGTAATAAAGAAGAAGTTTTAGATTTTTTAAATAATAAAAAAGTCAATATAAATTTAGATATTATGGATGGCGCTACACCTTTGATGTTATCTATTATTTATAAGCAAGATGAAATTGCAAAGCTACTAATAGAAAAAGGTGCTGATCTCAATAAAAAAGAGAAAGAAAGCGGTGCTACACCTTTAATTTTATCTATTATTTATGAGCAATATGAAATAGCAGAGCTGCTAATAGAAAAAGGTGCTAATGTTAATATAAAAGACAATTCCGGATTTACAGCTTTAATACATGCTATACAGCGTGAGAAAACAGATTTATCAAAAATGCTTATAGAAAAAAAATCTGATGTAAATACAAAAGTATCATTCAAGACAGATGGATTATATTTAAAAGATTTTACTCCTTTGACATTTAACGTAGATACAGAATTAGCTGAGTTATTAATAAAAGCTGGGGCTAATGTTAATACTAGATTATCTATAAAAGATGATTCAAGAAATATACAATTAGAAAATATTACTCCTTTAATGTGGGTAATTTTTGATTATAATACAGAATTAGCTGAGTTATTTATAGAATCTGGAGCTGATCTTAATGCTAAAGATAAAGATGGAAACACAGCATTATATTATGCAATAACTAAAAATAATAGTAAAATAACGAAGTTGATTTCTGACAAAGGCGGTAGATTCTAAAAATAATTTTTATAACTAGCTTTATAATATTTTTAAATTACTATTTTAGTTTTCATTAGTTCTTAATATTATTCTATGTATTAATATGATTAAGATATTATATATAAGTAATGCTATAAAAAATATTTTCATTATGAACATGAAATTTTCAAATGTTCTAACTCCGTTTCTTAATGAGAAATATACATAAGCAAATATAATCAAGTATCCATAAAATGGTGCAAATAGTTTATAAGCAAGTCCATAATTGAAGGCAATGACTGTAAAGCCTAAGGAAAATCCAAATATTACAGCCTGTGGAATCAATGGAATAATTGCTTCATATCTATTGGTAAATTGTATTAATACTATTTGTTTTGCAAATATAATCAAAAATGCTGACAGACAAATAGATGCGAATACAAAAAGAGCAATAGAATAATAAACTATCTTTCTTTCTTTATTTTTATTATTATCCTTTTTAGCTATTAAAATATAAGAAAACATAACTGATGCAACAGGAGTCCCTATATAGAAAAACATTTTTATTATTAATGATATAGTAGAGTAGTAGCCTGCACTTGTTTTATCTAAATATCTATTTGCCATAAGTACATCGCTTAATGATATCCAATTGAATATAAAATTTATTATTACAATATGTATTATATAGCTTAAAAATACTGATAGATTTTGCTTAGAGAAATACATTTTTATTTTATTTAATGGTATAAAATAGGGTAGATTAACTTTTTTCAATTCTATTAAATTGATTATTAAATATAGTACGCAGAATAAAGTAACTGTTATAATAGATTTGAATAATGTTAATCCTGTAATAATAAAATATGCTAATAATAAAATTTTGGATATTAATATTGCTATTAAACTTGCTGTATAGTCATAGGCTATATAGTTATTAATTTTTAATATTGACTGAGAAACTATACCTAAAATTGTTGCGAATATTCCAATTGATATTATAAAAAGAGAAGGGTAGCTTTTTATATTAAATAGTATATCTATTAATGGTATTGATAATAAATACAATATAGTTATTATCAATGCTATAATGTAGCCGTAAGCCCAATAGACTCTAGCATCTTCATCATCTTTATAATGATGCATAATATAATAACTAAAGCTTGATACTGTTAGAACTATTATTGAATATATATTGATGATACCGTTGTAGTGTGCAAAATCAGATATTGATAAACTTCTGTTTACATATATTGAAGATACATAATTTAATACGCTTGCAATGCCGTTTATAAATACTAATAAAGCATAGTTAATATAATATGAATATTTTTTGTATAAAAGTTTTATATTATTCATACTATATTAACTTATGCATAGCCTTCATTGTAATATATTATTTTATCTTCTTCTAAAGAACCATATTAATATGCCAAGTATACCGAACAAACAAGGCAAACCTATTTGAGCAACATATCTAATAAAGTTAGTTTGAGTTGTTGTAAGAGTAAGGTTTTTAATACTTGCTTCTTTAGGTCTTATAGTAATTTTCTGTCTTGCTTCTAATAGATAAGCAACAGTATTCATAAATAAGTCTTTATTTCCAGCAAAAGCAATATCTACAGACTGACCTTGTTCAGGATTGATATATGCATTCAATGCAAATGTAGCATCACCAAATACTACTATTCTTGCAGGATCTTTTCTTCCTTCTATTTCATAAGTACCGCTTATAGCCAAAGGTACAGGTCCTTGTATATCTGTTCTAGGATTGAATCTAGCTCTTGATAAATCAAAAGTAGCTTCTTCTTTTCCATAACCTTGAGGAGTAGTTGTTATTATATTTTCAAAGCTGCCATTATATTTATTTTCACCGCTTAATATACTTCTAGCAACAACCAAACAAGCAAATACATTTCCTTCTTTTAATGTTTGAGTAATAGGATGAGAAGTATATTGAGGTACTATATTAACAGGTATAACAACACTTGAAGCAGGATCTATTATATAGTCATTTTTAGTTTTGAATCCCCAATCGGATAGAAAATTTCCTAAATTACTATTAAATTTACTTCTATCCATAAAACTATCATATAATACAAGAAGTTTTCCACCTGTTTTTACATAGTTATTCAATTTTTCTATTTCAAAATCACTGAATGTTTCAACAGGTGCTGCTATTACTATAAGTGATGCATCTGTAGGAATATTTTCAAGTATTATATTTAATTCTTTAACTTTATAATTTTCATTTTCTAAATAAGTTTTTACATAAGATAGACCTTCTCCGCCTCTATCTTGTATTTGTCTTTCACCATGTCCTACTGTGAAGTAAACTGTATAAGACTCTGTATCAAGCAAAGTGTATATAGACTGAGTGAATTTTTCTTCTCCAACAAATAAAGGATCAGAAGTTACTTTAGACTGAGTTGTTAAATCTTTTCTATATACTCTTACTTGTTTTCCTTGTCCGTAAGTAAATACAATTTCTCCAACCTGAGTCATTTGATATTTACTTTTAGCAGAAGGTTTTTCTATAGGGTTAATATATTCAACACTTATATGTTTATTTATTCTTTTATATTGTTCTAATAATAAATCAGCTCTCCAATCTGCTGAAGTTGGATCTGTACTAGGTGATCTCAATACCACTATAGAAAGAGGACTATCTATTCTTGATAGAACATCCATAGTTTGCTGAGATACTGTGTATGATTTATTTTGTGTTAAGTCAAATCTTATAGGGAAGTTTATACTTATGATATATAAACCTACAAGTATAGCAAGAATTATTATTAATGATAATATTCCAAAGAAAGCTTTATGTACAAATCGCATCTTCAAAAAAGACACTATCTGTTTTCTATCTACTATTAATGTTATGATAGTAATGATAGAAGTCAATGCTAACACTGCCCAAAAAACAGGAGTAGGTGTTTGAGTTACGGCATAAAAGAAAATCCAAGCAAAAAATAATAATACCCAAGATGCTAATGTAGCTATTTTTAAATTAAATTTCTTATTTGACATTTAGTAAAAATCCATTATTTGTAAAATTTCAATTAATTTGAATAAGTATTATATATAATTAACGATAAATTTCAATAGTTATGTTTAGTTACACTTATTCTGAAATATTATCGGCTGTTTAAAAAAATACATAAAACAATATTTTTTAATTATTACAGCTATTTATTAATTTATAATTTTGATATAAAATACTACACTATTATTAAAATGTTTGGGAGCATTTAGCAGTATTATGAAAAAAAGAATTCTTTTGTTGGGAGCTACAGGCTCTATTGGTACTAACACTTGTTCTGTTGTAAGAGAGTTTAATAATGACTTTGAAATAGTTGGAATGTCAACAAATAGTAAGATAGATATATTAAATACTTTATGTACAGAGTTCAAGCCTAAAACTGTAAATATATCTGATAAAAATGCAGAAAATATTTTTAAAGACTATGACTGTGCTAAAGATATAAATATTTATGAAGGAACTATAGCTAATTTTGTAAAACATACCGACTTTGATATATTAGTTAATGCTTTAACTGGATATGCAGGATTTTTGCCTACAGTAGAAGCAATAAAAAAAGGAAAGACTATTGCTCTAGCAAATAAAGAAACCTTGGTAGTAGGTGGAGATATAATAAATCAATTATTAAAAGAACATAATGCAAGCTTAATACCTATAGACAGCGAACATTCAGCAATATTTCAAATGTTAAGGCATTTTCCAAAAACTTCACTTTCAAAAGTTATAATAACAGCTTCAGGAGGTCCTTTCTTTAGAACTCCAAAAGAAGAATTAAAAAATGTTACAGTAGAAATGGCTTTAAAACATCCTACTTGGGCTATGGGAAGCAAAATAACTATAGACAGTGCAACTATGATGAATAAAGGCTTTGAAGTTATAGAAGCGCATCATTTATTTAATTTGGATTATGATAAAATAGAAACTATTATTCACCCTCAAAGTTTAATACATTCTATGATAGAAATGAATGACGGAGAGATATATGCACAGATTGGAAAGAATGATATGCGTCTTCCTATACAGCATGCATTAACTTATCCTGAAATTAGAAATACGCCTTTTGAAAAATTAAAATTATATGAACATCCAGAAATCAATTTTTATAAAATGGATTTTGATAAATTTATAATGCTTAGATTGGCTTATGAATGCGGAAAGAAAGGCGGACTTTATCCTTGTGTTTTAAATGCAGCTAATGAAATATGCGTATACTCATTCTTACAAAAGAAAATAGGTTTCACTGATATATTTAATATAGTATCAAAAGTATGCGACAGAAAAATTAATGTTCCATTAACTGTAGATAATATTATTAATATGGACAGTGAAATAAGAAAAGAAACAGCTTGGATAATAAATTCAATGTCTAAATAAAATATATACTATAGTTGATAATTTTAATTTTATAATATATCATTAATAAAAAATTTTTAATCTTTTAAGGGAAATATTATGCGTTTATCAAAATTATTCATGCCTACATTAAAAGAAGCACCTAGTGATGCAATAATAGCTTCAAATAAATTAATGTTAAGGGCAGCACTTGCAAGAAAAATATCAAATGGTCTTTATTCGTATTTACCTCTTGGAGTTAGAGTATTGAATAAAATATCTAATATAATAAGAGAGGAAATGGATGCAATAGGTTCTAATGAATGCATAATGCCCATACTTGTTTCAAAGGAATTATTAACACCTTCAGGAAGATGGGAAAGATTTAAAAAGGAATTATTCAGATTAAAAGATAGAAATGATGTTGATATGGCTATGGGGCCTACTCATGAAGAGGCTTTCACTATAACAGCACAAAATGAAATACAATCATATAAAGATTTTCCTCTAACTTTATATCAAATACATACTAAATTCAGAGATGAAATACGTCCAAGATTTGGAGTGATAAGATCAAAAGAATTTACTATGAAAGATGCTTATTCATTTCATATAACTAAAGAATGTCTTGATAAAACCTATAATGATATGAGCGGAGCCTATACAAAAATTTTCAAAAGAATGGGACTAGATACTGTAAGCGTAAAAGCAGACAGCGGTGCAATGGGCGGAGAAGGAAGCGAAGAGTTTATGGTATTAAGTGAAGTAGGTGAGGAAACAATCATATTCTGTTCTAAATGTGATTATAGAGCTAATGTTGAAAAAGCTAATGTAAAAGAGGATGAAGCAGCTGCATCTTATACTGATAAAGCTTTAGAAGAAGTTTATACTCCTGATATAAAAACTATAAATGATTTAGAAAAATTCTTTAATACATCTTCAAAGAATTTTATTAAAAGTATAATTTATAAAACTGAAGAAGATGAAGTAATATTAGTTGCTATAAGAGGCGATTTAGAAATTAATGAAACTAAATTATCTAATGCATTAGGCGGAGTAGATATAGAACTTGCCGATGAAGAAACTGTAAAAGAAGTTACAGGTGCTAGAGTAGGTTTTGCTTCTCCTATAGGATTAAAAAAGAAAATTAGAATATTTGCTGATAACTCTATAAAATCAGTATCTGATGCAATAGTAGGCGGCAACAAGGATGATACTCATATAAAAAATGTTAATATAGAAAGAGATTTTAATATTGATGTGTGGGGTGATTTTAGAACAGCTAAAGAAGGCGACAGATGCCCTCAATGCGGAGAAGTTCTTTATCAGAAAAAAGGATTGGAGTTAGGACATATTTTCAAACTTGGCGATAAATATACTGAGGCTTTCAATTTCAAAGTATTAGATGAAAACAACAAAGAGATTACTCCTATAATGGGTTGTTATGGTATTGGTGTTAATAGAGCTTTAGCTTCTGTTATAGAACAAAATTATGATGATAAGGGTATAATATTCCCTATAAGTGTTGCTCCTTATGAGGCCATAGTGGTTGCTATTGATAAAGAAACTGAAGACTCATTCAAAAAAGCAGAAGAAATATATAATGCTCTAAACTCTCTTGGAATTGAAACTATGTTTGATGATAGAAAAGAAAGACTTGGAGTAAAACTTAATGATTGTGATTTGATTGGTATTCCTATGAGAATAATAGTTGGTAAAAAATCACTTCAAAGAGGAGTTGTTGAATTCAAACTTAGAAAATCACAGGAAAGTGTTGAGGTAAAACTTGAAGAAATAATTGAATATGTAAAAACAAAAAAACAAGAACTATTCAATGAAATAAACAGCAAATTATAATAAAATATAGTTATAAAATAAATGAATAGGGAAGTAATTATATTTCCTTATTCATTTTTATTTTAAATTATTTATTTATTTAAATACTAAAATGGAAAATATAGAAATTGTAAATGATATTGATGATAATATAATAGATTCTATTTATTTAATATCTTCAAAAAGTGAATACATACATTTATCCAAAGATTATATAAAACAGTATATAAAAGATAAACATCATAAAGTCATTATAATAAAATATGATAATCAAATAACAGGATTTTTAATATATTTTTTATTAGAACCAGAAGCAGATATAATATTTATAGCTTCATATCCAAATAATAAAGGTTATGGAAACAAATTATTATCATATTTATTTAATGATGCCAAAAATAATAATGTAAATAGTATAAAATTAGATTTACATGAAAATAATATTAATGCTAAAAAATTTTATATAAGAAATGGATTTAAAGAAATAGCTGTCAGAAAAAAATACTATGATAATAAATTTGATGCTATCATTATGGAAATTAAAATATATTAATTTTTTACATCAATGGAATTTCTTAAATGCTAATATACAAAGTACAGCAAATATAATATTAGGCATCCAAGCTGCAATAAAAGGATTCATATTGCCAGCCTCGCCCATAGATCTGAAAACCATAAGTACTGAATAATACATCAAAGCCACTATTATAACCATTACTAAACTTACAACTAAAACACTTTGAGTCGAAAATTTAGAAAATAATGAAGCAAGTAAAACAATAATAAAACCTGAAAAACAATAAGATATTCTATAATGAAGATCTGTTTCTAATCTTGAAGTATTCATATTAACTTCTTTTTGTAGTTTTATTATATGGGCTTCTTCACTTAAACTCATAGAATCTAGAGGCGGTCTTCCATAAAAATGTTCAGGTCTTTCCCAAACATCTAATGGATAATTATTTATTTTTTCTACTTTTATTTCTTTACTTTCACTAAATGTTGTTAATATTCCATCTGTTACATACCATTTTTTATCTTCATCATTCCATTGTATATGAGGGCTTGATACCCTAAATAAAATTCTTCCGTCATTATCTAATTTTACTATTATAGTATTTTGCATATATTGTTCTTCATAAAAATAAGTTTCTATAAAATATAAGTAATTATTACCGCCGAACAATTCCCAAGGACCACTTCTAGACGCTTTTTGATTGCCTCTCATAGCATCATTTGCTGCAAAAGATACTTTATTTAATGGTGCTGCTACAAATTCCCAGAAAAATACTAAAAATAAACATAATCCAATTACCATAATGAACATAGGCATGGAAAATTTAAATAAGCTAATACCTGAATTTTCAATAGCAAGCATTTCTTTATTTTTTACAAATGTACCTAATACATAAGTAGATGAAAACATCAAAGCAACAGGAAATATATAATATGTATTATGCGGTGCTCTTGCTAGGTGATATGTAATAAAATAATTAATTAATTCAGGATGTTCGGTATAAAAAGATAATCTACTGCTCAAATCTGCTATTGTAACTAATACTACAAATAGCAGTAAAGAACCTAAAAAGAAAGATAGAAATTCTTTTAATAGATACGCATTTAATTTTTTCATTAACTTACATCTATACCATATTCTTCATTAAGCTGATTTAATTCTTCTGTAATAGCAACATGAAGTTCCTTTATTTTTTCAAGCAAAGCAGAAGGTTTTGATTTACTGCTTTTTCCAGATCCGAATATTTTACTTATTTTTCTTTTAGCTTGTACAAGAGTTTCTGCTTTAACTTTAGGATCTGGTATAAATTTAGAAGAATCCATTCCAAGTAATGCTCCCATATAAAGCATACCCTCATAACCAAAATTATTATCTATATCAGGACCAAATGATTTTAATTTTTCAAAATTTTCTTTTCCATTTTGCATACATTCTATAGAAGCAGAATACAATTCACTTGCTTTATATTGGAAGAAAGGAATAAGTCTGTCATAATTTTCATTAGGATAAACGTTTGCTAAATCTTCCAAAGTCCAGCTTAATCTCAAAGAACATAAAGCCTTTTTTAAAGTAGGGGCACTGTCTTTTCCAATATAACGATATCCGTCCAAAGCTAAAAAATAACTAGCAGCACCTTCTAAAAGTGTTCTATGTCTTGTGAAATCTATATCATTTCCAAAAAATTCTTTCATATATGAAGCTCTTTGTCTTGCTGTATCTGCAGCTTCATCTACTTTTTTATGGTCTATTAAGTTAAAATCTTCTTGGAAAGCAGCATATAAACAATGAGGGCAAACTACTACTACATATATTAAAGGATAAACTGTTCCATATTTTTTACTTTTTTCATAAGTTCTTCTTAAATCATTTCTTAATTTTCCAGCAATTAATCTTCCTCCGCCTGTAAGAAGCATTTCATGATAAAATTCATTCTTACATACAGGACATGTTCTTGGGTTTTTCTCTATAAACGATACTTTTGGTTGCTCATCACTCATAAAAAATCCTATTATATACTTAATTTTATTAACATTTATAATATAAAAATGTTAAATCAATTATCGGTTTATTTTAATTTTTCAATATCACTTATATTAAGCTTTGTAATTCTAAGTTCATCAAATACATTATTATAATAGAGTATATAAAAATAAGGATATTGTGCTGATTTTAATCTTACATTTCCTATACTTGTTCCCAAAACAGATAAATCTATAACTCTATTATCCATAAACAGGTACTTATTTCCATTTTCTTTAGTGTATAAAACCATTATTTGTGCTGCATAGTCCAATGCTGAATCTAATGAAATGATATTTTCATCTTCAGCAACTATTGTACCATTAGTAAATACTCCGTCATAAAATCTGGTATAATTAATAGTTTGAGGATTATCTTCTGTAAGATATACTATATTAAATCTATTATGCTCCTCATAAGAAACTGAATATATACTAGAATTAGTTACTATTGCTCTGTCATCAAAAAATGTAAATGCAGTATTAGTTTTTCTAGAACCATATAATATATTGCCTGTTTGATATTCATGCATATATAGAGCATAGCCATCTTTTTCAGCGACAGGATAAACACTGTCTACTATTTTATTTGTATAAATAAAGTCTGAAAAGAAATTATCTCTATAAAATCTTGATACAGATAATATGCCTCTATTGTCTACAAAAAATAATGTAGGATAATTGAATGCTGACATTACTAATTTCAAATCAACAATCTTTCTATTTTGCCTTATATCCATAGTATAATTATTAAAAGTACCGGAATTATTATTAACATATAATATTTTATTTGCTTTATTATAGGATACATGTACATTCCTATTATTTAATGCTATACTTACGAAATTACCAAGATCTCTATTATTATCTAATATAGTTCTAGTAAAATTTCCATCTTTTCCGCTAACATATACCGCAGTATTAAGAAGATTATCATAATAAGCAAAATGCACATTATTATATCCGTCTACAAACAACTCGCTAATATATGGCTCTTCCCTTAAAGAGGCTATAGACCAAGTAGAAAGAGATTCAAAACTACTCATTCTCACATAATGCTCTGTAAGCGGGGGAGCATCTTTTTTTATTTCTTTTTGATATTGTGCATTTAAGCTTGCAAATAATAATATTATTATAACAAATATTAATACACTATTTCTTTTTAGATTTCTTAGCATCTTCTATCTTACTTACAGCTTCAAGTCCTTCTTCTTTAGGTCTTATAAATCTGCATTTTATAACATTACCTTTATCATCAAGCAATGCTTTTATATGAGAATAATAGAATATACAATGTTCTATATAGGCATTATCATCAACGATAGAACCGTATAAATAGCTTACCCCTTTGATAAGAACATTAGATCCAATATTTACAGGATGATTATCACTTCCTGTAACATTAACACCTCTTTCTAAAGTAGTGTTTTTTCCTATATATACATTACCTTTAATCTGGTTTTCTGAATATATTTTAACATTATCATCTAATATAAGTTTCTGATTCTCTAAACAAGAAAGTAATACATTATCTCCTATATATGTATGATCGCCAAGATATACATTACCTTCTATCTTAGCACCATGTGATATTGTAACTCCATAATTAACTTTAACACCTTTACCTATATAAGCACCTTTTCCTATATATATATCCAAAGGTTTTTCATCTTTATCTATTTCTAATATCTGCTCAACAACAGAATCATCAATGAAGAAATCTTCTCCATCATATATAGTGATTATATTCTTAAGTTTATTATAAACATTAGATCTAGCTATAGATTCCATCTCTTTAAGAACTGTTTTATCATTAAATCCCAAAACAACTCTGCTGTCTTTAGGCATATAAGTAGATATTGATAAATTATTATTAATAAAAATTTCTATTAAATCAGTTAAATACAGTTCATTTTGTGCATTATTAGACTCTAATTTTTGTATAAGTTCTTCTAAAGGCTTCATTTTGAAACCATATATTCCAGCAACATACTCATTGAAATTATCTAATAACTCATCTTTTTCATAGGAGAATTTTTCATCTTTATAAACTTTAAATAGTTTCTTATCGTCCTGCATAGCAAGTATATCTTTATACTCAATAACTCCTATAACATTACCTTGAGAACCTTGTCTATATTTGCTTTTTTTGCCGTCGCAAGTAAGCCCTCTGCTTCTTAATATTCTTCCATAATAGTTACTTCCTTTAGGGCCATCATACATAGCAGTCATAACTATCATATCAGTTTTAGATTTTAAAAATTCCTCATGAAACTCTTTCATAGTTTCAGAATCAATAAGTCCCATATCAGCATATATTACATAACAATACTTTATATTCTTTAAATCACTCTTATCAAGTCCAACTTTTACAGCATGTCCTGTACCTCTTTGTTCTTCCTGATAAGCAAAGTTAGTGTTAGCCTGCTTTCCAACTGCATTAGCAACATCTAGTGCTTTTATTCCTACAACTATAGTAATATTGCTTTTAGGCATACCATTTTTTACAGCAAGTCTAACCCTTTCTATACTAGGAACTCCCCATATAGTATGAAGCATTTTAGACGTAGAACTTCTAATTCTTTTACCATGACCAGCAGCTAATATTATCACCAATGTATCATTCTTTGAAAACTTAGACGATAATGAAGCAAGAGCATTCTCTATTTCAACTACATTTTTTTCCATAGGTAACTCCTAATTATAATGTTTATTTTTTATTTTGTTTATTTGTATATATTTGTTCAAATACAGGTTTTTTTATATTGGTATTTTTAGAATAGAAATCGGAATTTACAATTTTATCATTAACTTTTAAATCATTGTCCTTAGAATCTATTTTTCCTTTTGCTTTTAAAATATCTTCTAAACTATTTTTTTTATAATTATTAGGAAGAAATGCATTTTTACTATCTAATTCTAATTTATCATTTTTATCATCTTTATTGAAAGTTTCATCTTCTTTAAGCCATTTTCTAAGTACTTTAACTACAGATTCTGCTAATTTATCTAGTTTTTGTTTAGCTCTTACATTTCCTCCAAGATTAGAGTCTTCCTTCATAATGAATTTATAAAGCTGCATAGCTTTTATTATATTTTTCTTTTCAAAATTATAATAATCTGCAACTTTTTCTATGCCTCCATAATAGGAAGCTGTGAGATAACATCTGTAAGCACCTTCAATATCTTTTTGATTAAAAAGTTCATTACCTTTTCTAACTAAAGCGCTTCTTGTAGAATCTTTGATTTCCATAGTCTACATTATATACTGATAATAGAAAACTGCAAGCATTAATTTTATGTTAATTTGTGTTTGTATCTTTTAATTTTAATGATTCTAATTTCATTTCTTTTATTATACTGTAAGCAAGAGGTATAGATAATAAAAAAGTAAGAAAATCAGAAAAAGGCTGTGCTATTTCTATACCTGTTATTCCAAATACTCTAGGAAATATATATATAATTGGTATGAAAAATATTCCTTGTTTTGCTAAGGCTAAAACAGAAGCTCTTATAGTTTTTCTAGTAGTTTGAAGCATCATACTAGATAATGTTATAACTCCCCATAATGGTAAACTTAATGCCTGATAGTGTAGAGCATTCTTAGCTATATCGAACAGAGAAATATCTTTATCATTAAATAAATGAACTATTTGAGATGAATTTATAAATATTATAACAGCAAAAATGAAAAGCACTAGTGTAGATATTTTGATGCAGAAAAAAAATGCATTTATAACTCTATCATACTTTTTTGCTCCATAATTGAATCCGCATACAGGCTGAAATCCCTGACCAAATCCTATAATTGCTGAATTAGCAAATATAGATACTCTGTTTACTATAGACATAGCAGCTATAGCAGCATCACCAAATTGACCAGCAGCTATATTCAAGAATGCTGTTGCAAAACTAGATATACTCTGTCTGCAAAGACTAGGAAGTCCTCCTACAATGATAGCTTTGTATTTTTGTAAACTAGGTGAAAAATCTTTTAATTTTATAGGCAAAGATCCCCAAACATTAGTACCGACCAAAAGCACACAAAAACCGCAAAATTGACTTATTATAGTTGCTATGGCAGCACCTTTTACACCCATAGAAAAATGAAATATTAATATAGGATCAAGTATTATATTCAAAATAGCCCCTGTTATTAAACCTATCATAGCAAATAAGGCATTACCCTGAAGTCTTAATTGATTATTCAAGACTAATGAAGCTGTCATATAAGGGGCACCTATCAAAATATATTTCATATAGCTTATAGAGTATGGAAGTATAGTTTCTGTTGAGCCTAATATATAAGCTAATGGCTTAATAAAAATTATTCCTAATATTAATATTATAAATCCGGCAATCATAGCAGATAAAAAACCAGTAGCAGCCATTTTTGAAGCTTCTTCTGTTTCCTTTGCTCCTAATTTTATAGATATATAATTACCAGATCCATGCCCAAAAAAGAATCCTACAGCCTGTATTATTGCCATCATAGAAAATACTATTCCAACAGCAGCAGTTGATTGAGTATTTATCTTGCTTACAAAAAATGTATCAGCCATATTATAAAAAGATGTTGTAAGCATACTAATTATTGTAGGTATGCCCAACTTTATAACTAAAAATTCAACTCTTGATTCTGTTAATTCTTTAAATTTTCTATTTTGTCTTTCGGTTTCTTTTAATGTAGCATCATCACTTACGTTCATATTATATCCTAAAAAATCTAATTATGCATAGTATATAACTTTTTTATATAACTTCAATATGATTTTTTTTATTTGACTTTTTTTATTTTTTTAGTAGGATATTAACATAATATAGAGGATTATAGTATGAGTAATAATGTAGAAAATTTCATAGGTAAACTAGAAAATAAAGATGAATATACATTTACATTGGAAATATCTCCGCAAGCCAAATTTGATTTAGGTTATATAAAAGATAAAATTGATGATTCTAAAATTTCAGATTATATAGATGCTTTTGTTCTAACTGATTCTCCATTTGCTAATTTAAAAATATCATCAATACTTGCAGCATTGCAATTACAGCAAAGACTAAATAATAATAAACCTTTCATAGCAACTCAAACTATGAGAGATAAAAATTCTATAGCTTTACAAAATGATTTAATAGGGGCAAATTATTTTGATATAAGAATGGTGCTTGCAGTTACTGGAGATGCTATAGCTAATGGTAATCAAAAACAAGCAAAAGCAGTATTTGAAGGAAATTCAGAATTATTAATAAGTATAATAAAAGATCTAAATAAAGGAAAAAGTTTAGGGGAATTTATTTTTAAAGAACCATTAAAACCAATATATCCATTCTGCGTTATTAACAGTTATGCAAAAAATAATGATACATTAAAAGTACGACTTGCTAAGAAAGCTAATTCAGGTGTTAAAGCAATATTCACCCAGCCTATATATGAATCAGAAAGATTAGAAATATTGTTAAAATGGATAGACGAACTTCCATTAAAAGAAAAACCTATGTTAGTTCCTGGATTTTTTCCAATACTTACATATAAAACTGCATACTTTATATATTATAAACTTCCTGGTGCTTATATACCAGAAACTTGGCTTAATAAATTAAAAAAAGCTAGTGATAAATCTCCTGAAGAAGAAAAAAAAGTTGCAGTAGAATTATCATCTGATTTATTTCATAGTATGCTCAAAAAACATAGAAAGATGCATATAATGAGTATGAATAATTATGATTTTGTTGTTAGCTTATTAAAAAATATAAAATAACTTAATTTGCAAAATAATAAGAATCTTCGCAAAATGATATTATTGCACAAGTACTAAGCTCTGGATCCATCATATAGCTTTCGGTAAGAGTAACATTGAATTCTTCCGGCTTTAATTTATCAAAAATGATTCTATTTCCGTACATATTTGAAAGCGCCTTATAACCAAAAGAATATCTGCATCCTACATGTTTTCTTTTACCATTGTTTTTTAGATTAAGTAAATTATCCATATGGTTTTGAAGTATATCCACATAATTTTCTATGATATTAGTTCCTATAGCATTATAAAAGTAATAATCCTTATAATCATCATTATCATATAAACCTTTTAAAAATCCAGCAAATTTCGTTCCAAGGCTTACTAGAGTAAAACCTATAGTATCTTCTTCTTTATCAAAAAAATCTACTATTGAATTGTAAGGCTCATTTTCCATACGCTCTAAAGGTATTTCTATTTTTTCATCTTTTAGTTCATTAGTTTCAAAATTAACATCATATATATATAATTTATCATTCTCTGTAATAGTTTTATAAAATCCGTAAATCATTACAGGTTCAATTAAATTATTTTCTATAATATTGCTCTTCATTTCTTCGTATTTAGGTTCTACCTTAGTTTTAATCATCTCATTATATTTTTCCATATCTTGATTCTTTGTAGAATATCCAAAACCTGCTCTGAAAAGTCTAACTTTGTTAATCATATCAAAAGCTTCTTTTTCTATTTCTTTATTAAACTCAAAAACTTTTCTTCCATAGAATGGAGGTTTATTTATATAATGTTCATGATTTTTATGATTTATTTCCGGCATTGCTGTTAGTATCCTTTTTAATTATTATTTTCTTTATCTCTATCAGCTATTATCTCTTTTATTGCTAATATATCATCAAAGCCATCTTTACAATAAAATATTTTACCAGTATCTCCATAAACTTTTTTACAGTCATTTTCTACAAACTCTTTTGTAAGTGCAGCTCCTCCAAGAAGAATAGGTATTTTCAATCCTTTTTCTCTTATATAGGCAAGATTATCTTTCATCACTTCGGTAGATTTTACCAAAAGACCAGACATTCCTATGCAGTCTGCATTATGTTCATGATATGCTTCTAAAAATTTTTCTATAGGAACTTTAGTACCAATATTAACAGTTTCAAATCCATTATTTTTTATGATGATTTCAACTAAATTCTTACCAACATCATGCACATCTCCTGCCACAGTACCAAGTATTATTTTAGCAGTTTTTTCCTGTTTCTTTTTCTCTAAAAATTCGGATAAGAAATCAACACTCTTTTTCATTACTTCAGCAGAACCAAGTACAAAAGGAAGCTGTATAGTTCCTTCACCAAATTTTACCCCGATATCAGCCATAGTAGGAAGAAGTATTTCATCAATTATAGCCTGGGCAAATTTCTTTTCTCCGCCAAATTCTTCGCTATTTTCTTTCACCTCATTAAGTAAGTTTTGCATATCTTTCCATTCACCGTCAAGCATAGCATCTCTTATAGCTTCCCTTATAGGCTTTTTAATATTTTCTTCTTTATTAAGTTCTTTCTTTTCTTTTTTATCAGAGAAGTGATTTATATAATTTATTAAAGGTTCTTTAGTATTATTTTTATTATATATAAGTTCTTTTGCTAATTCTATTTCTTTTTCATCTATTTTTGAAAGCGGAAGTATTTGAGCTACATTAACAATTGCAGTAGTAAGTCCATGATTAATAGCTTCATATAAAAATACTGAATTCATTATCTTTCTAGCTTCTTCTTTAAGTCCAAAAGATATATTTGATACTCCCAAACTTATAGAACTTTCAGGATATTTATTTGATAATTCTTTTATAGCATTTAAAGTTTCAACTCCTGCCATAAAACTATTTTCATCACCGCTAGCAAGTGTAAATGTAAGAGGGTCGAATATTATATCATGAGGTAATATCTTATGAACATTAACTGCACGATCATACATTCTTTCAGCCATTCTCAATTTATCTTCACAAGTTAATGCCATTGATTTTTCATCTATAGTAAGAAGCATAATAGAGGCACCATATCTTTTAGCTAATGAACATATGGAGTCAAATTTTTCTTCGCCTTGCTCCATATTTGCAGAATTTATTATTGGTTTTCCGCCATATACTTTTAAAGCAGCCTCTATAACATTAGGTTTTATTGCATCAATAACTAAAGGCAAAGAAATTTGTTTAACATAAGCAGAAATAATTTTTGTAATATCTTCCACTTCATCACGTCCAGCCCAAGCAGCATTAACATCTATTGCATGGCTTCCAGCTTTTACCTGTTTTATACCAACATCAAGCATACCGTCCATATCGCCTGCAATCATAAGTTCTCTAAATATTTTACTTCCTGTAGCATTGCTTCTTTCACCTATCATTAAAGGAGCTGGATTTTGTTTTATGCTTACTACATTAAATAAACTAGCTATATATGGTCTTTGTTTTTCCAATGCCGGCTTTTTAGGCTTTATTCCTTTTACTTTATCAGCCAATGCATTTATATGAAGTGGGGTAGTACCGCAGCATCCTCCTATAAATGCAAGTCCGTCTAACTCAAAAAACTTGCTATTAATATCAGCAAACTCTTCCGGCGTCATACTATAATATGCTTTTCCTCCTCTGTTTTCCGGAAGTCCTGCATTACTATGTATTGATATTGGAAGAGATGATATTTCTGAAAGCTTTTTTATATGACGCATTGCCATATCAGGCCCAGTACCGCAATTCATGCCTATAGAAAAAATATCTAAATTTGAAAGTATAGTATATGCTGTTTCTATATCTGTACCTAAAAGCATAGTACCTTCTTTTTCTATAGTTACAGATACCATTATTGGAATTTCTTTATTAAGTTTTTTAGCTGTATCGTTAACTGCTAGTATTGCAGCTTTTAATTGCAAAACATCTTGGGCAGTTTCAAGAAGTATTATATCAACTCCTCCATCTATTAATCCTTTTGCAGCTTCTGTATATCCATTATACATTTCATCAAAACTAATTTGTCCCAAACTAGGAAGTTTTACACCGGGGCCTAAACTGCCGGCAATAAATATATCTCTATTTAAATCTCCTTTAGAATTAGGATTTTTTAAATATTCTTCTCTTGCCTCATTAGCTATTAATGCAGCAGTTTTTGCTAGATCATAGGCTTTATCTGCAATATCATATTCACTTAAAACCCAAGGTATAGCTCCGAAACTATTAGTCTTCGTTATATTGGCATTGGCATTCAAATAATCTATATGTATTTCTTTCATTATATTTGGAGCAGTTATATTCAGTATTTCATTACAACCTTCTATATTATTTCCATTTATAATCCAAGATTCTTTTTTAATTTCTTTCTTTTGAAGTTCTGTACCTGTTGCACCGTCTATTATTAAATACTGTTCTTTTATAAGTTCTTTTAATTTTTCTTTAATATTATTCATTATTCAAGCTCCAATTATTTTATAAAACAGAATTTTACTTATTCTAATATAAAAATATAAATATAACAAGTTTTTTACAGCCATTGGATATCAAAAATATTATTATTAATAATAAAAAAAATTTTATTATTATCATTGAAAAATAAAGTTATTATAGTATACTAAAAATATGAATATTAATACATATTATTATCATTATTTTCAGTTATTATCATCAGTTTCTTTATTTAATATTAATAATATAACTACTAAAAGGATTTTTTATGATTAATTTATACAAAAAGAATAAACTTATTTTAAGCTTTATAATACCTTATACAATATGTATAATGGTTATATTTATAACTGTTTTGTCTTTATATATACCAAAATATAAAAATGAGTTTATTACTATGTCTAAAGATAATGCTAAATTATTATCCAATGTATTAGATAATAATATGTATGCAATAAAGAAACAAATAGAAATATTTTCATCATATTTGGAAGCAGAATATTATACAAATAATTTTCCTACTATAATGTCAAATATAGTTAGACGAGATAATGATATAGCAAATATATATTTTGCTACAACTGTTCCATACAAAGATGGAGGAGTAATGTTCAATAGTGCCCCTTTACCATCAGATTATGATCAAACCACTAGAGAATGGTTTATAAAAGCATTAGAAACTACTAATATATTTATATCAAATCCATATATTGATGTTGTTACAGAATCATTAGCAATAGCATTCAGCAAAGCAATTTATAATGATGATAATACAGTACGTGGAATATTAGGTGTAGATATAATATTTAATCAAATTGCTAATGATACTTTATCTAATGCAATGATATACAATTATAATATAAGTTTAATAAACGGAGATGGAGTTTATTTCTATCATAAAAATAAAAATGCTATTTTAAAAGAAAATATTTTTAATAATGCAATATTCTCAGTCCATAAAAATGATATATTAGGAACTGATTCATTTGCATTTATTAAAGATAAGAAATTATATATGAGTACAAATATAAAAAATACTCCATGGTATTTAATAGTGGAAGCTAATATAGATATTTTAGAATGGAATGTTATTAGACTTATTATCGTTATGATAGTAGGATTTATAATGTTAATATTAATGGAGTCAATACTGCTTACAATAATAGCAAAACCTATATCGAACACTTTAAACAATACAATAAAAATTGTAGAGTCTATGTCTGATGGAAATTTTAATGCTTCCTTTAATAAAAAAGAATTAGAAAAAAAGAATGAAACTGGAACTCTAGTTAGGGCAATGAGAATGATGCAAAACAAATTAGGTAGCATTATTCATAACTTGAAAAATGAAATTAATGGCATTAATAGTTCTATGGAAATAATAAATAATGGAAATAAAAATTTATCACAAAGAGTTTCTGTACAATCCTCCTCATTAGAAGAATTAACAAACTCAATAGAAATTGTATTTTCATCTATAAAAGATACTGTAGTTAATACAGACAATGCTAAAAAAACAAGTGATAATATGTTGGAATCAACAATAAGAGGTGTTAATGCTATAAAAGATACATCCAAAAATGTTATAGAAGTATATGAATATAGTAAAAAAATAGCAAATATAACTTCTATAATAGAATCCATAGCTTTTCAAACAAATATATTAGCTCTTAATGCTTCAGTTGAGGCAGCACGTGCTGGTGATCAAGGTAAAGGATTTGCAGTTGTTGCTTCAGAAGTAAGAAATTTATCTACAAATGTAAGCACTGCAGCAAAAGATATAAGCAGTATAGTAAGCGAAACTACAAAAAAAATAGAGGTAGGGGAAACTACAGTAAGAGAATCTTCTAAGGCGTTAGAAGAAATAGAAAGTTTTGCAAATGAAATGTCTGATATATTGGTATCAATATTACAATCTATAAAAGACGAAGAAGAAAGTATGTCAAAAATAAATACTGCTGTTACTGAACTTAATAATATTAATTATACAAATTCAAATATAGCTGAACAAGGTGCAAATGAAAGTAATAATATACTTGAAAAAACAGAAAATATAGTTAATGAGGTATCATATTTTAAATTTTTATAATTAATTTTTTATTATTGTAAAAATTTCATTTATTAAAACAAAATATTTTACATAAAAAAATATACGTTGTTATATCTATAGTATATTTTCGGGAGTAATATATAAAAAAGAGGGTAAAAATGAAAGCAATTTTTTTAACAGCATTATGTACTTTATTTGTTTTTGTTTCATGCGGTAATTCAAACAATGCTAAACAGGAAACAGCAACCGAAAATAATACTGCAGAAGTAAAACCATTACAGCTTAGCGAAAATGAAAAAGCTAACAATTATGAAGTTGTATATTTAGTAGCTGATACTGGAGAATATATCAACTCTGAAATAGCACAGAATGAAAGCGGAAATTTCGGAGTAGTATATTACAGAGACATTAATCAAAATTTAAACACATTCAATGTTACAAGAGCAGGCGAGCTTGATGAAGGCAATATATCAGCAACTTCTTATGACAATAAAACATTAGAAGGAAATTTCCCTAGCATAGCATATCCATTCGTAGCTACAATAGATGGTAAAGAAATGACTTTCAAAACTGGAAAAACATCTATAACTGGTGCTAGAATAATTGAATATGCTTATTCAAATGTTTCTCCTGAATCATCAACTAATGGTCAAAGATTCTTTCAATTCAAAACTGCAATATTTGCTTTAAATAATGACAGCAAATCTGCAAGTATTGATAAAATTAATTTAGACATTAATAAAGATTTTGGAATAACTGATGCAAGCACTTTCAATGATTTGGGTAAATTATTAACAGCTCAAACTATAGTAAGCAATAAAATGACTCCTATCTATGATGAGTGGGTAAAATCAGATTATATATCACATATAGAAAATTATTCTTCTCAATTTGGTATAGATTATTTAAGTAAAAAAGTTGTATCTATAAATAAATTAGTTTATGAATATACTGGCGGAGCACATGGAAATTATGCTACAGTAAACAGTGTATACTCATTAGAAGATGGAAGTAAATTAAAAATAGAAGATTTAATAACAGACTTAAAAAATCCAGAATTATTAAAATTAGTAAAAGATAAATTAGTAAATCTTGAAGGCAGAGATGCTAATTCTTATATAGGTTTAGATGAACTTACATTAGAAAATAATAATTTCTATTTGACATCAAAAGGTTTAGTATTTACTTGGGGCATTTATGAAATAGGACCTTATGCAATAGGTGAAACTAGAGTATTAATACCTATAAAAGAAATAACACCTTATTTAAAAGACAAATACAAAACAATCTTTGAATAATAAAAATATCTATTTATAAAGTGTATAAGAGGGTAGTTATTAATTTAACTATCCTCTTTTAAGTTTAAATTAGTAATTGAAATTTTATAAAACTTAAATTATATAAAAATATTAGACAATTAAAAAAATATTATACTTACAAAGAAATCAAAAAATATCATTAGTCATTATTAGTATTATCTTTCTTTATTAAATCAGCTAGATTATTAATTGATTGATTTAATATATTAATAGAATTATTTAAATCACCTATTGAAATATTATTATTATTTTGATTATCTACTATTATATTATTATTTTCATTATTATTAAAAGTATTTACATCATCTTGTTTATTTTCATCAGTATATTTTTTGAAATATTCACGTAAAGCATAAGTAACAATTTGATTTTTATTCATTCCAGATTTTTCTACAATCTCATCAAGTAAATTAAACTCATCATCATTTAAATTTATTGTTGAACTTAATCTTTTATATACATATTTCTTTTTATTTGATTCTTCCATTTATGTAATCCTTTGATTATTACATATAATCTAATAATATATAAATAACAAAATACCTTTTACTGCTTATCTGAGTTTTCTAAATCATTAGCATTTTGGTATTCTTTTAAATATTTTTTTATTATATAACTTGCTAAATTGGATTTGTTTCTATTTTCTTTTATCATAAGTTCTGAAAATATTTTTTTTCATCATCAAATAAATTTAAATATACAGCAATGCCATATTCACGACCATTCTTTATTTGACTAGTTAATTCTTTCATTTTTACATACCTTATTTTTACTTAATATCATCTTCTATATATTTTTTATATTCATCTTTATATCTAGCTTCTAATACTTCACGAATCAAAGCAAGACAAAAACTAGCAAATGAAATATTATATGGTATTTTTCTCTTGGAATCAATGAACTCAATCTCTTTTTTTGTTAAATTCAATGATACATTTTTATAGTCTTTGGTAGTTTTCATTATTTATAGTTCTCCTTTCTCTTTAGCTTGTTTTTCTTGATATTCTTTTAAATATTCTTTAACTATGTAGGTAATTAGACTATTTTTAGTTCTAGCTTGCTCTTGTGCTATTTTATTAATTAAACTAATTTCATCAGAAGATAAATTTAATGATGGTTTTAATCTGGTATCATTTGACATATTTCATACCTTTTATTATTTTTATATAAATAATATAATTTACTATTTAAATTAATTCAATATGCTTCAATAATATTTATACAAACAATAATTATAATTCAAAACATTATAACAATAAAAAATGACTTGATAAAAACAAAATTAGTTCTAAAATTATATTATAATAATTAAATAAAATGAAGCATAATATGGAAAAAATCAAACCTATATTAAGATATTTATCAATTCCAATATTAATACCTTTTATATGGATTCTTAGATTAATAGAATGGATACAGATGAAAAAAACTAAAAATCCAGATGAAATTATGAGTATTTATCATTTAACAAAATAAACAGAATGCTAATATAGCAATAATATGAGTATTATATGAAATTTTTATTAAAACCTTTACCATTCATACTTATAAATATTACAGAATTATTTAAATGGATTTCTATGAAAAAAGACAGAGATAGAAATACACTTTTCAAAAGGTTTGTATTAAAATTTGTGTCCATAACAGATAAATTATACAATTTTGTAGAAGGAAAATCTTCAATAGCAAGTGTATCATGCGGTTATTTAGATGAAGAAAATAATAAATGGTATATATATCGAGGCGACCCAGACAAATTTTATGATGAAGAATATATGAAAGAATATAAGAAATATGCAAGGAAAAATTATTCAGGATTTGATAAAAGAGAAGATATGGAAAATTTATTATAAAAGCAATTTATCGTTAGTTTTTAGTTTTTAGGCGGTGATTATTAGAAGTAATGACCGCCTATTATTATAAAATGAAAATATATAATAATTAAATATACTTCCAAGTGTATCCTTTTTTCATCTCCAAAATTTCTTCAACAGTACCTTTCGCGATGATTTCTCCTCCATTAGTACCGCCTTCTAATCCTAAATCAATTATATAGTCAGCAGCTTTTATAACATCAGGATTATGCTCTATTATTATAACGCTATGTCCTTTCTCTACTAATTTGTTTAAAGCTATAAGAAGTTTATTAACATCATCAAAATGAAGCCCTGTAGTAGGTTCATCTAATATGTATACTATATGCTCATCGCCTTGTTTTTTAGCTAACTCAGTCGCAAGTTTCAAACGCTGTAATTCACCGCCTGAAAAAGTATCAAGCCTTTGAGAAAGTTTTATATAACCAAGTCCAACCTCGCTCATTATAGAAAGTGTTTTTACGATTGATTTGTCGAAGTCGAAAAACTCTATTGCCTCATCAACTGTAAGCTCTAATACTTCGGCTATGTTTAAAGATTTGAATCTTACGGATAAAGTTTCATCGTTATATCTTTTACCTCCGCAAGCCTCGCAAACAATTTCCATATCGGATAAGAAGTGCATTGCAATTTTTCTTATACCTTTACCTTCACAGATATTACATCTTCCTTCTTTGCCGTTATATGAGAATCTGCCCGGTGCGAATGCTTTTGCTTTTGCTGTAGGAGTTTTTGCAAATATATTTCTTATTTTATCGAACACTTTACTATAGCTTACTAATGTACTTCTAATAGAACCAACTATTGAAATTTGATCAACTAATATAGTGTCTGAAACAATGCTAGGTATTTCAACGCTTTCAAATTTTGAATATTGATTTAGTCTGCGTTTTTTTAGGGCAGGGTAGAGAGTATCTATTATCAATGATGACTTACCGCTTCCAGATACTCCTGTAACAACTACTATCTTTTTTAATGGTATATCAACATCAATATTTTTTAAATTATTTGTTGAAACATTTTTTAATTTTATGCATTCAGTTTCTTCATTTCTTACAGCAGTTTTTTCAAATACTTTTTTTCTCTCGCTTAAATAATTTCCTGTAAGTGAATTATCATCTTTTAATATATCATCGTATTTACCTTGGAAAACTACTTCACCTCCAAAAGCACCAGCATAAGGCCCCATATCTACAATATTATCAGCAGCCTTCATAGTATCTCTGTCATGCTCTACTATTACAAGAGTATTTTTTAAATCTCTCAATTCTTTTAATGTATCAAGCAAATGATTTGTATCTCTTGGGTGAAGTCCCACAGTAGGCTCATCTAATACATAAAGTACTCCTGTAAGTTTAGAACCTAATTGACTAGCAAGTCTTATTCTTTGTGCCTCACCGCCTGAAAGTGTTGCATATTTTCTGCTTAAGAATAAATATCCAAGTCCTACTTTATCTAAGAAACTTAATCTTGTTCTAATTTCTTTTATAGCTTCCTTCGATATAGTATTTTCTCTCTCGCTTAAAAGATTTGGAAGTTCATCAAAGAAATGAATATTTTCTTCAACTGTCATTGCACATACTTGGCTTATGTTTTTATTTTGTATAGTATAAGATCTTATTATTTCATTTAATCTTTCTCCATGACAAGAACTGCATTCCTCATCAATAAAGAATTTTCCAAGGGATTGATCCTTCCATTCTGAATAATCTTCGCTTGTAACATCATTATTAGAGTGCCATGCAGTTATTACATTACCTATACAATAATCGCCTCCAAAAAATACTGTGTCTATAACTTTTTTATCTAATTCATTGAAAGGAGTTTCATATAAATCTTTCTTTGTTATTCCGCTTCTTCTCAAAAATCTAAATAAAGAATCTGTATAATGCTTTCCCGGAGTAGAAAACATATTATGAATGGCTGTATCTAATGCCCCATCAAATAAAGGTTTTGTGCTGTCCTTTATTGCTAAATCTATACTGAATGTAGGTTTGCTTCCAAGTCCTTTACATTCCTCACAATATCCCCAATGCGAATTAAATGAAAAATGTCTTGGTGTAACTTCAAAATCAAATAAAATTCCATGAAGCAAGCAGGCAGGGAATTTTGTATGGAAACTTTCTTTTACTATTATTCCATGAGAAGCTTTTATATGTGCTACTCCGTTTGATAAATCCATTGCTCTGTCAATAGCATCTGCAATCCTAGCTCTTTTATCCTTTCCAACAACAATCCTATCAATTACTATACCTACAGAATATATTTCTTCTTTAGATAATTCTTTAATATCATCTTCTGTAATATCATCTATAACATAATCATTATTGTTGATTTGCATTCTTACATATCCAGCTTCTCTGGTTTTTTCTATAATCTTTTTAATATCTTTTGCATCATTATCATCAAAAGTAAATCTATGATTGAATGAGCTATGATACAAAGGTGATATTATAACAAGTTTATGCAAATCCATAGTATCAACAATTTCAGTTGCAAGTATAGAAGGAGTTTCAGCTTTTAAAGTATTTTTATCATTACAATGCGGACAATGAGGCTTAGAAAGTCTTGCAAAAATTAATCTAAAATAGTCATAAATTTCTGTAACCGTTGCCACAGTAGAACGAGGATTCCTGCTTACATTTTTCTGATCTATTGCAATTGCAGGAGCTAATCCTTCTATTTTTTCAACATTAGCATCTTCAAATCTTCCTAAAAATCTTCTTGCATAAGTAGAAAGCGATTCAACGAATCTTCTTTGACCTTCTTTAAATATGGTATCGAATGCAAGAGAAGTTTTTCCGCTTCCTGATACTCCTGTAATAACATTTATTTTGTTTTTAGGAAGTGTCAAGCTTATATTTTTAAGATTATGCTTATTGGCACATTTTATTATTAATGAAGTATTTTCTTCTTTTTTTGTTTCTTCTGTTTTAATAGATTCTTTTTTCTTTTTTGAAGGCTTTAATATTTCTTTGAGTTCTTTTGCTGTGAGAGATTCTTTTACTTTTATTATATCTTCAGGCTTACCCTCAGCAACAACTCTGCCTCCTTTATCACCGCTTAAAGGCCCCATATCTATAATATGATCGGCACATTTAATAACGTCCAAATTATGCTCTACAACTAAAACAGTATTTCCTTTCTCAACAAGTCCGTCTAATGCTTTTAATAATTTCTTTATATCCTCAAAATGAAGTCCTGTAGTCGGTTCATCTAATATATAGAGAGTGTTTCCAGTGGATATTTTATGAAGTTCACTTGCAAGTTTTATTCTTTGAGCTTCTCCTCCTGAAAGAGTAGTTGAAGGCTGGCCTAATTTTATATATCCAAGTCCTATATCTTCCATTATTTTTAATATCCTTGTAATAGAAGTTATACCATCAAAAAATTCTATTGCTTCAGATACACTCATTTCAAGAACATCGTAAATAGTTTTGTCTTTATATTTAACGTCAAGAGTTTCTGCATTAAATCTCTTTCCTCCGCATTCTTCACAAGGCACTAATACATTAGAAAGAAATTGCATCTCAAGTTCTATAACCCCAGCTCCTTCACAAGTAGGACATCTTCCTGTTTTTACATTAAATGAAAATCTTCCTTTATCATATCCTCTCATTTTGGCAAGTTTAGTAGCTGCAAATAAATCTCTTATAGGTGATAAAACTTTTGTGTAAGTTGCTGGGTTGCTTCTTGGCGTTCTTCCTATAGGTGATTGATCAACTTCTATAACCTTATCAATATTTTCAAGTCCTTCTATTCTTTCATGGCTTCCCGGAGTTAAAGTCTTACCATAAAAATGATTATGTAAGGCACGCATTAAAATATTTTCAACTAGAGTAGATTTACCGCTTCCAGAAAGTCCTGTAACTACAATAAATACACCTAATGGAAATTCAACATCTATATTCTTAAGATTAAATTGATTAGCCCCTATTACTTTTAAAAACTTTCCGTTTCCTTCACGTCTTTGTTTTGGAATTTCTATGTCATCATCGCCGCGTAAATATTTAGCAGTATATGATCTATCAGATTTTATAAACTCTTCATAATCACCAATACCTACAACCTCACCGCCATTAACACCGGCATTAGGGCCTATATCGATTAAATAATCTGATTCCTCCATAGTTTCTTTATCATGCTCTACAACTATGACAGTATTATTTTTATCTCTTAATGTTTTTAATGATTCAATTAATTTTTTATTATCTGATTGATGCAAACCTATTGAAGGTTCATCAAGTACATATAATACACCTTCAAGTCCGCTTCCTATTTGAGACGCTAATCTTATCCTTTGAGATTCTCCTCCTGAAAGAGTAGGTGAGGAACGCTCTATTGTTAAATAAGTTAATCCAACTTTCACCAAAAATGTTAATCTATAAATAATTTCTTTTACTATAGGGGCACCGATCACTTCTTCATTTGGTTTTAATTTTAATTTAGTGAAATAATCATATAAATCTTCTATAGTCATTGAAGAAAAATCAGCTATAGTTTTTCCATTAAATTTTACAGACAAAGCATCATCATTAATTCTTTTACCCTTACATTTAGGACATTCAACTTCGTCCATAAAATTAGCATAATAACTATTCTTATAAGTTTCATAATCGTATTTTAATCTGTCTAAAATTCCAGGAACTCTTTCTTCAACAAGTTTGCTATGATACCAGAATCTTTTTCTCCATTTTACCTCTTTATCAGTACCATAAAGTAAATATTTCTTTTCTGTTTTAGTTAAATCTTTCCAAGGCTTTTTCAAATCTATTTTATAAGTCTTAGCAATCACTTCAAGTTCATCAGTACCATATTCCATATCAAAACCGATATGATCATCTACAAAACATGATAAAGCCCCTTCATAAATATTTAAATTTTCATCTTTTACAATATGTTTTTCTGTGAATACATGCTCAACTCCAAGTCCTCCGCAAACTGTACATGCTCCCATAGGGTTATTAAATGAAAATAAATTAGGCTCAATATCTGCAATAGAGTGTCCGCAATTTGCACAAGATCTTTCAGTTGTGTACAATTTATAATATTTATCTATTTCAAACTGCTTACTCATTTTGATTTTTTTCTTTTTTGTTTTTGTATCTTCTTCAGCATTTTCTGGAGTTTCTGTTTCTAATACTTCCTCGCTTTTTTCATGTTCTTCATAGAATGCTACTAAGCCTTTTGTTATTCTTATAGCTCTTTCAATATCATCGGTGATTCTTGACAAATATTTATCTTCAACCTTAATTCTATCAATAACTATTTCTAAAGTATGTTTCTCATATCTCTTTAATTCTGGAATTTCATCTTCATCGAATTTATAAACTATATTATCAATTCTTATTCTAGGGTATCCTGCAAGTTTAACTTCTTCAATTTCTTTTCTATACTCTCCCTTTCTATCTCTTACAATAGGGGCAAGTACTAAAATTCTTTTTTCTGCAAACTCTCTTAAAACACTTTGTGCAATTTGGTCTTCGCTTTGTTTAGAAATTTTATGTCCACATTTAGAACAGTAAGGAACTCCAAGTCTTGCAAATAGTAATCTAAAAAAGTCATAGATTTCTGTAACAGTGCCTACAGTAGAACGAGGATTTTTATTTACGCTTTTTTGGTCTATAGAAATAGTAGGGGATAATCCTTCTATATGTTCAACATCAGCCTTAGCCATAACGCCTAAAAACTGTCTGGCATAAGCTGACAACGATTCTAAATATCTTCTCTGTCCCTCTTTAAAAATAGTATCGAAAGCAAGAGAGCTTTTTCCGCTTCCTGATACTCCTGTCAAAGTGGTTAGGGTTTTATGAGGTATTGAAAGTGATACGTTTTTAAGGTTATGCTCTTTAGCACCTCTTATTTCTATAGAATTATTAGCCATAAAAAATCCTTATAAAAAAGTTAAAATATTATAACATAAATTCTATATAAAAAAAGAGTTTATCGATATTAAATATTAATAAATAAATTTTATTACATGCCCGCCCTCTAATATTTACTGCTTAAATTTGAATATCAAATTTTATTATTCTTTAAAAGCTATAAAAGAAAAAGCATTCCCACCCAAGCGATTTTTAAACTTATAATTTTTACTAGAAAATGAAACTTAAAAATTTATTCACCGCACGCAGAATAGAGCTAAAAAATAAAGCTATTTTATAATTCAAATTTCATAAAATATAATAATAAGTTAACCGTGCGTTAAGTGGATTATAAATTTAATAAAAACTAGGGTGGGATTGCTTTTTCTAATTCAGCAATAAAAATAATTAAATTAAAAATATATAATAGAATAGTAAATATAAAAGGGCGGGCAATGTAAATAAAACTCTAAATTTAAAAAGGCTTTATAATATATCACTATACTATAAAGCCTATGGAAAATTATGAATCTATATGTTTAACTATTATATATCTAAAGCAGCATGATATCCCCAATATACAGCATTTGTTATTGTAGCAACTTTTGCAGCATCTCCAATTACTCTTACAAACGGAGCAGTATCTCTTAATTTTTCAACAGTATCAGTACAAGATCTTTGTCCTAAAGCACATATAACTGTAGTTCCTTCAACTAATACTTCTTTATTATCTTTATCAACACACAATATTCCGTCTTTTCTTACTTCTATTCCTTTATATCCAGTATGAACAGTAACATATTTATCAACTTCTTTTAAAAGTAAAGGTCTATGTCTTACATTAGCATCAGGTGCAAGCTCATCTCTCATTTCTACAAGATGTACTTTTTTTCCTTCCATTCCTAAATGTATAGCACATTCACATCCAGCTAAACCGCCACCAAATACCACTACATTATCAGTTACTTTATCTTTTTCTTTATAGTAGTTATTTACTATAACAACATTATCACCATCTAAACCTTTTATAGGAGGAACTAAAGGAGTTGAACCAACAGCAATTATTAATGCATAAGGATTTTCTTTTTCTACTAATTCTTTTGTTACTTCTGTATTTGTACGTATTTCAACGCCAGCTTTTCTAGCAAGCAATGCATAAGTATTAGATAAATCATACATTTCTTTTTTGAAAGGTATTGCCTGCTCACTTTTTAATATACCTCCAACTTCTGATTCTTTCTCACATAATATAACTTTATGTCCTCTTCTAGCAGCAGTATAAGCAGCATATAAACCTCCGGGACCAGCACCTGCAACTAACACTTTTTTACTTTCTCTTGTTGGCATAACTTCAATTCCGTCAAGCTCTCTTCCTATTAAAGGATTAACAGTACATCTTCTAGTAGCAGTAGCAGCACGTTCAGCCATACAAGTAAAGCATCTCAAACAATGCACTATTTCTTCATCTCTATTTTCCATTACCTTTCTAGGCAATTGATGATCAGCAAGCAAAGCACGTGCCATATAAACAATATCAGCTTTCCCAGATGCAATAATCTCTTCCATTTGTTCTGGACTATTTAAAGCTCCTATGGTTGATACTGGTACAGAAACATGTTTTTTTATAGCCTCTGCCAAATATACATTACATCCATGCTCTTTAAACATAGAAGGGTGAGTATCTCCGAAACCTCTTTGATAAGTTCCAGCAGAAACATGAAGTAAATCCACATAAGGAGATATATGTTTTGCAATCTCTATTCCTTCATCTAAATCATAACCTCCATCAAATAATTCAGAACCGCTGAATCTAAACTCTATTGGAAATCTTTCACCAACAGATTTACGAACAGATGTTAATACTTCTATTGCTAAACGGCATCTATTCTCTAAACTTCCGCCATATTCATCTTTTCTTTTATTAAAATAAGGAGAGAAAAATTGATTAATAAGCCAGCCATGACCTCCATGTATTAAAAGCATTTCAAAACCAGCTCTTTTAGCAAGTGCAGCAACATTACCATAAGCATCAACAATATCTTTTATCATTTCTTTCGTTAATGATTTTACTTCTACACCATCAGGGCGTACTGTATCAGAAGGTCCCCATTGAGCCATACTTTGCTTTTTAGTTTTATCTGTCATATATGTGCCTGCATACATACCAGAATGTGATAATTCCAAACTAGCTATTGAACCATGTCTTCTTATAGCATCTGCCGTATAAGTAGCAGCAGCAAGAGAGTTTAATATTTTTGTATCCAAATGATAAGCATGAGAACCGTCTGTTTCAGGATGTACCATACATTCACTTACTGTAACAGCACCTGCACCGCCTCTTGCCCTTAATTCATAGAATGCAGTAGATTTTGGACCTATACATCCATCATTAGTTATATCAGTTCCGCCCATTGGAGCTGAAAACATTCTATTTTGAAATGTAACACCTGCTATTGTTATAGGCTTACATAGATTAGGATGTTTATGTTTCATATTTTATACTCCTTATATTTATTTTTATTTAATATTTTTCAAAACTATTTAACAAGATTATATCTACTATTTTAAATTTTTAATAATTATATGTACATGTTGTATAAGTTCTAACTTTAATCTATAGAATTACAGTCTTTTTGCTTCCTTGGGCCACCAAAAGAAGTGGGGGTTGGGGCAAAGCCCCAATTATAATTTCAAAAATACTAAAATAACAATACTGCAAATACTCATTGATTTAGTTTAAAAATAGCTATATTTCTTGTTAAGAATTAGCTCTCTTTTCTCTTTTGTCTAAAATTGAATATATTATTGTTAATACTATTCCAAAAATATTCAAAGCACATGCCACTAAAAATGCATTTTGATAACTTCCATATTGACGATACATACTTCCCATAACAGTAGGACCGAAATATCCAGCTATAGCAACACCAATAAACATTATTCCATAATTAACACTGTTATTTAATGTTCCAAATTTTGAAGCTGTAAATCCCGGAAAAACTCCCATAAAAGAACCAAAACAAAGTCCTACTATAGATATGCCGATATAAAATATAACATCAGTTCCTTCTCCTGATTTATAAAGACATATTAATCCTATTGCACCAAGAACACATGAAAAAGCTAAAGTTAATATTCTTCCTATCTTATCTGAAGAATAACCTGCTACAATTCTTCCAAATACATTAAATAATGCCAATACAGATACTGCAGTACTAGCAGCAATGGCACTCATTCCTACTAAATTTCTTGCAACTGCTGAAGCTTGAGAAGTAATCATCATTCCGGTAAAAGCTCCGCAAGTAAAAAGAAGTATCATAACATAAAATGCTGGAGTTTTAAGCATTCCTTTCCAATCTTTATTAATAGTTACAGAAATTGAATTCTTCTTTTCTGGAGGAGTCCAACCATCTGGCACAAAATTTGGAGGACATTTTTCTATAGTAAAAGAACAAAATGCAAGTATAATACAAAAAACTACACCAACAATTTTAAATGCTGTAGGGGCATCAAATTTATTAACAATCATTGTAACTATAGGAGGAAGTGCTACAGAACCAAAACCATATACAGCAGTTATAATACCTCCTACTAATCCGCTTTTATCTGGGAAAAATTTTATGCAGCTGCTTATTGCCGTACCATAAGCCATGCCTAATCCAAGCCCTCCTATTAAAGCATAAGACACAATTAAAAATCCTACACTTGTGGCAAAACCAGAAAGAAGCATTCCAAATCCCCACATCATACCGCCTACAAATAAAACTTTTTTAGGCCCGAATTTATCATTAACCCATCCTCCACTTATCATTGTTATAGGGCCAACACTATTAGCTATTGTATAGACTATAGCTAAATCTGCTGAAGTTAATGTCTTTCCAAATATTCCTGATAAATATTCAGCCATAGGTGCAGCAAATACACTCCAAGTATAAATTGAACCTAAACATAAATTGGCTAAACATACTACAAAAAGTATAAACCATCTCTTTTTTGTATAATTCATAATATACTCCCACGATTTATTATATGTAAATATCTATAAAATGTTATATTTTAATCCTTTATTTAAATGTTAAAGATTTTTCATGTATACAAATAATAGCATATAGATATAAACGTGTCAATATATACATATTAGTTTTTATATGTTTTATACTATAGATTTTATATATTAATAATGGTATAATACTAAAATATAAACATATAGAACAAATAATTGGAGCGATTTTTATGGGAGTGTTAAAATATGCCATTTTAGGACTTTTAAATCAAAAAAATATGACAGGATATGACATAACAAAAGAATTTGAAGAAACACTATGTGAATTTTGGAGTGCAAAACATAGTCAAATATATCCGGAATTAAAATCACTCAATGAACAAGGTATGGTAGAATATAAAATAGAAATATCAGGAACTGTTTTAGAAAAAAAATTATATTCTATTACTGAACTTGGAAAAAAAGATTTTATGAAATGGATTGAATCAGAAATAAATATTCCTCCTACATTTAAAGATGAATTTAGATTGCAATTATTTTTCTCAGATTGTTTATCAGAAGAAATGAGAATAAATCTTATAACTAATCATCTAAATCAGCATAAAGAAAGACTAGAACATTTAAAAAATAATCAAAAAAAATTTGACGGCATACCTCAGAAAAATACCAATAGTTTCAGTGATTATTTAGTATTAATGGGGGCCATTATGAGAGAAGAAAATACTTGTAAATGGCTTGAAAAATGTTTAGAATTATGCAATAAATAATACCAAATATAAAACTTATATACTATCATTAATTATTTATTATATCAAATATATAAAGTTATTTATTTCAAAATATGTTTATTATAAAAGAAATCTATTGAAAAAGAAATAAAAATATATTATACTAAAAATAAGTAAAAATAAATTCAATAGGAATATTAATGACATTAACAAATGTAGTTACAATCAAAAGCAAAAATGGAATGCATTTAAGACCCGCAGGAGTACTTTCACAAATATCAAGTAAAAATGAATATTCTAACATAGGAATATTTTTACTTTATAATGGTGTAAGAGCAGACGCTAAAAGTGTATTTAATATTATGGGACTTGGAGCATTTCAAGGTGCAAATCTAATCTTAGAAATAGAATATGAAGATGGAATGGAAGAAATAGCTAAACAAGCAGAAAAAGAATTAGTATATTTCTTTGAAGAAGGCTATATTCATGCTGAAGTTCCAGAAGATGATGACTAATATTTTACATATTTTCTTACATAATAAAAAAAATAACAAACATAAGGATATTTAATGATTAGTTATTTTGTAATAGCTATGTTGGCAATATCTATTATTGTCGTTATGATTTTAACGATTAAATTTAAGGTTCATCCATTCATAGCTATGCTATTAGTAGCAATATTCTTAGCTTTTACACTTCATGTCCCATCTAATAATGATACCAATTATATAACAGAAATATCAGCTTTAATAGGAAAAGGCTTCGGCAATGCTTTAGCAAGTGTAGGTATAATAATAGTTTTGGGTAGTGTAATAGGTAATATATTAGAAATGTCTGGTGCTGCTCTAAAATTAGGAGAAATAGTTTTAAGAGTAGTAGGTAAATCTCATCCTGCATTGGCTATGAATATACTAGGTTTTATAGTATCAATACCTGTATTTTGTGATTCAGGATATTTGATATTAACACCTTTAAGAAAAGCTGTGGCTAAAAAAAGCGGTGCATCTCCTGTTGCTTTATCAGTTGCATTATCTACAGGACTTTATGCTTCTCATGCTTTAATTCCTCCAACTCCAGGACCTGCAGCAGTTGTAAACCTATTTGGACTTGAAGCACATTTATTAACTGTTATAATTATAGGATTAATAGTTGCTATACCAACTTCTTTAGTAGGGGCAATATATGGAATATTTATTTCAAAATATATAAAAAAACCTAATTATCCGGATAAATCTCCTACTTATGAAACTTTGATAAGTGATATAGGAGGACTTCCTCCTACTTGGAAAGCTTTAGCACCTATAGTAGTCCCTATAATATTAATGGCTATAGGAAGTATAGTAAGATTTGATTCTTTCAGATTAGGCGGCGGAATAGTAAAAAATATATTCATATTCTTAGGTGAACCATCTATGGCATTGTTCATTGGTTTTTTATTCTCACTTCTATTAACTCATAAATTTAATAAAGAAGAAATATCTATGTGGATAGGTGATGGTATAAGATCTTCTGGAAGCATATTAGCTATAGTTGGGGCCAGTGGCGCTTTTGCAGAAGTTTTGAAATCTACTGAATTAGCTAAAATTATACCTGAATTAGGTCATATATTCGGATCATTAAATATGGGATTAATACTTCCATTTATTATGGCATCAGCACTAAAAATAATGTTAGGATCATCTACAATAGCTGTAGTTACTGTAGCAACTCTTTTTGCTCCTTTACTTGGCACATTAGGATTTAATACGCCTATATCTCAAGTATTAGTATTGATGTCAATAGGAGCTGGATCTATGATAGCTTCTCATGCTAATGATAGTTATTTTTGGATAGTTGTAGAATTATCTGGTTTAAAAATAAATGATGCATATAAAGCTAGAACTTTAGCCACTTTTGTACAGGGTACTACAGCACTAATTATTATAATGATACTCGCTTTCCTTTTTAGATAAACAATAAAATATTTGGAGAAAATAATGCTTAAAATAAAAATTATTAATAAATCAAATAATCCTTTACCTAAATATCAAACTCCTGGTTCTTCAGGACTTGATTTACATGCTAATATAGATAAACCTATTACTTTAAATAAAAATGATATAGTACTAATTCCAACCGGTCTTTTTATTGAAATACCTGAAGGTTATGAAGCACAAGTAAGGAGTAGGAGTTCTTTAGCACTAAAAAATGGTATATTTTGTTTAAACTCTCCAGCAACAATAGATAGTGATTATAGAGGAGAATTAAAAATAATATTAGCTTCTTTAACTGATACTCCATTTACTATAAATAAAGGAGATAGAATAGCACAAATGGTTTTTGCTAAAGTTGAAAAGGCAAGTTTTGAAGAGGTAGATTCTCTTTCAGATACTCAAAGAGGTGAGGGTGGATTTGGAAGTACCAATAAATAACTATTGCTATAATTAATATTTTTGTTTATAATATATAAATGCGTATGTTTAAATTGTTTTCATATATTGTAATATCATCATTAGCAATAATTTCATGTGGACTTCCAGATGTTACAGGTGTAACTCTAGAATTAAATCAGCCGTATATAACAAAAATTATACCTGGAAACAATAAATTAACGGTTGAATTTGAAGCCCAGAATAATGAACCATCATTTAGCGGATATAATATATATTTTGGAGATAGTACAAATCCTAGAAAATATAGATTATATAATCAGCAAAAAGCATTGCCTACTATATCAGATACAAAATCTCAAGTTATAAAAAAATATTCATTTACTATTGAAACAGGAGCGTATTTCTCTACTAATAGTACTGATGTATATACTTTAAAAGATTCTGATTTGAATAATGGAATACCAATATATGTATGGGTATCAGCTTATCAAATAACTCCTCAATTGGAAAGTTATTATTACTATGATAATTTCGTAAAAATGGGTACACCTAGACCTGAAGCATTAAATCAAACTATAACTCCAAATAATAATATAAATATGGATGGTAGAGATTTAGCAAGATTAATAGACAGTGGGGGAGTTCTATATTTTCAAAATGTTGGCAATACAAGTATGATGGTAGTATCCGGCACATCTTTAAATGATATTGTTGTTCCTCCTGAAAATGGATATGGAAACATTGATTTGCAAGTAAAAGCTAACAGACTTTATTTAATAAAAATAACTGATGGAAATAATGCCTATTATGGTAAAATATATGTAAGGAGTGTAAATGGTGCTAGCAGTATTACAGTTGATTATTGCAGACAAACTAGCGCCAATATACTAAGCTACTAATTATGAAAAAAATATTTATACTCAATATAATAGCAATTTTTTTATTTATTTCTTGCAATGAAGAACTTATTACAATAGTTGACGAATATAATTCCCCATATGGTATTTGTGCTATACCTGGTAATGGCAAAGTAAGTATAAGCTTCTGGTCAGGAGTAATAGCTTCAGATTTTGCAGGATTTAATATATATGCCGGTAATTCTTCAACTTTTACTCAGCCAGATGATGCTATAAAAAATTCTTTAGGAGCATATCCAACAGTAGCAGGTTCTAATCATACAAGAACAAATTTTGTAATAGAAATTCCAAATTATGCATTTAACAATGGTACATTATATTATGTAGCTGTTACTGCATATGGTACGAATAATTTAGTTGATACTAAATATATAGAGACTAAAATTACATTATCAATGCCTGTAATGCCAAGACCTGAAGGAACTGGAACTGGAACAACATTAACAGCTGATACAGCAACTGTTGGAACTATGGATCCAAATACTGGAAAAGTTATTGCATCAGGCGGATGGAAAGTTCAATATTTTGGATATCAAACTAATTTTAATGCTGTAGTAGTAGTTACAAATAATACAGATAATTCATTTGATAGTGAAAGTGTATATTCTGTTAATGGACTTTATATCTTTAAAAATGTAAATCAATTAGCTAAAATTTGGATTCAATCAGCAAACTCTTATAAATGGGCATATCAATCTGATGCTTCTCAGTGGTGGGGTATATAAATATCATTATTTCTTAATTTTTACATAGAATTATATATTTATATACTCAAAGTTTGTTATAGTTATAACAATAATAAATATTAAAAACTTTATATGATAATTATAATATAAAAATAGAGTCTATAAGTTATTCTTATAGACTCTAATTTTTAGAAGGAGAACAATCAAACCATCAAAAATTATCCTCTGGATTGCTTATCTTTCCATGCTTTTATAGTTCTTTCAACTTCATCTCTTGAATATGAACTATTTTTAACTATCTCATCTGGTTTCCAACCTTCTTTATACATTCTAATTATAAACTCTTCTTTCTTACTATCTATTTTAGGTGTTCCTTTTTTAGAAGTAGTTTTAACACCTTTATCAGATATGTATTTATCAGCATTATCAAGTAAAGTTTCTAAATATCTTACTAAATATTCAGCTCTTCCCAAATTATTCACTATGTTTTTATCATAATCATCATACTGATTCTTCATACGAACAAGATTTTCTCTCTGATCTTGTATGGCATCTATTATGTCATTAACTTCTTCTAATTTAGAAATAAATAACTGAACTTTCTTATCATTCTTATCTATTTTAGCCATATCTCTTTCTAAAGAATAAATCTTATCCATGAAGTTCTTTCTAGTATCTTCTATTTCTACCATAGCTTCTTTTATGCTGTCTACTCTTTCTAAAATAGTTTCTGTTTCTATCTCAGCTTTTCTTATTTGTTGTAATATATCATCAGCATATTCTTCCTTATCCTTAATGAATGAAAGTTTATTTTCTATTTGAGATGCTATATCTATAACAACCTGTATTCCTTCCTCAGTGTGCTCAATCATAGCATTATTTTCTGCTATATTAACGAATCTCTCCTGGATCTCACCAGACATTTCCATTAATAGATTTACTTTTTCCTGAGTATCTTTCAAGCTGTCTTTTTCTTTTCTAAGACTTTCAGCATAACCTAATATATCCTGATGCATTTTCTTCAAATTATCAAACTCAGACATAGTCTTATTCATTTCAATTGTTGTAGCCTTAGTATCTTCAACTAAAGTGTTCAATTTAGAAACATCCTCTTTTATAGAGTTTGCCATTTCTTTAGCATTATCAAATACTTTAACAGTATTCATATATTTTTCTATATCCCTAGCTATATCATCTATTTTTGATTTCATAGCTTCATACTCTAAAGAAATATCATTAGTTTTTACATCAAGCATTTTGTCAATAGCCTCAGCTGCATCATTCAATTTCAATTTCAAATCATCTGTTCTATTTTCAAAATCTTTAAGTATAACATTTGTTTTTTCATCATAGCTTAAATTAATATTTTCAAGTCTTGCATCTATCTCAGAAGAATATTTAGTGATATCTTCTTCTAAAGCTGAAACAATATCTTTCATATTAGTAATTCTCTGATCATATTCATCTAAATTATCAGTATGAGCTTTAATTATTTCATCTTTAGCTTTCTGTATATGTTCTTTAGCATCATTCATTAAAAGAGATAATGTTTGTTCTAAATTAGAATTAAGTCTTGCTATATATTTTTCATATTTTTCATTAGCAGCTTCTTCTATAGTCTGAACATTCTCTTCTATAATGCTGTTAGCTTCTTCTATTCTTTCATTAACTGCTTCTGATATAGTATCTTTCAATGCTGTCAATGATTCTGAAAGTCCTTCATAATGTGCTTTTAATGCATCAAACTCTGAATTCTTCTCTTCTAATAAAGTATCCATTCTGTTAGAAATATTTTCTATTATAGAATCAGCTTCACTCACTCTACTTTCTATAGTAGCTTTAGCATTATTAGATAATTCCTCTAATCTAGAATTGAATTTATCTCCTTGAACTTCTATATCTTGAGAATACTCATCGATTTTCTCTTGTAATTCTAATGCTTTCTCCTCTATTATAGCTTTTAATTTTTCTACTGAAGGTGCAAATTCATTTTGTAAATTATTCATCTGCTCTTCAACAGCTTCAAGTTTTTCTTTGTTGTTTTCAACTGAAGTCAAAAACTCATCTTTTATACTTAAAGCTTGTTTCAAATCAGCAACAACATCTTCAACAGAAGTACTTATTTGAAGTTTAGTATCATCTAATTGAGCATATAAGGATTCTATTTTTTCATTGTATTCTTTATAAGCTTCTTCAAATAATTTTGAGAAATCTTCATGATTTTTCTCTTGTCTATCTGTATAGAATTTTTCAGTAGTTAGATACATCTCTTTTAATTTAGCTACTTCATCATCATGTAAAGATTTTATCTCATCAACCGCTTTTTCACCTTCAACATTTACAGACATTTTCAATTCGCTGATAAACTCTTCCTGATATGTATCTATTTTCTTTCTAAATTCAACAATATTATCCTCAAGTTCTTTATTCATATTATTGAATGCTTCAGTTATCTTATTATTAATATCATTCTCTATGCCCTCTATAGCACTTCTAACATCAGAGAATTTATCAAATTTTCTCATTTCATTATTAATGAAATTCTGAACTGTATTAGTTATATGAGGTGTTAAGTCATTAGTTTCTTTAATTACAGATTCATTAAATGAAACAACTAAATTATTAACATCTTCTCTAGCCTTAGTCAAAGCATTATTATTTTCTTCTGTCATTCTATCAGACAATGAATTAATATACTCTTCAGCTTCTTTTACCTTACTGCTGAATGCAGCTTCTTTTTCAGCTATCTTAGATGAAGCAAGCTCGGCAGCCTCTGATACAGCACTTGTTAAACTCTCAAGTTTGTTTCTTATATTTATATCAGAGTTTTTAACCATATCCATAAGAGCCTCTCTCTCTCTGCGAACGGTTTCTACTTCCTGAGATATATGTTTTTGAGACTGGCTTAACATTCTAAGCTCATTTTCCTGTTCTTTAATATTAGCTTTTATAGTGTTTATTAAAGAATTTATATCATTTTCAGCTTCATCTATTTTACTGATTATGCCTTGTACTTTATCATTCTCCAATAGCTCTATTTGCTCTTTAGCATTTTCTACTTTATCATTCAAATCTACAAGTATTTGTTCAGCTTCTCCTCTTAAATTATCCACCTCTTTAACTATAGCATCTTTATAGAATTCTTTTATTCTATCAGCTGAAGCATAAGCATCTTCAAAATGAACTATTCTCGCTTCTACACGCTTTCTAAATTCATCATTAGATTCTTCAAATACTTTTATAATATCATCTCTGAAAGAATCTGTAAGATATCTTAAATCAGTATCTATAGAATCATTTTGTATGCTTTCAAACATTTCAGCAACTTGTCTTCTTTCTTCTTCAATCATAGAAACTACATCATCTCTGCTTATAGTATCGAATGAAATCTGATTCTTCAAAGCTTCTATACTATCAATGATATTAATTTTCTCCTGATTAAACATAGTCATAGTTTCATCTTGTTCTTTGATAAGCTCAACTATGGATTTTCTGAAGTTTATAAATTCATTTAGAAGTCTGTCTCTGTCGCCTTCTATGTTATTTATAGCCTCATTAGAATATATGCTTCCGCTCTCATATTTAAGTTTAATATCATCTATTTCAGCCATCAATCTATCTCTTTCAGCCTGTAAAGCCTCAGCTAGATCTCTAATATTAGCTATTCTATCATTAAACTCATTTCTAAATCCAAGCATCTCATTAGATAAATTTTCTTTATATCTTTTTATACTTTCAGAGAAATCCTGCTCTAATATTTGGAAATCATCTCTAATCTTAGCACCATATTGCTGAGCCATATTAGCTAAATCATTATTAGTAGGTACAGAACCTAATATTTCATCTCTTAAAGAAACAAATTCATCTCTAAGTTCTTCTTTTAGATTCTCTTTCTCATCTACAAATATCTGACTTACATTTTCTAAAGTAGGCATCTCACTAAGTATCTCTTCTTTCATACCTAATAACTTAGCTTCAACTTCATCCTGCTCTTTAGAAAGGACTTCAGCAACAGCTTCAACAGTAGAGTAGTTTTCTTCTATATTTTTTCTAAATGATTCTAATGTCTCATTTATTCTAGCTCTTTCTTCTTCTATTAATTTCTCTACATAGGAAGTATCAACTTTTCCTGCTTCAACATTTTCAGAAACTTCAACTTTTTTATTCTCAATAGAGGAGCCTATTTCATTCTTATAACTATCTATAAGTTTCTCTATTTCCTCTTTTGATACAGAGCTATCTTTTATATTATTAATCTCTTTTCTTATCTCTTCAAATGAAGATTCTAAATCTGCTCTTTCAACATCCAAAAGATTATTCAAGTTATTCATATAATCTTTCTTCAGTGCTTCAAATCTTTCTTCCGCAGATATATACTCAACTCTTACTGCTGATTTGAAATGATCAAGCTCATCTATTAATTTTGCCTTTTCTTCTTCAAACATTTTAGCAAAATTTCTATTATCAGACTGAGTGCTAAGAAGTTCGTTTTTAAACTCCTCAAATTCATTTGTTATATCTTCTTTTTCAGATACAAAAAGTTCTGCAAGTTCATCCATATTAGGAACAGCATCTATTATCTTATTTTTAAACTCTTCAAAATCATTTAAAAGCTCTGAATCTTTATTTGATACTTCTTCAGTTATTCTATCATAAACCTCTTTTCTAAACTCATCTATAGTATCAAGAAGTTCTTTTTTATCTTTAGCTAATTCATTAGAAAGTTTCAAAGTATTAGTATTAATATCATTATTTATCTTGCTTATATAAGACTCTAAAGCTTTTATTTTTAAATCTACTCCTTTGCTAGAACTGTTAATATCATCTTTTATAGAACTTATATTGTTCTCTATATAATCCAAAGTATCTTTCTCTTCTGCTTTTAAGCTATTCTTAAGATTAATAACTTTAGATTGTACCTTCTCTTCATAATCATCTAATATAGAATCTAATTTTTCTTTGTATAAAGATAAATCAGATTCTAAATTACCTTGACCATACTCTAAATCTTTGATTCTATCATCAAATGTATTTATTTGTAATTCTATATTTGAAATACCTTCTTCTAATTTAGAATCAAAGTCATTTTGAAGTTCTAACTGTTTATTATAGATATCTTCTTTTAAAGTATCTATCATAGACTTAATTTCAGAATAATCAGCATTATCAGCGGCTATATCTTTAGCATTATTTAATGTATCAGTTATAACATCAAGATTAGAAGACTTCCAATTATTCAAATCATTTTGCATATTTTCTATTTTATCTTTAAACTCGGCAAATGAATCGCTGAATTGTGTTTCTAAGCCTTGTTTTAATACATCAAAATTATCCGCTATTATATTTCCATACAATTCTACAAGTTTTTCTTCACTGGACCATGTATCTTCAAAGAATTCTATTCTCTTTTCTATTCTGTCTTTAAACTCTTTAGTATCTTTTTCTATATTAGAAACTAAATCATTCTTTATAGATACTATACCGTCATTGAAGTTATTAAAGATATCATACAATTGAGTTTCTAAATTTGATATTTCTTCTCTGCTTATATAAGCTTCAGGTAAAGAATACATTATACTATTTATGTATTTATAAATTTCTTCCCTGTTTTCTGATATCTTATCTTCTAATTTACTGAAACTAGATAATTGAGGTATAACACTTTCTTTAAATGATTCTAAACTTTCATGTAACTGTTTGAAATCCTCATAAACAGCATCAATATCATTATCACTGTTTACATTATTAGAATTATTCATATCTGATAAGCTAGATTTCAATTCTTCAAGTTCATCAGAAAGTCTCATTACTTCATCGATTAAACTGCTATTATCACCTTTTAATTGATCTTTAACAAGATGTAACTCTTTTTCCAAATCTTCTATTTTTGAGAAATCATCTTTAATAGAATTAAATGATTCTTCTAATCTGTTTCTCTCCTCAATTAAATCATCATAGTTGTTGCTATTTCTTATAGAAGAAATTTCATCTTTAAATCCGTCTATAGCATCTGCTATAAGTGACTTATACTCAGAGAAAGAAGATTCTAAATTAGCAATACTATCTTCATTATTACTTATTTTAGCACTTAAAGTTTCAAATACATCATCTATAACAGACTGTATACGAGCTTTTTCACTATCAATTACAGAAGGAGCTTCTTGAACAACTACTTCATTAGAATTCAATACACCATCTTTCAATGAAGCAAAAGTGGCTTTCAAAGCATCAATCTCTTTCCATAACAATTCTTTTTCGTTTATATAATATTGAAGTATATTATTTTTATCTAATACAGCATCTTTTATCTCATCTATAGACTTATCAAAGTCTTTAGTGAGACTTGAATATTTACTATCTATTTCTTCTTTTACCTTATTTATTTCAGCAATAAGAGATACTTTAACATTTTCTATATCTTCTAATATGTTAGTAACAGAAGAAATTTTTTCACTGTACTCACCGAATAGTGACAATATATGTTCATTATTAGATACAAAATCACTTACTTGAGTTTTAAATCTTTCATCTATATTAGATTTGAAATCCTCAAATTCTGAAGATAATTTATTTACAGAAGTATATAATTCTTCTTTCTCTAAATCTATTCTATCAGAAATATCTTTAGCTTTATTTTCTAGTTGAGTATTAACTTCTGATAATGAAGTTTCTAAAACATTTAATTTTTCAGATATATCTTTCAAATTATCATAATCAACATTTTCTTTAAACTCATTATAAAGACCTAATAACTCATTTTTAATATCTTCAAGTGAAGAAGTCTGATCATTTTTTAGTTCTGCTTCATAAGCTGATATTCTGCTAGCTATTTCATCTTCTTTGTTAGCTATAAGATCATTTATCTGAACTTCTAAATTATCTATAACATCTCTTAATTTAGAATCAGAATCTTCTATCATTTTAGATACAGCGTTATTGATGCTTTGATTCAAATTATTAAATGAATCATTTACCATAATATCTAAATTATATTTATTTTTCTCAAGCTCTTCTAGTCTTTCTTTTATATCAGCTTCTACTTTAGAAGAATATTCACTTAAATATTCATCTATATAGCCTTTATTAGTATCAACTCTAGCTTTTTCTATTTCTATTCTCAAGCTGTTTGAATACTCATCTAAAGCGTTTTTATTATTCTCATAAACAGAGTCTAACATTCTAGAATAATTTTCATAATTTGAAATTATATTTCTTCCAATCTCTTCCAAATTTCTCATTATAGATTCATTTTCTTCCAATCTATAAGATTCTATATTCTTCAATTCATCTTGATATTTATCTACTGCTTCAGATATCATCTCATTGAATTTGCTTACATCAGAAGTTAATTTATTTTCAAAATCAGCAATTCTTTCATTAACAGAAGAAAGTTTTTCTTCAAGACGAGTATTTATTTCACTTTCTTTGCCTAATATTTCTTCTTTGATAGAAGATATCATTTTGGCAATAATACCGTTTTTCTTATCCTTAGAACTTTCTATAAAGTTATCAATATTTTCTTTAGCTTCTTTCAACTGCTCTAAAAGAAGAGATAAATTACCATCTTTCCAAGCAGATAGGCTGCTTTCCATTTCATTTACCTGATTTTGTACATTAGAAAGTATTTCAGATTTCAAATCATCAACTTCAGGTCTTAAAGCATTTTCATAAAGTTTTAAAGCCTTATTAGGATCAGACCAAGTATCTTCAAAATAACTTATTCTCTTATCCATTAAATCTTTAAAGTCTTTATTGCCTGCTTCAAGCTCATCATATAAAGAATATAATTTTTCTCTGTCATCATCAAATAGATCTCTAGAAACTGTATTATCTTCTAATATATCTATTTTTTCTTCTAAAGCATATTTGAATTCGGAAACTTCATCAAATAATTTATCAACATCATTTCTTAAGTTAGAATCTATGCCGTCTAAATTACTTTTCAAATTATAAACTTCACTTTCTAAATCATAAAGTCTTTCAAATTCTTCTCTGAAAGAATTAAATGCATCTTCCAATCTAGCTTTCTCAGACTCTAAAGCCTCAATAGAATCATTGTTCTTTAACTCATCTAATTCATATCTGAATGCTTCCATATTTTCTAATATAGAATTCTTCTCTTCATATATAGTATTTTTGAACTCTTCTATATTAGCATTAGAATCGTCTAATTTAGATACTATATCATTAGTGAATGAATTAAATAACTCTTCAAACTTTTCTCTTTCTTTATTGAACAATTCAGGTATATCATTTCTATTAGCTTTCAATACATCATCTTTGAAAATAATGAAATCATCTCTCAATTTTTGAACCTGCTCATTATTCAATACAGCACTTTCTATATAAGCAAACTTGTCATCGAAAGATTTTCTCAAATTATCATATCTTTCATTAAAATTTGTAATTCTATCATCTAGCTTTTCATTCAAATCTCTGATTTTATCTTCGAGTCTGTATATATAATTTTGATTGCTTTCTAAATCATATATTTTCTTCTCTAAAGTTTCATATCTGTCAGCAAAATGAAGAAGTTTAGTATCTATTTTACCATAGAAGTCTTTAACTTTATCTTCAATCTTATAGATATAATTATTTCCATAAATTACATCATCTGCTTTTTTCTCTATATCCTGTAAAGTTTTGAATACTCTATTATCTGAAGCTTCTTCAAATTTAGTCATAGATTCATTAAATCTTGCTTCTAAATCATCAAAAGAAGATTTTAACATATTATCCAAATCATTTTTAGCATCATTCAATATGTTTATCTTATCAGATACTTGAGATTCTAATTTTTCTGCGTATCCTTTCAAATACTCATCAATATATTCTCTCTCACTAGATAAGTGTCTTTCTTCTGTTTCTTCTCTAGATTTTTCTATCTCATCTTTAATAGAATTAGAATAATCTTTTAATGAATTAAGAGAATTATTATAAACTTCATCTATGAGTTTAGAATAATTTTCATAAGAAGATCTTATCTCTTTTCCTACATTATCAATATCATCTAAAATCTTATTATTTTCATCCAATCTATAATGCTCAATATTTTTTATCTCTTCATCATATTTAGCTACTGCTTCATTTAGCATATTATAAAGATGTTCTACATTAGAGCTTATATCATCATTCAATTTAGAATCAATAATAGATAATCTGCTTTCTATATCTTGTACCTTATTATCCAAGACTTCATACATAGATTTTTCTTTTTCTTCTAAAGATTGATACATGTTTCTTGCTCTATCATCTAAAGTTTGATACATACTCTTTTCTTTATCATCTAAAGTTTGATACATGTTCTTTTCTTTATCTTCTAGAGTCTGATACATTCTATTTTCTTTTTCATCTATTCTAGATAAAAGATTATCTACTAATTCTTTTCCTTTTATTTCTGAATCATTCAAATAATTAGATATGCTTTCTCTAGCTTCGCCTAATTGTTTAACTAATTCATCAACAGTATTTTCTTTCCAATTAGATATATCATTATCTATAGATTCTACTTTGTTCTTCAAATAATTTATAGAATTTTCGAATTTAATCTCATTATCATTTCTAATATTATCTAACTGTTCTCTTATATCAGTTGAGAAAATATTTTTTAATCTACTGCTGTCTGCCCAAGTATCCTCAAAATAAGCAACGCGTTTCTCTAATCTATATCTAAACTCTTTATTATCTTCTTTTATTTGATTGAAAAGATCATTCAATTTTTCTTTTTCTTGAGTAAATAACTGTTCTATAGTATCATTATTTTCATCTCTTGATACTAATTCATCTTTAATAGAAGATAATTTATTATCCAATTCTTCTTTCTCATTTGAAATAAGAGTTTCTAATTCAGAAGATTTATTAATGCTGTCTTCTATTTGAGATTTAACATCATCTATTCTTGAATTTAATTTTCCTACATTATCAGAAAGATTATTTAATTCTATAGAATATTCATCTAAATCTCTAACTATATCATCTTTTATTCTTTCTTCAAAATCAGATAATTTGCTTGATAAAGCCTTAACTTCATCTTTTAATAATACATCAACATCAGACATATTTTCTTTCAATTGATACAAATTAGTTTCTAAATTTTCTAATTTAGCAAAATCAGCTTTTATAGCATTGAAAGAATCTTCCAAAGCTTTCTTTTCTAAAGCCAACTGTTCTACTGTATTATCTTTCTTAATAGATTCTATCTCAACTTCTAAATTATCCATTTTTTCTAATAGATCTAATTTATCAGAAACAATAGCATCTTTTAATTTATTAACTTCATCATCAGTTATATCAACTCTTTCAACAACAGCACTTGTAAACTCTTCAAATATATGCTCTATCTCTTTTTTCTTATTCTCAAATAGAGCAGGAACATCTTCATTATCAAATTTCAATGATGATTCTTTGAATGACTCAAAATCGTTTTTAAGATTTTCAAATCTTTCAATAATTTCATTTCTTTCATCATTGTGTAATGATATCAATTCATCTCTGTCTATTATAGAATTCTTTATAATATCAATAGCATCATCAAAGTCAGAGCTTAAACCTTCATATTTCTCTTTTAGATTAGAAGTTTCATTATATAATTTTTCATTTACATAATGTATCTTCTCATCTAAAGCAGACATATATTTCTTGAATAGTACAGACTCTGTTTCTTTCTCTAATTTATCAATAGCTTCTAAAACTTTATTGCTTGTTTCTTCTTCAAATCTTACTACAGCATCATTAAAGCTATTTTCCAAATTATCAAAAGATTCTTTTACCATATTGTCCAATTGTTCTTTGGCTTCGGTAAGCATATTCATTTTTTCTGATATTTCATTATTTAATTTATCAGAATATTCTTTTAGATAATTATCTATATAGTTTTTCTCATTACTTAAATGCTTAGATTCTGATTCTTCTCTTGCTTTTTCTATTTCTTCTTTTACCAAATTAGAATAGTCTTTCAAAGAATTCAAAGAATTATTATAAGTTTCATTTATTAAATTAGAATAATGATCATAACCTGATTTTATTTCATCAATAAGTTTTTGATAATCTTCTAATAATTTATTGTTTTCACCTGTTCTGTAATTTTCTATATTTTTTATCTCTTCATCATATCTAGATTTAGCTTCATTAAGCATATTATATAGATTATTCAAATTACTGCTTATTTCATTATTAAGTATTGAATCTGTATCAGATAATCTGCTTTCTATATCAGATATCTTTTCATCTAACTTATTATAGATATGAGATTCTTTTTCTTCTATTTTTGATAAAATATCAGATAATAATTTTTCAGCTTTAACATCTGAATTATCTATATAGCTTTCAATATTATTTTTAGCTTCTTCTAGCTGAGCTAATAATTCATTGATTCTTCCATCTTTCCAACTTAATATATCACTATCCATAGAATCTATTCTTGATTGAAGCTCATTTAAATATTCATCTTTAAATGATTCTAAATCAGCATTTATAGATGCCATCTTAGCATTCATATCATTAATATGCTCATCTTTCCAAACAGCAATGTCATCATTCATAGAATCCATTTTTTCTTTTAATTCATTTATAGAATTTTCAAATTTCAATTCTGTGTATGATTTAACATTTTCTATTTCATCTCTTATATCGGAAGAGAATAAACCTCTTATTCTAGCACTGTCAGACCAAGAATCTTCAAAATATTCTATGCGTTTTTCAAGTCTTTCTCTAAACTCTATATTATCGTTTCTTACTTTATCGAAAAGACCTTCTAACTTTTGAATCTCATCATTAAATAATGATTCTATACTATCATTCTTGCCGGATACAGAAAGTAAATTATCTTTTATAGAAGATAATTTATTTTCTAATTCTTCTTTGTCTTTTAATATATTATTTTCTATTTCAGAAGCTCTATTCAAAGAATCCTGCATATTAGACTTTATAGATTCTATATAATCATTCAATGTGTTTACATTAGTATTAAGCATACTTAAATCATTTGAATAATCTTCTAAATCTCTAGAAACATCTTCTCTTATTTTAGAGTCAAGTTCTTCTACTTTTGAAACTAAATTTTTAACTTCATCTTTTAAATTTATATCAACATCTGCCATATCATCTCTTAATTGATATAAATTATTTTCAAGATCCTCTAACTTAGAGAAATTATCTTTTATAGAATTGAATGATTCTTCTAAAGTATTCTTTTCTAAAGTCAATCTGTTAATAGTATCATCGTCTCTTAAAGAATATAACTCTTTCTTCAAATTGTCTATTCTATCTAAGATATAAGACTTATCTTCATATATTATATCTTTAATATAATTGATATCGCTTTCTGAATTATTTACTCTGTCTAATAATGCTTCACTAAACTCTTCAAAAGCATTGGCAATTTTTTGTTTTTCTTCATCAAATAGAGTAGGAATAGCCTCTTTATTACTATTTACTATATCTTCTTTGAAGCTTTCAAATTCTTTTTTAAGCTCATCCACTTTTGAAACCAAAAGCTCTTTCTCAGAAGAATGCATTTCTAATAATTCATTTCTGTCTAATATAGAATCTTTTAATACTTCTAATGAAGAATCAAAATCTTTACTTAAAGATTCATATTTTTCAACTATAGTATTAATATCATCATAAATAGTATTATTCAATGAAACTATATTAGAATCTAGCTTTTCTGTAACATTTGATAAATTGCTATCTATTTTTTCATTGATCTTAGATATTTCATCTTCTATTTTTTTATATATAATACCTAATTGCTCTGTTAGATAAACACTGTATTCATTTTTATCAAATATAACTGTTTTAGCATCATTTTCTAATTTTTTAATAACTTCTAACACTTTACTATTAGATTCTTTTTCAAATTTGGCTATAGCATCTTGAACATTTGATTCTAACTTATGGAATGATTTTTTTATCAATCTATCCAAACTATCTTTAGCTGTATTTAAACTATCAATTTTTTCTGATACTTTACTATCTAATTTATCAGAATAATTTTTCAAATACTCATCTATATAATTTTTTTCATTATTTAAATGTTTAGCTTCTGATTCTTCTCTTGATTTTTCTATTTCAGCTTTAACTGAATTAGAATAATCTGTCAAAGAATTAACAGAATTATTATAAGCCTCATTTATCAAATTAGAGTAATGCTCATAACCATTTTTTATATCCTCAATGAGTTTTTTAGAATCCTCTAATAATTTATCAGATTCTACAGCTCTATAATTTTCGATATTCTTTATCTCTTCATTATATTTAGCCATAGCATCATTAATCATATTATTAAGATTATCTAAATTTACTGCTATATCATCATTAAGCTTTGAATTTGTTTCTGATAATCTATTTTCTATATCTGCTATTTTTTCATCTAGTTTGCTGTATATATTATTTTCTCTTTCCTCAATTTTAGATAAAACTTCAGTGACAAGTTTATTCTTCTTATCTTCTGTAGTATCTAAATAAGCAGATATATCCTCTTTAGCACTTTCTAACTGAGCTAATAAATCATTAATATTATTTTCTTTCCAAATAGATATATCATCATTTATAGCATCTATTTTATTATTCAAATCATTTAGATAATTTTCAAATTTGATTTCAGTTTCTTTCTTTATCTCTTCTAACTCATTTCTCATTTCAGAAGCATACAAACTTCTTATCTTTGTACTATCTGACCAAGTATCTTCAAAATAAGTTATACGTTTCTCTAATCTGTCTCTGAACTCTATATTTCCATTATGAACTTTATCAAATAATTCTTCTAATTTAGAAACTTCCTCATTAAATAATGTTTCTATAGTTTCACTTCTTCCAGTCATTGAAAGTAAATTATCTTTTATTGCTGACAATTTATTTTCTAATTCTTCTTTATTCTTCAATATAGTATTTTCTAATTCTGAAGATTTATTTATAGAATTAATTATATCATTTTTAATATTATCTATATCAGCATTAACATTATTTAAGCTTGAAGTAAATTCTTTTTCTATATTTTCTCTATCTTCTTTTATAGCATTTTCTAAATCTTCAAATTTAGAAGATAAGTTAGATACTTCATCTTTTAAAGTAACATCAGCATCTTCCATATTATCTCTTAATTCATATAAATGTTTTTCCAAATCTTCCAACTTAGCAAAATCATTTTTTATAGAATTAAATGACTGTTCTAATGCTTCTTTTTCTAAACTTAATTGAGTGAATACATCATCTTCTTTTAATGAATCTATATCAGCTTTCAAATTATCTATTTGTTCCAATAGAGTAAGTTTATCTTCAGAAATAACATCTTTTATATAATTGATATCACTTTCTGAAATATTTACTCTATCTAATAGATTATTTGTAAACTCTTCAAATGCATTTTCAATTCTTTGTTTTTCTTCCTCAAATAGAGCAGGTATATCATCTTTATTAGCATTTAATACTTCATCTTTGAAACTCTTAAACTCATTTTTAAGCTCATCTATTCTTTCAGATAAAAGCTCTTCTTTGAAATTATCAAATTCTTCTTTGAGTTCATCTATTCTATTTGCCAAAAGTTCTTTTTCAGAATTATGAAGTTCTATAAGTTCATCTCTATCTAAAATAGAACTTTTAATCAAATCTAATGTTTCTTCAAAGTCTATATTCAAAGCATCATATTTATTTTTTAGATCTGATATTTCGCTGTCAGATTTAGAAGATACATTATATATTTCATTATCTATTTTATTATTTATTGAAGCTAAATGATCTTCCAATTCTTTCATATATTCTTTATAATCAAGCAATCTGTCTGATGTTTCTGCTTCTAATTTTCTTATAACTGCATTTACTTTATTATCTGCATTTTCATTTATCTTAACTATAGCATCATTCAAATTACTATTTAATGTAGCAAAAGAATCTCTCATCATATCATCTAATTGATTCTTGCTTTCATTTAATATATTGATTTTATCTGCAATTTGGCTTTCTAATTTATCAGAATATTCTTTTAAATACTCATCTATATAATTTTTATCTACATTATTGTTATACAATGTTTCTTTTCTAGCATCTTCTATTTCAGCTTTTATTCTATTGGTATATTCTGACAAAGAAGCTAAAGAATCTTTATAAGCGGAATTTATCAATTTAGAATAATAATCATATCCTGATTTTATATCATCTAAAAGTTTATTTCCTTCTTCAATTCTATAATGCTCTATATTTTGTATATCTTCATTATATTTAGTTATAGCATTATCTACTATTTCTCTTACTTCTTCTAATTTATTAGCTGTGTCATTAGATACTTTATTATCTAAAACAGATAATTTATTTTCTATATCAGATATTTTAGAATCTATTTTATCATATATAGCATTCTCTTTTTCTTCTATTTTAGATAAAACACCAGATATTAATTCTTCTTTTCTGTCTTCTGTTGTTTCTAAATAACTTGCTATATTACTTTTAGCCAATTCTAACTCTGAAAGAAGTTCATTAATTTTTCCATCTTTCCAGCTAGATATATTTTCATCAATAGTTTCTATTCTTCCAGCTAAATCATTTAGATAATTCTCGAATTTTAATTCTGTTTCTTTTTTAACTTCTTCTAATTCATTTCTCATTTCAGCAGCATATAAGCTTCTGATTTTTGTATTATCTGCCCAAGTATCCTCAAAATACTCTATACGTTTAACTAATCTATCTCTGAATTCTATACTGTCATTTTTGAAATTATTAAATAGATCTTCTAATTTTTTCATCTCATCATTAAATAAAGTATCTGAAACTTTATTATTAGATGATATTGACATCAAATTTTCTTTTATAGAAAATAATCTATTTTCTAATGCTTCCTTATCTCTTAATATAGCATTTTCCAATTGAGATGATTTATTTATAGAATCATTTATAGCATTTCTAATTATATTAATATCAGAATTTAAATCTCCGATATTATCATTTAAATTATCAACATTAGAAGCTATATCTCTTATATTAGCATCATTTTCTTTGATTCTATTTTCAAAAGAATTAAATTTGTCAGCTAAACTTTTAACTTCATCTTTTAAATCTAAATCAACATTATTCATGCTATTCTTCAATTCATATAAATGATTTTCTAATTCTCCTAATCTTGAAAAATCATTTTTTATAGAATTAAATGAAGTTTCTAAAGCTTGTTTATCTAAATTTAATTGACTTACAGCATCATCTTCTTTTAAAGTATCAATTTCTGATTTCAAATTATCTATCTTTTCTAGTAATGAAATTTTATCTTCAGAAATTATATCTTTTATATAGTTAATATCTTTTTCAGAATCATTTATTCTATCAAATAAAGTATTAGTTAAATCTTCGAATGCTTTTTCTATTCTTTCCTTTTCCTCATCGAACAGAGTAGGTATATCATCTCTATTTGCTACTAATACTTCATCTTTAAAACTTTCAAACTCATTTTTAAGATCATCTATTCTTTCTGCTAAAAGTTCTTTTTCAGAAGTTTGAAGTTCTATAAGTTCATCTCTATCAAGTATAGAGCTTTTCACCATATCCAATGATTCTTCAAAATCAATACTAAATTCTTTGTATTTGTTTCTCAAATCTGCTATATCATTATCGAACTTTGAAGAGACATTATATATTTCATTGTCTATTTTTGCATTAATAGCTCTTAAATTATCTTCTAATTCAGATATATAAGTTTTATAGCTGAAGAATCTTTCAGATGCATCTTTCTCTAATTTTTCAATAGTACTATTGATTTTAGAGTCAGCTTCCTGATTGAATTTTGATATAGCATCATTCAAATTAACATTAAGAGTATTGAATGACTCTTTTATCATATCATCTAATTTATTTTTGCTGTCATTTAATATATTAATTTTCTCATTAACTTTATCATCTAATTTAGCAGAATAGTCTTTCAAATACTGATCTATATAATTTTTCTCATTATTTACATGTTTATTTTCAGCTTCTTTTCTAGCTTTTTCTATGTCAGCTTTTATTCTGTTAGTATAATCAGCCAAAGATGATAATGAATCTTTATATGTAGTATTTATAAGTTTAGAATAATAATCATATCCTGATTGTATATCATCTAATAATTTACTGCTTTCTTCAGCTCTATGATGTTCAATATTCTTAATCTCTTCATCATATTTATTTATAGCTTTATTTACTATATTTTCTACTTCTTCTAAACCTCTTGATATATCATCAGACACTTTTCCATCAACAGCAGACAATCTGTTTTCAATATCTTCTATTTTAGCATCTATTCTATTATAGATAGAATTTTCTTTATCTTCTATTTTTTCAAGTATATCAGAAAGGAACTCTTCTTTTTTGTACTCAGAAGATTCTAAATAATCTTTTATACTTTTCTTAGCATTCTCTAACTGATCTAATAGCTCATTAATACGTCCGTCTTTCCAGCTGGATATATCTTTATCCATAGAATCAATTTTTTCTTTTAGATTGTTAATATATTCATCTCTCCAAGCAGAAGCATCATTATTAACAGCTTCTATTTGAGATTTTAAATCATTAACATAATTTTCTAATTTAATATCTGCTTCAGATCTTATATTTTCTAATTCATCTCTCAAATCAGCAGCATAAAGACTTCTAATTCTTCCGCTGTCAGACCAAGTATCTTCAAAATAGTCTATACGTTTTTCTAATCTGTTTCTAAACTCTGCATTATCTGTCTTTAAATTATTAAATAGATCATCTAATTTTTGTACTTCATCGGCAAATAAAGTTTCTATATTCTCATTTTTGCTTAGTGCCTGTATAAGGTTTTCTTTTATAGATGAAAATTTATTCTCTAATTCAGAAGATTTATTTATAGAGTCTTTTAAATTATTTCTAATCTCATCTATATTGAAAGATAAATTATCGAATCTTTCATCAGTTACAGCTTTATTTTCAAATTCTTCAAATCTATCAGATAATACTTTCATATCATCTTTGAAATTCAAATCTATATCTTCAACATTATCTCTTAATTGATACAAAGCATTTTCCAAATCAGCTAATTTACCAAAATCAGCTTTAATAGTATTGAAAGAATCTTCTAATGACTGTTTGTCTAAAGCCAACTGTGCTATAGTATTATCTTCTTTTATAGATTCTATATCTCTTTTTATATTATCTATTTTTTCAAAGAATGCATTTCTATTTTCAACTATAACATCTTTCACATAATTGATATCATTTTCAGAATTATTCATTCTATCTAAAAGACTAGAAGTAAAGTCTTCAAATGCTTTTTCTATTTTTTGTTTTTCTTCTTCAAATAGAGTAGGTATATCTTCCTCATTAGCTTTCAAAAGATCATCTTTGAAAGAATCAAATTCTGTTTTCAAAGTCTCAATCTGCTCAGCTAACATTTCTTTTTCGGAATTCTGTAATTCTATAAGCTCATCTCTATCAAATATAGAAGCTTTTATCATATCCAATGCTTCATCAAAATCGTTACTCAAATCTTTATATTTTGTTTTAACATCAGATATTTCATTGTCTAATTTTGAAGAAATATTATAAATCTCATTATCTATTTTTACACTTATAGCTCTTAACTGATCTTCCAATTCTGCTATATACTTCTGATCATTATGCAATCTTTCTGCAGCCTCTTGCTCCAATCTATCTATAACAGAATGTATTTGATTATTAGCTTCTTCATTGAATCTGCTTATAACATCATTCAAATTATTATTAAGAGCATTGAAAGACTCTTTTACCATATCATCTAATTGAGCCTTGCTTTCTGTTAATATATTTAACTTATCATTAACTTTTGATTCAATTTTTTCTGAATAATCTAATAAATAATCATCTATATAATTCTTTTCATTGGTTACATGTTTTTCCTCAGATTCAGATCTAGCTCTTTCTATCTCTTTTTTAATATTATCAAGATGAGTTTCTAATTCAGACACAGCATCTTCATATATTTTATCTATCATAATAGAATATTCTTCATAATCTTCTCTTATGCTGTTGCCTAAATCTTCCATATCAGATATTATATTTTCAGTTTCAGTTTCTCTATGATGTTCGATTCTTTTGATTTCTTCATCATATTTAGCAACAGATTCATTTATTCTATTATGTATTTCCTCTAAACTATTACCTATAGCTTTGTTTAATTTTTCATCTATAGAAGAAAGTTTATTTTCAGCTTCTAAAACTTTTTCATCTATACGAGAATAAATTTCATTTTCTTTCTTCTCTATATCATTAACCATATCAATAAGGAATTGATTTTTCTTTCCTTCTGAAGTATTGATAAATTCTTCTATTCCTTTTTTAGCTTCATCTAACTGAGCAAGCAAAGTATTTAAATTGCCGTTTTTCCAATCATATATATCCTGTTCTATTAACTGCATTTTTGCTTTCAAGTCAGCAATATGATTGTCATATTTAACATCAGCTTCTTTTCTTATATTTTCAACTTCTTCTCTTATATCAGAAGCATATATAGCTTTGATTCTTGTGTTATCAGACCACATATCTTCAAAATAAGCTATACGTTTTTCTAATCTATCTTTAAAGTTTTCGTTATTAGAAGTTAAGCTTTCGAATATAGAATCTAATCTGCTTTTTTCATTATTAAGCATTTCTTCTATTTCATCTTTATTAAAGAATGAAGACATATTCTTTCTTACAGCTTCAAAACTATCATTAAGAGATTCTAAATCTTTATATAAGCCATTAGAGTCTTTTTCTATTTTTTCCTCTAAATTATTTTTTAAATCTCTCAATTTATCAGATAAATCTTTAACATCATCTTTTAATCCGCTGTCTATTCCTTCCATTCTGTTTTTAAGAGTAACGAAATCATTCTCTAAATCGATTATTTTATCAAAGTCATCTCTTAAAGCAGTTAATGAATTTTCAAGTACAGCTTTTTCTTCCGATAAAACTGTAACTCTGTTATCATCTTTTATATCATCAACATCTTTTCTTAAAATCTCTATTTGGGATATTAAATGACTTCTTTCTTCAGATAGAACATCTTTTATATAATGTATATCGCTTTCATTGTCAGTGAGTCTCATAAGTAAATTTTTGCTGAACTCATCAAACATATTCTCTATTCTTTCTTTTTCTTCATCGAATAATGCAGGTATTTCTACTTCATTAGTTCTTAACATTTGATCTTTGAAAAGTTCAAATTCTTCTTTAATATCATCTATTTGATTTTTTAAGAACTCTTTTTCACTATTCTGAAGTTCAATCAATTCATCTCTGTCTATTATAGAAGATTTTATATTGTCTATTATATTATTGAAATTTTCATTGGTATCAGACAAATGAGAATTTAAGTCATTAATCTGTTCTAATAAAGTTTCTTTAATATTTTCTATACTATTGCTTAAATCATTGATCTGTTCCAATCTATTATTATGATCATCCAATATAGCAAGTACATTTTCATTATTAGAAATTAACTTATCAGCTTCTTCTCTTAATCTCTCATCAACATTGTCTTTCAATGATATAAACTCATTTCTCAAATCTTCCAATGTTAAGCCAAGACTATCTCTAACTTCTGCTGCTGTATTGGATATAACTTTATTAGCATGTCTTTTGATTTTAGCAATATACTGCAATAATTTTTTATTGTTAGATTTTCTTATTTTAGCTAATATTTTAGAGAATCCGCTATATAAAGTATTAAATGAACTGTTTAATTCTTCATTTAAACGATTAACTTCTTCATCTATTTTTGAAGATGTTTTATTTAAATATTCATCTATATAATTAGCTTCATTGGTAAGATGTTTAGCTTCAGATTCTTCTCTCGCTTTTTCTATTTCATCTTTTAAATTATTAGCATAATCATTTAAAGAGTCTTTTTCTTTATTATAGAAGTCTTCAAGAAGATTAGTATACTGTTCATAATCTTTTCTTATGTTAGCGCCAATATTTTCTATATCCTGAATGATATTCTGTTTTTCTTCAAGTCTGTATGTTTCTATTTCTTTTATTTCATCTTGATATTTGTTTATAGAATTATCTATTAACTCTCTAAGCTCATCTAATTTTTTAGATGCATTCTCTTCTACGCCGGCAAATATATCGCTGCTCTTTCTGTCTATTTCCTCTTTCTTATAAGTTATATAAGAATCTATTTCTGATGCTTTAGAATCAATAATAGACTGCATATTATTAGCGTTATCAATTATTTCATTGATTCTTTCACCTAAATTCTCTATACGAATTTTATATTCATCGCTCATTAAAGAGGCATGATGTTTCAATTCCTCATAATCATCTTTTAAATTGTTAGAATATTTTTCGAGCATGGCATTGTATTCTGCACTTATAGCATTCAAATCAGCTCTTCTTTCATCTAACACGCCATCTATTTTCTTATCTAATGAATTATATTTATCTTCTATATCAGACATTAATGCTTTTTCTTTATCTTCAGCATTTTCATATACTTTATTTATAGTACGTTCAAAAGCATCTCTGCCGTTTTCTACTCTATGCATTATATCTTCAATTTCATCTTTTATTTTGTTCATACTATCTCTTTTTTCATTCAAAAGAGTATCAAATGCATCTGTAGCCTGACGAAGTTCATTATGAAGCATATCAACAACTTCTTTTTTGTTTTCTTCGTTGAATTTAACATTTTCATTTATTGCTAAATCCATTTTATTTTTAAACTCATCGATAGAGCTTTCTATATTGCTTATTAATTCATCATGTCTTTTCTCACTTTCATCAACCTGATTTATAACAGAATCAATACTGTCAGTTATAGCTTTCATTTTTGTTTGTTCATAATCATCTAAAACATTTTTCAAGTGAGATTTCAAACTTTCTATGTAAGCATCACTGTACTGTGAAATTTCTTTCTTTATATCATCTATTTTTTCTTCAGTATCTTTTATTCCTGTATCTAATTTTTCATTAGCTCTGCTCACTAAACCATTGATTTCAACTGAAGATTGCTCTAATATCTCTAAACGTTTTTCTAGGTTTTCTTTTAAATTATATTCTGTATTCTTACTTAAAGTATCTATATCAGAAGAAGCTTTATCATATTGTTCTTTTAAACTTGATAATTTCTCATCAATAGCAGTTAAATCAGAAGAAGTATTTTTTATATATGAATCAATATTTTCCTCTAATTCACTTTTTACAGAAGAAAATAATTTCTCTATTTCATTAACTCTGTCATTAGCCTGTGCTTCTAAATCTTTATATAAATATTCTTTTTGTAGATTTAAAGAATCAAGTATTTCTTCCTGTTTATTATTAAGTATAGATATTATCTCAGAAGTTTGATAATGAGTTTCATCTATTTTGTCTTTCAAAAGATTAGTTTCTGTTTCAACATCATTTCTAAGCTCATTGATTTCAGCTATTAAAGAACTTCTAGCTTTATCTATAGAGTACTCCATATCATCTTGAGCTCTAGTTAATATATCATCTTTTAATTTATCTATATCATTAACTATATCCTCAAATCTGCTTTCAGCTTTAAGCATAGTTTCTTCACTCATACCATCTATAGATATGATTAAGTCATTAAGTTCCTTAGTTTTATTTCTGTAAAGAGTTATTACTCCGTCATCTTCATTTTCAAGTACATTTCTTATATGATTAGAGAAATTTTCTACTTCAGCTATGAATCTGTTATTTATATCATCTTTTAATACAGAGAACTCACTCTCTAACTGATGAGCTTTTTCAGCATAATCTTTGCTTATATAGTCTGCTTTATCTTTTATATCATCTATAGACTTCTCTAAAGAATGCGCTTTCTGTTCTATAGAATCTAAAAACTCCTCTTTATCCTGACTTATTTTTTCAAGTCCTTCTTTAAGAGTAGAGTAAAGCATCTCTTTAGTTTTTTCCATTTCATCCTTGAATTCTAATACGCTTGATTCAGTTATAGAATTAAGTCTGTCATGTATAGTATCTCTTAAATTATTCAATTCTGTTTCAAGTCCGTCTTTAGACTGGCTTAAAGTTTCATAACGATTTTCTATATCTTTAGATTTAACATCTATCTCATCAGCGAATGATGAATATTTGTTTATAAGCTCATCTCTGCCTTTCTCAAATAATTCTGCTAATTGTTCTATATTATGACGGGCTGTTCTTTCAGCAAGCTGAGTAAGCTGATTAGTAAACAATTCTTCTTTTTTAGCAACATGGAGTTTGAATTCTTCTGTAAGAGCTGATATTTTCTCTTTTTCCTGTTCTGCCATAGTGCTGTAATGAGCATCACGAGCTAAAAGGTTAGTAGTAAGAGCATCAAACCTCTTATAAAGTTCGCTTTCAAACTCATTTAATTTAGAATTATAAGATTCTATCAATTTATCCTGTATAGATCCGACATTCTTTTCTAATTCTGTCATTTTAGCCTTAACATCGGATATTCTTTTATAAGTCTTTTCTATAGTATTACGTTCTTTTAATACAGTATCTACCTTATTTAATATCTCCAAATAAGCTTCTTCAAGAGAATCAACCTGCTCCTGATACTGAGATACCGCAGCTTTATAGTCTTTATATGACTCAATCCTTTTATTTAATTTAGCTAGATCCTCTTCCATAGATTTGCTTATAAATCCAGCTTTTTTAACTGCTATTTCCAGATCTATAGCATTATCTCTAACTTCAGATATTTTTTCTTCTACAATACCTTCCAAAACAGCTTTTTCTTCAGCAAACATTTCATTAAAATCATTATTGCCGTAATTTTTTTTTCTATTGATTACGCCGTATATACCGATACATAATAGAGGAACAACGAATGTTAGTATTAATTGAAGAACAGGGGTCATAAAAAAACTCCGTAAATATAGTATATTAACATAATTCTATATTATGTTAATGTATATGTCAATAGTATTTAAATGTTTTAATTTCTCAGGATGGCAAAATTCGCTTAAAATTTAGATTTTTTCTATATTATCATAATATTTTCTTATGTAAACTGACAAATTTTACTATATATAAATAATATTCAAGCAAATAATAAAAATACATTAATTTGCTAATATTATAAAATTACACTATATTGCAAATTATACTATAAAATATTAATATATATTATATTTTATAATAAGTAAAATATTTTATATATCAACACTTAATAAATTAACATTTAGTTTAATTACACTCAAAAATATTTTATTATACTTGATATTATATTTTTTTATAGTAAAATAAGTTAAGTTTTTTAACAGATGTCGATATTTTAAAGAATAGTTAAAAAATATTCGGAGATAACAATGAAAAAAGTTATTGCATTTATATTGCTACTATATTTCCCATTATTTTCTCAAAATAGTATGACATTTCCAGATTATATAGAAGATTTGCAAAATAAATCTCCTAAAAAATCTATAGATTGGTTTAAGAAAAATTCATATTCTGATGAATATGGTGTAAATGAGTATGTATTTGATTTTTATAGAGGTGTAAGCAGATATCTATCATTTGTAAAATTTGGAAGTGCAAGAACAGAAGTTAATAGGGCCGCTAGTGATTTCAGAAAGGCTTTAGAGCTTCCTAATGACCCTGTATATTCTTACAATGATAGAGCCTTCCTATATTTGGGAGGAATACTTACAATATTACCTGGAGACAAAGAATTACCTGCTAGGATATTTAAATACTATGCTGATAATTGTAAAACTTCAAACCCTAACTATCCTACAGCAATATATTGGAGTATGTATTTAAGTTATATTACGCCTATGGTTTATGAAAGTTATTATGAAACTTTGAATATACTATCTAAAAATCCTAACAATAAAATATATGATTATTTTTCAGGCGAGAATAAACCTATAAATGAAATGATGAAAAAATTACAATCTCCTGAAAATATGACTCAGAAAGTTTATGAATGGACTACATCTAATATGGATGTTTATACATTAATAAAAAATTCAATTCCTATACTTCCAGAAGAAGAAGGACTTCCTGTATTTACAGCGCAAAAATTTAATACTTTTGAAAGATATTCTCCTACTAAGAAAATTGATGAAATAGAGAAAGAAATAGAAAAAAATGAAGATGCTGAAGAAGATTTAGTAAAAACAGAGATAGCTCCAGAGGAAAAAGAAGAATTAGATGAGCTTCAGAATATAGCTAAAAGGGAAAAAACTCCTGAAAATGCTTCAAATAGAAAAATTCCTTCTATAGAAAAGGAAATAGTTGATGAAATAGTTATAGATGATCCTAAAACTATCGAATATAAAACTAATATTTTAAGAGGAACAAAAGATCAAAAGGATATTCCTGAACCTACAAATATAGAAACTGAAACTTTATATCCATTAACAATATTGATAGATAAAAACCCTAATAATGGTCCTATAGGTGTAGATATAGAAGATTATTCATTTAATACTGAAGTTTCTACAAATTTTGTTATAGAGGTTTCTGAAGGAATGTATGAAGCTTATATATCTTTTGGAGATAAACTGTATACTAATGCAGTAAAAGTAGAAAAAGATAAATACAATCTATTCTCTATAATAATAAAAGATCATACTAGTACTACTACAAATGATATAGATAGCTTAAAAGAAGAGATAAAAGAAGAATTAATTGATGGATATGGAGAAAAAGAAGAAGAAGTAGTAAAAGAAGAAAAGGAAGAAGATGTTTCAGTTACAGTAGGAAAAGAAAATACACCTGTTAATAGATATGATGGAAATGCTGAAAACACAAGAAATATAATAAGAGATGTACTATCAAGACCTGCAAAAGTAGCAACAGAATGGTTTAATACAAACCCTTATAATGAATATATGGGAATATCCGTAGAAGAATATACATATTATAGAGGAGTTGCCTATTATTCAAGATTCTTAAATGAAGGAAGAAGATCAGCAGAATTTGCTGCTCAGGCTAAATCAGATTTAACATTTGCTTATAATAAAAAAGATAATTCTAATCTTTTAATGAGAACAAGACTTTATTTAGGTGCTGTAAATCTATTTGCTTATAATAATTTATATGAAGCAGATAAGATGTTTGCTGAAGTAGGTTCTTCTTTAACTGAAGATCATAGATATTATCCTACTGTTCTTTATTGGAGAAACAGAATAGGTGTAGCAGATGCAGCTCAATTAGAGGAATTTTCAAAAATACTTTCATCTAAAGCAGGAAATACTCAAATATTAGATTATTCCTCTACAATGTTTAAAGATTTATCAGCTATGCCTTCTTATGAAGATAAAATAATAGGAATCAGAGCTGTAAAAAACTCAAAACCTATATATGAGCCTCCAAAGAGTACATCTAAGGCTGGAAGCAGCAAAACTCAGGAAGTTTTAAATTAAAAAAATAAATAATTAGGACTAGTAAATATGTTAGATATAAAAAAACCTAGAGGTACAAACGATTTTTTCTATGATTCTTCTAAAAGACTCGAATATATAGAAAATAAAATAAAAAACATAGTAAAACTTTACGGATATGGCAGAATAAGAACACCTTTATTCGAATATACAGATCTTTTCACAAGAGGAATAGGAGAGGGTACTGATATTGTAGGAAAAGAGATGTTTACCTTTGAAGATAGAGGCGGAAGATCTCTTACTTTAAGACCCGAAGGGACTGCTTCTGTGGCTCGTGCTTATGTTGAAAACTCTATGCAAAATGAGTTTGCTATAAATAAGTTATTTTATTTAGGTACTATGTATAGGGCAGAACGTCCTCAAAAAGGAAGATACAGAGAATTTAATCAGTTCGGAGTTGAATGCATAGGAAATTCTTCTCCTTTAATAGATGCTGAAATAATACTTCTAAATATAAATGTATTAAAAGAATTTGGTATTGATAATGTTAATCTTCTAATAAATACAGTAGGATGTTCTAAATGTAAGCCTTCTTATAATAATGCTTTGAAAGAGGCTATTGGAACCAAAAAAGAACAACTTTGCGAAACTTGTCAGAAAAGATATGAAGGCAATATTTTAAGAATATTAGACTGCAAAAATGAAAAATGCAAAGAAACAATAAAAGATATACCAAAATTCTATGATTATGTATGTGATGAATGTAAAGAACATTTTGACAAATTATGTGAAGAGCTTACAAGAGTAGGACAGAAATTCACTGTTGATCCTATGCTTGTTAGGGGATTAGATTATTATACAAAAACCGCTTTTGAAGTTCAGACAAATGCTTTGGGAGCTCAAAGTGCCATACTTGGAGGCGGAAGATATGATAATTTGATCGGAATTTTCAATAATGGAAAAGATGTTCCGGCTGTTGGAAGTGCTATGGGTATTGAAAGACTTCTTCTTGTGCTAGAAAATCAGAATAATATCATAACCGACAGACTTGATGCTTATATCGTGGCATTTAAAGAAACTGAAAACGAGGTTTTAAAAATCATGCAGACTTTGAGAGCCAATAATATAAGCTGCGATTATGATTTTGCTGTGAAATCTATTAAAAGTCAATTCAAATCTGCTAACAAAAGAAATGCAAAATATGCTGTTGTGCTTGGAGAAGATGAATTCAAAAGAGGCATGTGCAAATTAAAAAATATGGATAGCGGCGAAGAAAAAGAAATATCTATAAATGATATACATAACAATATAGAAAAATAATTATGTCAAAAATTATTACATATTGTATTATCATTTGTTTTATCTAAAAACAATTACATAATAGAAAATGAGAAAATTATGAAAAAATTATTTATTATATTAATTATACTTGTTGCTATAGTATCCGCTTCATCTGTGGCATTAATTCAGTATATGATTAGTCCTATTAGCAAAGATAGTGAAAAAGTGTACTTTGAAATAAAACAGGGCGAAGGTGCTTCAACTATAGCTAATAAATTGGAATTGCAGGGACTTATTAGAAATTCTAAAGTCTTCCTATTATTTGCTAAATATCTTAAATATGACAGAAAACTTTTAAGCGGCTATTATGAAGTTAGCAGAAATATGAACATGATAGACATCATGAAGCATCTTAATAGCGGAAAACAGGCTATGGTAAGACTTACTATTGCTGAAGGAAAAAATATTTATGAAATAGGAACTTATTTAGAATCTCAAGGCTTTACCACTAAAAAAGAGTTTTTGGAAGTTTGCCATGATAAAGAGATATTAAAAAAATATAATATCCCTTCTGATAGCGTTGAAGGTTATATATTTCCTTCTACTTACTATATAGTTAAAGGAAATCCGACTAAAGTATTAGTTATGCATATGATAGACTCACTTTTTAAGCAATTTCCTGATTTAGATGAAAGAGCTAAGAAAATGGGAAGAAATGTTCATGAAATACTTACTATGGCTTCAATAGTAGAAAAAGAAATGGGACCTCTTGATGATCCAAGATTAATTTCATCTGCTTATTATAATCGTTTGAAAATAGATAAAAGATTGGAAGCTGACCCTACAACAATATATGCTATGACCTTGGTAAAAGGTGATTATATAGAAAAGCCAAATCTTAAATATGCTGATTTGAGAATGGAACACCCTTATAATACATACAAAAATACAGGACTTCCTCCTGGTCCTATATGTTCATCTGGTGCTAAAGCTATAGAAGCGGCATTGGATCCTGCAGATACTGATTATATTTTCTTTGTAGCAGACGGAACAGGAAAACATGCATTTTCTGTTACTTATGAAGAACATGTGGAAAATATTAACAGATATATTTTCAAAAAATAATTTTAATTACAATTATATAATACAAAAAATTAATAATTAAGTTTATAAAAAAGGGGGCTTCATATAAGCCCCTATTTTTTACTTACTTTCTTTTATTATCAACTAAACCCATTAAATTTCTTACTTCATACAATGTTTTTTCAGCTACTTCAGAAGCGTTTTTTGCTCCTTCTTTTAGTACATCATAAACATAATCTTTATCATTAGAGTACTTATTTATATTTTCTCTTATAGGTGCTAATTCATTATTAATATTTTTAGCAAGCATTCTCTTACATTGTACGCATCCTATAGAAGCATTTTTACATCCCTCACAAACTTCTTTCTGCTCATCTTCGCTTGAAAATATTTTATGATAGCTATAAACATTACATATATCAGGATTACCCGGATCAGTTTTAAGTTTTCTGTTAGTATCAGTCATTGCTTTCTGCATTATTAATTTTTCTGTTTCTTCTGCAGTTAAAGATAATGCTATATGGTTATTCAAAGACTTACTCATTTTATTTTGTCCGTCTAGTCCCAATATTCTCAACACTTTTCCATGATAAGTATCCGGTTCTTTGAAATATTCACCATATCTATTATTAAACTTTCTTACTATCATTCTTGTAAGCTCTACATGCTGTTCCTGATCTTCTCCAACAGGTACTATATCAGGATGATAAAGCAAAATATCTGCAGCCATTAAAGAAGGGTAGGTTAGAAGTGCTGCATTAATATTTTCAACATTCTTTCTTGATTTATCTTTATACTGAGTCATTCTTTCAAGCTCAGCTACAGGTATAATAGAATTAAATATCCAAGCTAATTCGGTATGTGCTCTTACATCTGACTGAACAAATATAGAACATTTATTAGGATCAAGACCGCATGCCAAATATTCAACAGCTGCATCCATTATTCTTTTTTGCATTTGAGAAACATCATACTCAACAGTTATAGCATGATAATCAACAATACAAAAAAATCCATAATAATCATTAAGTATATCAGCCCAATTCTTCAAAGCTCCAAGATAATTCCCAATATGAAGAGAACCAGTCGGCTGTATTCCGCTTAACATAATTTTTTTAGACATATTTTCAGCTCCATTTAATTTTTTTATTATTGCTATGTTCCCTAGCTTAGCTACCTACTTGGTCGCCCAAAGGTTTGACTTAATAAATTAACTCACACCCCTGTGTACCTTCGGTAATGACTTCATATAACTTTTATATACCTAACTAATGACAAAACCTAATTAATAAATTAAGTTATATCATTAGTTACTAGCTTTTTTATTATTCATAATAAAATTCTAAATACTATAATATTTTATTCTGCTTTAATATTAGCTATTAAAAAACCGTCCTCATTTGTTTTTAAATCGCTTACACTAATATATATAAGTCTTTTATCTTCTGTTTCTATTAATAATTTTTTATTTAAAGGGTTCAATTCTTTTATAACAGCCGGTACATTGTTAAATACTAATTTAGTACCAACTTTAGGCAAATCTTTTTTAAGAGCACAATAAGCCTTATATTCATGAGCTAAACAGCACATAAGCCTTCCGCATTGTCCTGATATTTTCATTGTGTTTAAAAGCATGCCTTGTTCTTTTGCCATTTTTATAGTTATAGTTTCAAATTTACCCTTTATCACTTTACAGCATAATTCTCTTCCGCATATTCCGCATCCGCCTATGGATCTAGCCTCATCTCTTACACCTATCTGTCTTAATTCTATTCTAGTTTTGAAATGTGCTGCTAAATCCTTAACTAACTCTCTAAAGTCTATTCTCTCCTCAGCTATAAATTCAAATAAAAGTTTAGCTCTATCCAAAAAATAGTAAGAACTTATTAATTTTAAATCTAAATTATGATTATTTACCTTTTCCTTACATATTTTAAATGCTTCAGCTGCATCTTCCATATTAATTTTATATTGCTCTAAATCTTTTTCATCTGCTATTCTTACAATATTAAATATTTTATTCTTATTATTTTTAGTTTTTATATTATTATTTTCCTCTTCAACAGCAATATCTTTTAATTCTTCAGATATTTCCTCTTCATTAATAGCTTCATTATCATCTTGTATATCTTCATTATTTTCTGATGCATTATCAGAGTTTACATTATTATTATCTTCTTCCAATAAATCTACATCTATATCTTCAAAATTAAGCACATAACCTATTTCTATACCTTCATCTGTTTCTATAACACAAGCATCTTTTATTTTAATATTTTCTATATGTAAATGTTCAAATTTTCCAATATTAGATCCCCTGAACTTTATATGAGCTATATTCTTTATCATTATATATTCTCCGCTAATTACTGATAAATTATAATATTTAAAGTTACTATATTTTATTTTTAAGTTGATATTATTGCAAGTATTATTTTAATAAATAATATAAAAATATCTATTATTAAATTATAAAATTAGTTGATAAATATTTCATATAGTATATGATATAATATCTTAATAATATAATATTTGCAGTCATTATGAAATTATTTTTATTGTTTCCATTATTTTTTTTTATGCTGTCATGTTTAACTGCACCAGAAATTTATTTAAATAAGAATGTAGTATATTGGAAGGAATATGTAGCAAATAAATCATCATCTGACATCTATCAAAATATTTACAGATTTGATAAGAATGCTGACATGGATTTTATTGTATATGGTTACAAATCCAAAATAAAATATAAATTATTTTTAATGAAAGAACCAAATGAGGCATTTTATTATAAAAATGTTACATTAAAAAGTTATATTATAGAAAGTCTGCCATCACTTAATTTATATGAGGATGCTTTAAAAAATAATGATAATTCTAGATTATATATTAATGAATATTTTAATAAAACATTCTCTAACAAAAGTATATATTTGCCTATAGGTTTCTCATTCAAAGATAATAATTTATATATAGCCAAAAAATATGGAAGAGATTATACAGATAGATTATCACATTGGCTTAGAAAAAATGGATATGGTATGGGTAAAGAATGGATACCAGCTATAAATGTAGATTGGAATTCATATCCTATACCTATGGAACATGAAATTGATTGGAATGATTTAGAAATTATAGGAAAATTATTCTAATATATGTATTAAATGTATTTTTAATTTCGTTATATAGTTATAATATGCTACTAATAATATAATAATATAGTTATTTTTTTCCATTTATATTTTTTATTTATGAATTAAAATTATAAATATATAAATGTGGGAGATTAAGAAATGGAGAAAAGTGCTTTTTATATTGACATACAAAATAGATATCATAAATCAAAAAAAATAGGGGAGCTATACTCAGCAATATCTCATGGCATAGGTGCTTTACTTGGCATTGCTGGTCTTGTTCTTATGCTCGTAAAGACAAAGGTTAATCCAATACCTATAATTATTTATTGTGTTGGTATAATATTTTTATATACATTCAGCTCTCTATATCATTTCTTTCCTGATGGTAAGCTTAAACAGTTATTTAGAAAATTTGATCATATAGGAATATATGTATTTATAGCTGCAACTTATACTCCAGTTTGTATATTTTCTCTTCCTAGAAATGTTGGCATATTGATATTATCTGTTATATGGTCTTGTGCTTTAATAGGAATATTGTCAAATACAGTGATAAAATACAAAAATATTGTTCTAAGACTTGTTTTATATATATTAATGGGATGGATAATCATATTTGCATTCAAACCTTTAATGAATAGATTTGATATTTTGCATTTAAATTGGCTTATATGGGGCGGAATATTCTATACTATAGGAGCATTCTTATATGCTTTAGGTAAAAAATGCAATGATAAAACTAAGCAATTTACTCATGATATTTTCCATATATTTGTTTTGATGGGTTCTTTTGCTCATTATTGGTTTTTATATAGTTATGTTATAAATTAAATCTCTTTACTTTTTTAATTTTTTCTATATTATATTTGGATAATAATATAAGAGGTTATTATGGTTAAACTTATTGATATAGAAGAATTTTTGAAATTAGCAAATTATGATGAATTACCTATAATAGATGTACGCTCTCCAATAGAATATAATCATGCTCATATTCCAAATGCTCACAATGTATATTTATTTAATGATGAAGAAAGAAAAGATGTAGGCACTATATACAAACAAATAGGAAGAAAAGAGGCTATATTAAAGGGATTAGAATATGTATCCGTTAGAATGACCGATATATTAAAATCCATTGATGAAATAGCCAATAAATATAATTCTACTAATAAAATACTTATGCATTGTTTTAGAGGAGGAATGCGCAGTGAATCCACTGCTTGGCTTTGTTCAAGTTATGGATATAATGTTTATATGCTAAAAGGCGGATATAAAAGATATAGAAACTATGTACTAGATTCATTTGAAAGGGATTATAAAATATATTTGCTTACAGGAAGAACAGGAAGCGGAAAAACCTTGATATTGAATAAATTAAAATCTATAGGATATAATGTAATAGATTTAGAAAAAATAGCAAAACATAAAGGGTCTGCTTTTGGATGGATAAATGAAGGAGAACAGCCATCTCAGGAACAATTTGAGAATAATCTTTCATACGAACTGTTAAAATATGATATCAATTCCACACTTTGGTTTGAAGATGAAAGTCTGCTTATAGGAAGAAGAGCGATACCAAAATCTTTATTCAATAAAATGAGAGAAGCTCAAAAAATCATATATTTAGATATACCAAAAGAATGCAGGGCAGAATATATTGTTAATACTTATGGAAAATATAATATTAATGATTTAAAAGAATCTATTCTAAAGATAAAAAAACGTTTGGGCGGAGAAAGATTAAAAGAATCCTTAGAATTGCTTGATAATGGAAATATATATGAATGCGTACTTAATATGCTTTACTATTATGATAAGGCATACAAACTTAGTATAAACGAAAATAAATTAGTATCAATAAAATGTGAGGATAATAATTTTGATAATATAGTAGAATCTATTATTAAAGCTATATAAGATTAATTGTTAAACTAAAAAGCGATAGAGAAAAACTCTATCGCTTTTTTATTTATTATTTAATAAAGATTAAAATGATTCAAAACCATCGGAAGTATCTTTAGAAGTATCAAATGTATTACCAAACTCATTATCTTTTACAGTTTTAGCTGGAGTTGGAGCAGGCATTTTTTCTTCATGATGTTTTTTAATAGGGCTTTTTAACTCAGGTTTTTTAGTAACAGGTTTTTGAGGCTCAGATTTTGGAGCTGGTTTATTTTCCTGAACAGCTTTTGTATCTGTAGTAGGTGAAGCTTTCTTTCTTTCAACTTTAGTTATATTCTTTTTATAGTTAGAACCTCTTAATTTGAAGAATTCCATAGCAGATAATAATTCTTCAGCCTGAGAGAATAAAGCCTCAGAAGCAGCTGTAGCCTCTTCTACTAAAGCAGCGTTTTGCTGAGTAGTCATATCCATTTGAGTAATAGCAATATTAACTTGATCAACACCTGCCTGTTGTTCCATAGCAGTAGAACTCAAATCCTGCATAATTTTTGCTGTTTCTTCTATTTGAACTCTTAAATTTTGGAATATCTCTTTAGATTCTCTTGCAGTTTCTGTAGCAGCTGCTATTTTTTCTTCAGAATCAGCAACCAAAGTAGTAATATCTTTAACAGAAGTTTGAGTTGTTTGAGCTAAGTTTCTAACTTCAGAAGCAACAACTGCGAAACCTCTTCCTTGTTCTCCAGCACGTGCAGCTTCAACAGCAGCGTTAAGAGCAAGTATATTAGTTTGGAATGCTATATCCTCGATTATTTTAGTAATAGCACTAATTTTAGAACTTGATTCATATACAGCTTCAATATTCTGAGTACTTTCTTCTATGATTCTTCCAGCTTCCTCAATAGCTTTTTTAGAATTAATCATCATATTGTTACCTTCTAAAGTATGTTCTGCTGATGATTTAATTGTGGAAGCTATCTCTTCCATAGAAGAAGCAGTTTCTTCAAGTCCTGAAGCCTGATTTTCTGTTCTATTTGATAAATCTATATTACCTTGTGCTACTTCATTAGCTGATGCTTTTACAGTATAAGCACCATCATATACTATTCTTACTTTTTTATTTAATTGCTCAGTAATTTCATTTATAGCTATTGCAATTTCCCCCCATTCATCTTTTCTTTTTTCAAATCCAGGAGGAGCACTTATTGTTAAATCACCTGTTGATAATTTACTTAAATCAACAGCCAACAAATGTAATATTTTTGTTATTCTGCCTATATAGAAAGTTATAAAGAAAGAAGCTACTATTAATATTAGTATAGTACCAATAATTGCATATCTTTTCATTGAAGCAATATGGGAGAATAATTCTTCTGATTCTATACTCATAACAACAGACCATCCAGATATAGGCTCTCTATAAAAAGTAGCTATTGAATCTTTACCATTAAAAGGAGATTTGAACTCATAATATCCTGATTCATTTTCAACTGCATATTTAATATAATCAGCATTTCTTAAGACATCACTTCTAACATGTGAAGGAATAGGGTCAGCAATAACCCATCTATCTTTATCTACAATAAATGGGTGACCTGTATTACCAAATTTAACAAGAGTTAATTCTTTATCTATAAATCCTAGCCAGTCAATCATAGTTGATATTGCACCAACTATATTTCCTGTACTATCTTTTATTGGTGAAAAAATCTTAACTACATATTTGTTATTATCAGCAGGAGAAGGGTCAACAGTATAATGCATTGATGATTGTCCTGCCATTATTTTTTGCCATAATTCTGTTCCACTGAAGTTTCTAGCAGTATTTACTACTTTATCATCTAAATTGTCAGCTATTACATTTCCAGAACCATCAAGCACTACAATACCTTCAACATTATGGTTATTAGCTACAATATTTTTTAAACTTGCTTCAACAGCCGCTTTTGCTTCTGGTGTTCTAGTTCTAATATAAGTTATAAATTCTGGATAACCGCTGCTTATAGCTTCAGACGTAAATATTGCCTGCCCTAGCCATACATTAATCATTCTTGAATAAACTTTTGTAGTAGATTCAAAACCAAATATGGCTGAACTTCTTATTCCTTGAGAGCCTACATTAATTATTAATGTTACTAATATTATCGTCATAATAGTAACAAGCAGCATTACAAAGAACGGTATTTTAACTTTCAAGGATTGCAATTTTCTCACTTTCAAACTCCAACAATTATTTTAGAAAAATATTATAATTCTTATATATAATAAGAATATTTTTTATGAAGTCAAGATATATTTTTCATATATCGTAATAATTATCGGATATTTTTTATATATTTTTAATAAATTGGAAGGTTTTCTATTGTTTTTCATTCATTTTTTTTATTTTCAGCTTCGCTATTTCTCAAATAAAGAGGCAATAAATTGAAAATATTATCAAAATTATTTGATTTTATCCTTGGTATCGACAGTTTTATACTATTGCAGGCTTTTATTATATTAAATGATTTATCTATGTCATTTATTTTATAGTTTTTTAATTTTTCTTTGAAATAATCTTGATTCTTATAAAATCCATCTCCGCATAGAGTAAGTGTTTTATCATTATTTTCTATAGAATTAATGATATTTATAAACTCTCCATAGGTTAAATCTAAATTTTCTCTTATTTTATTATTTCCGGAATATATATCAGCATAAATACTTCCTTTCCTAGCATCTATCATACTTGCTTTTATTCCATCATAATATTTGATATTTTCATACAATGTTTCTAAACTTGAAATACCTATAATGGGTATATTTTTAGCATAGCAAATTGTTTTTACTGTGGCAAATGCTATTCTTAATGCAGTAAAAGATCCTGGGCCAATTCCCAATACTATATAATCTATTTTATCAAGTGAAATATCATTTTCTTTTAGAAAGTTATTTAAGACGGGAAGTATTTCCTCATTATGATTTCTTACATCTTCTTTATTATATTCAATGATAGAATCATTATCTTTTTGCAAGGCTATAGAAAAACTGCTGGATACTGTATCAAATGCTAATATATTCATGACATTAAATCTAATACTAAACCTTTAAGTCTCATAACTTTATTTGCAATAGCTATATGATTCTTTTGTTCTGACATTATTAATCTATATAATGAATCGAGTTCTTCATTTATCTTTGAAACTACTTGATATTCACGGCCTCTTCTCATATATGAAGATACTATTCTTATTCTATAAGCATCTTTTACTAATTTATCTGTTAATGATCTTATTAAATCTCTAAATTTTTGAAAGTCTTTCATATTAGCACTTTTTTCAAGCATATTTCCAGCATCGTATATTTGTCTTTTTAATTCATCCAATTCATAAGAATACCTTTTAATTTCCTTTTCTTCTTCGAGCATTGCAGCAAATGGAGAAGATGATACAGCCATTTTCATAGAAGCATCTTGCGATGTCATTAATAGACTGTTTAAATTCATTTCTCTATTTCTTCTTTCCTGAACTCTCATTATTTTTTCTCCATAATTTATTTTTAGTTAATATATTATGTTAACTTAACATGAATCAGATAAAATTTCAATATATACAACATATAATAAATCGTATTTTTACTATTTTACTTTATAACTTTATTTTTATATTTAATTAAATAATTGAAAAAAATACTAAAAGTTTTATAATATGATAAAATCTAAGGAAGTAACTATGAATAGAAATGAAATATTAGAAAGATATAATCAAATATTAAATAATATTAATGCAGCAAAACAAAAATATAATATAGAATACGATATAAATATAGTAGCTGTGAGTAAATATTCTTCTATTGAAACTATAAAAGAATTTCTATCATTAGATATAGATTTACCGCTTGGAGAAAGTAAGGCTCAAAGCTTGAGAGATAGAGCAGGGGAGATTGCCCAATTAAAAAATAATGTTAAATGGCATTTTATAGGACGAATACAGTTAAACAAAGTAAAATACATAGTGAGATATGCTGACTTAATACAGAGTGTAGACTCCATTGAAATAGCTGAATATATAAATAAAGAAGCGATAAAAAATAATAAAGTTCAAGATATATTATTACAATTCAATATAAGCGATGAAGATCAGAAGGGCGGATTTAATATAAATAATTATATAGATATATATGAAAACATTATAAAAATGTCTAATATATCTGTTAAAGGCTTAATGGGAATAGGAAAAGATAGTGAGAATTTACTACTTATTGAAGAAGAATTTGAGAAACTTAATACTATATATAAATCTATTAATTTAAAATATAATAATCCTTTATCAATACTTTCTATGGGAATGTCTTCAGATTATGAGCTTGCAATAAAACATGGTTCGAATATGATAAGAATAGGAAGCAGTTTCTTGGGTAATTCTTAATATTATATGTTATGTAGTTTATAAAAAATAGGCTAGAGTAGAGAAAGAAAATTCTAGAATTTCAAATTGTTTATAAAACAACCTTTAATTCATATTATAAAATTATTATAATATAAATATTAATAGCACTATAGAATATAAAAAATTAGAAATGCTTAAAGTCAATATTAGTTAGAAATATTTAAAAAATTTATTTTAAATAAAAATAAAGTAAGTATTCAGACTAATATAAATACTATATTATAGAAGAAAATCAAAAATATCTTCTATAAAAAGAACAAAATTAAATGATTATAATCACTGGAAACGTCTTGGTCTTTCTATTGTTATTAAATAATTCCAAACATAATAAAATACAGTATCTTCTGTTGTGAAATTCTCTACAGCTTCATCTTTTTTTAATTTAATCATAGAATTAGAGAAAGCTTCATCTTTTTGTAGTTCATCTATTTTCAATGATAATTGATCTGTATGAGCTTTTACTTTAGCCATTAGATCTACAGGTAAATTTCTTTCATAGTCTTTACTAGTTAAAGTTTCAAGAGCATATTCTATTTTATCAGGTGTTATTCTTGCTGATATTTCTTGTTCTCTTTTAGCTTCTTCATTAAGTATATTATCAGTCCAAGTATTGAACTCATTAATCCATTCTTTATACATATTACCGTATTTATCAGAGTTTAAAGTATAATCATTCTTTACATCATTTGGAAGTATATTCAAAAAATTTCTATATCTTTGTTCCATAGCGTATATAGAACCGCCGTCATTTTTACATGCAACAAGTATTATAAATAAAGTTAATATTAAAAGTATTATTTTCTTCATTATTTTGTATCCAATTATATATAAAATTATTATTTTTTATTATTGCTAATAAAAATTGTTCGCTCGCTTTGCCTACAGTAAAGGTTCTGTCAACTAAACTTGCCAGAAGCTCACAATTTTTATAATTAATGCTAGATTATACTATAAATTATAAAAAAGTTCAAATTATTGTTAATAAAAATTGCAGCTGATTTATGTATCAAATTCTATACAATAATAATTTTAATATAACTTATAGCTAAAAAACATAACTAAACTATATATTCTAAGCACGAACATATATAAAAAAATAGCATGTATAAGTTAACATAATACACATTATCGGAATATAAATTTATTATTTTTTCGGAGTATTTATTATTAGATATATAACATTATAGCTTGTAAATTAACAGTATTTTTAGTATTTTTAGATACATTTATATATATGCTTTAATTATTGAAATTTACCCATAATACTATACCTTATTAGCTATACTTTAATATCTCGTAATTCTCTGCCTGTATTAATATATTATCCAAGGCTGTATTTTCAAACTCCTTAGTATATTTATGCATTTTCAAAAATATCTTTATATCCATTTTCATTTTGGATCTTGTGGATTCCTTGCTTTGCCAATCTATATCTTCAGAGTTCTTTTCTATTTATAACAGCCAATTCTTTAGCCATTGTTTTAATTTCCTCTTTATTATAGTCAGAATTTATAGGACTAAGCATAGCATCATACATAGCCTTTTCTTCATTTGTAAGCCCTAAATCTAAACCATTTGCCTCTTTTTCTATATTATCCAAATTATCAGAAAGATTCAAAAGCTCATCTATTACCTCAATATTATCTATAGCATTATTATATTTTTGATTATGTAAAAAATATTTCGTATTATATTATGTTTACTTATATTTGTATATTTATACTATATCATATACCATAAAAATATGATAGTTACAATACTTATTTTTTAATAAAATATTTGACATATAAAATAAAAATATTTATTATGTTTATTAGACAATCAAAAGGAATTTATATGGCTACCATAAGAGAAATAGCAAAATTAGCAGGAGTTTCAATAGGAACAGTTGACAGAGCTTTAAATAACAGAGGAAGAATAGACCCTGATGTAGAACAAAAAATATTGGATATTGCAAAGTCATTGAATTATAAACCTGATAAAATAGCCAAGTCATTAGCCATTAGGAAAAAGAAATTCAAAATAGCTGCAGTTCTAAATACTTATAACAATTTATTTTTTGAAGATGTTATAAAAGGAATAGAAATAGCCGGAAAAGAAATAGAAGAATTCGGAATGTCTGTTATTATAAAAAGATGTAAAGACTTTGATGCTGATAATCAATTAGAACTCATTGAAGAAGCTATTAATGAAGGAGCTAATGCTATGGCTATAGTTGCCATAAATGATGAGAGAGTCATAAATAAAATATCTGAACTTTATAATAATAATTTCCCTATAGTGCTTTTAAACTCTTTTGTAAACAGCAAAGATTGTATAGCTTATGTCGGATGCAATTATGATTTAGCTGGAGAGATAGCAGCTTCACTTTTGAATATCATATCAAACGGAAATAATATTAATTTATTAGTTTTTTCAAATAATTTCAATAAAATGCTTGGAAATAAAAAACGTGTTGACAGTTTAGTGAGCAGACTTAATTCTGATTATAAAAATGTAAATGTACAATCAATAATAGAAATGGAAAAAGATAATAATCTTAATTTTGATAAAAGTAAAGATAACTTATTAAAACATATGGATACTGATGTTGTTATATGTCCGGGTGCCGAAACTAGTAAATATGTTATAAATGCTATTAAAGAATTAGGGCTATACAATAAAATAAAAATCATCACCTACGACTTTTCAGAAGTTGTAAAAGAAGGACTTTTAGACAGAGGAATAATAGCTTCAATAACACAAAATCCGCAGGAACAAGGATACAGAGCAATAAAAGTTTTATTTGAATACTTGCTTACAAAAACTATACCGGATAAAAGATATACTTATATAGAAACACAAGTGATATTCAGAGAAAATTTATTATAACTCTACCCTACTCTATTTTTCAATTTTATTATATTAGATAAGTTTATAATGAAATTTATCTGTATTACCACCATTTTATAAGTTCTGTTATTTCTTCTCTATATTCAACAAATTTAGGATCTGCTATATTTCTAGGATGCTCCAAATCTATATGTATTTCTTTTTTTATAGAAGTTGGCTTATTAGTCAATACTAAAACTCTTTCACCTAAATAAACAGCTTCCTCTATATTATGCGTAATAAATATAATTGTAGTACCCAAAGTTTTCCATATATTCAAAAGCTCATCTTCTAATTTAAATCTCAAAGAAACATCTAATTGTCCGTAAGGCTCATCCATTAAAAGTAATTCAGGCTCTACTGCAAATGCTCTGGCTATAACAACCCTTTGAAGCATACTAGCAGAAAGCTCACTTGGATAAAAGTTTTTAAACTTCTCAAGTCCAACCATTTTTATTACTCTGTCTGCCCTCTCTTCAATAACATCTTGAGGAAGTTTTTTTATTTTCAATCCAAACTTAACATTCTCCTCTACTTTAAGCCAAGGCATAGTAGAATATTCCTGAAATATATATGCTATATCATGTTTTTTTAAGTCAACATGTTCACCATCTATTTGTATAGCTCCGTAAGTTGGTTTATATAACTTTGTAAGACTATTTAAAAATGTAGTTTTACCGCAGCCTGTAGGTCCTACTATGCATAAAAACTCACCTTTCATAACATTAAATGATATATCATTTAAAACCAATAAATCTCCGAATTTTTTTGTTAATCTTGAAACTTTTACTTTTACTTCTCTAGTATCGTTTGTCATAAATATATCCTTTTTATGTTATAAAGTTATATCCATATTATCATTTATTTCATTTCTAATTTTAAGGAAATTAGGATCAGTTAATCTTCTAGGTCTAGGCAAATCTATAATATATTCTTTTTTTACAACTGTAGGACAGTTTGTAAGAAGTATTATTCTATCACCCAAATAAACAGCTTCTTCTATATTATTAGTAACAAATACAACAGTTCTTTTTTCTTTCTGCCAAATCTTTTCAACTTCTTCTTCCATCATATATCTAGTCTGTGCATCCAAATGTCCGAAAGGCTCATCAAGAAGCATAACAACAGGTTCATTACAATATGCCCTAGCTATACCTACCCTCTGCCTCATACCTCCGGATAATTGATTCGGATAACTATTTTCAAATCCATTTAGTCCCACCAAATCTATATAATATTTTGCTTTTTCTCTTCTCTCTTTCTTTGGTATTCCTCTTGCTCTAGGACCAAACTCTACATTTTCCATAACAGTCAAAAAAGGAAATAAAGCAGTAGTTTGATATACAACACCTCTTTCAGGATGAGGCTCTGTTACCTTTTTTCCATTAACTTCTATATCAGAATTTTCTGCTGTTTCAAGTCCTGCTATCAAATTTATCAATGTTGTTTTTCCGCATTGGCCGGGTCCGAATAATACAACAAATTCATTTTCTTTCACTTCAAGACTTATATCTTTTATAACTTCTTTATATCCATGCTCACTGAAAAACACTTTATTAACATGATTCATTTTTATAATAGTTTTATTTTCCATATTAACGCCTCAAATTAATTATTATATACCAGTAGAATTCCAAATAGTTAATCTCTTTTCTATATATCTCATTAAAGAAGATAATAATAAACCAACTATACCTATAGCTATCATACCAGCTAAAACTTGAGGTATATTTGCGGTATCAGAACCTCTTATTATAACCCAACCTACACCGGCAAAAGAACTAACCATTTCAGCTGCTAATACCCCCATCCAGCTTACTGAAAAACCTACCTGCATACCATTGAATATTTGAGGCACAGAAGCTGGAAGTATAACATGCAAAAATATATCTCTATCATTAGAACCAAGCATCTTAGCCGCCCCTATTAAAGTAGGATTAACTTGAGAACTTCCTGCATAAGCATTCAAAGTAACATTAACAAAAGTACCAATAAATATTATAAATACTTTAGGAACCTCACCTATTCCAAACCAAAGTATAGCCATAGGTATCCAAGCTATAGGAGGAATTTGTCTGAATACTTCAAAAAATGGTCTTATTATTGCTCTTGCATATTTATTAACTCCCATAGATATTCCTAATATAACACCTGTTACAGCACCTATAGCAAAACCTGTTAATACTCTGAATATACTTATTACTATATGTCCTAATATAGTTTGCTGACCTATATTATGAGTTAAACTCCATACTAAAAATTTGAATACTTCTAATGGCTTCGGGGTAGTTATTTTTATAGGAGTATAAGTTGTTAATAATTGCCATACGATTAAGAATCCTATTATAGATATAACAGCCCAAATAGGTTTCTCAAAATCTGATAATTTCAATCTTTTTTTTTCTTTATTTTTCATAATTACACCCTATTATCTTTTAACATATTTTTTTTCTAAATACCCTAATCCAACAGATAAAATTGCTCCTACAGCCCCTATTGTAAGCATACCTACTATTATTAAATCTGCTCTAGCTAATTGTCTGTTTAACTGTATCATAAATCCTAAACCTCTGCTTGCTGCCAACATTTCAGCTGCACATAAAGAAGTCCAAGAAGAACCTAGAGATACTCTAAGCCCTGTAAATATATAAGGCAAAGCTGTTGGTATAGCAACTTCTTTAAGCATTTGTCTTCTTGAAGCACCAAAAGTTTGTGCTACCCATAAATGCACTTGAGTGGTTGCTTTTATTCCGCTATAAGTATTAATTACACAAGGTACAAATGCAGACATAAATACTATTGCTGATTTTGCTCCTAATCCTATTCCAAACCATAATATCATCATAGGTATCCATGCTATAGTAGGTATTGGTCTTATAAGGTCAAATAATGGAGTTGCAACTAAATTAAATTTTTTGAACCAAGCCATACATATTCCAAGAGGTATTCCTATAGCAGCACCTAAAAAATAACCTGTCAATGCTACCTGCAAAGATGCTAATATATGCTGAAACAATGTACCATTATCAGGTGCTTTATTTGTAAGTTTATAAATAAAAGATTTAAAAACTGTATAAGGACTTGGAAGAGAATATGAAGGAAATAATTTAAATACATCTGTTATTAATTGCCATATTATAAGAAATACTACAACTGATATTACAGATATAATAAAAAATTTGCTTTTCTCTTTCTTTTTGTTGGCTATGACGATTTTTTCTTTTTCTTTTAACGAAATATTTTCTATATTCTCTTCCATATACATAGTCCTTTTTTATTAATTAATTTAAGTAATTATTCTTCAATTTAATGCTTTACCTAATAATTCAGTATCTACATTTTGATCAACAACAGTTAATTTATCCTCTGTTATTAAAGACTGGCTAGCAAAGAAGTCAGCTGTTATTCTTACAGAATCACCTGTTTTTATATTTTTGATTTCTTCTGTTGTAACAAAAGGACGAGTTTGAACTTCAGACTGACAAGCTTCTAAAGTAGAAGTAGATCCATTTTTTGTATACCAATTCAATAATTCTTGAGCAGCCATATTAGGATCAGCCTGTAATGCATCGCATGCTTCTAAAAATGCTTTAATATATAGAACTACAGTATCTTTTTTATTCTTAAAAGCTTCATCAGATACTATTATTGAATCGTATTGAGGTATATTTAATGTAGTTAAACTTGAAACTATTTTCATTCCATCAGCTTCAGCAGAGAAAGAAGTTGGAGGATTCAAAGCAGCAGCATCTATTTTTTTAGCTTTTAAAGCCTGATATGCTTGAGGGAATTCCATATGAACTATATTAACTGTATTAGGATCAACATTTATAGCTCTAAGCCAATGTATAACATTCAAATGTGATATTGTTCCAGTAGGTACAGCTATAGTTTTACCTTTTAAAGTAGCAGCATCCCCATAAACTTCTGGAAAATCTTTATTAACACCTTTAACTGTTAATATATCAGAATCAGGATTAACTAATACTTCTATACCGCCTTCAGAGTGTCCTATATCAGCCACAACATGTGCATTATAATTAGCCAAAGAATATACAGAAGCAGCACTTAATGTACCAACCTCCCATAAACCAGCACCTAATGCTTCATTCATAGGACCGCCTGACGGGAAATATACAGTTTCAATTTTAAAACCATATTTTTCATCTAATTTGTTATTTATCATATACTCAATAGGTACAGAGTTTAAAAACGGCATTACAGCCACTTTTAATGTTTTTGCATCACCAGAAGATGATGATCCTTTATTAGCACATGAAGCTAATAAAAATAGACATGTGATTAAAACTAATGAAGTAATAATTTTCACTGTTTTTTTCATTTTGATATCTCCTTAAAATATTAATTTATTATAAAAAATAAAAGAATTACCAATTAGCATATCTTTTGTTTAAAGGATCGCTACATTCTATCATCTTATGACACATTTCTAATAATAATTTATTTTTTATTTCATCATACTCTTTATTAAAAAATAAATTATTTTCTTCATTAGGATCTTTTTCTAAATCATAAAACTCTCCATACTCTTCATCTAAAAATATTGAAAGTTTATATTGTTTAGTTCTATATGTCTTTATAAATATGCCTCTATCATGAGCATCATAAGTAATTACTGCACCTTTTTTATATTTTTTATTTTGATCTTCACCTATTAAAATATTCTTTAAACTATGACCTTGTATACCATAAGGAATTTCTTTTCCTAACATATCTAATATAGTTGGCAGTATATCAATATTTTCTATTATTTCATCACTTCTATTTTTTACTATACCTTTACCATAAAATAATAATGGAACTTTTATCAAACAATCATACATAAAAGGACCTTTCCTCAAAAGCCCATAATCTCCTAAATATTCTCCATGATCACTTGTAAATATTATTATTGTGTTATCAAATTCATTTTTATCTTTTAATTTATCAATAATTCTTCCTATCTGAGCATCTATAAAGCTTATCATTCCGTAATAAAGTCTTTTTATTTCTTTTATCTCTTCTTCACTATAATTATGCTCTTCACCGCCGCCAGGCCAATATCCTCTTTCACCCTGTTTAGTTAAATGTTCCGGTCTTTTTTTATCCAATTTTAATTTACTATTAAGTTCTTTAGGATTAATATCTTTGTAAATATCATAATATTTTTTTATAGGATCGAATGGATGATGAGGATCAACAAAACTTACCCACATAAATAATGGCTTATCAAAATTAAAATTATCTATCTCATCTATAGCCTTTTGTGCTGTCCAATAAGTTTGATGTAATTCTTCTGGTATAGGATTAATTCCGTCACATCCTTTACCTGTTTCTAAATTGCATCCATGACTATTAGCAAAATCTAGATACTCACCTTGCTTATCATCTTCTGTTATATGTGTTATATCAAATCCATAATAAGTTTTATCTCTTTCTCTTACTCTATCTCTTTTTGGTACATCTTCAAATTCCCAATTCAGATTTTTAAGCTGAGGTCTGAAATGCATTTTACCTGAAGCAACATTAAAATAATTTTCTTCTTTCAAATAATCTGCTAAAGTAATTTCATCTTCATTTAGTTCTGTTCCTATATTCCAAGCTCCTATATTCATTGGGTATCTTCCTGTAAAGATAGAAGCTCTTGAAGGAGTACATACAGGACTTGTACAGAAAGAATTTGTAAATACTGTTCCATTTTCTGCTAATTCATTCAATACTGGTGTTTTTACTTCGTTATTTATATATTCTATAGAATCAGCCCTCATTTGATCTGCTGTAATTAATATTATATTTGGTTTTTTATTATTCATAACTTTTTAAAATCTCTTTCATAATTGCGTGTACTGTAACATTTTTAATTATAGTATAGTAAATAAATAATTCATTGTCAATTTTTTATTAAATATTTTTTATTTATAATGAAATAAATATCAATATATAATAATTAATGATTAGGTAGATTGTTAATTATAAAATATGATTAATCAGAAAATATATTAATTTATTATGAATAAAATAATTACCAACTAGTACATTTTTGTAAGATAATTGCATTCTATCACATTAGAATAAGAATTTATTTTTATATTTACATACTTATATATAAAATAATAATTTTTTATTTTCCACAAATATTACTGATTTTTTAGATCATTTATTTTTATTATTCTATCTATAAAATGATTTCCAATAGCCTCTTTAGGTTTATAAATATTAATAGTATTCCTTAATAATGAGCTATTAATATTAGGAGTATTAAACATAACTACATTTTTATCATCTGGAATATATGGCACTGCATCTAATGTAATATTATTGAAAGCTAATATATTTTTTTTGTTTTCTTTATTGATTATCCTTCTTGAAAGATTAGCTATATTAGCATTTTGAGAATCATCATCTAAAGAGTCATAAACAACTAAAGAACCTGGATCTAATTTTATACTTGAATTTGGAGCGACTTTATTTATTGAAACACCTGAAACAGCTCCATTATCTACTGCTTCTATCCAATCAAAAAATAAATCTTCCCATACATATCCGCCCTGTTTTAAATGCTGAACAGAATCTAAAAGTCTTTGATAACTGTTTTTTGCAATATCAGAATGAGCTATTTTTTGAAAAATGTATTTATCTTTAGTGTAAAGCCATTGCATAAATATTGATGCAGAGGCATAACTATTATATATATATTTAGGATTATTATCTATAACATTATAAGTATTATACCAACTATAAAAAGAATAATAATCAATTCCATTAAATAATCCCACTCTGTAATCAATAATTAAAGGGGCAAATAGAATAGATGTTGATTCTGAAAGTGACTCATTAAGCCACAAATCCATTTCTTTTCCGCCCCTCATGAAATTCACACTAGCATTAATCAAATGCTGTAATTCATGCAAAATAATGCCTAAAGTAAAATCAGCTTCATTTTTTATAGCATCAACACCTATATATAAATATTCTCCTTTATTTGAATCTTCTATATAATCAAATAAATCTCCCATATAAAAATATCCTTTAGGCGGTGCCGGATTACCTTCATCAGTAAGTCTGGCTATTAATAATATAACTTTACCATTTGCATCCATATCTGTATGCTCACCATACATTTCTATTTCAATAGGATAATATTCTTCAAATTTGGTACAGAAACTTTTTATTTTATCAATACTTATATCATATCCATCTTCTAAATAAATAATACTATTAGGTGATTCAGCTATTTTTTTAAACTTAACATCTTTACAAAGATAAACTTCATTATATTTACTATATCTAGAAATATTAAATTTATCTATTTCTGCATCAGATGTATTATAATAAGTTATACTATTGATAGTTTCTGAAGGATTTGTAATTTTATTATTACATGAAACTATCAAAACAAATAAAATAATAATAATACTTTTTTTAATCATTATAGAATACCTTTGCTAAAAACGCAGCTTAAAAAAATTATATCATTAATTATATATAGTTCAATAATATTTAGACACTATATAATGAAAATTTCTCTAGTTTGGTATTAAAATTTCGATACTAATAACACTATATAGGAATATTTTAAATTAATTATAAAAGGCAATATTGATATGAAAGGCAAACGTATAATAATAATAGGTGCGGGACTTCTTCAAGTACCAGCAATACAAATAGCTCAGGAAATGGGACTTTATACAATAGTTTTTGATTATAATAAAGATGCTCCAGGTATGAAGATAGCAGATTATCCTATGATAGTGTCCACTAGAGATGTTGATGGAAGTGTAAGGGCGGCAAGAGATTTAAGCCAGAAAATGGAAATACATGGAGTTATCACTGTAGGTACTGATGCTTCTACTACCGTTGCTGCTGTAGCTAATGCTTTGGGACTTCCCGGAAATAGATTTGAAGATGCTTATGCTGCTTCAAATAAGATAAGAATGCGTGAAAGATTCAAGAAAAATAATGTTCCTCAGCCGAATTTCTTTCCTGTATGGAATTATGAAGAGGCAATGGAGGCATATAAGCATTTAAATACACCTGTTGTTGTTAAGCCTGCTGATAATATGGGGGCTCGCGGTGTAATGAAAGTATCAAGTGAAAGCGATGTCTTAGCGGCATTTAACAGAGCTAAAAGTGCTTCGCCTTCAGGAGAAGTAATAATGGAAGAATTTATGGATGGTCCGGAACTTTCTATTGATATGCTTATATATAATGATGAAATATATGTTACAGGTGTTGCAGACAGAATAATAGAATTTCCTCCATTTTTTATAGAAACAGGTCATATACTGCCTTCTGCATTAGAAAAGGAAAAGCTGGATGATGCTATTAATGTTATGAAAGCTGGTATAAAAGCATTAAATTTAAAAATCGGAGCTGCCAAAGGTGATATAAAAGTAACAAAAAATGGTGCTATGGTTGGAGAAATTGCGGCAAGATTATCCGGCGGTTTTATGAGTGCATACACCTACCCTCTTGCTACAGGCGTAAATTTAATAAAAAACGCAATAGAAATAGCATTAGGAAATCCTCCAAGTGATTTAAAGCCTAAATGGGATAAAGTTTCTGTTGAAAAAGCATTTCTTCCGGGCACAGGAATAATAGAATCTATTGACGGTGTTGAAAATGCTAAAAAAATAGAAGGTATTAAAGAAATATTTATTAAAACAAAACCTGGTGATATATTAGTTACTCCTACAAACAATTTAGAGAAAGCCGGTAATATAATAGCTGTAGGAAATACAAGAGATGAAGCTATAGCTATGGCAAATAAAGCTATGAGCTACGTACATTTCAAATTAACAGATGAAAAAAGCATCACTATAGATGAAATCAAAAAAGTTGCTAAAGAAAAATTGTCATCTAATTCAAATGCTTCATATTTATTTGTTGAAGATACTGAAGATAAAACAGGACTTTCTGAATATAATTTCAGCCCTAGTATAATTCATAAAGAACCAGAGGCAAATATAGAAACCAATATATTTAATATGCATCTATCTCAGCCTACTATAATAGATACAATCCATAATTTAAGAGAAGCAATAAACGGCATTATGGATATAAAAGAATATTATGAAACAGTTATAGATGTAGCTTCTAATTGTGAAGTACTTGCAATATTCAATGACTTTAATGATAATGAAATATTTGAATTATCATTAAAAACTATAAAAGGAAGAAAAAGAGGTATTATTATGATAGATGGTAATAATACCAAAGAAATAGTAACACAGAAATTACAATCAGCGGAAAGGAATGGTGCTTGTGCTGTTGGTATAGATTTTACTTACTGCTATAATATAAATGAATTAAATAAGATACATTTCAAAACTGAAAAAGATTTAGCAAAAATATCCAAGCAATTAGATATACCTTTAATCATAAAAGGGATATCAAGCAATAGAGATTTAGATAATATGAAAATATCTCATATAAATAATGTTTATTTTTCAAATAATAATAAGTATGCATTAAAAGGTATGGAAAAAGTTGCCGATACTGTAAATAAAGTAGATTTTAATTCAAATCACCACTTTAATATACTTGCAGAATCTCCTAAATATGGAGTTGATGTATTTAAATATTTAGTGTTGGGAGCAAATGCTGTTTGTGTTACTGAAGAAAGTTTTATCTCTATTATAGGAAAAGGAAGAAAGGGACTTGAATATTTATTATATTCAAATAGAGATAAACTAGAAAAGATGATAAAGCTCTTTGGACAAACAGGTGATGTTAACTATATTAAATATTAATTAGTACAAAATTAGGTAACTATTATGGAAGATAAACAAATAAACTTATCTAAATCATATATATATGGATTTTTTGCCGCTATGATATGCACTTTAATATATAGTGCTATAATAATACCTATATATATATTGTTGATATCTCCTAATACTCAAAATTTCTTTGTGTATTTATTATATGCTCTTGATGTTTGGGTATGGATATGGATAGGAATTTCTATATTATATGCTTTTATTATAGTATTAATGCAGCCTACAAAAAGTTATACAGGAGTTTCTAGAACAATAGAAAATTTACTTTTTTTTGCTGTTACTTCCATAATATTAATATTATCTTTAAGTTATGTTCCAGAAATACAAAAGTTATTATATAAAAGGGATTATACATTCTATAGCAGCATATTAGCTATAGGATTATTCTTTATATCAATACAGTTATCATATAATATAAAAAAACTTATGATATTTATGTACAAAACTATATTGTATAATTTAGGATATAGTATAGAAAATAATGTGATACAACAAGATGATGAAAATTATGCAAATAATGACTATGAAGTTGTTAGAATAGATAAATCAGAATATGAAATATTTTCTAGTACCATAAAAAATATAATAGCATTTTCACAAAGATATAAGCATGCTATAGGAGTGATAGCTTTTAAAATATCAAATGCAAGTTCTATAAGAGAAGAATATGGAAATGCTATTTATAAAAAATTAGAAGATGAACTTATAAGGGCGATAAAGAAAAATGCCAGAATAGGTGAAAATCAATGCCTACTTTATGAAGGTATTATATATTCTGTGATTTTTGCTAATGAAGAAGAGGCTTGGAAAGCTACAAAAAGATATTTTAAAGCATTAAAAAATTATAATTTTGAATATGATGAAGAACCCGTAGATATTAATGTATCTATGGCTGTAAGCGGATTTGATTTTTCTCATAATATGTCAAATAAAATGTCTGTATTTGTTGTAAAAGATAATATGATGAAAAAAATCAAAGATGCATTAAATGAATCAGAAGAAACTGGAAGTCCAGTTATATACTATGAATAAAAGGGATAAGAACCGTGGAAGCTTCATTAATTGTAATATTAGTCTTAATCGTTTTATTAGGTTTTGCCACTCAATATGTTATAAAGAGTGGATCATACCCTATTAAACTAAAAAAAATCGTTCAGGCTTATAATGAACAAAATTATGATGTAGCCATGAGAGAGATTAATACATTAGACCCTAAATATAAAAAAGATGCTAATATATTATGGATGACTGCTAATATGTATTATAAACAGCAGCAATATATATTGGCCATGGCCGCATTACAAAATATGATAGACGGAGCTTATTTTACAAAAGAATTAACAGAATTGTCTGTAAGAGAATTCTTAGCAAAAATATATGAACAAACAGGAAACAGTAAAAAAGCTATAGATGAATATGATATGATCACAAAAATTAGGGATCAGGATTATGATTCATTATATAAAGCAGGACTTGTTTGTTATAATTATGGGGAATGGGTACAAGCACAAAAATATTTCTCATTAGCAGTAGCTCAAAATGATAGTAATCCTCAACTATTGTATATGTTGGCTTTTTGTTTTTATAAAATTCGTTCATATCATGCAGCTCAGCAGCAGATAGAAAAAGCTATTGCTTTAGATAATTCTAATCCTGAGTACCATTTACTTTTAGGTGAAATATTATCTTCAAGCAGAGACTTCCAAAATGCTATAAAAGAATTAGAAATAGCTTATGAAAGTAATGATATATCAGATAAAGATGCAATATCTTTGAATCTTGCCAATTCTTATTATGAACTTGGTAACTTCTCTAAAGCTAGAGAATATTATGGACAGGTTTTAACTAAAGAAAATATAGCAAGTGAAAAAGTTGTAGATGAAAGATACAGATATGCTGAAACTTTGGTAAAAAACAAACAGTTTGAAGCTGCTGTTAAACAATGGGAAATAATTAAATCTATAAGAAACATATACTTAGATGTTGATCAGAAATTAAAGACTTACAGTTCTATTATTGCTAATAATGCATTCAGAACTGCATTGGAAATGGATATTATAGAATATCTTGAAAAATACTTCTATAGAATATTAACATTAAACGGATATGTAGTTACAGATCATACTAAAAAATCCGACACATTAGTATTCTTTGTAACTATTAAGAAATTCGGTTCTGAAGGTCAGTCATATAAGAGTACATTTGCATTAGATACTTCAGGATATCCTATGAGACAGGATACTGTTGATCAGTTTATGGAATATGCAAGACAGTACAAGAGTGCCCACTCTTTCTTAATAAGTATAGGTGACTTTGCTCCTAACTTGAAAGTAGATGATACAGTAATGATCATTGAACCTGAAAGATTTGAGGCTATTATTGAAGGTGTTATATCATTCAGCGATTAATGAACTAATAACTCATTTATTATACTCTATTAAAAAAGGTTATGATTTTTGTCATAACCTTTTTTATTGTTTAAAACTAATTTGTACAAAATAAAAGCGGAGTGCCAAAAATGGCAATCCGCTTAATTTTTATTTTAAGTAATTATTAAATTATAAACCTAATGAAACAATTACAAAATCTTTAATAGTTGCAGTAGAACCTGCTTCTTTAGAAACTTCATCTATTAAACTTTTAATAGAGATTTTGTTGTCAGTAAATAATTTTTGGTCTATAAGAACAGATTCAGAATACCAAGAACTCATTTTACCATCAACGATTTTTTCTATCATATTTTCAGGTTTTCCAGCATCTCTTACTTGTTTTTCAAATATTTCTTTCTGCTCTTTAACAGCATTAGGATCTACTCCTTCTCTATTCAAAGCTAGAGGTTTTTCACTAGCAACATGCATAGCTATTTGATCTGCTATTTCCTGACATTTACCTTTAGGTTTAACGTCAAATTCTACTATAGCAACAAGTTTATTATTGAAGTGAGCATAAGTACCGAAGAAACCATCTGTTTTCATAACTTTAGCTTCAGCAAGTACAGTTTTTTCACCCCATTTCTGTATGCCTTCATTTATCATACCTTGAATAGTATCGCCGTTAGAACCTTTAGCATTTAAAACTGTTTCTACTGATACATCATCTAATCCCATAGCTGTATTAGCAATTTCTTTAGCTAAATTGATAAATAATTCATTTTTAGCAACAAAGTCAGTTTCACACTGAAGTTCTATACAAGCAACTTTTGTTTTATCATCATTAACGCAAAAACCTATAGAACCCTCTTTAACAGTACGTTCATTCTTTTTAGCAGCAACAGCCGCACCTTTTTCTTTAAGAAGGCGAATAGCTTTATCCATATCGCCGTCAGTTTCTTGAAGAGCTTTTTTACAGTCCATTATACCTACGCCTGTACGTTCTCTAAGCTCTTTAATAGTATCCATACTAATATTTGCCATCAATTTTTCCTTTATATTAAATATTTTATTATTAACAATTTATATTAATTACTGATCATCTTCTTGAGAAACACCATATTTTTCAGCAACAGCCTCAGCAGCTTCTGTAGCGCTATTATCATAAACTTCTTCAGAAGATTCATCAGAAGAGCTGTCATGCTTAGCTAATGTTTCTTTTCCTGCTTCATTTTGTCCTTCTATAACAGCAGAAGCAACAACACCTGCAAATAAACTTATAGCTCTTATAGCATCATCGTTACCAGGTATTGGGTGATCTATAACTTCAGGGTTACAGTTAGTATCAACAACTGCTACAACAGGTATTCCTAATTTTCTAGCTTCGCTTACAGCAATAGCTTCCTGCATTGGGTCTATTACGAAAAGCATATCAGGTAAATTTTCCATATCTTTAATACCTGCAAAGTTTTTCTCTAATCTTTCTTTTTCTTTAAGAAGAAGTATAACCTCTTTTTTAGGAAGTTTATCAAAAGTACCATCAACCTCTTCTTTTTCTATCTTTTTGAGTCTTGCAATACTTTTTTTGATAGTAGCAAAATTTGTAAGCATACCGCCTAACCAGCGATTATTAACATAGTACATATCGCATTTTTCAGCAGCTTCTTTAATGCTCTGAGAAGCTTGTTTTTTAGTACCAACGAAAAGAACATTTCCGCCGTTTCTAGCCATTTCTTTTACTGCTTCATGAGCTTTTTTAACATAAGTTAAAGTTTTCATAAGGTCAATGATATAGATATCATTTCTCTCTTGGAAAATAAAAGGTTTCATTCTAGGATCCCATTTTCTAGTTGGGTGTCCGAAATGTACGCCTGCCTCTAAAAGGTCTTTCATAACTGGTAATGACATAATCATATCCTTTAAAATAAAAATAGAGTACCGATTAAGGCACCCTATCCATAAATTTCATATATAAACATTAGTATTATAAAAATCATAATGCTTTGATTACTAAATTAGTAACAATGTCTTTTATGTATTCTAAAACAGAATAACTAAGAACATTTTGCTATTATGGAAAAGTTTACCAATATAATCGGTTTAATATATAATACCATAATATGAAAAAAAGTCAATTATAAATATCAATTATTTCTAAAGAATAAAGCAGCACATCCTAAAACACCAGCATCATTTCCTAAAGAAGCAGGTTTTATTTCAAGATTATTAACCATCATTCTAAGCCCATAATTTCTTACAGCTCTATTAATATGCTCTATCATCATATCAAAGTCCTTACAAAGTCCGCCGCCTATAAGAACCAAGTCCAAATCAAGCATATTCAAAGCCTGTGCTATAGACATACCTAAATAGTAGGAACATTCTGCAATAGTTTCTTTAGCTAATGCATCGCCTTTTTTAGCAGCATCAAATAAAGCCTTAGCCTTTCCTTTATCTAATTCTTCATAAGTTAAAGAAGTAGGAATAACCCCTTTATGAATTTTCTGCTTAGCCATAGCAATGAAGCCGGTAGCAGAAGCATAACGCTCAATACAGCCGCTTGATCCGCAGTTACATTTATCACCATCAGGAACTACAAATACATGTCCGATCTCTCCTGCTCCACCTAAAGAACCTGTAAATAATTTTCCATTAAGTACAAATCCGCCTCCAACACCTGTTCCAAGTGTAACAAACATTACAGACTGATAATCCTTTTCTTTACCGCTTCCATATTTTGCCTCGCCTAAAGCTGCCATACTTGCATCATTAGCTGTCTTTGTAGGCAAATTAAATTTATCGCCTATATCAGAAAATTTTAATCCTTTAAGCCCTGGTATATTTTCAGCTCCTCCCATATGGAGTGTTTCTCTATTCATAACTCCCGGACAGTCTATTCCCAAACCTACAGCTTTATAATCATTAGGTATATTGCTTTTTAATTTTTCAACGAATTCTGTAATAATTTTTTTATGTTCTTCTGTTGTATGACTAGGATTTACATCAAAATTATCTTTATATAAAATATTGCCGTTTTCCTCTATAACAGCACCTTTCATAGATGTTCCGCCAATATCTATAGCTATAACTACTTCTTTCATAATTTAAAACTCCTAGTTATTTATTTTATATATATATAATTGTAGTCTTAAGACTATAAATTGTCAAGAATAAAAATAAATTATAATTATCTTTGAATACGTCCTGAAGCATCTCCATTATAAACTGTCATAACCTCATCAACAGTTACAACATTAAAATCACCATCAATAGAATGTTTCAGACAACTAGCAGCAGATGCAAACTCTAATGCCTCTCTGTCATCTTTACCATTTAAAAGTGAATATATAAGTCCGGCAGCAAAACTGTCTCCGCCTCCTACTCTATCCACTATTTTTATTAAATACTCTTTTGAAAAGAAATATTCTTCTCCATTATAAAGCATACAAGACCATAGATTCTCGCTTGCAGAAATTGAACCTCTTAAAGCGATTCCAACTTTTTTTACTTTAAATCTATCTACTATTTCTTTAGCCACATCTTTATAGCCTTCATGAGATAATTTACCTTCTATTATATTACTATCTTTTGCTTTAATACCGAATACTTTTTCAGCATCTTCTTCATTAGCTACACATATATCAACATAAGGCATTAATTTACTCATAGTTTCATTAGCTTCTTTTGATGTCCATAATTTCTTTCTATAATTTAAATCTAAACTAATAGTAATATTTTTTTCTTTAGCTTTTTTGCAAGCTTCAATACAAACTTCAGCAACATTTTTTCCAAGTGCAGGAGTTATACCTGTAAGATGAAACCATTTAACTCCGTCAAAAATTTTATCCCAGTCAAAATCTTCTTTAGTGCATTGTGATATTGAAGAATTAGCTCTATCATATATTACTTTAGATCCTCTTTGACTTGCTCCTTTTTCAAGGAAATATATACCTATTCTATTACCGCCCAAAACTATATTAGATACATCCACACCATAACGTCTTAATTCATTAATACAAGCCTGTCCTATATCATTATTGGGAAGCTTAGTAACAAATGAAGCATCAACTCCAAAATTAGACAAAGCAAAAGCAACATTAGCCTCGCCGCCTCCGAATCTTACATCCAATGAATTAGCCTGTACAAATCTTAAATTTGAAGGGGGAGAAAGCCTAAGCATTATTTCTCCAAAAGTAACAACTGAAGCCATAGAAAAATCCTTTTAATTTATCACATAATTAACATAATTAACTTAACATAATAGTACATTATATTTATAATTATTTCAATGAAATTCTATAAATAAAAAAAGAAAGGAAACAAATTCCTTTCTTTTTTATAGTTTTATGTAGTATTAAATTACCATCTTCTTCTAAGAGCTTGATTAGGAGGAGTATAAAAATCCTTTTCACTTTCAGGTAAATTTTCTGTAAGCCATCTTAAATTAAACCTTCTAAATACAATATTATAAAGATCTACATAGTCTTTAGTTTCAGGAAATCCTTGTCCAGCTTGTTCTTCAGCCAATGATACTATTGTACCATCTTTTAATCTGGCTAATGCTGCATATCCAGCTCTTCCTCCATTATTTAACATTCTTAACTTTTTCCATGATTCTCCTTCATCATAACTTATAAAAGCTGTAAGATCTCGCCTTCCAAATGGCGAATTTAATGCTAAATGTATAAGTCTGTTTTTATTATATCCCTCTAGAGTAGAAGTAAATAAAATACCTTCAGCATTACAATTACCATCATAAAAATTACCTTTAGGATTAATTTCATTCCATTTAGAACCTACATCAGCAGCAGACTTAAACCACACTCTTTGATTTCCAACTTTACCTGAACGTACAGATAATAAAATTCTTCCATCATTTAATTGAGTAACAACTTTAGGCTCATTTTGAGTTCCTGATTTTCTTTTAGCTATACTTCTAACATACCAAGTATTTCCATTGTCTTCTGAAACTATAACAGCAGCAGCAGCTGTTGTATCTGCTGTACCTTTATTTACTAACATAGCCCCCATTAAAGTACCATTAAACAGTCTTGCACCTGTACCTGAAGCTGCAAACCCCCTATCATAACCAGCCAATTTACCATGACCAAAATCATTAATATCTCCTTTTGCAAGTTCCCAATCACTCCAAGTAAGTCCATCATCTGTACTTCTTGATATCATAATTTTAGAGCCACCAAAACCAGGATCCTGTCTATATGCCCCACCTGCTGCACATAAAACTACTAAATCCCCATTTTTACATGAGAAAAATAATGAATCTCCATGTGATTCTCTATTATTTTTAGCTAAAGGAGGTATAATTATTTCAGGTCCCCAATTTATTCCTCCATCTTCGCTTCTTCTTACAACAATATCTATAGCTTGAGAACCACTGAATCCAACATCCCTATAACTATTTTTTCTATAATCAGCAACTGCTATTATAGTATTTTTTTCTGAAACTGTTATTCCTGGTATCCTATATATTTTTAGAGGTTTATTAGTTTGATTATTTTCTATTTTACTTTCAAAAAGAACTTCTGTTTTCATAAAAGGTTTAACCTGTTTTTCAGGAGGTAAAAACCATTCTGGATCATTTTCACCGCCGCCATCAGGAGGATCTATAGGAGGAGTTATTTCTCCGCCGCCATTACCACTGCCGCTATTTGGAATAAAGGGATTTAACCTTTTAGAACATGAAACCGCTCCAAACACTAACAACCCAATAACTACACAAATCAACAAAATAAAACACTTCTTTTTCATTTTTAACAAACCTTTTCGACAACATAATATATATTTTTCATAAATAAGTTATTTAAACATAACAAAAAAAGCACAATAAGTAAAGTATTTTTTTAAAAAATATTTTTTTATTGACTAAAATTTTAAAATTATTAATATTATATAGTTAATATTTACAATTTTATTGGAGTTTATATGGCACAGAAAAGAATATTTACATTAATTATATTATTTATAATGATATGTAAAACAACATTTTCAGAAGTAAAAGGAGGTTTTGAAGCAATAGTTAATGTTCCTTTAGGTATGGGTATTACCGTAATTCATAAGAATGTAAATGTAGAAGGTAACCCTAAAGGCGAAGTAAATTTTCAGGGAGGCATTGAAGCAAATCTTGGTTATATGTTCCAAATAAAGGAAAAAATGGGAATTAGTTTATTAGGAGTAATGGGATATAGTTATACTGAAACTAAATATTCTAAATATAATAATACAGTACGTTATAAATTTACAGATAATGATTTGTATTTTGGTATAATGCCTAAATTCAATTTTTATTCTTGTTCAATAGGATTAAATATAGGATACAAAATAACATTAACACCAAATTCTTCATATTATACTCCAGAAATAGGTAATATAGAAATAAAACATGATATATATGCTAGACTTTATATGAGAGCTACATTTGATTATTCATTTTTTGTAGGTATAGATTCAGCGGTTAATTTAGGATTTTATGTAGGATACGATTTTGGAAATTATTGGGCTCAAACTAGCAGCTATTTAAATGTTGTAGAGAATGAAACATTCGGCAATGTAGATATAGGTATACAATTTGGATATAGATACGGCCCTAAATTTTAATAACAAATATAATTAATTAAAAAAAGCCTGAATTCCAATCGAATACAGGCTTTATTTTATATTACAATATTATATAGATTATACAGACATATTATCATTAAGAGTTAACTTTCTATTTTCTTCAACCGATTCTAAAACTATACAGTTAGCTCCTATCACAGCATTTGCCCCTATAGTAGTGTTTCCGCCAAATATAGAAGCATTAGCATATATTGTAACATTATCACATACTGTAGGATGTCTTTTCTGACCTTCTAAAGCTCTTCCATTAGTTAATGATAATGCTCCCAACGTAACACCTTGATATATTTTTACATGATGTCCAATAACAGTAGTTTCACCTATAACAATGCCTGTGCCATGATCTATAAAGAAATAATCCCCTATTTCAGCTCCAGGATGAATATCTATACCTGTTTTTGAATGTGCAAATTCGGATATAGTTCTAGCTATCAAAGATTCATTTTGCTTATAAAATATATGTGCTATTCTATAATGAAATATGGCTCTAAATCCCGGATATGTGAATATTATTTCATCATAAGATTTTGATGCCGGATCTGATTGATAAAAAAATTCTAAATCATGTTCTAAACTTATAACAATATCATCAAGCTGTTCTATAAAATCTAATAAGTGAGAATCATCAGTAACTATTTTCATATAAAGTTTAGCTATGCTTTTTTTGACAATATCTCTATTAGGACTTTCTCTAAAAAAATTAGGAAATGCATAATCCCTTATAAGTTTAACTATATCCTTAATATCCTTTTGATTAGGAAGTTCATTAAAAGTTTTCAATTTCATAAAATGAGACCTTAATTCCAAGAGTATCTTTCACCTGTATCAGGCAATATACAAAGCATCTTTATTATAGTATCTTTTTTAGTTAAATTTCTATAAAAATCTATTGCTGCATAAACACTTGCTCCGGAAGATATTCCTACAAGCAGCCCCTCATTAAAACATATTTCTCTTGCTGTATTTATAGCATTATCATCAGATACATCTATTATTTTAGATACAACATTTAAATCTAAAATTTCAGGTACAAAATTAGGACCTATACCCTGTATTTTATGAGCAGAAGTACGTCCTTTTGTAAGTAAAGGAGATGATTCAGGTTCCACTCCTATAACTTTAGTATTTTTATTTTTCTCCATTACATACTTTCCTATTCCTGTTATAGTACCACCTGTACCAATACCAGCAAATATATAATCAATATCCGGAATGTCACTAAATATTTCAGGTGCAGTTGTAAGATAATGAGCATCTATATTAGATTTATTAATAAACTGACCAGGTATAACAGAATCAACTATCTTTTTATTTAATTGTTCTGCTCTTTTTACAGCAGCATCCATTCCTCCATCAACTAATTCTAATTTTGCTCCATAATTCCTTATAAGCTTTCTTCTTTCTTCAGACATAGATGAAGGCATAACTATTATAACATTCAATTTCAGATACTTTCCAATAGCTGCCATAGCAATACCTGTATTACCTGAAGTAGGTTCTATTATAGTTGCACCTTCCTTTAATTTACCTTCTTTGAATAGATCCAATATTATTTGCTTAACAGCTCTATCTTTTATTGAACCTGCTGGATTATTCTTTTCTACTTTTCCATACAACTCTACATTTCCACCTAAATTAAATTTAGATTCTATATTTTGTAATCTTAAAATAGGAGTATTTCCTATCATATCAAGTATATTATTATATATCATAATATCTCCAAAAATATATTATTTATTAATATATATTAATAAACAAATAAAAACAATAGAGAATAAAAATTTTAAAAATACCAAATTAATTATTTCATATTTTTAATAATCTCTTTTAACACTTTCCATACTCTGTCTACTGAAGATATACTTAAATATTCTTTAGGAGTATGAACATTGTAAATATTAGGCCCCATACTAATAATATCAGCATCTTTTAACGCTTGTTTTAATATTCCGCACTCTAAACCAACATGCACAGAAGATACATCAGCATCTTTACCTGTAACAGTTTTATATGCTTTTACCGCTATATCTCTTACTTTTGAATTAGGATCATATTCCCAAGCAGCATATCCATCTTGATCTATAAAAGAAGCATTTGTTAAAGAAGATAAAGCCTTAACCCTTGAAACTATTTCATTTGATGAACTCTCTACAGAACTTCTAATAAATACAGTAGATGTTAATTTATTATTTTTTTCTTTAAGCACTCCATTATTAGCACTTGTCTGAACTAAACCATCTATATCCTTACTCATATAAAGAACTCCGTCAGGTGATAGCATCATAAAATTTATAACATTCTTGCTTAAGTCTTTTTTATAACATTCTTTCACATTTTCAGCATTTGAAACAACTATTTCCATATCAGGATCAACAACTCTATATTCAAATTTTATCTTTTTAGAAAGTTCTTCTATAATATTTTTTACTTTATTCGTATCTTCAGTAGTAATAACGGCATAGGCACTTTTAGCTATAGCATTATGAACAGAACCACCATCTATATAAGAAATATTTATATAATCTTTTACAGAATATAAAACTCTTCCTAATATCTTTATAGCATTAGCTCTCTGTTTATCAATTTCCATACCGGAATGTCCGCCTTTTAGCCCTTTAATCTCTATCTTTAATGAAGGATTATTATTACTCTCTCTCTCTATATTAAATTCAGAAACTGCATTGATACCACCTGCACTGCTTACCCAAAGTACACCCTCAGCCTCAGAATCCAAACTTATAAGAGTTTTACCATTTAAATGTTCATCAGTAACAGAAAATGCCCCTGACATACCGTCTTCTTCATCAGTTGTAATTAGAATTTCCAATGCTGGATGAGGTATATCTTTAGAATCAAGAAAAGCAAGACCATAAGCAACAGCAATACCATCATCTGCACCTAAAGTAGTATCATTGGCCCTTAAAACATCTCCTTCAACTATTAATTCTATAGGATCTTTATCAAAATCATGTTTCGATTCACTAGTTTTTTCACAAAAGGATCTTTATCAAAATCATGTTTCGATTCACTAGTTTTTTCACAAACCATATCCATATGTCCCTGTATAATAACAGGTGCGATATTCTCATAACCTTTTGTAGCTTCCTTCTTTATTATTACATTATTCACTTTATCCTGATATACTTCCAAATTTCTATCTTTGGCAAATTGAACTAAAAAATCACTAATCTGTTTTTCATGTTTAGATCTTCTAGGTATTTTACTTATTTCAGCAAACCATCTGAAAACTTCTTTAGAATCAAGATTATCAAAATTACTTAATAACATATAAATTTCCTCCAAAAACTAATATTATAAGAATCATTTTCCACTATCAATAATTATTTTACAATAAAAAACAAGGGTTTTTCACTCCCTTGTTTTAACACTAATAAAATATAATCAATTTTTAATTTTCACTATTCTCTAAATAAGCATAGAAAAATTTATGTTTACCTAAAACATCATACTGCACATCTTTCAAATTAGGATTAACAAGTACAGGTAAAGTATAAAAATATAAAGGTATGATAGGCATTTCAGACATAAATAAATCTTCAGCTTTATGAAGTATAGGCATTCTTACATTATTATCACCTATAGAAGAAGCCTGTGCTAATAATGTATCATATTGAGGATTATTATAACCTTCAGCATTTTGAGCACTATGGCTTAAGAACATACCTAAAAATGTCATAGGGTCATCGTAATCTCCAACCCAAGCGTTTCTAGCAATCACATAAGATTTATCCAAACGAGTTTGTTGGAATACTGCCCATTCTTCGCTTGATATTGTGCTGTCTATTCCTAAATTATTTTTCCACATCTGCTGTATAGCTTCAAATATAGAAGTATGCTCTCCGGGATTAGTTTTAAAATCTAATACAGGAAAACCTTGACCATCAGGATATCCTGCTTCTGCTAATAATTTTTTAGCTTCTTCTACATTTTTAGTATAATCTTCTGGTTTTAGACTGTAATAATCACCACCATTCGTTCTAAAACTTCCGCTAACATCTGATATTAAAGCTGGTACAACTGCAGCAGCTGGAATCTGTCCGCCTCTTGTAACCTGCTCTACTATATAATTTCTATCTATAGCCAAAGATAATGCTTTACGAACTCTCACATCTTTTAAAGTATCATTAGTATTATTTAAGCTATAATAATAAAGTGCTAAATAAGGTTTGATTTGTAAATATCCTTCCTCTTTTAAAACATCCATATCTTGAGTAGGAACTCTATCAGAAAAATATATAGAACCTTCTTTAATACCTGCTACTACAGATGTTCCATTATCCATTAAAACAAATATTAATTTTTTAGGTACTATAGCTGAAACATTCCAATAATTAGTATTAACTTCCATAACTATCCTATCATCGATAGATCTTTCAGTCATTTTAAAAGGACCGTTTCCTATGTAAGTTTCAGGACTCATAGTCCAACTATCAGGATTAGCTTCTATGATATCCTGTCTTAAAGGAAAATAAACCGGATAAGCCATAAGCTGATCAAAATATGGTATAGGTGCTTCTAATGTTACTTCTAATGTATTATCATCTAAAGCCTTAACACCTAATGAATCAACAGGCATTTCACCTGCTGTAATTTTTTTAGCATTTTTCAAAGGCTCCATTTGATAACTATAATTAGCAGCAGTTTTAGGATCAGTTGCTCTTCTCCAGCTATACACAAAATCATTTGCTGTTACAGGTTTTCCATCTGACCATTTGGCATTGCTTCTAATATGAAATACATATTTAGTACCATTATCACTAATATCCCAACTCTCAGCAACTCCTCCAATTATTTTACCTTGCTTATCTTTTGTTGCAAGTCCTTCAAAAGCATGTATAATATACATACTTCCATCTATAGCGGAATTTAATGTAGGGTCTATAGTTTGAGGCTCTGGACCAACATTAAGTCTTAATACTCCTTCTTCATATTTAGAGCTTCTGCCTCCGCAAGAAATTGCAAATAGAAATATAGTAAAAGAAAAAATTACAGATTTTAAAAGTTTAATCATAAATAAAACTCCCAAAAATAGTTGATATATTTTATCATAGCATAAAATTTCAGTCAATAATATATTACTTAAAATTATTATTAATAAATACTACTAATTTATATATTTAATCAAATACTATTTTTTTTAATATACTATTTGCTATTTTTATATAATAAGGTATATTAATATAGTTTTAAAAAAAATTTTTATTTGTTTTCAATTTAATTAGAGAGGTTGTATTTATGTTGGGTAATAATAAAAGCGGTATTGGAAATAATAGTTTAATATTTAAATTTTTAATACCATATATGGCGGCATTATTTATAATTTGTGTAGCAATATATATTGCATATTTTCCTCAGTATAAAACAAGATTTTTAAATTCCAATAAATATAATACATATAATATTTCATCGGAAATAGAAAATAATATTTCTTCTTTATACGGAAAAATAAATATATTTTATTCTTATGTAGAAAAGGAAGTAAATAGGGATAACTTATTAAACGTATTTAAAAATATTATAAACAATGAGCCTGATTTAATAAATATATTTTATGCTGATACAATACCATATAAAGATGGAGGAACAGTATTAAATACAGTTGGGCAGCTGCCAAACGACTATGATCAAACATCAAGAGAATGGTATAAAAATGCTATAGCTTCAAGAGAAATAGTAGTATCTGAACCTTATGTAGATGTTGTTACTAAATCTATTGTAGTAACTTTTTCAAAAACTATATATGTTAATGGTCAAATCAGCGGTGTAGTAGGAATAGATGTAGATTTTTCTAAAATTATATCTTCAGGTTTAGAAGAAGCAAAAAAATATAACTATAATTTAAATATTATAAATAAAGATGGATTGTATATATATAATCAAAATGAAAACTATATATTAAAAGAAAATATTTTTAATAATAAAGAAATATCTCCATACAAAAATGATATTATGAATAATAATAATTACGCTTGGATAGATAAAAAATTATCATATATATCATCAAAAATAAAAAATAGTAATTGGAATATAATTGTAAGTTTAGATAATAAAGAATTAAATTCATCATTATTAAAATTACTTATACTAATAATATCTGTATTTATAATATTATCAGCAATAGAAGCTACATTAGTAATAGTTATAGCAAAACCTATATCAAACACATTGGATAATACGATTTCTATAATAAAATCTATGTCAAAAGGTAATTTCAATACTCATTTTGATGAAAAAGAATTAAATAAAAAAGATCAAACTGGTGATGTAATAAGAGCTCTTAATGATATGCAAAATAAACTCGGTGATATTATTTACAGCATGAAAGATAATATAAATGGAATTAATAGCTCTGTTAATATTATTACAAATGGCAGTATAGACTTATCTGACAGATCTACATCACAGGCTAGTTCTTTGGAAGAATTAACTAGATCCGTAGAATTTGTATTTTCATCATTAAAAGAAACTGCTGAAAATGCAGGAAACGCAAAAAATATGAGTGAAAAAGTATCAGATGCTACAAGAAACGGAGTAAATGCTATAAATGCTACATCAGAAAATATGGCTTTAATATCCGAGGCTAGTAAAAAGATTTCAGACATAACAAAAATAATAGAATCAATAGCTTTCCAAACTAATATATTAGCTTTGAATGCATCTGTTGAAGCTGCAAGAGCTGGAGATCAAGGAAAAGGATTTGCTGTAGTTGCAAGCGAAGTAAGAAATCTTGCCATAAATGTTGGAAATGCTGCCAAAGATATTACTGCAATAGCTAATGAAACTATTGAAAAAATACAGAATGGAAGTGCATCTGTTCAGGCTTCATCATATATACTTAATCAAATAGAAACATCTGTTAATGATGTACTAACATTATTAACAGAAATATCAAGTGCTATCATAGAAGAAGAAAATAGCCTATCACAAATCAATACTGCTGTTATAGAAATTAATAGAATAACTCAGGACACTTCTAAAATAGCTAGTGATGGAGCAAATGCAAGTAAAGATGTACTTGATAAATCTAATAATATAGTTGATCAAGTTTCTTATTTCCATTTCAATTAATAAAAAATATTCTTTATCTATTATATATCCTTACTTTAATAAGTATATATAATAGATAAATCTATATAAATAATTATTTACAAAAAATAATCATTAATGTTAAAAAAATATTATTATATATACTAATATTTAATATAAAATAATTAAGAATTAATATTATGATTTTTTTTAATGTTATTAATTAGTGCTTCTGCATTTGCAGCTAGTGGTTTTGAGGTAGCAGCAAATATCCCACTTTTAATTTCTATAGGCATACCTATTGTAAATAGCGATGAAAAATATGAAGTGAATGTAGGTATAAATAACGGAATTACTGCTCAACTTGAATATAGATCATATTTTGAAAATGGTATTGGTTTTAGCATATTAGCTAAAATATAATATGCTTTTAATCAATTTTCAAATTATTATACTGATAGAGAATATAAAGAATCAGTAATTAACTCATTTCATAGTTTACAGTTAGGAATTCTTCATAATTTTAACTTTTAGTTTTTGATAATAAAGTAATATCAGATATTCTCATATTCTTATCAACAGCTTTGCACATATCCCATATTGTAAGAGCAGCAACACTAACTGCTGTTAAAGCTTCCATCTCTATACCTGTTTTATAACTGCATCGGCAATAAGATTTTATAACTATTCCGTCTTCTTCTAAAGTAAAGTATAAAGATACCTTTTCTATATTGATATTATGACATAAAGGTATAAGCTCAGAAGTATGTTTTGCTCCCATTATTCCTGCAATCCTAGCAACAGATATGACATCACCTTTCTTTATATTATTTTCTTCTATCAATTTTAGTGTCTCTTTTGATAAATATATTTTTCCTGTAGCTTCTGCAGTTCTTTTTACAATATCTTTATCTCCAACATCAACCATATTGGCATTACCGCTTTCGTCTATATGTGTTAACTTATCATTCATTTTATAACCTCAATTTTTATTTAATTAACCGCCTATCATACTTAATGATTCAGCATCACTATAAGCACCATTTTCAGGCTTTCCTTCAATACATTTTATTATAGAGCCTCTAATATCATCAAAATCAACTTTAAATTTTATATTGCTATGCAAACAGCTGAGTAAATATCCGTCAGATAATAATCTTATTCTATTGCAGTATTTACATCTAGCAGGTCTGTCATAATCTATAGAATCTTTTTTTTGACTATTAAGATTATAATACTCAATAGTTTGAAGTTTAGCATTTATACTCTCAGCATATTTTTTTAATAATGGCAATTCTTCTCTGCTTTTGTCATCATAAACAACAACATTAATCTTTAATTGAAAGCCTAATTCAGAAGCTTTTTTTATTCCTTTCATAGCATCGTATATACTTCCGCCTCTAGTAATATATTTATATCTTTCACTGTCTAAAGTATCAAGGGATATATTTATTGAATCAAGCCCTGCATTTTTTAATTTCTCTGCTATACTGCCAAGAAAAACTGCATTAGTAGTCATAGCTATTATCTCTACTTTATCTATAGTTCTAATCATAGATACAAGCTCATCAATATTCTTTCTTACTAAAGGCTCGCCTCCTGTTATTCTAACCTTTTTTACTCCTAATTCAGAAGCCTCTTTAACTACATTGTATATTTGTTCATAGCTTAAAATTTGACTATGTGTTTTTTTTATAATACCGTCTTCAGGCATACAATATACACATCTTAAATTGCATCTGTCGGTAACAGAAACTCGTATATAATTTATTTCTCTATTAAAGGAATCTAACATCAACTATACTTCCCTTGACAATATCAGAAATTCCAATATCTATTTTTAATATACCATTAGCTTCAGAAAATGATGATATCATAGAAGAATTATTATATTTTATAAGTTTAACTAATAATCTTGTATCATCAAAAAACAAATGAACAGGTATATACTCTAGTCTTTCTGTGTCTTTTCTTTTAAAGTCTTCACTAATTACAGCCTTTATATAATTAGTATCATAATTAACACCTAAACAATTTAATATATAAGGTTTAACCATTATTTCAAAAGTCATAAAAGAAGAAACTGTATTACCAGGTAAAGCAAACACTGCCTTTTTACCTAATTTACCAAAGAACAAAGGTTTTCCAGGCTTCATAGCAACACCATGAAATATTTGATTAACTCCAAGCTCTAATAACTCTTTATGAACATAATCAAAATCTCCCATAGACACTCCGCCGCTTATAAGAACAATATCATTTTCTTCTAATGCCTTATATAATATTTCTTTTATCTCTTTTTCATCATCATTTACTTTTCCATAAAATTTACTACTGCAGGATAAAGCTGAAGTTCTAGCAACAAGCATTGGGGCATTAGCATCGTATATCTGTCCTTCTTTTAAACTTTCTCCTATATTTGCTATTTCATTACCTGTAGATATTACAGCAGTATTTATTTTCTTCTTTACTTCTATATTAGAATAACCAAATCCTGAAAGTATAGCAACATCTTTAGGCAAAAGTATTTTTTTATCTAATATTTTATCTCCGGATTTTTTATTATTGCCTTTTTTTATTACATTATTAGTTATTTCTTTTTTAGTGAAATTTATAATTGTTTTGCCATTTTCTTTTTTTTCTTTTTTTTCTTCTACCCACTCTACTCTATGAACTGCATCGCAATTTTCAGGAATCATAGCACCTGTCATTATTTTTACACATTCCCCGCTTTTAACTTCAATTTTATCGCAAAGTCCTGCATATATAATTTTATCTTCAATTAAAACATAACTATTTTTATTTTCATCTTCTTTTTTATAAGCATATCCGTCCATAGAAGATTTACTAAAAGGAGGATCATCATTCAAAGCATGAACATCATCAACCAAAACTCTGTTATAAGAATCAAGCACTGATATTTTTTCATTACCATAATCTTCAGAATTTTTTAATACCAATTCCAAAGCTTCATTCGGATGTAAAAAAGTTCTAGCCATAAAAACTCCTATTATTGCAATATATATTTATTAATTTTATAAAGTTACAGTTCTAAAAATATAATATAATAAAAATTATATTTAAATTTTTTTTAATTGCAGTAAAATCACTTATAAATAGTAAATGTCTACAATTATTGAATACTTATATTTTATAGTTTATACTTTCCGAATAATATTGTAATTTATAATAAATTAATTTTTTATCTTTCTTCTATTTTCTGCTTTTGCCCTTATAAGTATAAGTTCCGCTGCTATACTTATTGCTATTTCTTCAGTACTCTCTGCCCCTATTGCTATTCCTATTGGAGCATGCACTCTTGCTATCATTTCATCAGTATAATTTTCTTCACTTTTTAATCTGTCATGCAATGTTTTTATTTTGTTTTTACTTCCTATCATTCCAATATATAATGCATTAGTTTTCAAAGCATTTCTTTCAACTATATAATCATGAGAATGTCCTCCCGTAACTATTACTATATAATCTTTATCAGTAATAGTTATTTTATCAAAAACATTTTCATAATTTTTTACTATTATTTTACTAGCATTATGAAATCTGTCTTTATTGGCAAACTCTTCCCTATCATCTATAACAATGCAATTAAAACCTATTTTATACAAAACTTCAACCAAATCATAGGATACATGTCCGCCGCCGAATATATAAACATTACTTTCTTTATCTTCAATTTCTTTTTTCAAATTACTTATCATATCTTTATTATCATTTAAATATACAAATGACATCTCAGCACTTCCTCCGCATACCATACCGATTCCGCCTGCTTCCTGAGGAGTTAAATTATATTTTTTAATAGAACTTTCTTTGTTATCTAAAAATAAATAAGCATCTTTTAAAGCTTCAAACTCCAATAAACCTCCGCCTATAGTACCAACATTTTTTTGTTTATCATCTTCTTTATAAACTATCATAAATGCATCTAATGTTCTTGGAGCAGAGCCTGATATTTTGAGTATTTTTATTAGTTCTGCTTCTATATTATTATTTATAAGTTCCAAAGCTTTATCTAATATTTGCTTATTATTCATTTTAATTTCCCATTAAAAGTAGTTTCAAATAATATTATAATAAATTTTTTGTAATTTTTAAATAAAATTCTAAAAAAAAATTATCTTTATATTGAATATTTTTGTTTTTTGTATAAACTTCTAAATAATAATAGTTTTTTAATCTAAAATTAGAATTGCATTATGGAAAAGAAATATTTCAAATTAATCTCATTAAACATATCAAAAGATACAGGTACAGTGAAAACTCCTGTAGAGAGTATCACTCTAGTAGAAGATAAAGGTGTTCTTAATGATGCCCATTTTAATAAATTGAAAGACAGACAAGTTTCTTTACTTGCTATTGAAGATATAGAATACACTAATGATAAAATGAAAGCCAATCTCAAACCGGGTGATTTTGCTGAAAATATAACAACAAAAGATGTTGAGCTTTATAAACTTCCTATAGGAACAAAAATGTATATAGGTGATACTATAGTAGAAGTTTCTAAAATAGGAAAGGCATGCCATCATGGCTGCGATATAAAGCAATTAGTAGGCGACTGTATTATGCCTAAAAAGGGTATATTTGTAAGAGTTATTAAAGGCGGGGAAATAAAACTTGAAGATACTTGTTATTACTGTATCTGACAGAGCTTTTAAAGGCATTTATGAAGATAAATCAGGTGCTGTTATAGTAAAAACTCTTGAAGATAATCTAAAAGAAAAAATTACAAATATTGAAAAAGTCATAATACCAGATGAATATGATACCATATTAAATACTTTAATTGAAAACAAAAATAAATTTGATATTATAATAACCACAGGAGGAACAGGCTTATCTCAAAGAGATGTAACGCCTGAAGCTACAGAGGCATTTTGTAAAAAGGAAGTTAGAGGAATATCAGATTATATAAGGCAAGAATCTATAAAAGAGACAATATTTGCAACTCTTTCAAGAGGTTATGCTGGAATTAATGATAATGTATTTGTAGTTAATTTTCCTGGAAGCAAAAAAGGTGCTGAATATTGTACTAATTTAATGATTCCTTTACTAGAACATATTATTAGTATGATGAAAGGTGAAGGACATTAAAGATTTTTATAAAGCATATATAAAAACAAAATAAATTCAAAGGGGTTACTGTACTATGAAAAAAATAATATTTATAACTTTATTAATATCTTATTTATTTGTATCATGCGGTTCTTCAAATACTGCGGATAATGCATCACAAACTAATACAAAAAATAAAGAAATATTAGTATTAGCTGCAGCAAGCTTAACAGATGTACTTACAGAATTAGCTAATAACTATAAAACTGAAACAGGAACAACTGTTACATTCTCTTTTGCTTCATCCGGAGCATTACAAACGCAAATAGAAGCCGGATCACCTGCTGATATTTTCTTTTCTGCTGCTCAAAAACAAATGGATGCATTACAGGAAAAAGATTTAATTGACACTGATACAAGAAAAGACTTGCTTGAAAATAAAGTTGTGTTAATATCTCCAACAAATTCAACTTTAAATATAAAATCATTCACAGATATGACAAATGCCAATGTTACTAAAATAGGATTAGGAGAGCCAAAAAGCGTACCTGTAGGACAGTATTCTGAAGAAATATTAAGTAATTTATCTATATTAGATACAGTTAAACAAAAAGCTGTTTATGGTTCTGATGTTAGAAATGTACTTTCTTGGGTTCGCACTGGAGAAGTTGATTGCGGTATAGTTTATGCTACTGATGCTCAAATAGCAAATGACATTAATATAATAGCGGAAGCTCCTGAAGGTACTCATAAAAAAGTTATTTATCCTATAGCAACAATAAAATCTTCAGCAAATAAAGAAGAAGCTAAAAAATTTATAGATTATATATCTAATGATAAAGCTGCTGAAATATTTAAAAACTATGGATTTACTGTAATTAAATAAGATTATGGAATATTCTCCATTAATACTTTCTATAAAAACGGCATTATATTCTACAATAATAACTTTTTTTGTAGGAATATATGCCGCTATTATAGTGGTAAAAATCAAAAAATTCTCATCTCTATTTGATATAATATTCACACTTCCTCTTGTACTTCCTCCTACAGTAGTTGGATTTTTTCTTTTATTATTTTTTGGAAGAAACTCTTTTATAGGAGGCATAGTCGATAAATTAGGATTTCCTTTTGTATTTACATTAAGAGGTGCAGTATTAGCTTCATTTATAGTATCATTTCCGCTAATGTATAGAACTTCAAAAGGAGCATTCGAGCAAATAGATAAAAATATAATCAATGCAGCAAGAACATTAGGAAAATCAGAAAATTGGATATTTTGGAGAGTAATACTTCCAAACACTTGGCATTCCATACTAGGAGGAACTATACTATCATTTACTAGAGCTTTGGGCGAGTTTGGTGCAACTATAATGATAGCAGGAAATATACCAAATAAAACTCAAACAATGTCATTAGCCGTATATACAGCTGTTCAGGCTGGAGATAGAGAATTAGCTTTTAAATGGGTTATGGTAATTGTATTAATATCATTTGTAAGTATAATGATGATGAATGTTATACTTCCTCTTTCTGATACTATAAAAAAGAGATTATAAAAATTATGAGGTTTAATATTGGGTTTAATAGTTGATATAAAAAAGAAGCTGTCTAATTTTGATTTAGATTTACAGTTTGAAGTAAAAAGCGGAGTATTTTCTATTTTAGGAGCTTCAGGCAGCGGCAAAAGTATGGCTTTGAAATGCATAGCAGGAATCGAAAAACCAGACAGCGGATATATAGAATGCAATGGGAATGTTTTCTATGATTCTAAGAAGCATATTAATATAAAGCCTCAAAAAAGAAATGTAGGTTTTTTATTTCAAAATTACGCTTTATTTCCAAATATGACTGTTGAAGAAAATATTAAATGCGGTATAAGAGATAAAAAAAGCAACATTGATATTGAATATATCATGAAAAAGTTTTTTATAAATCATATAAAAAATAAAAGACCAAGAGAAATATCTGGAGGAGAACAGCAAAGAACTGCATTAGCAAGGATATTTGTATCATCTCCGAATATATTAATGCTTGATGAACCTTTAAGTGCTTTAGACTATCATATAAAATGGGAACTAGAAAAATTTATACTATCAACTATAAAAGAATTTAACGGCACTACTCTATTCGTATCGCATAACAGAGATGAAGTATATAGATTATCAGATAATATAGGAATAATTAATAAAGGTAAATTCGATATAATAGATTCTAAATATAATCTTTTTGAAAATCCTAAAACTTATTTCTCTGCACTTCTTACAGGATATAAAAATTTCTCAAAAATAAAAATATTAGAAAATAAAAAAATAGAATGCATTGATTGGAATATCATTTTAGAAATCAAAAATAATAATTTAGAAAATATAGAAAATGCCAACTATATTGGAATGCGTCCTTATTCTTTTTTTGACTATGATGATAATAAAAAAAATGATACATATATAAAATCAAAAATAACAAATATTACTGAAGATATGTTTTCTTATATTATAACTTTAGTACCTCATAACAGTGAAAATCAAATAACTTGGAGATTAGATAAAGATAAATATAAAAATGATTATGAACTTGGAAAAGAAATAAATTTATCATTTAATACTGATGATATAATATTTTTAAAATAAATAAAAGCGGCAAGATTAGTAAAAATCCAACCGCTTTTATTTAAATACATCATTAATTATTAAAAATTAGTCATCGAATTTTTGTCTCATAATCTGTCCGTTTCCTGTTACCATAAGCTCCATCATATTATTTAATTTTAACTTATAATTGCCCCACTCTTTTTCTGCATCTATAACAGCAGCTTGAGGATAAGCATTTTTTACAGCCTGTATAACAGCAGGAGGAAAAGCAGCATCAGGTATAGGAGCATATTCACTGTCTATATTCTGCCAATCACCATTAGCTAAAAAGTCTATAGATACTCCATTTGATAATTGAACATCAAATTTTCTTCCATCTCTTTCAACTTTCCAAATTTGAGTACCAGGGAAAACTCTCTGTATGAATGAACTAGCTTGCTGAGGCAATGCTGAAGGCGGAACTACCATGTCGGCAAAAAGGCTTGAAGCTGATAAAATAAATAATGATGCTAAAAAGATAGATAATTTTTTCATGATTCACTCTCCTTAAATATTGACGTATGTAAATTATCTTTACAATTATAAGTATAGCACTTTTAATATATTTGTCAAGTTTTTTTACAATATTTTTACTTATTTTTTACATTATTTTTTATTTTTTTGATTAGTTCTTTTAAATCTTTGGGTAAAGGAGCTTTTACTTTGATTATTTCATCAGTGATTGGATGATTAAATTTCAAACTATAGGCATGTAAAGCCTGTCTATTGAAAAAACCTTCCGGAATAATACCTTTTTCTATAAAATCATCGAAAACTTTAGGGCCGTATTTACCGTATATTTTATCACCTACCATAAAAAAGCCTTTAGAATATAAATGCACTCTTATCTGATGCATTCTTCCTGTATAGAGCCTAGCCATAACAACAGCATAATCTCCTATTCTTTTTATGGTTTTAAAAGAAGTTTTTGAATATTTTGAACCTTCTATATTTTCTTTATGGAGCATTTGAAATCTTCTGTAATATTTATGTCCGCTTTCAAGCATATAGCCTTCAACAGTGAATTTATCCTCTATATCTTTGGCATTTTCTATTATGGCGATATATGTCTTTTTTATTGAATTTCTTTTATACTGCTTTCCATTTACTTTTCTTCCTGCAAGCATAGCACAAAAATTCGATGCTGATTTACTGCTTCTTGAAAGAACTACGCATCCGCTAGTTTCTCTATCTATCCTATTTAGCATATTTATATTGCTGTTAAGCATGTTTTTAACAATAGTATGAAGTGTATTATGATAATATTTACCAGAAGGTATAACAGGTAAATTAGCTGGTTTATTTGCTATTATTAAATCACCGTCATCATATACTATAGTAACATTTTTATCTACTTCAGGCTCTTTCATTCCTATGATATGATAGGCTATCTCATCGCCTTTTTTTACTGCTCTTGTATATTTTACTTTACTATTATTAAGAAGAACTAAACCCTGACCTATTAAATCCTGCCATTTATTTCTTGAATAATAAGAAAATCTATCTCCCATATATTTATCTAATCTTGTATTTTCTTCAACATCTTCTTCTATACGGCATTTTCTTATTACAGATTTTTTGTATAATTCTTCTATATTTTCATGCAATTTATTTTTTTTCTTTCTCATAAATATGATTATACTAATAGAAAAAAATTTGTCAAAATATATATTGAATATTTTTTATTCAAGTATATCTTTACCTGTATATGCTATTAACATCAATATATAAACAGCACTGCTCATACGATTCAAAACTTTAATAATATCTTCTCTTTCATTTTTTAATGCATTATAAGCTATTAATTCAGTTTCTCTAACTGCTGTTCTTATCAAATTAAGTTTTATAACTGTATAAGGCATATCACAATTGATAAATACATGATCACATCCGAAATACTCTTTGGGATGATGAGATATTTTTCTAATCTCTTCCTCTGTCAAATCAAATATAGTATCTAATTCTAAACTTTTATTTGTAACTTCTGAATATAATATTGTATGAATAAGTTTATGATACTTTTTTAAATATTCTAATAACTTATATTCTTGCCTTTCTTTAAATTCATACTCTATATCTGTTATCAAAGCAAGCAAACTATCTAATTTACCTCTTAATATTATTCTAGGATGATTTTTTTCCGCCAATACATTATCATATAAATGAGTATAATTTTCTGGTTTAGTATCTAGTATTTTATTAGTTTCATAATCTATATAGTATTCAATATTTTCTATTTCTTTTATTCCATACGATTTAGGATTTGATGTAAAGCTTCCAACATTACAATTATTAGTTTTTATTTTAATTTCTATATTTTTAGACTCTAAATATTTTCTTGCAGCAGGAGTTAAAAAATATCCATATTCTATAAAATATTCTGATACATCTTTATCAAGTATATCATTTATAATCATTTCTTCTGTTATAACTCTCATAAACAAACTCTATATTAATTTTATAATAACACTATTTCCATTTATCAAAAGATTTATTCATATAATTTATTACATCTATATCATATATACTATTAAGCATAGCAATATCAAAATCTTCAATACTTCCAAAATACTGAAAACTTCCATTTTTCAAAACCAATAATTTATCAGACAAATTAAAAGCGGCATTTATATCATGAAGTACAGCTATAATGCATCTTGAACCATTTAAAACCCATTCTTTTAAACTATCAATTAATTCTATCTGACTATTTAAATCCAAATGATTAGTAGGCTCATCCATAAGTATTATGCTAGGGTTTTGAACAAATGTTCTCGCTAAAAATACTCTTTGCAATTCTCCGCCTGAAAGTTCTGTTATTAATTTATCTTTTAAATGCATTATCTTTAGTTTTTCCATATAGTAAATTACAAACTCTTTATCCTCTTTTGTAGGCATTGATAATAATTTGTCTTTATAGCTTGAATACCTTCCCATCATTATAGTATCATAAGCAGTATATCCAAAATATATTGCTGATATCTGACTCATCATAGCCATTTCTTTATAAACATCTATTTTTTTTATATTTTCATTATTAATAAGTATTTCGCCTTTATCAAAATCTATTATTCTGCATAATGATTTAATCAAAGTAGTTTTTCCGCATCCATTAGGACCTATAATACATAAACTTTCATTTGCATTTACATCAAAAGATATATTTTTTAAAACTTCTTTTTTATTTGAATAGCTTAAATATAAATTTTTAACTTCTATCATTTTATTTGTTTTATTTATATCATTCATAATAAATCACATTCCTTTATTATTGCTGCTTGATATAAATATATACAAAAAGAAAGGAGCCCCTATCACTGCAGTAACAATACCTATTGGGATATTAGAGCCTGAAACTACAATTCTTGAAAATATATCAGAAACATTTAATATTAATGCTCCCATTAAAGCAGACATAGGAAGTACAATTATATGCTTAGCGCCGAATATTTTTCTTGTTATGTGAGGAGATACTAAATCTATAAAACCAATTATTCCAGTAAATGCCACTAAAACCGCTGTTATAAACGATGAAATCAATATAAAAAATATTCTCATATTCTTAACATTTATACCAAGAGATAAACTAGTTTCATCTCCGAATGTCATTATATCTAATACGCTTGAATATTTCATTAGTAATAACAATGATATTAAAGTCATCAATATTATTATAAAAATATCTAATTTATTTCTTACAAATAAACTTCCAAGCTGCCAAAGTATTATTTGATTTGAATATTTTGGAAACATATATGATAAAAAACTCATTACAGAACTTAAAAATAATGATATAACTATACCAGCAAGTATTATAGAATTATTACTCATATACTTATCTATTTTTTTTGATATAAATAATATAAAAGATATAGTAATAAAAGAGAATACCATTGATACGCCTATAAAAAAATATTGATTAAAAGATACTGTCATAATTATAAGCAAAGCAGCTCCAAGTCCGGCACCTGATGATATGCCTAAATTATATACTGAAGCTAATGGATTTCTTAGTATTGACTGTATCACAACTCCTGTTATAGATAATGAAGCTCCAACAAATAATGATAATATAGAATGCTGAAGTCTAATGCCTATGATATCAGCATTTATTTTATCTATATTCATAAACTCTATATTAAAAATTTTATATAATAAAATAGCAAATACTTCTTTCGGATGTATGAATACGCTTCCTATACATATTGACAATACAGTAGAAATAATTACTAACAATAAAATTATAATAATTTTTTTTATCATTATAATTAATTCCTAATTATTTCAATATCTTTATATTCATTAGGATAAGCATATTTAGCCATCATAATCATAGCATTTACAATATTATGTGTAGGTAATGAAGATGAAGCTATATAATATACATCTTTATTTTTTATGGCATTTATATTCTGCCAAGATTTACGTTTTAATATTTCTTCTGTAGGATTATCAATATAGTCAACGCTTGTAAATATTATATCAGGATTTGAAAATAATATATTTTCTTCTGAAGTGCTTATCCAAGAATTTTTATCTGAAAATAAATTAGATGCTCCTATAATATTTATCATATCGTCTATATAAACATTAGTGCCGAATGAATATAAATTAGGCAAAGCAGATATTTCAAAATAAACTTTCTTTTTGTTTTGTATGCTTTCTCCTATAGTTCTAATATTTTCTATATTTTTATTCATAATGTTAATAATATTAGAAGCGGCATCACTTTTATTCAAAACATTACCTAAAAAAGTTATATCATCTTCTATAGATTTTATGGTATCGCTGCTAGGTATAACCGCAACACATATACCTGAAGCTTTTATAGAATCTAAAGAAGTTTTTCCAGAAAATACACTAAAATTATTAACAAAAACAATATCTGGTTTCATTGCTATGATTTTTTCTGAATCAGGATTAAGCATATCAAAAACAGGTATATTAGATACATCAATATTATTAGTCTGTAAAATTTCTTTTGAAGTAGAATCAAAAGAAATTATCTTATCTGAAATACCTAATGACAATATAATATCTGTAGCTGATGGTGTTAAAGATGCTATATTTTCTATTTTTTCAGGAAGAATAATATCATTTCCTGCCCTATCTTTCATATATAAGTTTTGATTATTTATATCTGCATTATTACATGAAAATAAAAATATACTAATAAAAATTAGAAATAAATATATTCTGATAGTTTTCATAAAAAACTTCTTTAATTTTTTAATTGCAGAAGTATAAACTAAAGAATTGTTATTGTCAATTATTAATTTTCTGTTTTAGTATTGCTGTCATTTATTATATAATCTGAAACTTCATTTGATAAATTTTCTATAAATAAAATTCTTTCATTAAGAGTATTTACAAAATAGTTATAAAATACAACTGTAGGTATGGCAATAATAAGCCCTGCTGCTGTAGTAAGAAGAGCATTAGCAATACCTGAAGCCAAAGCAGATGGGTTTCCGCTTCCTGCAACTGATATTACAGCAAAAGATTGTATCATACCAAGTATAGTACCTAAAAGTCCAAGTAATGGAGCAACTGTTGATATTGTAGAAAGTGCCGAAATAAATCTTTCGAGTCTTGGAAGCTCCTTATTGGATGCACTTTGCATAGATTCTTTAGGCATATCAATATTTTTAAGCCCTGACATTATAATATTTGCTAAAGGTGATTTTGATGTTTCACATAATGCAATAGCTGCTTTTAATTCTTTATCTTTTATTAAAGAAATAAGCTTAGGTGCTAATGAATTATCCTGTGATTTTATTCTAGTAAAATAAATAAATCTATCAACTATTATTGTTAATCCCAATACTGAAGATATAAGAAGTCCTATCCAGCAAACCATCATAGCAGAATTTAAAAGACTCTCTGAACCGAATATATTATTCATATATATAAATGCCCCATTAAAATATCATTATTGTTAAAACATTATAATTGCAAGAATATAAAAAATCAATATTTTAAAATATATTTTAAAAATAAATATAAAATTACTTGACATTTTTTATTATTTATAATAATATTATTGTCAATAGTAAATGTTTTTAGGAAAAAATAAAAATGTATAACGTAAATTCAATTAATTACAATTTATTTTTCAATAATTCTTCAAGGCGTTAAGCCTCTAATTTTCTTTTCAATAATTAAAATCTCATAAAAAAATAAAAACAAAATAATATTAACCATTAATATATAGGAGTATTGTATTATGATAAAAGTATCCGTTATAGGTGCAACAGGATATGCAGGTGCAGAATTAATAAGATTATTATTATCTCATAGTAAAGTAGAATTAAAAAATCTTTCTTCAAAAAGTTTTGTAGGAAAAAATATCAATGAGATATATCCTAATTTAAATAAAAACTTAGATAAATTATTATTAGATGAAAATGAAATATTTGAAGATACTGATGTTGTATTTGCATCATTGCCTGCAGGATTAAGCGATGATATTGCAAATAAATGTTTTGAAAAAAATATTTTGTTTATAGATTTAGGTGCTGATTTCAGATTAGATGATGAAGAAGATTATAAAAATTGGTATGGTAATGAATATAAATATAAAAATCTTCATAAAGAAGCAATATACTCAATACCTGAAATAATTAAATATGATAATGTATATAATAAAAAAGAATTAAAGAATGCAAAAATTATAGGTAATCCAGGCTGCTACCCTACTTCTATAGGTTTAGCATTAGCCCCAGCATTGGTAAATAAATTGATAATTAAAGATGATATTATAATCGATTCAAAATCAGGTGCGACAGGTGCAGGAAGAGAGTTAAAATTAAATACACACTACACTGAATGTAATGAAGCATTTGCTCCTTATAAAATTGCAGAGCATAGACATACACCTGAAATAGAACAGACATTATCAAATATATACGGCGAAGATATAAAAGTTACTTTTGTTCCTCATTTGCTTCCATTAAATAGAGGAATAGTTTCAACAATATATGCTAAATTAGAAAATAAAAATATTAAATTAGAAGATATACATAATACTTATAAAGATTTTTATAAAGATTCAGCATTTGTAAGAGTATTGAATATAAAAGAGATAGCAAATTTAAAATATGTTAAATACTCAAATTATTGTGATATATCTTTGCATATGGATGATAGAACAAATAAATTAATAATAGTATCAACAATAGATAATATGGTAAAAGGAGCTGCAGGACAGGCAATACAAAATATGAATATAGCTTTAGGCTTAAAAGAAGATGAAGGTTTAAATTTTATTCCTCCAGCTTTTTAAAATATAAAAATTGTGAATGCTTGGTATACATTTAATGTGAACAATTTTTATTAATATAATAAAAAAGAATATAACAAATTGATTTAATAAATAACAATTGATTTTATAAATAAATAGGAGATTATAAATGGATAGTTTTAAACAAATTGAAGGCGGAATATGTGCTTCTGAAGGTTTCTTAGCAAACGGAATACATACTGGTATAAAAAAGAATAGCGAAAAAAAAGATTTAGCAATAATTTATAGTAAAAGTCTATGTTCTGCTGCTGCAGTATATACTCAAAACAAAGCATGCGGAGCAAATATCACAGTAAGCAAAGAGCATTTAAAAGACGGAAAAGCAAAAGCTGTTATATGCAATTCCGGAAATGCTAATACTTGTAATAAAGACGGTGTGGATAAAGCAAAAGAAATGTGCAAACTCACAGCTGATGTATTAGGTATTGATGAAAAAGATGTGGCTGTTGCTTCTACTGGTGTTATAGGAGTTCCTTTACCAATAGAGCCAATACAAAAAAATATAAAGACACTTATAGAGAATGCAAATCATTCTGCAGAGTATGCCAAAAATGCCGCAAATGCCATAATGACTACTGACACATTTATGAAAGAAATAGCTTATGAATTTGAAATTGACGGAAAGAAAGTTCATATAGGCGGAATGTCAAAAGGAAGCGGTATGATTCACCCTAATATGGCTACAATGCTTGCTTTTGTAACTACTGACTGCAACATATCAAGCGAAATGCTTCAAAAGGCTTTAAGCGAAGATGTTAAATATACATACAATATGATCAGTGTTGACGGAGATACTTCTACAAATGATATGTGCGTTGTGCTTGCAAACGGAGAAGCTAAAAATACTTTAATTGATAAAGAAGATGATAATTATAAAATATTTTGCAAAGCATTGAATATGACAAATACTTATTTATCAAAGCAAATGGCTAAAGACGGAGAAGGTGCTACAAAATTAATTGAATGCGAAGTAATTAATGCTGAAAGTTTAAAATTGGCAAGAAAGATAGCTAAATCTGTAATAACTTCAAATTTGGTAAAGGCTGCTATGTATGGATGCGATATGAATTGGGGAAGAATTTCATGTGCCATAGGTTATACTGATGCTGATTTTGATATAAATAAAGTTTCTATAAATGTTGGTTCAAAATACGGTGAAATGAATGTTTATAAAGACGGATACGGTGTAGAGTTCGATGAAGATGAAGCTTTAAAAATATTAAAAGAAGATGAAATAAAAATAACAATAGATATGAACTGCGGAGAAAGTAAAGCTACAGCTTGGGGATGTGATTTAACTTATGATTATGTAAAAATTAATGGTTCTTACAGAAGTTAAAATTTGATATATGAAATGATTATATTTTATAAAATTATAGTTATTTAATAACGTATAAGCATTCATTAATATTATAAAATATTAATAAATATAAGTTAAATATATTTTAAATGTAGTATATACTGAAAATTTTAGAGTTTGTCAAAATTAATTTTTTAATTAAAAATACTTGCAGGGCTTTGCCCCGCACCCCAGTTCTTTTATTAGTATAAAAGAACCAAAAAAACTGCATTTTTATCCCCAATTTTAAGTATTATCACACATTTAATATATATTGTAATAATATAAGGTTATAGCACTTGCGTTTTTTGCAACTTTTTTGTGCGGTAAAAAAGTTGATAATACATATATAAAGTGCATAAGTTGACAAACTTAAAAATTTTCAGTATATTTAAACAATTATATTTTTTTACTTCTTAAATTATTATTTTTATNTTATAGTTATTTAATAACGTATAAGCATTCATTAATATTATAAAATATTAATAAATATAAGTTAAATATATTTTAAATGTAGTATATACTGAAAATTTTAGAGTTTGTCAAAATTAATTTTTTAATTAAAAATACTTGCAGGGCTTTGCCCCGCACCCCAGTTCTTTTATTAGTATAAAAGAACCAAAAAAACTGCATTTTTATCCCCAATTTTAAGTATTATCACACATTTAATATATATTGTAATAATATAAGGTTATAGCACTTGCGTTTTTTGCAACTTTTTTGTGCGGTAAAAAAGTTGATAATACATCTACAAAAATATTAAAATTTACAAAATATAATTGTTTAGGTATATATTAAAATTTATAAAAATAATTTAATTAAATAATTAAGGAAATAAAAATGGATAATATTTCAAATAGAGATAAAGCATTTATACTTAATCAGGCATTGCCTTATATACAGAAATACACAGGAAAAACCGTTGTAATAAAATACGGCGGAAGTGCTATGGAAAATCCTGAATTAAAAAAGAAAGTTATGAGCGATGTTGCTTTGCTTTCTACTGTGGGAATAAATGTTATTGTTGTGCATGGCGGAGGAAAAGATATTACTGCTATGCTTAATAAAATAGGAAAAGAATCAAAATTTATAAATGGTTTAAGATACACTGACAGCGAAACTGCTGAAATAGTAAAAATGGTTCTTGCTGGTAAAGTTAATAAAGAGTTGGTAGCATCTTTAGAAAACTGCGGAGGTAAATGTCTTGGTATATGCGGTATTGACGGAAAGATGTTTAAAGTAAGCAAATACAAAGGTGATGATGATTTGGGATTTGTAGGCGATGTTGATGATGTTGATACAGATTTGCTTAATACAATTATATCAAATAAATATATTCCAATAGTTGCAACTGTAGGATGCGATGATGAAGGAAATGTTTATAATATTAATGCTGATACTGCCGCTGCAAAAATAGCAGAGAGCTTAAAAGCTGAAACTTTAATATATATGACTGATACGCCAGGACTTTTAAAAGATAAAGATGATGAAAACACTTTAATAAGTCAAATTAATATTAAAGATATAGAAAATCTTATAAAAGACGGTACTATATCAGGAGGAATGATACCTAAAGTTAAGCATTGTATAGATGCAGTTGATAATGGTGTATCAAAAGTATTTATAATAGATGGAAGATTATGCCATTCATTATTAATAGAAATGTTCACCGATGAAGGTATAGGAACTATGTTTCATAAAGATTGATAATCTTAAAAAATTGTAATTGGGAGTAAAAAAAATGCCTTGTAAGAAAACAAATAATAATCAAGATAATGAAAAATCAAAATTAAAAAAAGAATATATTAATAATAATAAAAAATATGTTGCCAATACTTATGCTAGATTTGATATAGTTTTGGAATCTGGAAAAGATTGTAAATTAAAAGATATAGAAGGAAAAGAGTATATTGATTTAGGAAGCGGTATAGGAGTTAATAGCATTGGTTATGGAAATAAAAATTATATAAATGCCGTAGCTAATCAATTAAAAACTCTTCAGCATACATCAAACCTATACTATACAAAACCTTATATAGATTTAGCAAAAAAACTATGCACTATTACAAAATATGATAAAGTATTTTTCTGCAACTCTGGTGCTGAAGCAAATGAAGCTGCTATTAAATGTGCTAGAAAATACTCTTTCAATAAATATGCTAATAATGATAAAAATTATAAAAGAAACAAAATAGTAACTTTAAAAAATTCTTTTCATGGCAGAACTATGGCTACAATTTCAGCTACAGGACAAGATATTTTTCATAATTACTTTTTCCCATTTTTGGAAGGTTTCGAATTTGCAGAGGCAAACAATTATGAAGACACTGTAGAAAAATTAAAAGATAATGCCTGTGCTATGATGATGGAGCTTATACAAGGAGAAGGTGGAGTTATACCTCTTGATAAAGAATATGTGCAAAAAGTACAAAAATACTGCGAAGAAAATGATATACTTTTTATAGTCGATGAAGTACAGACAGGTGCAGGAAGAACAGGAAAATTCTTATGCTCTGAGCATTTTGGTATAAAGCCTGATATCACTACATTGGCTAAAGGTTTAGGAGGAGGACTTCCTATAGGTGCAATGCTTATGAGTAAAAAATGTTCTGATGTATTTGTTCCGGGAGATCATGCTTCTACATTCGGAGCTAATCCCGTTGTTGCTGCCGGTGCTTTGGAAGTATTAAATATAATAGATAAAAACTTATTAAAAGAAGTTGAAAAGAAATCTAAATATATAAAAAGTAAATTAACAAAACTTGATAATGTTGTAAGCGTAGACGGAATAGGCTTAATGCTTGGAATAGGTTTGAAAGAAGGATTAAATGCAAGAGAAATAGTAGAAAAATGCATATCAAAAGGAGCTATTCCATTAACTGCTAAAAACAAAATAAGACTTCTTCCACCTCTCACAATAACAGACAAAGAATTAGAAAAAGCCATTTCAATACTTTGCGAGTGTTTAGGATAGAGATAATAGACCTGCTTTATAATGATGTTTTTTACATTATCAAGCAGGTTTATTTTATTTGTATTCACTTTTAAAAATTATCGAATAGATAAAGCACAAGCGCTATGACTTTACATATTATAAATAATACAAATTATTTTTATTCATAATCAAAAATTATAAACTACAAAAGCACCTCATATTATATATTATCAGAAGTTTTGTTAAAATAAAATAATGTTAGTGTTTTAGAGATTTTTATATCTTAACAAAAAATTATAATATGTGGAATATAGATATATAATAAATAAAAGAAAAATTACAGAGTATTCTTGAAATAATTTAAAATATTGTAGATTGTATTAATAAATAATGATTCATAGTTTATATAAATTAACATAGTAAACTTTTTTTGTCAATATAAAAAATATAATATATTGCTTATTTAAAAATATAATATAATATATAGCATTATGAGTAAAGTTCTGAAACAATCTAAAGCAGTTCTTGTTGCTGCCTTAATGTATAATGATATAAATATTTATAATTCTGTATTAAAAAAACTTATAGACAATTTTGGTGAAATTGAAATTATCAGTGACGAATATTTATTTTCACATTCTGCATATTACAAAGAAGAGATGGGAGAATCTTTAAATAAAAGGTTTATAGTTTTTAAGAATATGATAGAAAGAGATTATATAAGCGATGTTAAAAAAATAACTGACAGTATAGAAAAAGAATATTCAGATGAAAATAATAATAGAAAAATTAATATAGACCCTGCCATACTAACATTAGAAAATTTCATTCTAGTTACAAATAAAAACTTTACACATAGAATATATTTAAAAGACGGAGTATTTGCAGATTTAACTCTTATATACAAAAAGAAAAAAGGTTATACAGAATTAGAATGGACTTATGCTGATTATTCAAGCTATGAAACAAAAAAGTTTTTAAATAAAATAAGAGAGCTTTTCTACAATAGACTTATAGAAAGCTCTCCATTCGGTTCTAATTGGAAATAATATTTAAGAATCTTGTATGCCAGAAATTCTTACAAACTCTTTATCCCATACCCCTATATGTTCTATTAAGAGTTTAGCTAAAAGTTCTGAAAAATCTGTAGCTATCTGACGCCAATCGCTGCTTGATTTAAATGCTTTATACTGATCATCAATAGCTTTTTCAAATTTTCTATGTTCTTCAAAATGTTCTTTAATCTTATGATATTTATCTTTATTAGCAACTTGTATTTTTTGTTCTTCAGCAAAATGGTATTTAGTATAGTTAATAGCACCTTTAAATGCTTCATCAACATCTTCTTTTACACCATTATATAAAGCTGAATGAACTTTATTAGCATATTCTATAATTTGAACATGCTGACCATCTATAGTTTTATTATGAGTATAATACTGATCAAGCCACTCTAATTTCTTAGCTCCTACTTTAAAGAAAGCCATAGCATTAGATAATTCTTCCATTTGTTCTTCAAGTTCTTTAGATGATTCATGCATAGATGAAACTAATGAACTATTGCCTTGAGTTTGAGCATCCATATTTGACATAGCATTATTTATACTGTCTATACCTATTAATTGTTCTTTAGTAGTATTAGCCATATCAGCAATAACTCTTGTAGTTTCTTCAATTTTGCTTTCTATATCTTCAAATAAAGTTCTTGACATATTAGCAGAATCTGTTGCCTTTTTTACCTTCTCATTACTTTCTGTAATAAATGAAGTAATATTATTAACAGAGCTTTGAGTAGTCTGAGCCAAGTTTCTAACCTCTGAAGCTACAACAGCAAATCCTCTGCCCTGCTCTCCTGCTCTTGCTGCCTCTACTGAAGCATTTAAAGCTAATATATTAGTTTGGAATGCTATATCTTCAATAAACTTTACTAATCCGCTAATCTTTTGGCTGTATTCAAATGCTTGACTAGTATTTTGAGCTGTTTCAGAAATAATACTTCCAGCTTCTTCTACAGCATTTCTTGCATCTATCATCATATCATTAATAATAGCAGCATTTTCAGCAGTTTTCTTTATAGTACTTGAAATTTCTTCTGTAGCTTCAGCTGTCTTTTCCAAATCCGATGCCTGATTCAAAGTTCTTGTAGCTAAATCTTTATTTGAATATGATAAGGAATAAGCTGTTCTTTTAGTTAAAGCAACGTTTGAATTGGCTACATCTATAATATCTCTTATAGATGTTTTCATATTATCAAAACTTTTTATTAATTCTCCTATCTCATCTCTTCTTCCGAAATATTTATTATTTACTTCAAAAGTTAAATCACCCTTAGATATTAAATTTGCTAATCTCAAAGCCTCTTTAAGAGGAGATGTTAATCTTCTTGTGAATCCTACAATTATAATTGTTACAGTAACTATTATAGCTATTCCAAATAATATTGAGAATATGATAGTTCGTCCTAATGAAGAATATAACTCTTTTTCCAACATAGTTATTATAATATACCAATCTGTATTATCTACATTATAATATGACATTAAATATTTTTGATTATCAGCACTATCCTTATAATGCATTATACCATTTTTATTTTTAAAAACTTCATCATAAGGAATATTATTTCCTGCAGTAGTTAAAATTTTAGTACTATCATTATGAGCCAATATTTTTTTATTGTCGTCTATTATAGATATTCTTCCAGTTTCTCCTATTTTCACATTTAGAATATATCCATTAATTAAATCTCCCCAATCTACGTTTCCAGATAATACTCCTATAACTTTTCCTGTATTATCTTTTATTCCAGCCCATACTCTATATGTAGGATTTCCTGTGGCAACTGATTTACTTACGCTAGCCTCACCTCCGGAATTATATCCTCCAGCAACAAACTTTTTCCAACCATCATCATTTCTATCCATAGTTACATTATTAAGAATTCCATTTTCAGAATCTATTATAGCATTTCCATTTAAATCCAATAAAATAAAATTAATAAAAGATCTTTTAGAAGTCTTAAAATATTTTAAAGCTTCTTCAGCGCTAACTCTTAAAGTTTCATCTTGAGTATTAAGTAAAAAATTTATTAATGCCTGAGAAGTAACAAAATTAGCCATAGAGGAATGATTATCTTCCAGCCAAAGATTGATCAAATTTTTATAAGAAACTGATGTGGATTCAAATCCGCTCTCAACAGCATCATCTATAGCTTTTGTACTAAAAAACAATGCAACACCAACACTAAGTAATATAGATAAAACTATAGCTGTTACAAACAACACAGGTATTTTGAATCTTAAACTATATATTTTCATACTTTCTCCCGAAGTAGATTATTAATTTTAATGTACAAATAAAATAATAACACTTATAAAAATAATTTCAACATAAAACATTTTTCTTATAAGTATTAATTATTAATAAGTATATAATATTCCATTTCCTTTAATTAATTATATAATTAAAAGATAATAAAAGTTTTTTATATTACAAAATATTTTTATTAATAATATCGTATATAATATAAAATTTTATTACTATATTCCAACCATTTTTACAAATTCTTTATCCCAAACTCCAATATGCTGAATAAGCCACTTACTTAATATATTTGCCATATCCAAAGCTGTATTTTTCCATTCATTTGAAGTATTAAGTTCATCTATTTTTCTAGCCACTAAATTTTCAAAACTTCTATGCTGTTCAAAATGTTCCTTTATTTTTTTATATCTATCAGCATTTTCATTTTGTAGTTTCTCTTCATCCGAAAAATGATATTTAGTATAATCCAATGTCATATTAAATACATTTTTTACTCTTTCAGAATCTTCTTCATATATAGCCGAATATATATCATTAATAAAATTTAATAATTTTTTATGCTGTTCATCTATATATTCATTATTAGTATTATAATTTTCAGACCAATCCAAATGATAAACACCTGTTTTAAAAAAGCTTATAGCACTAAAAAAGTTATTAGTTTGCTTTTCCAATTCTGAAGAAGAATGTTTCATAAGTTCTACCAAATCGGCATTATCTTTAGTCTTAGCATCTATACTAAGCATAGAATTATTAATTTTAGAAACATCTTCCTGCTGTTTATTAATCTTTACAACTACATCTTTCATTATATTGGTAGTGTTTTCTATTTTTTTCTCTATTTCAACGAATAATTTTTGTGACATATTAGCAGAATCAGTTGCTTTTTTAATTTTATCATTACTATCTTCTATTAAAGAAGTAATATTCTTAGCTGACTCTGATGTATTCAATGCCAAATTTCTAACTTCAGAAGCAACAACAGCAAATCCTCTTCCCTGTTCTCCTGCTCTTGCTGCCTCTACCGAAGCATTCAAAGCCAATATATTAGTTTGAAATGCAATATCTTCAATAATCTTTATTATATAGCCTATCTTTTTACTGGATTCAAAAACAAGTTCTGTATTTTTAGCTGTATCAAATATTATAGAACCTGCATTATTTATTTCATTTCTGGCATCTATCATGCCGTCACTCATAGATTTCATATCATTAGTTGATTCATCTATGGAAATAGAAATGTTTTTCATAAATGATGTTGTAGCATTTATATCGGAGGCTTGAGATATAGTTCGCTCTGATAAATCTTTATTTGAATAATATAAACTATAAGCTGTTCTTTTTGTTTGAGAAATATTTGAATTTACAACTTTAATAATATCTTTTATAACTTTTTTCATCTTATTAAAGCTATTTAAAATATCTCCTATTTCATCTTTTCTATTCAAATGTTTTTTAGATATTACAGTAGTTAAATCTCCATTTGCAATATTGTCTGCCTCTTTAACAATCTCTTTAATAGGAGATGTTATATATTTTGAAAATATCCAAATCATAATAATAGATAAAAAAATCAAAATAGCTGCTATATATATAGGATGTCTTAACATATTATTTACAGGATTATAAAGTTCGCTTTCAGCTATAGTGGCAACTATATACCAATGAGGATATATTATAGGACTGAAATACATCATATAAAGTTTATTATCATTATCTCTATAATGCTTAATAGATTTTTTTAATACAGTCATATCATCAAGAGCTTTAAAATCTTTTAAACTGTTTAAAATTTTATTTTCATCTTTATGAGCAATGATATTCTTATCCTCATCAACTATCATTATATTACCTGTATTTCCTATTTTAGCAAATGAAATACAATGCTTTATAAAATCTGACCAATCTATATGAGATGATAAAACTCCTATAACATTTCCATTATTATCTTTAATATCAGCATACATTTTGTAAACGATATCGCCTGTTATTGAAGATTTAACAATTCCCATTTTTTCAGTTTGATTTTTATACAAAGAAAAATCTGAATCATAACCATTATTATAGTTGATCAAAGATCCATTTTCTGAATCAAGAAGAACTTTACCTTCTCTATTCAAAATAGTAAAATGCAATGAGGCATTTCTATAATTTTTAAATCCTATTAAAGTATTGCTTGCCATCTGAGTATTATACTCATCAGCAGATAACAAATAATTGACTATACTTTCATTAGTAGCAAAACTTTCAATTATTGATTTTTGATGTTCTATCCATAGATTGGCTGTACCCTCATAGGCAGCAGCAGTAGTTTCAAATCCATTTTGAGCCGCTATATCAACAGACTTTAATGATATTAAAAACATTATAACTGTTATTACAAATATTGATAATGTAATAGAAAGTCCCATAATAAGCGGTATTTTAAATGTCAAACTATTAAGTTTCATTTTTTAACCCTTATTATAAAATTTGAACTACATTATACCATAATTGTAAAATTAAATCAAATTACTAACTATCTTAATAGGTTTAAAGCATCCTTAGGCAAATTATTAGAATGTACAAGCATAGCCAAAGCAGATTGAGATTTTATTGAACTTATAGCCTCATAAATAGAAGCCTCAGCTACATCTCTATCCATTTTTTTACTACCATAAGCAATAGTATTTTCATAAGAGTTCATAAGCCCTTGAATATATGTATTAAATCTATTTTTATAAGCCCCTAAATCGGCTCTTTGTTTAATAACATATTCAATAGCATTATCTATCATTCCTATAGTTCTATTTGCTTTACTTGCAGAAGATACAGAAATATAACTATTAAATTCATTTTTTAATTTTAAAGAACTTGCTGTCATTGTAGCGACATAAATTCTTTTTCTCTGATCTCTGCTTGGCCCTATATGAATCCACATACTTGCAGAAGCATTAACTGTATTTGAAAATCTTCCTGTCAATATATTTAAAGTATTGAATTGTGCCTGACTTGCTACCCTATCTATTTCATCTATTAAACTTGATACCTCTGCCTGAATATATGATCTGTCAGAATTGTTATATATTCCATTTGCAGATTTTACTGCTAATTCTCTAATACGCTGCAATATATCTATTGTTTCTCCTAGATATCCATCGGCTGTTTGTATAAATGATATTCCGTCTTGAGTATTTTTTTCTGCACGAAGCATATATCTTCCTTGTACTAAAGGACCTTTCTCGCTTGCAAATAAACTAGGAAATTTTTTCTTATGTTCAGTAGAATTAACTTTTAAATATCTATTTGCTCTAATGGCATTAATATTATTTGTTATTATCATAAAAACCCCAACTATTTTATAAATGTAATAATATTTACTACATTATCGGTATTAATTAAAAATGCAAAAATAACATTTTTACAGAATAATTTTATACCTACTTGAACAAATAAGAAATATGAAAATAAAATAAATTTATAAATTCATATATTTTTATAAAATTAATATTTTTATGTTTATAATATTGTAAGATTATAAAAAATAAATTATTATTGATAAAATGAATAATATAAAAAAATTAGCTATACTTCATCCTACTTTTGGATATAACGGCGGTGCTGAAAATGTAATACTTGCATTCTCAAAATACTGTCATACTTTAAATATAGAAATAACTATTTATACTTATAGATTAAGAGATAATATACCAAATTATATAAAACAAATAAAAACTGATATAAAATTAAATCCTTTTATATTTAATAAAACTTCCAAATTTCTAGCAAATGAATTAATAAATTATGATGCCGTTTTAATACATAATTTTCCAGCAACTATATTCTTTGGGCTTGCTTCAAAATATGCACAAAAAAACAATATTAAACTTCCTAAAAGCTTTTGGTATTGCCATGAACCTAGTGTAAGGCTTTACGGGCATGATGATAAAAGCTATAAAAAACTTCAAAAGACTTGGGATATAATTGCAAGATATACAATGTACTTAGATAGACTCGGTGTAAGTAAAATAGATTATATAATGTCAAATAGTATAAGAACTAAAGAAGCAGTAAAAAGAGTTTATGACAGAGAAGCTGAAGTGATATACCCATGCATAACTGATACAGAAAATATTATACCTATTAATGAAGGAAAGCATTTTGTATATGTGGGAAGAATTGAAAAGCCTAAAAATTTAGAAAATACCATTATTGCTTTTAAATCATTTATTGAAAAGATAGAAGATAAAGAATTAAAATTTATAATAGCTGGAAAAGGCAGACATAAAAATAATTTAAAAAAACTCACAGAAAAATTAAATATGAATAATAATATTATATTCAAAGGTTTTGTAAGTGATGAAGAAAAAAAAGAACTATTAAATAAAAGTTATGCTTTAGTAATGCCTGCTATAAATGAACCATTCGGTCTTACTGTAATAGAAGCATTATACGCATCATGCATATCTATAATATCCGATAAATCCGGAGTATATGAAATAGTTAAAGATTTATCTATCAGCTGCAATATGGAAAATATAGAAGAAATAGTAAATACTATGTCATTAGCATATAGAGATAAAAATATAAAAAACAGTATCATAAACTCATCAAAATCAATATTATATACTTTTACAGTATCATCATATAGTGAAAATGTAATAAAATATATAGTAAATCACTTGTAATATTTCTAATATGTATTATAGTTATAATTGACTATGTATCATTTTATAGTTAAATAGTTAGAATTTATTACGGAGATATTATGAAAAATTACACATCTATACCTAGTGCTTTTTTTGAAACAGTTCAGAAAATGCCTCAAAGCCCAGCCTATAGATATAGAAATAATAAAGAAGAAAAAGTTACAATTACATATAAAAAACTTTATGATAAAGTAAATGCTATCGCTAAAGCATTCGATGTTAAAGGATTATCAAAAAAGCATGTTGCAATATTTTCAGAAAATAGAATAGAATGGTTTATATCCGATATGGCTCTTTTAGCATTAGGCTCTGCTGATGTTCCAAGAGGTATAGACTCTACATCCGATGAATTAAATTATATAATAGAACATAGTGAAGCTCAAGCAGTACTAGTAGAAAATGAATATGTTTTTAAAAAGATAGAAAAACATCATAAAGATTTATCATTGATAGTTTTTCTTGATAGTTCTAAACATGATCCTGATAATAATATTTATTCTTTTGAAAAGTTTTTAGAACTTGGAGAAGAAAGTTTAAATGGTGATGAAGAGTTTACTATAAAAAAAGCATCAAAATTAACCAATGAAAGTACAGCAACTATAATATACACTTCAGGAACTACAGGAAAACCAAAAGGAGTTATACTTACACATGGAAACATACTTCATAATGTAAGAGTTCTTCCAGATATAATAAAATTGCAGCCGGGAGAAAAACTTCTTACTATACTTCCTATTTGGCATATATATGAAAGAACAATATCCTATGTAACAGCTATAACAGGTTGTTTTACAGCTATCACAAATAAAAGATATTTAAAAAATGATTTCACAGAAGAAAGACCTGATATATTTATTTCCGTACCTGCAATATGGGTTAATATATATAATACTGTAATGAAAAATATAGATAGGAAAAGTACATTCGCTAGAAATCTTGCAAAATTTTTAATAAAAAGATCTATAAAATATATAAGAAGTGTGAGATTTCAAAATGATTTAGTTTATTTATTAGGCGATGAACATAAAAACGATAAGAAGTCAGAATATAGTATAGGTATGTTTGACCCTATTTATCATAAAATGGCTACAAAAATGGTATACAGCAAAATAAAAGAATTAACAGGAGGTAAAATGCGTCTTACTATATCAGGAGGCGGAGCTTTACCTATGTATATAGAAGACTTTATTGAGGCTGTAGGAATAAATTTGGTTGTAGGATGGGGTATAACAGAAACTTCTCCGGTTGTTACATTGAGATCACCTTTCAAAAATTATAGAGGTACTTGCGGTGCTCCAATTCCAGAGGTAAAAATAGAAGTAAGAGATAAAGACGGAAATATTTGTGAAGATGGAGTTATGGGAGTATGCTATATAAAAGGTCCGAATATTTTCAAAGAATATTATAAAGACCCTGAATTAACTAAACAGGCAAAAGTTGACGGATTCTTTAATTCTGGAGATTTAGGAACATATACTCAGCAGGGAGAAATAGTTTTAACAGGAAGAGCTAAAGAAACTATAGTACTTCTTACAGGAGAAAATGTAGAACCTCAGCCTATAGAAAATAAAGCATTGGAATCTCCTTATATTTCTCAAATTATGCTTGTAGGACAGGATAAGGCTTCCACAGGTGCAATTATAGTAATAAATAAAGAAAACATAAAAGAACATTTTGATAAACACAAAATTTCTTATGATGAAAAAACTCTTGCATCTTCAAAAGATGTTTATAAATTAATTAGAGAAGAATTAGATAATTTAATTAATTATAGAAATGGATTCAGACCTTATGAAGCTATAGCAAAAATGATAATAACAGATGAAGAGTTTACAATAGAAAATGGTCTTTTAACTCAATCTTTGAAAATAAAAAGAGCAAATGTTATGGAAGCATATAAAGATAAAATAGATGCTTTATATGATAAAGTAAAATAATTCATAATATATACGAAAATTTTTAAGTTTATAAATTTTTTTATTGTTCTTTTTCCCGCCGCACGCCACAGGCGGACAGTGTCAAAGAACCATACGAAGTACACCTGCGGCGAAAGTGCAAGGATAGAATTAGTACTAAATCATACTAATTTTGTCTTACATATAAGATAATTTCTTAAATTAAAGCTAAAATGTAGCCTTTTTGCTTCTCGCCTGCCTAAGGCACGCACAGCGAGACCGGCTGTGCCTTAACCAATACCAAAAGGTACCTACTCGGTAAAAGAACTGGGGGCTTTGCGTAAGCACGCAGAGCGGCACGACTGTGTGCTTCGCAGGGCAAAGCCACCACAAACAATAAAATTAAAAATCTAAATTTTGACAATTTAAAATTGTTTAGGTGTATTTATAATTTTGTATTCCTTATACAAATATTTAAAAAATTTATTTTTAATATATAATTAAAATAAAAATTTAGGAAAGTAAGTAATGTTCATAACAAGCAAAAACACAATAGTTGAAGCTATTTCAAAAGATTTAGTTCAAACTTTATATATAAAATTTCCAGTTTCAAAAAGAGAAAAAGACATTATAAAATTGGCTGAAAAAAAGAAAGTGCCAATCAAAAATGTTGATAAAAATGAAATGGAAAAAATTGTAGGCAAAATTTATTCAATAGCTGCTGATATAAAAGAAAATATTGAAATAGGTATAGACAGTTTTATAGAAAAAGCATTTGAAAAAAGAGAAAAACCCTTAATATTTATATTAGATTCTATAACTGATGTTCATAATTTAGGAGCTATAATAAGAAATGCTTACTTTTTTGATGTGGCAGGAATTATAATGCCGAAAGATAATTCAGCACCGATCAATGAAAAAGTTTATGAAATATCAGAAGGGGCTGCATATCATTTACCAATATCTATAGAAACTAACTTAAATAGAGTTATAGATTTAATGAAGGATAAAGGATTTTGGATATATTATGCAAGCGAGAAAGGAGAAACTTCATTAGAAGATTTTAAATTCAATTCTCCTACTGCAATTATATTAGGAAATGAACATAGCGGAGTCAGAGATATTTTGAAAAAAAATTCAGACGGAAGTATTATTATAAATGCGGTAAACGATTTTGATTCATTAAATGTATCTGCGGCATCTGCTATTATAGGTTATGCTTATTCTATTTACAAATAAATATTCTTAATGATATTTTATGAATATTGGTTAATATTGTTATATAATAATGTATATATTTATTTTTTTGCTTGCAATAATAGTAAAAAAGTATATATTAAATATATAGGATATAAAATTTAAGGCATAATATATGGAGATTTAAAATGCCTATAGCACCTTTAGACTTGCAACAATTATATATGCAGCAATCGCATATAGGACGTATGGAGCATACCAGAATGGCTGCAAAAACTATAGCTATGCAGTCAGAAGATAGAGATATACACAGAGACTCATATATAAAAGACTCAACTGTTGTAAAGTCTGAAAACATATCTGATGAAACTAGGGTTAAAGAAAAAAAAGACGAGCAAAGACCCAAAGATCAAGGATATATGTCATATAGAAAAAAGAATAAAAAAAGAATGACTGATAATAGTGATAACGATGAAGTAAATAATATTATAGAAATAGAAGAGGTTTCAGCAACAGAACAAACTAAAGGTTCTAAAATAGATTTTTTGGGATAAAATAAAGTAATATCTAATTATGCAAATTTTAATATCTGTAATCATTAATGTAGTTATATTGGCAGTTACCCTACCGCTGTTTTATATTTATATAGTTTCTAAAGCTAGAGAAAGATTAGAAAAAGAAACCATGTCTAAAGCCAGAGAAGAAATAGAAGCATTGGTAAAAGAATTTAATAATATAGCTTTATCAAGAATATCAATATTAGAAGATTCTATAGTAAGAGCTACTAGATTGATAAAAGAATTAAATAGCTTTCAAAATGATAAAAAAGACAATAATAATATCAACGATCCAGCTGTAGTTGTAAAAGAAGAAATAAAAAGTGAAGAAAATATAAATAAACAAGAAGAAAAAAAAATTGATGTTTCAGTACAAGAACCTAAAAATATAGAATCTAACAATTCTAATAAAAATGTAGTAATGAACAATGAAGATAAAAATAAAAAATTAGATATAAGAGTAGATGACAATAATACAAAAATAAACTCTAAAACAGAAAAGACAGAAAAAATAGAAAAAGAAGAGAAAAAAGAAATCAAACCTAAACCTAAAAAAAATAATATAGATACTGCCGCTAAAGCAATAGATGATGAAGCAAGAAGAGAAGTTATAGAAAAATTGAGAAGTAAATTAGACAGAACAATAAAAAACAATATGGCTATATATGATAAACCTATAGAAGATAAAACTATAGCATATGTTAATGATCCCTTAGATAATACAATAAAAGATTCTGATAAAAATGAAGATATAATTAAGCTATATAAACAAGGTTTTAGTAAAGAAGAAATAGCAAAAAAATTAAATTGTTCTATAACTGAAATAGATATAGTAATAGATTTAGAATTATAATTACTTGATATTATAATTAATAATAGTATAATGCAACATATTAAAATTTAAGGAGGTATATATATGAACTCACTCACTCACTCACTCACTCACTCACTCACTCACTCACTCACTCACTCACTCACTCACTCACTCACTCACATATAATTTAACTTTATTAAAAAAATTATGTTTACTAGGAGGTATTTATAATGCCTAGAAACATAATAGATAAACTAGCTTGGTGGATTCCAAATAAAGCAAAAAGAGAACAATTTAAAAATGATATTAATAAGGCAGTAATAGATTCTTTAATAAATATGCCAAAAAAAGAATTAATAGAAACATTTCCTGAATTATATAATCATATCTCAAATACTAAAACTAGACACAGTAATATAGTTACAAAATATTTATCTGGATTAAAAGGCATAGAAATAGGAGGATCAGCTCATGCTGATTTTGGAATTGATGTGATACATGTAAATATAGAAGATGAAAATAATCTTGTATATGAAAATGCAGCAGAACAAATAAAATACAGTGGAATTATACAAAAAACAGATATAATAGCTAGTGGAGATGATTTACCATTTAAAGATAATACAGTAGATTTTATATTAAGTAGTCATGTATTAGAACATTTTTTTGATCCTATTAAAGCATTAAAGGAATGGTATAGAGTTACAAAAAAAGGTGGATATATTTTGATGTTAGTTCCTCACAAAGAGAGAACTCCTGATAGGGATAGAAAAAGAACTACACTAGATGAATTAATAGATAGACATAATGGTAAAATAAAGTTAACCAATAACAATATATTGTTTCACTATTCTGTATGGATAACAGAAGATTTATTAGAATTATGTAAATATTTAAATTACAATGTAGTAGAATATCAGGATATTGATGATGCTGTAGGAAATGGTTTTACTATAGTAATACAAAAATAATATTTCATTGTAATATAACAATTAATATATAATAGTATCAATTGTTATATTACATTATATATAATAGATTATAAATATATATTTGAATTATATTATTTTTTTATACTTTCTCAAATTTTATAATAATAAATTATATTTTATTATTATAATAGCAAAAAATTCTAAATATTAATTTTGTAAAGAATATAGTCATAATTCTACAAAAAAGTTTAATAAAAAAATAAAAACTGTTGTATAACTAAAATATATATAATGATATATTTAGAATTATAATTTACTTGATATTATAATTAATAATAGTATAATGCAACATATTAAAATTTAAGGAAGTATACACTCACTCACTCACTCACTCACTCACTCACTCACTCACTCACTCACTCACTCACTCACTCACTATAAAATACAATTTTATATTTATAAAAATATTATGTTTATTAGGAGGTACTCATAATGCCTAAAAACATAATAGATAAATTAGCATGGTTTATACCAATAAGATCATTAAGAAATAAATTCAAAATAAATATGAAAAAACATATTATAAATAATTATAAATATATAAAAAAAACTGCTAATAGTGAAATTGTAAACAAATATTTAACAGGATTGAAAGGTATAGAAATTGGCGGTGCTGCATATGCTGATTATGGTATAGATGCCATAAAAATAGATAGAGTTAATATATCATCTAATATAAATAATCCTTATTATTTAGAACAAACAAAACATAATAGTTTTATTCAAGATATAGACATTATAGCTGACGGTGATAATTTACCATTTAAAGATAATACAGTTGATTTTGTATTTACTAGCCATGTACTAGAACATTTTTTTGATCCAATTAAAGCATTAGAAGAATGGTATAGAGTTACAAAAAAAGGCGGATATATTTTTATGATAATACCGCATAAAGAAAGAACATTTGATAAAGATAGGGAAAGAACAACATTAAATGAACTTATAGGAAGACATAATGGCAGTATAAAATCTGAAAAACAATTTGATGATATGCATCATTCTGTTTGGATAACAGAGGATATTCTTGAACTATGCAAATATTTAAATTATAATGTAGTAGAGTATCATGATATGGATGATTGTAGAAAAGATGGCTTTATAATTGTAATATTAAAATAATATAATCAATATTTTTTAATAAAAAACCGCTTATTAAAATTAATTAATAAGCGGCTTTTTTAATATATGGCAAACTTATGCGTCTGTTTTTACAACTTTTTTCTTATAAATTGTATCAACTATAACACCCAAAGCATTATCACCAGATACATTACAAGCTGTACCGAATGAGTCTTGAGTTATGTATAAAGCAACCATTATTGCACTTAAAGGGCTATCAGGACCGCCAAGCCCAACCATATAAAGGAATGGTAAAGCTGTCATTATTGAACCGCCAGGAGCACCTGGAGAAGCTATCATAGCGATACCAAGCATAGCAATGAATGGAAGTACTGTACCATAAGTTATAGGTATCTGATTCATTAAACATACCGCTGTAGCACAGGCTGTAATTGTTATCATAGAACCAGCCATATGAATATTAGCACAAAGAGGTACTACGAAATTTCTTATCTGCTCAGATATACCGTCTTTTTCAGCACACTGTAAATTAACAGGTATAGTAGCAGCTGATGACTGTGTACCTAAAGCTGTAGCATATCCTGCTATTTGGTTTCTCATAAGCATAAAAGGATTTTTCTTTCCTATTGAGCCAGATACTAAGAATGCTATTAATAAATAAAGTAAATGCATTATAATTACTACTATGAATACTTTCCACAATATTCCTAATATTACAAAAGTTTTTCCTGATCTAGTCATATCAACAAAAGTACCACAAATGTAAAGAGGCAAAAGAGGAATAATAGATACGCGTAAAACTTTATCTATTATAGTTGATAACTCTTTGAAAACATTATATAAATAATCTCCTATTTCTTTACCTCTCATAGAAGATATTCCAAGTCCTATAATGAAAGCAAATAAAACTGCTGCCAATGTATCCAAAAGCGGTGTAACGGTTATTGATAAATAAGGACTAACTGAATTTCCTGCTGCTGCTGCAATTTTTTGAATATCATCAGCACTCATAAAGCTAGGAAATAAATTGAATGCCACTAAAAATGATGCTGAACCTGCTATTAAAGTAGATCCATAAGCTAAAGCACAAGTTACAAGTAATAAGAAACCAGAGCCTTCTTTTAAGTCTGCTATACCCATAGATACATAAGAAACAATCATCAAAGGTATTACAAATTTTAGGTAGGAGCTGAATATTCCCGAAGCTGTAACGATAATTCTGGATATTACTTCTGGTATAAAATGCTGCCCAAATAATATACCGAGTAAAATTCCAATAATAAGTCTTGGAACTAGACCGAGTTTAAACTTTTTTTCCATTAGTTTCTCCTAATTAGTAGTATATACTATATAATATAATACAAAAAAACTAATATGTAAATAGATAGTACATTTTTTTTAATTATACTATATATAACAATATATTAAAAACATACTATATTACTATATATAATATTAAAAAAGTATAAAATATCACTATAATAAACGATATATGTAAATAAAAATATCATAAATATAAAAATATAGTAAATCATTCTTTAACAACTAAATCAGATGTACAATGCGGACATTTTACAGCATTAATGTTTATACTAGAATAGCAATAAGGACAAACTTTTTCTTTTAATTCTTTATCATCTTTTTCTTTTTTTGTAGATTTTTCTTGTATTTTATTGAATAATTTTATAATTATAAATAAAGATAAAGCAGTTATTATAAAACTTATTATTGTATTAATAAACATACCTACACCTATTACAACAGCACCAGCATTTCTAGCGGCTTCTATAGAATTATAAGTACCTAAAGTATCAGCACCTTTTTTTATCACTATAAATATATTGGAAAAATCTATACCGCTTAATATCATACCTATTGGCGGCATTAATATATCATCTACAAAAGAATTAACTATCTTTGTAAATGCTGCTCCAATGACTAAGCCTACGGCCATATCCAATATGCTTCCTTTCATAATAAATTTTTTAAACTCTTTTATCATAATAAAATCCCAATAATATTTTTTATTATATTATATTATATTATATATCAAAAATAAAAAAGAGGCAGTATAAAATACTGCCCCAATTTTTCAATAAACCTCGTATATATATTTTATAAATCAGTTTTCTATTTTTATTACCTGTAATAATAGTATCTCATTCTGTAGCTGTTTAATTGTGCTAATTGTTCATCTGTAAGAACATCCAAAACAGTAACATCTTTTTCAATTCTAAGATAATCTATTTCTTTTTCTAAATCTTTCTTTTGATTGATTAAATCTTTTATAAGATTTAAGTCAATATCAATTTTTTCTCTTTCTAATTTGAATTTATAATCAATATTTCTTTTTTGATATTCTAAATCATTGATTTTTAATTCATACTCATAAAATATTTTGCTCATTTCATCGATTTGCTGATCTGTCAAATATATTCCAGCATTTCTGCACATTCTGTATATATCACCTCTTGCACCAGCTCTATGTCTAGGAGTTGGAGGAACTGGCTCTCTATCTCTTGGAGTAGCTTCATATCTGTATCTAGGTTCTTTAGCTGGATCTGCTACAGGGGGCTGTGCAAAAGCAATTGATGATATTAGACTAATTATAAAAAGTGATAATAATATTTTAGTTTTCATGTTTTAATCTCCTTAATAATAGTATAAAATATTTTGTTTTTTCTTGATATATTAGACGAGTATTTTATATAAAAGTTCCCATAAAAATACACAATATATAAAAAATTATAATTTAATAATAAAAAATTTTCATTGATAAAAAAATTAAAATTTTAATAATATATTAAGAATAAAATAAAAGAGAGACTTAAAAAAAATTTAAGTCTCTCTTTTATAGAATTTAATATTTTACTAATTTTACTAATATAAACTATCTAATATAAGAGTTAAATCTTTTTTATCTATTACAATATTTGCTTCTTTTTTTAGAATCTCTTTAGCACAAAAAGCAGCTTTATTTTTAGCATATTTAAACATACTCAAATCATTAGCTCCATCTCCAACAACTAAAGTATCATTATAAGAAATATTCAAAAGCCTCTGCAATGTTAAAAGCATATTTCCCTTGCTGTCAGAAAACATCATTTCACCGCCAACTTTTCCTGTAAGTACATCATCTTTAACATGAAATATATTTGAAAACTCTGCATCCAAATTTAATTTCTTAGCAAATGGAATAGTAGCATTTTTAAATCCGCCTGAAAAGCATACGCATTTATAATCTCTCTTATGCAGCTCTTCTATGATTTCTTTTGCTCCGTTCATTACAGGAAGCGAATTGCAAATTTCATTAATAGTTTCTAATTTGATGCCTTTAAGTAAAGCTACCCTACTTTGCAAACTCTCAAAGAAATCTAATTCTCCTCTCATTCCTCTTGCTGTAATTTCAGAAATCTCTTTAGCAAAATTAGTTTCCTTTGCGATAATATCCAAAGTCTCGCCGTCCATTAAAGTAGAATCAAAATCAAAAACTGCTAATTTCATTTTTATTTGTCCTTAAATTATAAAGTATATTCTGCTGTAAGTCTTACATATTTAGGATCTTGAACGCCTTCTATATTAGAAATTTTTGTTATCACATCATTTCCAATAACTCTATCAACGTTTATTGCCATTATAGATGTACTGCTTCCTTTAATATTTTCAGATACACTCATTGAACCAATATTGATTCCATCAGCTGAAAGAACTGTTGCAACTTTAGCTATCATAGCAGGCTGGTTTATATGAGGTACTATCAATATATGAGGCTGAGGTTTGATTATAACATCATAATCATTAAACTTCACTATTCTAGCAATATTTTTAGCTATCAATGATACTGATACGCTTGTTGTTTCTTTATCAGTTGTCAATTTTACTTTAAGTATGCTTGTGAAAGTTGAAGGAGCTTCAGACTTAATAGTTTTTACTTCAATGCCTCTTTGTTTAGCAAGATAAGGAGCATTAACATAGTTAACATCTTGGAACATATAAGACAATGCACCTTTTAATATAGCAACCTCAAGCGGCTGAATATCTAAATTAATTAAATCTCCCTGAGCTGTTATTTCAAGAGATTTTATTTTTCCATTTGCTGTCTGCATTATCATTTCGCCTGCATTCTCTGAAATTTTCATGTAATCTTTTACAGGCTCTAATTTTTCAGGATTAAGAGAAGGTATATTTACTGCTGATTCAGTATATCCTCCAGATAGTACCTGTTTTATCTGTCTAGCAACATCCAAAGCAACATTAATCTGTGCTTCTTTTGTACTAGCTCCAAGGTGAGGAGTAAGTATCAAATTATCCTTTTTATATTCAACTAAAGGACAAGTTTCTATTTTAGGTTCATTTACAAATACATCTACTGCTGCTGCTGCTATAGTACCATTTTCTAAAGCATTTTTTAAATCTTCTTCATTAACAAGTCCGCCTCTTGAACAGTTAATAATTATTGCAGTATTTTTCATCTTGCATAAATTATCTTTATTTATTATATTATTTGTTTCAGGAGTTTTTGGTATATGAAGTGATAAATAATCAAGTTTAGGTAAGAATTCATCTAAAGAAGTTTCATAAACAGCTCCAGCTTTCTGAACTATTTCTTCTGTAGCAAATGGATCATATACAATAACTTTCATACCAATAGCTAAAGCAATATGAACAACCTTTCTTCCTATTCTTCCAAATCCCATAACACCCAAAGTTTTTCCTAAAAGCTCATTACCAGTGAATTTATCTCTGTTCCATTTAGCATCTTTAGTAGATACTGCAGCAGGTACTATATTTCTTGATACTGCAAGCATTAAAGCTATAGTATGTTCTGATGCTGCAATAGTATTTCCATCAGGAGAGTTTACTACTATTATACCTTTTTCTGTAGCAGCTTCAACATCTATATTGTCCACTCCTACTCCCGCACGTCCTATGATTTTTAAATTCTTTCCAGCTTCTATGATTCTTTTTGTTACTTTAGTTTGGCTTCTAACCATCAAAGCATCATATTCTCCAATAACTTTAACTAATTCATCTTCACTCATAGTAGGAAGAAATACAGCTTCAGAAACATCAGCTATTATATCCTTAACGCATTCATTTACCTTATCAGTTATTAAAACCTTCATTATAATTTTCTCCTTTATTGTTATGCTCGCCTCCGCCTACAATAAGCAAATAAATAAATTTATTTACTGTCTTCGGCTCGCTTATTGTTGCTATGCTCGAAAAAACCTATAAGATCCTCGATAATGAATTATAGAGGTGGCTTTTTTTCGCTTTTTTATTACTATACTAGAAAAAGACTATAAGCTCCTCCACCTTAGGCGAATTATCTGGGCAGATTTTTCTCGCTTCTTTTGTTGCTATGCTCAAAAAAGTATACAAACTCATCAATAATAAATTATTTGATAAACTTTTCTCGCTTTATAACTATTACTAATAAAAATAAAATATTCTAATATAATGAAAAAAGCATTATATTAGAATATATAAAATAATCAAAACTATTTACTATTATTTATTTAATTCTTCAATTAACTTTTTAACTCCACTGCCTAATTCAAATTTGTATCCTAATTTTAAAAGGCTAGCCTCTAATGCTCCCATAGCCATTATTAAATCTCTTTCGCATACAAATCCAAGGCTTCCGATTCTAAAGATTTTATTTTCTAAATTACCCTGACCATTTGCAACTATTATATCATAATCTTCTTTCAAAGTTTTTCTTATATCAGGTACGCTTATTCCTTCAGGAGGAAGTATTGAAGTGATAGCATGGCTTGCATTATTATCATCTTCTACAAGTAATTTTAATCCTATAGTTCTTACAGCAGCCCTTAAAGCAAGAGAAAGTTTTTTATGTCTTTTATTAACATTTTCAATACCTTCTTCTTTTATCATTTTTAAAGATGTATGTAAAGAAGTTATAAGGCTTACTGCTGGAGTAAAAGGAGTAGTATCTTTAGCTAAAGACTTTTTATGTTCAGTCCAGTTAAAATAAAAACTAGGATATTTACATTTTTCATGCATTTTGAAAGCATCTTCGCTTGCAGTTAAAAATGAAAGTCCAGGAGCAATCATAAATCCTTTTTGAGAACCAGATATTGCAACATCAATATTCCATTCATCAGTTTTAAACTCCATAGCACATAAACTTGTTATACCGTCTACAACTGATACAGCACCATGTTTTTTTATAATAGAACATAATGTCTTTACATCATTAGCAGCACCTGTTGAAGTTTCACTATGAGTAAGAGTTACAATCTTTATGTCTTTATCTTTATTCAAAGCTTCTTCAAGCATTTCAGGAGTTATAACTTTTCCAGCTTCAACTTCTACTTTTGTAACTACAGCTCCTCTGCTTGCAGCGATTTTTGCCCATCTTGCCCCAAAATTACCAATAGATAAGCATAATACTTTATCGCCCTCATTAATAAGGTTTTCTAAAGCAGCACACATAGCACCTGTTCCGCTTGCTGTGAATAAATATACATCATTTTTAGTTTGGAACACATATTTTAAATCTTCATAAACTTCTTTTAAGATATTTGAAAATTCTTTGCTTCTATGTGCCATAGGATGTTTTGCCATTTCTATTAATGCTGATTCAGGTACTGGAGTAGGACCTGGTATCATCAAAAATGTTTTATCTCTCATAATAAAAGTCTCCTTAAAAATCATCAATAAAATAAAAAAATATTTCATATATTATAGTACATATATTTTTTTTTACAATACTGTATCTAGTAATATTTATATAAAAATTGGATTATTTATATATAAAATAGTTATTTTATATATAAAAATGATTGTTTTTTATAATTTATTTAATATATAAAATATTATATATCATAAAAAATATTCTTTTCATAGTTATATTAATAATAATCATACGTCTATAATAAAAAATAGTTACAAACTTATAATTAAAAATTATATAAAAATATTGTATATATTTCGGACTAAATATTATATTAAAATCATTAATAAAATGTATTTCAATGTATACGTTTTAAATTAATACTTTTTTCTTTAACATAAATTATACATAAAATATTTTAAAACAAAACTCCTTGACAATACAGTATCTTTTATATATTATTTAATATCTAATTTTTTATTTATCATAAAAACATACATATAACTTACTTTAATTTAAGGAAAACAAATAATGAAATCATTAAAAAAAGAAATTATATATCCTATTATATTTGCAATTCTTTCTATACTATTTTTCTACAGCAACTTAACATTTTCCTATCTTCAAATGGGCGATGTTATATTATGGGATATTAAAAATATTAAAGATGCAATATTCAGCGGAAATTTATACTTCTGGAATAATGCTTACTTTACTATAGCCACATCTTCAACAGTACCTATTCACCCAAAATCTTTATTAATAGCATTATTACCTAATAATATATACCCTCAAGTAAGTATAATGTTTCATATAACTATTATGGGATATGGATTATTTTTATTTTTAAGAGAAAAGAAATTATCTATAAAAGCATCTATGTTTGGTGCAGTTGCTTTGATGTTTTCAAATGCTATGATAACATTAATACTTCCAGGTCATTTAGGTAAATTTGAAACTTACTGTTATTTTCCATTTGTATTGTATTTCCTTTCAAAAGCTATGAATAGTGAAAAATGGATTCATTTCCTTCTTACAGGTGCTTTTTTAGGAATAGCATTTTTAGGCGGAGCTTTGGACGTTGCAATGTACTTCGCTTTATTTTTATCATGTTATTTCTTATACTTACTTTACAATAAAAAAAATGATAAGAAAATAATTGACTTTATAAAAACAGATATTAAAAAAATAATTATTTTATGTGTAAAATTTGCATTAGTAGCAGTATTTTCTTTTTTGATGTCTATACAAATAATAATGATAACAAGAAATACTCAGGATATGGGAGCAGCCGGAGTTACAGATAAGAATCAATTATGGGAATGGGCTACAAGATGGTCATATCCGCCTGAAGAAGTATTGGGATTCTTTATACCTGGATTCTTCGGATACTATTCAGGAAGTCAAACTCACCCTTATTGGGGAAGAATAGCTAATATGCCTGGAGAGCCTAAAACTTCAAACTTCTCTTTAACTTCTGCTAATATTGGTTATATCACTTTTATTTTTATAATATTTGCCATATTTATAAGCAGAAAAAAATACAGTGAAAAATATTTCTGGATTGGTACAGCCTTATTCTTTTTAATAGCAAGTTTTGGAAGATATTTTCCTGTTATATATGGAGCTTTATTTCAAATACCAATATTCAGAGATGCGAGAAATCCTAATAAATTTATAGAAATTATACCTATTCCATTTGCAATACTTTCATCATTTGCATGCGATTATATATTTAAAGCATTAGAAGCAAAAAAAGAGGATAAGCTATTAAAATATTTAGAAGATGATTATAAATATATAAATATAGCTCAAAAAATTATGTATGCAATAACAATAGCTTCTGCCGTACTTGCATTAATAACAATATTAACAAATGGAATGATATATAATAGTTTTGTAACTGATTGGAAGGAAGCTAATGCTGCATTAATATCAAAAAATATATTTATGTCATTTATAAGATTAACTTTAATATCTTCTTCTGTACTTCTTTTAATTAATAATGCCATTTCATTAAAAGAAATAACCATAAAAGATAAATTCCTTGTAATAGTACCTTTAATAGGATTTATATTATTCTCTGTGTATGATTTAGGACATATAGGTTTTCTTATAATAGGAAGTATTATAGTATTTTTATATGTTGTAATAGCTAATAAAGATAAATTATTCTATAAATATTTGCCTTATATGTTTATAGCTGTATTATTCTTGGATTTAGCTCAAAGCGGAAACATGTTTGTAGTAAAATCTAATTATGATCAAATGTATAAATCTACTCCTATAGTTGATCATATATTGAATGAAAAAGGCAATGAAACAACAATGCCTATATTGATTCCTTATCTATACAGATATACTACTCATACAATGCCTTATTACAAAATACCTTTAACTGAGCCTCCTGCTGCAAGCCGATTATCAAAAGATATTACTGATGTATTTTCAGCATTCAGAATAAATGATTATGTAGGTTATCAGCCTAGACTTATGGATTTACTTGGAGTAAGATATATTTTAAGTCCTACATATTTGGATCAGTCAGTACTTTCTAATGATTTGACAAAGATAACTGAATATCAGGATCAATTCTCTGCTGCTGTATTATATGAACTTAAAGGGTATAGAAATAAATATGAATTTGTTAATAATGCTTATAATGCAGTAGATTTCAATGATGGACTTGGCAGAATTAGCATGCCTAATTTCAATTTAGCTAATGAGGTTGTTTTACTTAATAATTCAAATAATAATATCACTTTGAATAATGGAAATTCAATATATACTGCTGAATTACTTGAAGAAAGTGATAATAAAATAGTAATTAATGTAAAAACTCCTGAAGCTGGTGTTCTTGTGTCTAAAGAACGTTATAATACGGATTGGTCTGTAACTGTAAATGGGGAGAAGAAAGAATTATTAAATGCTAATCTATTATTCAGAGGTGTTTATGTTGATGCTGGTGATAACAATATCGTATTCGAGTTCACACCTACAATGAAATATTTATACAGTACAATAATTTGCTGGATAATATTTATAGTGATTTCTATTCTCAATATAGTTTTATATTTCAAAAAACAAGATAATTAACAATAAATTTTATAAAAATATATATTTTATGTAAAAACAGTTTTAATATTTTCATATTAGAACTGTTTTTTTAAATTTACAGCAAATATGTACGATAATATGTAAGCAATAATTATAAAAAATAAATACCTTGTAAACAAGAAGTAAAATATTTGTAAAAAATATTGACACATAATAATAAATATGATATACTAATAATATAAAAGGAGGAGGAGGTTATTTATGAAAATACTAAAAGTAATATTAACAATTATCATAATCTCTTCCAGCAGTCTATTCGCCGATGATTGGATAGTTTCTCCTGAACAATTACCTGAAAGAGCTAGACAATTTATAGCTCAAATATTTCCTGATGCACAAATATGGTATGTTGAAATGGATGACGGTAAATATGAGGTAGAGCTTTCCAACGGCATAAAAATAGACTTCTTAGGAAATGGCGATTGGAAGGAAATAGATGCAGAGTATATTGGAATACCATATAATGCTTTTCCTGCCAATGTTGCAAACACTATAAGAAACACATATCCGCAAACCGTTATAATAAGTGCTGAAAAGAAATGGGGTACTTATGAAATAAAGCTTAATAATATGATGGAGCTTTATATATCTTCTGACGGTCAGCTGATAGGACAAAAATTCGACGATTGATTTACTTTCCATCCCATATACAATGCAGGGTATTAAATTGCTAATGCCCTGTAATTTTTTTACAATCAAAATTCAAAATAAATTAAAATGAATATCTATAAAGTTATAAAGTATTATATTATCAATCCTTATAATATTTGCTGTAATATTCATAGCTTTTTATAACTCTCTCTACATAGTATTCAGTTTCTTCGATATCAATGAATCTTCCTGTACGATACATATTATTAGTGCCGTACTCTGCTTTCCATCTTCTTCCGCGACCTGAACCTGCATTATAACTTGCTGCTACTAATATATAATTACTTGCCTTTTGACTGCTGAATAACCAACCTAAATGAGAAACACCTAAATTAATATTCTGCTTAGGATCTGTTAAATCTAAAGGATTGTATCTATATCTAGACTTTTTATTTTCAGCTGCTGCTGTTGTAGGCATTAACTGCATAAGCCCCATAGCCCCAACCCAAGACTGGGCTTTAGGATCAAATAGGCTTTCTTCTCTCATTATAGCATATACAAAGGCGGGCTCTATTTTATAGTATTTAGCTTCAGGTACAACATACTCATCAAAATATCTAGGATACACTCTCTTTCTAAACTCATCTGGAAGCAAATCAACATTATCATTATAAGGATATCCAAAATATTTACCTATATTTGCGGATACTTGTATAAGTCTTTTTGTATTTCCTGAATCTTTAAATATTTTCTCAGCAAAATAAAATAAAGGATATGTTACCTGAGTCTTTTTAAATACTTTATCGAACTCTGTATATGCATTATCATAATCGCCGTAATAGTATAATATTATTGCTTTATTAACTTCCCTTCTAGTCTGAAGTGATAATTCATTAAATAAATCATTCTCGCTCCTATTAGCGTATGAATCTTTTACAAATTTATTTCTCATAAGAATATTTTTAGCTAATGCCCTAGCATCTCTTGTGATATTATCTTCTTTGCCTGTAGCAATATAATTTAAAAATTGTATCTTATTAAGCATTTGCATAGATTTAGTAAAATTAGAATCTGCATAATATCTTTTAGCTTCATTCAAATAATAAGTATTGCTAAGCTGAACATTAGCTATCATTTCATTATTAGCAAGACTCAAAGCACCTTTTACGAAATAATGGCTTTTACTTGTAAGAAGTGTTTTCATTAAATATTCATCTCTTTTTTCAATATCTCCAAACTCTTCAGCCGTCCACATATTCCAAGATAATGCAAAATCATGTCTGAAACTAGGATATCTTGCCTCTAAAGCTTTGGTAGCAAAATAAGTTTCTGTTTTATTGTTTAATTTAAATGCCTTTCTTAAATATGATTTTAAAGCAAGTTCTGTCTGCCAGCTTTTAGGGAATCTCTTCATTGTATTTGTAAGATAAGTTTTTGCTTGAACTAAATTATTTCTATTCAAACTCAAAGTAACAAAACTATTATATATTCTAGGTACATAATCATCTCTAGGATATTCTTTCAAAAAAGTATTATAGAGATCTGCTGCCTTATTATAATTTTTTAATTTAGTATAATTATCTGCTGAATAGTAAAGCCCTAATCTTCTATGTGATTTATTATTGGCGTTTGATAAATATTCATCGAATAAAGCTGCAGCATCTTTTCTATTTCCGGACTTCTGTTTAATTCTAGCCATATAATATGTAGAACTTGCCTTATGCGAATTATTATCATATAAATCTTGAAAATGTTTCAAAGATGCCTTTCTATATCCTGCTTCATAAAGTATAGCTGCTGTTTTAAATTTTAAATTATTTGGAAAAGATGAAATATCTTCAGAGAAATTATTATTATAATATATAGCAGCTTCACTTAATCCGAATCTATTTAAAAGTTCATAAGCTATCATTCTAGCCTTATTAGTATCATCAGTATTTCTTAAAGCTCTTATTCCTACAAACTCTTTGATCCATTTTTGAGTCTTTCCATTAAAAAAATCGCTTATAGGATAATCATCTCTGTAAAACTCTGCTAATGCTTTATACTGCTCTGCATAAGGGTACAATGATGAACGAGGATATTCTTTCATTAGTAAAGCATATAAATCTATTGCCTCATTGTACATATTAGTAAGCAAAGCACTTTTAGCACCGTAATATATAACATAATCTCTTATAATCATATCATCTTCTGTATTCATAATATTTGTAAATTGATTATAAGCCTCTAAATATTTTTCTCTATTATGAAGTTCTAATGCTGTACCATAATTGATTTTATTTTTTGATATAATATTCTTTTGTAATGATATATCTTGAGCACCTAATATAGATGTCATTACAATAACAATGATTTCAAAACAAAATGTAAAAAGTAAAACTCTTTTATTAAAAATTTTTAAGATAGTATTCTTCATTTAAAATAAGCCTGAAATAGTTTTTATATAGTAACTATTATTGTATTACTTTTTTGATTTTTTGCAAATAAATTTTACATTTCGATTATATACCTAAACAAACATATTTTATCAAAAATTATTTTATTATTAGTGGGGACTAGCCCTCACACCCCCCAGTTCTTTTATTGGTATAAAAGAACCAAAAAGACTGCATTTTTACTTTAAATTTAGGTTATATCCTATATTTAATAAGTATTTTTTAATATAAAGTTATAGCAATTGCGTTTTCGCGAAGCGTGCCTATGGCAGCAACTTTGACGAAGTCCGCAGAGCGTGTGCGACAAAAAAGTTGATAATTCTACATAAAGTGTATTGATTGACAAACTTAAAAATTTTCAGTATATTTCAAATATGTCTATAAAATAATTACATATTAATCTTGATAATATTTACTGTAATGTTCATAACTATTAATAACTTTCTCTACATAATATTCAGTTTCTTCAATATCGATGAATCTTCCTGTACGATACATATTATTAGTACCATATTCGGACTTCCATCTTTTTCCGCGTCCTGAACCTGCATTGTAACTTGCAGCCACTATTATATAGTTGCTTGCATTTTCATTTTTAAATAACCAGCTTAAATGTCCGATACCTATATTAATGTTTTGTTTAGGATCGGTTAAATCTAAAGGATCGTATCTGTATCTAGGATTTCTATTTTGCTCTGCTGCTGTTGCAGGCATTAACTGCATAAGTCCCATAGCTCCAACCCAAGATTTAGCCTTCGGATCAAATGTACTTTCCTCACGCATTATAGCATATACAAATAACGGATCTATTTTATAATGCTTTGCCTCTGGAAGAACATACTCATCAAAATATCTAGGATAAACCATTTTTCTAAACTCATCCGGAAGCAAATCTGTATTATAAGTATAAGGATAGTCAAAATACTTTCCTATATTAACAGATATCTGCATAAGCCTTTTAGTATTTCCTGAATCTTTAAAAATCTTTTCAGCAAAATAAAATAATGGATAATTTACTTTTTCAGCTTTCTTAAATATTTTATCATATTCTGTGTATGCATTATCATAATCGCCGTAACAGTATAATAATATTGATCTATCAACTTCGTTAGTAGTTTGTAATGATAATTCATTAAATAAATTATAATCACTTTTATTTGAATATAGCTCTTTTACAAAATCATTTTGCATAAGAATATTTTTAGCCATATCTCTAGCTGATTTCATCAAATCATCTTCTTTTCCTGTAGCAATATAATTTAAGAACTGAATCTTATCAAGCATTTCCATAGACTTAGTATAATTTGAATCAGTGTAATATTTTTTAGCTTCATCAAAATAATAAGTATTGCTTATTTCAACATTTTTAATCATATCATCATTAGCTAAAGTCAAAGCACCTTTTACAAAATAATGATTTTTACTTGTAAGAAGTGTTTTCATTAAATATTCATCTCTTTTTTCAGTATCTCCAAATTCTTCCGCACTCCACATACTCCAAGACAATGGAAAATCATGTCTGAATGTAGTATATCTTTTCTCCAATGCTGAAGTAGCAAAATAAGTTTCAGTTTTATTTTTTAATTTAAACGCCTTTCTTAAATATGATTTTAACGCTAATTCAGTCTGCCAGCTCTTTGGAAATTTATTCATAACATTAGTTAAATAAACTTTTGCCTGAACCAAATTATTTTTATTCAAACTAGTATTAACAAAATTATTATATATTCTAGGCACATAATCATCTCTTGGGTACTCTCTCAAAAATGTATTATACAATTCCATTGATTTAGCATTATTTGTTAATTTAGAATAATTACCTGCGGAATAGTAAAGACCCATTTTTCTGTATGTTTTATTATTGGCATTAGATAAATATTCATCATACAATTTAGCTGCTTCTCCCCTATTTCCTTCTGCTTCATTTATTCTAGCCATATAATAAGTTGAATTTCCCTTATTATAATTATTAGAGTATAAATATTCAAAATGTTTTAATGCAGATTTCCTAAATCCTGCATCATAAAGTACTGAAGCGGCTTTATATTTTAATTCGTTATCGAATAAAGATATTTCATCTTCATAATTATCATTATAATAAATAATAGCTTCACTATTTGATAATTTAGTTATAAGTTCATAAGCTATCATCTTAGCTTTATTAGTATCATCAGTATTTCTTAAAGCTCTTATACCTACAAATTCTTTAATCCATTTTTGTTTCCTGCTATTAAAAAAGTTGCTCACAGGATAATCATCTCTATAAAACTCTGCTAATGCTTTATACTGTTCAGCATAAGGATATAGCGGCGAATTTGTATATTCTTTCATTAATAATGAATACAAATCTATAGCTTCATCATACATATTGGTACTCAAAGCACTTTTAGCACCATAATATATAATATAATCTTTAATGATTGCATCTTCATCTCTATTCATTATATTAGTAAATTGATTATATGCTTCTAAATATTTTTCTCTATTATATAATTCTAATGCAGTACCATAATTGATTTTGTTCTTTGAAGTGATTTTTTTCTTTAAAGAAATATCCTGAGCAGTAAGCATAGAGGCAATTACAGCAACAATAATAGCAAAACAAATAATAAATAATATGAATCTTTTAAAAGCTTTATTTTTCATTTACACAAAACCCAAATATAATTTTTTATATATAAATTTTTATTTTATTATTTTTACAATTTTTTGCAAATCAATTCAATATATTAATCATAAAAAATAATAGGAATTTATCAATATTTTTGTATATTAACTATAAACAAATTATGGAGAAATATATAAAATGGATTTAATAGAATTAAGAGATAAGCAAAAAAAATTATTTCAAACATCAAAAACTTTATCATATAATTTCAGAATAGAACAATTAAAAAAATTAAAATCAATGTTAATAAAATATGAAAAAGATTTTATAGATGCATTATACAAAGACATGCAAAAATGCGAGTTTGAGGCTATAGCTTCAGAATTTTATATGGTTATAGAAGAAATTAATCTATTCATAAAAAATTTAAGAAGATGGATGCATCATAAAAAAGTAAAAAAGAACATGATAACAATGGATGCTAAGACAATGGTTATAAATAAGCCATTTGGGGTATCATTGATAATATCTCCTTGGAATTATCCTGTTCAATTAACTTTTCTTCCGCTTGTAGGAGCAATAGGTGCTGGAAATACAGCTATAATAGCACCTTCTCAATTAACTCCTTGCGTTTATGATGTAATTTACGATTCTATAAAAAATACATTTGATGAAGAGTATATTGCAGTTATAGATAAAACTGTGCCTCCGGAAAGTACAACAAAAATAGAGTATGATAAAATTTTCTTCACAGGCTCTCCAAGAGTTGGAAAAATCATTATGGCAAATGCATCGGAATTTCTAACTTCTGTAACTTTAGAGCTTGGAGGAAAATCACCTGTAATAATAGATGATATAAAAGGAAATAATTTTAATAAAGCTGTAAAAAGAATAATATGGGGTAAATTTTTAAACTCCGGTCAAACTTGTATATCTCCGGATTATATATTACTAAGAGAAGATTTAAAAGAAAAATTTCTAATCGCATTCAGTAAAGAAATAGAATTATTCAATAAAGAAAGAAAACTGCATAGAATCATAAATGAAAATCACTATAGAAGAATAAAATCATATTTGAATGACGGAAAAATAATTTACGGCGGTGAATATGATGATAATAATTTATCTATTTCTATTACTATAGTAGAACCTAGAGATTTAGAAACTAATATAATGAAAGATGAAATATTCGGAAGTGTTTTCCCAATACTATATTACAAAACAAAAGAAGAAGCAAGAGATATAATAAACAAAGTTTGTTCAAAGCCCTTGCTATGTATCTATTTTCAGAGGATATTGCTTTTAATTATTACTTCATAGAAAGAATGAGTTACGGATGCTGTGCCGTTAATGATACTATAAGTCAGATACTTAATCCTCATGCACCTTTTGGAGGAATTGGAAACAGCGGTATAGGACAGTATCATGGTTATGATAGTTTTAAATGCTTTTCAAAAGAAACAACTATTCTAAATAAAGGTTATCGTTTTGAAATAGATACTAGATATCCTCCTTATGAAAAAAATATAAAATCATTAAATTTTTTATACAATCTTACAAAGAAATAAATATTATTTTAATAATAAAAAAGGCCTATATTGAACATCAATATAAGCCTTTGTTTTTTACTTAATTATTTATTAATCACTTTCCCCAAACATCAGGTTCAAACTCTTTATTAACTCTATTATAATCTACAATATCAACTCCATTATAATAGAATTTTAATATCTCTTTATAATCTTTTTTAACCTGTGCCATACCATAAGCACCCCACTGACACATACCTACACCATGTCCACTTCCTTTTCCAGTGATTATGATACCATTATCAACTTTTTTAATAGTAAAGTTAAGTGAAGGTACTAATCTAGGAGAAAGAGTAGTTCTGAAATCTCTAGAACGAATATCGCTGTCATCTATTTTTATATTAGTAGCTTTACCTGATTTAGGATCTGTGCTAATACCTATAGAAGATTTTTCAGTAGCATGTACAGAATAATTAGCTAAATCATTATTAAGTTCATTATAGCTTAAAGCATTAGTCCAAGGCTTAATCTGAGCATTACAATAAGGGCAAGAAACTCCTTCTAAATAAGGAACAGCAACACCAAATACATTTTCAGCACTGTCAGTATGTCCGCCGCATAAAGCACTGAAATATGTAGCTATAACTTTTCCTTTATAAACAGCAATCTCATATCTAGTTCTATCAACTGCCTGCTCAACAGACCAATTCATTTTTTCTTTACCATTATAAACTTGATATTTTGTAGTATTATCAACATCAAAAGGAAGTTTATTAGCATTTTTTAATATATGATACATAGCATAAGTTCTAGCTGCTACTGCCTGAGCTTTTAAAGCTTCCATAGGCCAATCAGGAGACATTTCATGAGGAAGTACTCCTTTAACATAATCTTCAATATTAAGTTCATTAACAACGATCATTGTATCATTGTATGGAATAAACATTAATGAACCATAATATTCAACACCATTTAAAGTAAATCCGTCCTGAGTTTCAAATACTATACCTTCTTTATAAACTCCAACTTCATTAACTTTTAAACCTAATCTGTTTTCAACTACCTTTACAGTTTCATTAGTAAGAGCAGATATAATTTCACTTTCATATTTATAATTGTATGCCTTATAAGGACCTTTGATATTAATAGTATATGGTGCTTTTACATCTGTTAACTGTACTCTTATAATATTTTGATTTGCAAATGCATATATACTATTCATAGCTAATAAAACTAGCAATAAAAAGAAATACTTTTTGACTCCCATAATTTTTACGCCTCCTTGCGATATATAAATTTACTCGTCAAAATTATCGGTTATTTTAAAAGTTACTTTATTTAATTTAATTCTACTTCTTTTGATTCTTTAGTTTTCCAATCAATTTGAAATTTCTTCCAATTATTAACATCAAATATATTATCTCTAACATAATAATAATAATTAAAATTATATGAATTACTTAACTGTCTATCAACCTGCCAAGAATCAACAGTTATTATATTAACTCCATTATTTTTATAATCATTTGTTATTATTTTATTATTAAATGGATTTATAGGATTATCAATATGTTTAGTTGCTAAATACGGCATATCAGCTATAGTCATAAAATTAGTATCAATTTTTATATTTCCTTTACTATTAAAATCTTTAAACATTAACAATGGATTTATAGTAGTGACAAAAGATAAATTATTTGAATTAAAATTATTATTATAAACCCCGCTTCCATGGTCCGAAATTACTATTATCTTAGTATTATCATAAACATCATTATCTTTTAAATATTTAATGATTTTTATTAAAGAATTAATGGCAGCAACATTAACATAAAAAAATCTTGTACTAATATCATCTCTATATATATTTAAATCCTTACTATCTACATCTTCTAAACTTGTATGCGGTAAAAAATCAGAAGCAAAGTAATAAGGTTCATGTGTAGCTAAATTATATATCATATTATAATAATTACCATCCTCAGTAATATTCATAAAGTTAGTTATAGAATCTAAAACAGAATAATATCTTATACTAGAATTAAATCTTAAAAAAGAAGAACTAGCTAAAAACCAACCAGCATTATCATAAAAATCATATCTTAAATTTATAGGCATCATTCTAAATAATGAAAATCTTATAGATTTATTTTTTTGATCCATTTCTAAAGTCTGTTCAAAATTAATGTTTGTTCCTCCAAAATAAATATTCAAACTATAATTTTGAATAGAATCTGATGAATAAGCTGAAATATTAGTGTAATTTTCAAATATGCTCAAATCTAGAATATTTGAAAAATTGGCGTATGTAGGTTCCAATAAAGTAGACTTATACCCATATTCTTCTAATAATAACGGTACAGTTAATATAGCCTCATTATGTTTATCTTTTAAAAGATTACTGCCATTTGTACTTAATTCGAAAGGTAAATAATCATAACCTCCATATAGAGAAGCCGTTGTTATAGTAGATTGACTAAAAGAAACAGTATTTGGATATATTGTAAAACCATCTAATTTTTCTTTATATTCTGGAAATCTCTCAAATGCTTCTAACCAATAAGAATTTACAGCTTTATCAATGAATAAAACTATTATATTATTTTCTGTTTTAGATAAATTAAATATTTTATAACTTGATAATTGATTTGATTTTTTCTTAATATCATTAAGTTTAACATGTGAGTTATATATATTATATATATCTAGTAATGAAATAATTACTAAAACAGCTAATACAATATAATTTATATTGATAAAAAATATACTTTTATTAACTCTTAAAATAAAAATTAATATTAAACTAAATATAATAGTCAATGAAAAATTCAATAATAATTCTTTAAAAGAAAATTTTAATAAATCAGCATTATCAAATAAAAATTCATTATTTATATTAATATAATTACCTGTCATTACAAATGTATTTATTAATACAAATATAACAAAAAACAAAGACAGTAAAGTTAAGTAATTTTTAATTTTTTCTGAAAATAATGAATATATAAACATAGGGTAAAAGAAAAATAATCCAATACCTATAGATAAATTGTTTATAATCAAATAAAAAGGATATGAAAATTCTTGAGGAGAGTTAGATATAAGAGATGACAATATAAAAAGCCCGGATAATATAGTGATTGTTAAACAAGAAGTTATCATTAATTTATATCTGTTTTTTTCAAAAGATTCTATTAAATGACTTTTATTAAATATAAATTTATATATATTTGATATATTCAATATGATAGTTATAAACAACAAAAACAAATATATATTAATTGAATAACTTCTAGGAGAAAGTCTATAGTATATAATAATATCATCTTTTATATTTTCAATTTTATCTTTTAAAATTAAAGTAGATACTATTGTACTACTACCCTCATACTCTATACTAATTACATTATCATCTAATTTATCTTTATTGCCAACAAAAGAAAATATATCACTAGTAATAAAAATTTTACTATAATATCTTACTCTAGCAGCATAAAAATATCCATTTCTATTATTTATAAATTCAAAATCTGATAAATACCCTTTTCTTTCTACATTTGATAAAGAAATTAACAACATAAATACTACTGTAACGATAATAAACAATATGTTATATGCTTTTAATAACTTATATTTATTTTTAACAAATACTTCATATAGTTTAAACTCTATTACAATATTCTTTATTAAAGAAAATAAACAATTAATAGTCCAATAAAATAAAAGTCCTGATGGTGAAGTATATAATAATACTAAAAATATTAATGATACTATATAGAGAGGCAAACTTTCTTTAAATCTTAATTTCCTAGCATAAACAAATCCGGCAAGCAAGCTAAATAAAGTCATTACAAATGGAAGTAAATTTATACTAATATTACCAATATGAATTAAATTATCTGGTTTAGATAAGTCTTTTATAAATAAAAAACTCTGACCATTTAATCCAGATATACTATGTATAAAATTATATGCTGCTATAAAAAATGGTATTTGTATTAAAAGACCTAAAGTACCTCTAAAAGCATATATAGTTTTATAACCATTTATTCTTTGGCAAGCTCTTATTAAAAGATACCTTTGATCTCCTTTATATACGGCTTTAATATTATCTATCATTGGCTTCATTTTATCTTGAATTGCTCTTTCTTTAGCCTGCCAAGATTCTGCTATATTATATAATGGCAATGATAAAAAATTTATACATAAACTGATAAAAAATAAACTTACTCCATATCCTGATTTAAAGACAGAATTAAATAGATAAAATAATATTTCTATAATGAATTCTATTGGGTATATTGTAATATTGTAAAGTATATCAAAAAACATCATAATACCCCCAAGAAATAAATTTCTTCGAGCTTATGATGCTTTTTATAAAAAATGATTTATATAAAAAAATAAAGTCTATACTATGTTGACTGTTGACTGTTGACTGTTGACTGTTGACTGTTGACTGTTGACTGTTGACTGTTGACTGTTGACTGTTGACTGTTGACTGTTGACTGTTGACTGTTGACTGTTGACTGTTGACTGTTGACTGTTGACTGTTGACTGTTTATCATATGTTTCCTCTTTAATTATATTTCATATTAAAAAATAAATCAATTAGTATTTTTAAGCACTATCTTAGATACAAAATAAGCAACTATTATAGCAGTTACACCTCCAACCAATTTAGCCACTATCATAGGAAATATCATATTTCTATATTCTCCTCCTGCATAACCAGCAGTAAATCCCAAATGATCTCCAAATGTAAATGCCGCACTAACAGCAAAGGCACAATTTATAATCTTTCCTTGATTATTCATATCTTTCATTATATTAAACATAGGTATATTATTAGCAAGAGTTGCAACCAAACCAGCAGCTCCAACATCATTCATACCTAATTTTTTTCCTACAGCTTCCAAAGGTTTTGAAGCCACTTTAGTAAGTACAAATACAAGAGGAAAAGCTCCTGCCAAAACAAAAGCTATACTAGCAACTGTAGTAACAGCATCAGATATAGACGACATTGTAATTGTTTGATTGCTAATAGTAAATTTTATAATTTGAATTCCTGTTAATGCCTCTATTACAGCAAAAACTAAACCTATAGTAATTAATATAACTAAAAATTTAGAAAATAAATCAAATATCTTTATCAAAACATCTCTTATAAATATTAAACCTAAAGTAAGAAGTATTGATACTATAATTATTGGTATAAGATTTTTTATTAAAAATATAACTCCATATCCAGCTGCAAGCCCTCCGCAAAAAGCCCCTATTGGTATAGTAATCATACCTGAAGCTATACCCAAAGCTAAATACTTATGATCTTCTTTATTAATAATACCAATAGCAACTGGTATACTGAAAACTATAGTAGGCCCCATCATAGCACCGACTATAAAAGCTGAAAATTTTCCTGCATTTATATCATTAGCAAATTCTAATGCTAAAGGAGCCCCCCCCATATCATTAGCAAGTATTGTTGTTGCAAACATTGAAGGGTCTGCCCCTAAAGCAGTGTATATTGGAATGATAATCGGTTTTAATAATGCTGCTATTACTGGAGCAAGACATATAATACCTATCATAGATAAAGCTAAAGCCCCCATAGCATTAAAACCAGCTTCAAACTGTTCTCCAAGACCAAATTTATTGCCTATGACTTTATCTATGGCTCCTAGAACCATAAATACAATCATTATATATAATATTATTTCATTTATACTCATGATTATAGCCTATAAACATATATCAATTTAAATTAAAATAGGATAAATTTTTATGAAGACCAGATATATGGTATCTCATATACTCATAAGATTTGTTCATAATACCCCATAATGACCATATATAATTATGTATAATTTGAGCCTTTCTAACTCTAGAATCTTCCAAACCATTATATGATTTTAATAATTTTAATCGTCTTTCATCATCAATATCTGATTCGCATACAAAACTGGCTATATCTAAATAATTAGAAGTGAAACCAGAATATTCAAAATCTATTATTTTTACATCTTCTCCATTATATAAAATATTTCCAAATAATAAATCTAAATGACATAATACTTTTTCATCTTTATCTAATTCTTTAGCTGAGTTATGTATAAACTCTCTTTCTTTTTCAGTTACTAAACTAATAGGCACTAATTCTTCATATTTTTTTATTTTATTATAAATTAATAAAGGAACAAATCCTGGATTATCTTTTAGTTTAATTTGATGCAGCTGTTCTAATCTTTTCATAAAAAGAGATAAAAACTTTTCATCTATCTCGTCAAACTCTAAATCTTTATATCCATCTAAATAATTAGTTATTTTAATGTCATAATCAAAGAACATACTTTTAGGAGCAATATCTTCAGAAACTAATGACATAATATGTTTTTCTGCTGGTCTGTCAATAAACTTTTCTGTACCTAGACCAGGAATTCTTATTACTTTCTTATCACCATTAAAAGTTATTTTGTAATTGTAATTAGTTAATCCTTTTAATCTAATAGCTTCTCCATTATCAGAACATTGTTTAGCAATATCTTCAAAAGTCAATGTATTAGTCATGATTGCATCTTTGAAAGAATCAACTTCTGTTACAATGTCTTCTGCCTCACTAATATAAAAATCTATTCTACTTAATGCTCTGAAAACAGCATATTCCCAATATTCATCATCTGTACAATTATCAAGTTCTTCTTTTATAGTATCAACATACTTACCTGCAAAATAAGCTATTCCTGTCTCACCATATCTTCCGCTAGTAGCATCTTTAATAATTTTAATAAGTTTTTTTTCTTCATCAACAACATATTCCCATACCATAACATTATTAATTTCTTGTGATAAAAATTGGCATTCATTAGGCTTTATATATTCAAAAAAAGATTTTTTAATATATAAATCACCATTCATTATTATAGTACCATTAGTAATTTCATCTTTTACCAATTTTAATGAAGCACTGCTGTTTTTAGAAGCAAAATCTGTAGATACTACCTTTTTAAACCCAAGCTTTTTTTGTAAAGGATCAAACAATTCATGTTTATATCCTGTAACAACAGTGATATCATCTACACCGCCTTCTCTAAGTATATCAATAGCGTTTTCTAATATAGTTTTTCCATGTATCTCTAATAATGGTTTAGGCTTTACTAAAGTCATAGGTAAAAGTCTTGTGCCTCTACCAGCTGCAAGTATTATTGCTTTCATAAAAATAACACTCCTTATTTATTATGATATTAAAATTATTAATTTAATTCTGTAAGCATTTTTCTTAAAGCCAAAGCTCCATTTTTAGCAGCTTCCCCCCTGCATTTATAAGCTTCATCTTTAGCTTTTATAATATTATCTTTTAATGAAGTATTATTAATAGTATCATTTACTATATTTGAAATATTTGCAAAATTATTCTCATCTAAAGAAACTGTTATTTTAGGTAAAGTTTTTAATGTCCAAGTTTCTTCTTTTAATTCAACAGCATCATAACCTCTTTTATCAAAAGTAAAACTAGGTATTATAGTAGGTTTTTCAAAAAGAAAAGCATAATCTAATATTACTCCTGAAAAATCAGATATCATAACATCAGCCCTTGATAATGAATAAATATTATCCCCATTAAAATCCCATTCTATATTAGAGTTATCCTTATATTTATTTTTCAATCTTTCAAGCATATCTTTTTCTACTATACTAGATTGAGGATGAGGGCGTATAATCACATAATATCCGTTTTCTAAAATAGGATCTATTACTTTTTCTCCAAATCTTGTAAGAAGTCCATTCATACCCCAAGAAGGAGCTATTAAAACAGTTTTTTTATTTTCTACTTTAGTAATAGACTCTAAAGCTTCTTCTTTCTTTTTATTAAGTTCATCTAAATAAGGACTTCCTATAATTTCTAATTCTTTTACTTTGGTTCCTCTAGTTTCTTCTAGTTCTCTTATATCAGCTATTTGATTTTCTCCGCTTAATAATGCAGCATCAAAAAAGTCTAAAGAATATAAACAATACATAGCAGCTTCATTTGGAGCATGAAATATATGCACATACTTCTTTACGCCTTTAGAACGTTTTAATTGAAAAACATCTAAATTAGGAGTTGTCATTAAACAAATATCTGCTTCTATAAAATTTAATTTGGCATAAGCTTTATTACCTATTCCAATAAATTCTGTATGAAGCAAATCATTTTTTATTTCAAATATTGGATCATCTTCACTTGAACTGTAATATATTACTGGTATTTCTAATTTTATTAATTCTTCTATAATAGGCTTAAATACATTACAATATCTTTTATCTTCTCCATAAATGATTATTCTTGCTTTTTTAGATGCTTCTGTATCTATAGATTTATTTTTAGAAAAAGACATAGTTTTTAATTTTATCAAAAGAGCCTTTGATAAAAAGAAAAGCGTTCCTATTATCCCAAAAAGTGCTGAGAAAAGTAAACTTCCTGTACCTGGATCTATATATCCAAATACATTACTTTGCAATAATATAAATAACGCTAATATTGTAATTAACATGTTAATTCCTCAAATTTCAATATAGATATATCATAAATTATATAATATATAAATGTAAAAATCAAATTAGTTTATTTAAAAATAAATAATTAAATATTAAATATAATATAAAATATAGTCTGCTCATAATTTTTATAAGCAGACTATTATAATATTACAAATCAAAATTAATTATTTGGTATAAATTTTACCTCCATGTTTCTCTTTTATTTTTGCAACAGTATCAGAAATCATATTAACAGATTCCATAATATCAGCAAATACATCAGGCTTTATAGACTGTGCCCCATCACATAAAGCATGTTCTGGATCATTATGAACTTCTATAATCATACCATCAGCACCTGCAGAAATAGCGGCCAAAGTGAGAGGAAGTGCCATCCAAGATTTACCGCTTGCATGCGAAGGATCTCCTATTACAGGCAAATGACTTAAACGCTTTATTGCAGGAATTGCTGAAACATCGAAAGTATTTCTAGTATAAGTTTCAAAAGTTCTTACACCTCTTTCACACAATACAACATTCTCATTACCTTGATTAAGTATGTATTCCGCACTCATAAGCCATTCTTCTATGGTGCTTGATAAACCTCTTTTTAAAAGTATGGGCTTTTTTAATTTTCCTACTTCTTTTAAAAGCTCGAAGTTCTGCATGTTTCTTGCACCTATTTGAATCATATCCACAGTATTTTCAAAATCCTCTAAATGTCTTATAGAAACAATCTCACTTACTATAGGTATTCCAACTTCTTCTTTTGCAAGTTTTAATATTTTAAGTCCGTCAAGTGCTAAACCTTGAAAAGCATAAGGTGAAGTTCTAGGCTTGAAAGCTCCTCCTCTAAGTATTGAAGCTCCTGCAGCTTTTACGCTTTTAGCAATGTTTATAACCTGATCCTCACTCTCAACTGAACAAGGCCCTGCTATTATAACAGGCTTACCTTCGCCTATTTTAACACCACTTACATCTACTACGGTATCTTCTTTTTTAAATGCTCTGTTTGCTCTTTTGAATGGCTCCTGAACTTTCAATACTTTAGATACACCCGGCAAAGAAGCTATTAACTCTCTGTCTATCTTTGAAGTATCTCCTACCATTCCTATTACAGTATAATCTACTCCGACACTTTTATTTATACCAAGACCTGCATTTTTAAGTCTTTCTATAATACTGTTTACATGTTCTTCTTTTGCATTTGGTTTCATTACGACTATCATAATATAATTCTCCTTAAAATAATTTTAAAATTTATGCATAAAAAATAGATAATAATTTTTGTTTTAAACCTATAAATGATAATCTGCCAAATTATCTTATAGTTATAAAAATTAATAATATATGTGTGTGTGTTTAAATTAGAAAAATAGATATACTGGCGCCTTAAACGCCATAATAGAAAAAGTAATAAGCGTAGATGCTTTTGAAATTATTTGAAATAATAATACCTTTCATAGTAATTAATTATATACAAATTATAAAAAAAGTCAAGAAATTATAAAAAATAATAAGCATTCATAAAAATAAATTTATAAATGCTTATTATTGAATAATATTTTAAGCTAAAGACAAAGCAACTTCCATCATATTAGTAAAAGTTTTTTCTCTTTGTTCTGCAGTTGTAGCCTCTCCTGTAACTAAAGAATCAGAAATAGTTACCATACAAAGTGCATTCACACCAGCATAAGCAGCATTCATATATAAGGCAGCAGCCTCCATTTCAACGGCCAATACCCCCATTTTTGCCCATTTAGGAGTAGCATTATTAGCACCATAAAATACATCAGATGAAACTATATTACCTACATGATAATTTATTTTCATTTCATCAGCTTTATTAACAGCTTTTCTTAGTAATTCGTAACTAGCTATAGGTGCATAAGTACCAGGAAGCTCATATTGTGCAGCATAATTAGAGTCTGTGCAAGCTCCCATTCCTATAACCAAATCACCAATATGAAGTTTATCCACTAAAGCACCGGCAGTACCTATACGAATTAAATTCTTACAGCCATAGAAATGTATAAGCTCATAAGAATAAATACTGCAGGAAGGCATTCCCATACCAGTACCTTGAACGGAAACTTTCTTTCCTTTATATGTACCTGTGAATCCAAACATATTTCTAATGGAATTGTATTGAGTAACATTTTCTAAAAAATTCTCAGCTATAAATTTAGCTCTTAAAGGATCTCCCGGTAAAAGTATAGTTTCAGCAATATCGCCTTTATTGGCAGCTATATGAGGTGTAGCCATATATATTTCTCCTTTATTCATTTTTTATTATTGTAATTATTATAAATATTAATCTTTTTTATATCAAGCAAAGTAATAATTTTATAATTAAAACCAATTGATAAATATGGTATTTTGTATATACTGAAAATTTTTAAGTTTGTCATTTTTTTATTCAACTTTTTCCCGCCGCACACCACAGGTGGGCTTCGCTAAAGTTGCTGCCGACACCGCAGGTGGACTTCGTCGGCACGCTTTGCGAAAGTGCAAGGATAAAATTAGTATTAAATCATACTAAAATTGTATTACATGTAATATAATTAATCAAATTTAATATAAAATATAGCCTTTTGCCGAAGGCGGGCTGTGCCTGCTTCTCGCCGTAGGCGGGATTCGCCTGTGGCACACCTGCCGTAGGCACACTTCGCGAGGCGGGCGTCGTCCAAAAGAAGTGAAGATTTGGTGGGCTAGTCCCCGAAAATAATAACAATATAAAAAATAAAATTGACAAAATATAGTTGTTAGGTATATACTAATATTCTAGGAGTTTAACTATGGAAAAAAGAGAATTAACTGAAGAAGAAAGAAATGTAATAATTTTTAAAGGTACAGAATATCCTTTTACAGGCGAGTACAATGATTTTTTTGAAGATGGTATTTATTGCTGTAAACAATGCGGTGCTGAATTATATCGCTCTGAGGATAAATTCAAATCACATTGCGGCTGGCCTAGTTTCGACGATGAAATAGAAGGTGCAGTAAAAAGATCATTAGATGAAGATGGTTACAGAATAGAAATAACATGCAATAATTGCGGAGGACATTTAGGACATGTATTTATAGGGGAACATCTCACTGCAAAAAATACAAGACATTGCGTCAATTCTATTTCTTTAATATTCAAGCCTAAAAAATAATTATTAATTTCAAAATAAAAAAGGACTTATATATTTTTTATATAAGCCCTTTTATTTTTTATATTATATTATTTTAATATTATTTTTTATTTAGTTCATTGTACTCTTTAAATAATACAGAAACAACGCCGCCCAATGCTAAAAGTCCCAAAAGGTTCGGTATAACCATAAGTCCATTGAAAGTATCTGCTAATGACCATACTAAATCAACTTTTAATGCTGAACCTAATAACACGAAACCTACAACTAATACAGCATAAACCTTTTTAGCTTTAACCCCAAATAAATATTTTATATTCTGCTCACCAAAGAAATACCAACCTATTATTGTAGTAAAAGCAAAGAAGAATAAACATATAGCAACAAATATAACACCGAAATAACCAAATCCCAATCTGAATGCTTCCTGAGGCAAACCAACACCTTTTAAAATTTCTGGTATATCAGCAGCAGATGTTAAAGGATATATTTGTGTCTGCAATATATTTGAAGTTAATATAACTAAAGCTGTTAAAGTTACAACGATGAAAGTATCGAAAAATACACCTATCATAGCAACCACGCCCTGTTCGCATGGATGTTTAACTTTAGCTAAAGCATGAGCATGAGGAGTAGAACCCATACCTGCTTCATTAGAAAATAAACCTCTTGCCACACCGAAACGCATAGCCTGCTGAACACCTATTCCTAAACCTCCGCCTATAACAGCCTGAGGATTAAATGCAGATGTGAATATTAAAACTATAGAAGAGCCTAAATTTTCAATATTCATTAAAATAATTATTAAAGAACCTATTATATAGAACAAAGCCATTATAGGAACTATCTTTTCAGCAAACGAAGCTATTCTTTTAAGTCCTCCTATAAATATAAAAGCAGCTATTAAAGCACATACTACGCCAACATATATAGGCTTAATTTGAGGGAATGCATTAACAAAAGCACCGCTTATAGAATTTGACTGCACCATATTTCCCATAAAGCCCAAAGCTAATATAATAAATATTGCAAATAAAACAGATAATATTTTTCCAAACCAGCCTTTATAAGCAGCTTGAATATAATAAGCAGGACCTCCTATAATATGACCGTCCTCTGTTGTAGTTTTATATTTTTGTCCCAAAGATGCCTCTACAAATATAGTAGCCATTCCTAAAAAGGCAGATACCCACATCCAAAATATAGCACCAGGACCTCCTGATATCAAAGCTGTAGCAGCACCTGCTAAATTACCTGTACCAACTTGTGCTGCAATTGCTGTTGCCAAAGACTGAAAAGAGCTCATACCTTCTTTACCTGCGGATTTACCCATTAATGATATACTTCCGAATGTTCTATCCCAGCCGTCTTTAAACTTAAAAATTTGTACGAATTTAAATCTTATAGTGAAATAAATCCCACTTCCGCATAGTAAAATTATTAATAAATAATCCCATAAAAAACTGTTAACCTTCGCTACTATAGATGATACAGTATCCATAATAAACTCCTATGATTTTTAATTTTATATTCAAAAAAATATTTCTGTCATTATCAAAATTAGTAAAAAAGTTACTAAAATATATTGCATCATTATTAAAATATTATATTGATACAAAAATTATTAATAAGCAGTTCACAATTCTTAACAATATTACTTTCCATATAATTGAATTAATTTATTAAATTATTCGCGTAATATTATATCATAAATAGTATTTTTTTGATATAGTATAATACATATTAATATAATAAAATATCAATAATAATAACTTATATTATAATAAATGTTAATTAATTTAATTTAAAAGCTAAAATTTTACAAAAATATATAAAATATATCTGATTACTTATGATAAAAATATGATTATAATAATTCTTAAATAAATTAATATTAAAATACTCAGTTTTAGGCTATACTAATACACAATATAAATTTATAGTATTATTTTTATACATAATATAATTTTCTGTATATAAAATTTATACAATCATAAAAATTTAAACACAAAAATAATTGGTAAAATATAATAATGATGTATTAAAACAAAACATTTCAAACCTATTAATTGGCATATTTTTTGCATATATAGAAGTGTACAGCAATTAAATGCTGAAATAAAATTATTTAATTAAATTTAAATAATTAATCTATAAAGGAGTTAGGCGGTTTAAAGCCGTCAATTAATTAGAATATGGATTATAATAAATATACAATAAAAGCCCAAGAGGCAGTAAATGAAGCTGCTAATATAGCCAATGGTGAAGACCATAATGAAATAAAAAGCGAACATTTACTTTTAGCATTATTAAAACAAGAGGACGGACTTATTCAGCCTTTAGTAGAAAGAATAGGTGTTCCTATAAATACATTGATAGATAAAACTCAAAGATTAGTTGATGAAAATGTAAAGGTTACAGGCGAAAATGTACAATTACATCTATCTACTAATGCCGGTAAAGTTTTGGCAAAAGCAGAAAAAGAAGCTAATGCTTTGAAAGACCAATATGTATCTACAGAGCATATATTCTTAGCACTTGTTGAAGCTGATAACAAAGCAGGCGACATGCTTAGAAAAAGCGGAATAAGTAAGAAAGAAGTTTTAAGTGCATTAAAAGATTTAAGAAAAGGACAAAGCGTTAATAGCCAAGACCCTGAAGCTAAAATGCAGGCACTTGATAAATATTGCCGTGATTTAACATCATTAGCAGAGGCAGAAAAAATCGACCCTGTTATAGGACGTGATGAAGAGATAAGACGTGTTATGCAGGTATTATCAAGAAGAACAAAAAATAATCCAGTGCTTATAGGTGAGCCTGGTGTTGGTAAGACTGCTATTGTTGAAGGACTTGCAAGAAGAATAGTTTCTCAAGATGTACCTGACGGACTTAAAAATAAAAGATTATTAGCTTTGGATTTAGGTGCATTAGTAGCTGGTGCTAAATTCAGAGGAGAGTTTGAAGAGAGATTAAAAGCTGTTATTACAGAGATAGAAAAATCTGAAGGCAACATAATATTATTTATAGATGAGCTTCATACTCTTGTAGGAGCTGGGGCTACTGAAGGTGCAATGGATGCTTCTAACCTATTAAAACCTGCATTAGCTAGAGGTGAATTAAGAGCAATAGGGGCAACTACTTTAGATGAGTACAGAAAATATATTGAAAAAGATAAAGCACTTGAAAGAAGATTCCAGCAAGTTTATTGTAAAGAGCCTAGTGTTGAAGATACTATTTCAATACTTAGAGGTTTAAAAGATAAATACGAAGTTCATCATGGTGTTAGAATAAAAGATGATGCATTAGTTGCTGCTGCTGTTTTATCTAACAGATACATAACTAATAGATTTTTACCTGATAAAGCTATTGACTTGGTAGATGAAGCTGCAAGCCAATTAAAAATAGAAATAGACAGTCAGCCTACTGAATTAGATAAAATTGAAAGAAAAATTTTACAGCTTAATATAGAAAAACAAGCTCTTTCAAAAGAAAATGATGCTGCTTCTAAAGAGAGATTAGAAAAGCTTGAAAAAGAATTATCTGAACTTTCTGAAGAACGTAATGCTATGAAACTTCAATGGGATAATGAAAAAGGAAGAATTGAAGAAACAAGAAAATTAAAAGAAGAACTTGAAGCTTTAAATATAAAAGAAACTCAATATACAAGAGAAGGAAATTTAGCAAAAGCTGCTGAAATAAAATATGGTAAAATACCAGAACTACAGAAAAAATTAGAAGAAGCTACTAAATCTATGGAAGAGGCTAAAAACTCTGATAAGAAAAGACTTTTAAGAGAGGAAATTTCTGAAGATGATATAGCCAGAGTAATATCTGTATGGACTGGAATACCTGTAAGCAAAATGCTTGCTAGTGAAAAACAAAAATATTTACAGCTTGAAGAAGTATTACATAAGAGAGTTGTAGGACAAGATGAAGCTATAACTTCAGTTGCTGATGCTATTAGAAGAAACAGAGCAGGACTTTCTGATGAAAATAAACCTCTTGGAAGTTTCTTATTTATAGGGCCTACAGGAGTTGGTAAAACAGAACTTGCTAAAACACTTGCTGATTTCTTATTTAGTGATGAGCATGCTTTAACAAGAATAGATATGAGTGAGTATATGGAGAAATTCTCTGTTACTAGACTTATAGGAGCTCCTCCGGGATATGTAGGTTATGATGAAGGCGGACAATTAACAGAAGCAGTTAGAAGAAGACCTTATTCTGTTATACTATTCGATGAGATAGAAAAAGCTCACCCTGATGTATTTAATGTTTTACTTCAGGTATTAGATGACGGAAGACTTACTGACGGACAAGGAAGAATAGTAGATTTCAAAAATGCTATTATCATAATGACAAGTAATTTAGGTTCTGATCTTATTCTTGAAGCTAATGATACTAATGATATCAAAGAAAAGATTCAGGAACTATTAAAGATGTCATTTAGACCAGAGTTCTTAAACAGAATAGATGAGATAATAACATTTACTAGACTTGACAAAAAATACATTGCTGAGATAGTAAGAAATCAAATAGCAAGAGTTGCTAACAGACTTAAAGATAGAAGAATAACTTTAGATGTAAGCGATGAAGCTATAGACTATATTGCTGATATCGGTTATGATCCTCAGTTTGGAGCAAGACCATTGAAAAGAGCTATACAAAACTTTATAGAAAATCCTTTAGCTAAAGAAATGCTAGCAGGAAAATATTTAGAAGGAGATACTATAAAGGTAAAAAAATCAGGAGATGGTTTAACTTTTGAAAAATAATATTTAATAAACTCAATAATTAATTCCATAAAAACAAAAGGATTACTGTTTATATCAGTAAGCCTTTTGTTATTTTAAATTAATTAAATTATTTTAAGCATATTCAATTTCTATTAATGATCTCAATGCACTTTTAGCTTCATTTAAGAATCTAGGATTAGGATCAACTTTATAATCCTCACCTATTTTAAATATTTCCATACCGCTTTCAGATTTCAATTTTAAGAATATTGTATAATCTCCAGGATTTGAAGATATAGCATTTTGAAGACATAATAAATCCATATCATCAAATATATTTTTATTCATATATAATGCTAATTGCTTCTTACCGCTGTTATTATGTTTTACTGCTATGCTGTTATTAGGTCTGCTTGTAAATGGAGCATTAGAAACAACATTATCAGATCTTTTAATATCATTCTCTTTATTAGAAGTATTTTTAAATGGAGCATCATTCTTATTTACATGCACCTGTCTATTTTCAGGTGTTGATTCTGAATTATTCTCTCTTTTTATATTATCTCTTTTTACTTCTTTGAGTTTAAGATTTTTATCTTTTAAGAAAGAATCTAATAATTTTATATCAACAATATTATTATATATTTTTTCAGAGAATCTATTTTTATCTCTGCGTCCTTTTATTAATATTCCAGCTTGTTCTTCAAGCATATCTTTATATTTCTCTATCTGACTATTAGCTGTGATATAAAATACATATTCAGTAAATATATCCATAACTTTTAATGTAATCATAGGAGTATTTTTCTTTGTAGTTGTTTCAATAACTGCCATAACAACACAAGGAAGTAAAAACTCATCTTTATCTTTAAGATTATCAATATCTAAAGTATTGTGGAAATATTTATAATCAATTTTAGTAATGTATCTAGCAAAAGGATGATATCTTAATGAAAAGCCTAAAACTTCTTTCTCATTTTCCATTAAAATATTAGAAGCATATTCCACTTGTTTTTCTATCACCAAAGAAGCACTTCCGCTGTCATCTTCAGACATAGAATCAAATAACATAGTTTGACCTGATAAAGTTTCCTTTTGATAATTAGAAGCATGAGCAAGTATTGCATCAAGTGAACTAAGCAATGCACTTTCAGTATGTCCGAATTCAGAAAAAGCACCGCATTTTATGAGAGTTTCATAAACTTTTCTATTAACTAAATGAACATCAACACGTTTTACAAAATCTTCTAAATTCTTGAATTGTCCGTTTTTTTCTCTCTCTTCCTGAATAGCCAAAGCAGCATGAAGACCTACACCTTTAACGGCATGTAAAGCATAAACTATCTTACCATCTTTTTGAGAGAATAAAGCATCACTTTCAAATACGCTTGCTGTAACTATCTCTATATTTTTCTGTTTAATTTCATTAAGATATAGAGAAATTTTATCAGTATCAGCTATAACAGTATTGAGTAAAGCCACATAATATTCCATAGGATAATGGGCCTTAATATAAGCTTCTTGATAGGCTATTAATGCATAGCAAACAGAGTGAGATTTGTTGAATCCATATTCAGCGAAACCTTTCATTGTATCAAATAAATAAGTTAATAACTCTTTATCATAACCTCTTTCAAGTCCGCCTTTAATAAATTTCTCTTCCATAGAGTTCATTTTCTCTACGATTTTTTTACCCATAGCCTTTCTTAAATCATCTGCTTCTGCAGCAGTAAATCCGCCTATAACTCGGCTTATAGCCATAATCTGCTCTTGATATATTAATACTCCCTGACTTTCTTTAAGTATAGGCTCTAAATCAGGGTGCTTATATACTATTTCTTTTCTCTTATTTTTTCTGTCTGCATAGTCTTTATCCATTCCAGAGTTTAAAGGACCAGGACGATACAATGCTACACTTGATACTAAGTCATCAAAACCTGTAGGCTGAATATTTATAAGCATTTGACGCATACCAGGACTTTCAAACTGGAAAACCCCGCCTGTATCAGCTTTTCTAAATATCTCATAAACAGCTTCATCATCTAAAGGAATTTTATCTATATCTATTTCAATACCATATCTATCTTTTATATCTTTTATAGCATCTTTTATGAGTCTTAAGTTCTTAATACCCAAAAAGTCCATTTTTATAAGTCCAGCACTTTCAACATAAGTCATTTCATACTGACAAGCTCTAGTACCTGTTTTAGAATCCTGATAAACTGGGGCTAAATCAGCTATAGGATGAGATGATATAATAACACCAGCAGCATGTAAGCCTACATTCCTTACTAAACCGTCAAGTCTTGTAGATATTTCATACATGTTTTTTAATTCTCTGTTGCCTTCTATTTCTTTAACTAAAGCAGCACAATCAGGATGTTCATATATATCTACAACTCTTTTAACATCATCAGGTATGCTTTTAGCAAGTCTGTCAGCAGTGGCTAAATCTATACCCATAACACGGCAAACATCTCTTATAACAGAGCGTCCTCCCAAAGCTCCGAAAGTGGCTATTTGAGAAACATTATCTTTACCATATTTTTCTTTTACATAATCTATTATAACTTCCCTCTTATCATCTTGGAAGTCAACGTCAATATCGGGCATGCTTTTTCTTTCTGGATTTAAAAATCTTTCAAAAAGCAAATCATAATCAAGAGGATTAACTTTTGTAATTCCAGTAGCAAATGCAACTATTGAACCAGCAGCACTTCCCCTTCCAGGTCCTACTGCAACATCATGATTTCTTGCATAGTTAATGAAATCCTGAACTACAAGGAAATATCCTTCAAATCCCATCTTTCCTATAACACCTAATTCCATTTCAAGTCTATCCATAGCCTCTTTTGGAATATTATTATTATAATATTTATTAAGCCCATCTATACACATATTTCTTAATGCTGATGTTTCTGTCTCACCATTAGGAAGCTCATAATTAGGCATATAATAAGTCTTAGTCATTATATTTAAATCTTTGCATTGTTCTGCTATCTTCACAGTATTTTCAAATGCTTTAGGAAGTTTAGCAAATGACTTCATCATCTCTTCTTCTGTTTTTAGATGGAATTCATTGCTTGGGAATTTATATCTTCTTGGAGAATCCAAAGTAGCTTTAGTTTGTATTGCTAAAAGTATTTCATGAGCTTTAGCATCTTCTTTTGATACATAATGCACATCATTTGTAACAACTAACTCTATATTATGATGATTAGCAAGTTTATATAATGCACTATTTAAAGATTTCTCTTCAGGTATATTATGATCCTGAAGTTCTATATAAAAATCTTCTCCGAAAATAGATTTATAATATTCAGCTAATTTTGAAGCCTGTTTATAATCTTTTTTTCTTATAGCAATAGGAATCTCTCCGCCCATACATGCTGATAAACAAATAAGACCTTTATTATATTTTTCTATTAATTCATGATCTACTCTAGGTCTATAATAGAAACCTTCAGTATATCCGAAAGTAACTAATTTACATAGATTATTATAGCCTTCTTTATCTTTAGCAAGAAGAACTAAATGCATAGCACTTTTTTCTTCAGAGTTTTCTATCTTTTTATCGAATCTTGTTTTAGGGGCAACATATACTTCACATCCGATAATAGGTATAATACCTTTATCTTTTGCTTCAGAGAAAAATTCCATAGCACCAAACATATTGCCATGATCTGTCATAGCTATGCCTGGCATGCCTAATTCTTTAGCTCTATCTATTAATCCCGGTATAAGTCTTTTAGTCTTATCCTTTTTAGAATATAAAGACTTAATACGGGCAGCTCCGTCAAGTATTGAATATTGTGTATGTACATGTAAATGAACAAATGACATAATAAACCCCTATTTGATTCTATTATTCTATATTATTTAAGTTAAATAGCAAGTTAAATTTAAAAAATATATAAATAGTTTTTATTTATTCACTATAAATATTTACGGTACTTAATTTATAAAATTAATATACACTATGTAAAATATATATAATTTTTTAGTTTTAAATTTGACAATTTCTCTTTTAGTACTATAATTTTAATTAGATTTATTTTTTAATTGAAATAATACTCAATTATGTTATAATTAAAATATAAAAATAAAATTCAAAAGGAAATAAACATGGCTACAACACCTATAAAATTTATGGACGTTAGATTCATCAATCCATTTATTGTATCTTTAGTATCAATATTCAAAGAGATGGCTGGTCTTACAATGGAAAAAGGTACTTTAGTTAAAGGACAAGGCCGTAAACTTTTCTCTGGATATGGTGTTGCTATAGGAATTGTCGGCGATGTTAATGGACAAGTGCTTTATGAATTTCCTGAAAATTTCTCTCAGCTTCTTACTGAAAATCTTACAGATAAAAAACGCGGAGAGTATGATTCTGAAGATGATTTTGAAGATATGATGAGAAGTGTTATCAATGAAATGGGAAACACTATAAGCGGTCTTGCAATTACTAAATTAGCTGAAGAAGGTATAAGCTGCGATATCACTCCTCCTATACTTTATTTTGGAAAAGAAATACAAATAATTCCTAAAAATTTACAAACTATAATTATTCCTTTCCAATCATCACTTGGATTTGTCAGTGTTAATATTGCTATGGATGCATAATAATATTAAATGATAAAAAACATTATTTATATATCAATTATAATATCTTTATTATTATCATGTACTAATACAGTAAATAACAATATTGTACAAACTAATGATATAGTATTAAAGCCAGATATAAGCGATAAATACAAAATCACTCCTAATGCTCTTAGATTACAATTATTATCTGAATATACACAAACACATTATGGAAGCAGACTAATATATTTGGATAATCCTCAAATAATAGTTGTTCATTCTACAGAAACCCCTAATCTCAGTATAGCTGTAAATATATTTAAAAACGACACTTTGATAGGCAGACCTGATATAGAAGCAGGTGGAGAAGTAAATGTAGGAACTCATTTCTTAGTTGATTTTGATGGCACTATATATGCAAATACTCCTATTGAATATATAGCAAGGCATACTGTAGGATTTAATTATACGTCTATAAGTATAGAGAATATAGGATATGCTGATAAATTAACAAAAGAACAGTTGGAAGCTAATGTTAAATTAATAAATTATATAAAAAGCAAATATAAAAGCATAAAATACATAATAGCACATTATGAATATAAAGATAAAACTCTGCCTCATTACTCTCTATATAAAGAATTAAATACTAAATATATAAATCCTGGTAAAAGAGATCCAGGTACTAATTTTATGCAGGAATTAAGAAAAAGAATTTAATAAAAGATATAAGGCATATTATTTATGGAAATACTACTGGTTTATTTATTTGAAATATTTATAATCATTATTCTTATTATGCTCTCAGCATTATTTTCAGGAAGCGAAACAGCATATACTTCCATTGATGATGTTACCTTAATGCGTTTAGTAAGAGAGAAAAAAATAAAAGAAGAAGATAAAAAGTACTGGGAAAAATCAAGTTCTATGATACCTACCCTATTAGTTGGGAATAACATAGTTAATATATCAGCAAGTTCCATTATAACAGTATTTGCCGTAAGGCTTGCTGACATTCTGCCTCATGTATCAACAAATGTGATGGTTACAATATCAACTGCTACAATAACAATACTTATTATTATATTCGGTGAGATACTTCCTAAAGTACTTATGAGAGTTAATGCTGAAAAAGTAATGCCTTATCTTCTATATTTTATGAAGTTTTGTCATTTTATATTCAAGCCTATAACATTTTTGATGGATAAAGTAACAACTTTCATAATGAATTATTTTGTGCCTAAAAAATTGAGGAATGCTGAAAAAAGAAGTGCATTATCAAGTATGGACGATATAACAACAATAATACATTTGGGACATAAAGAAGGTATAATTAAAGAATCTACTCATGAACTTCTTACAGGTGTAATAGATTTCAGAAATAAAACTGTAGAAGAAATAATGACTCCTCGTGTTGATATGGTATGTATAGAAGCTGAAACAGATGTTAATGAAATTATAAAACTTACTGTAGAATCAGGGCTTTCAAGATTTCCTGTTTATGAGGAAACTGTTGATCATATAATAGGGATTTTTCATACTAGGGCTTTATTTAAAGAGTATGTTAAAGGCGGCGGAAAAATGAACAAAATCAAAAAGAAAGCCATTGATTATATAATGCTGCCATACTTCGTACCTGAAACTAAGACTATAAGCAGTTTATTTAATGATATGCAAAAGAAAAAACTTCAAATGGTAATTACTATTGATGAATATGGCGGAACTGCCGGACTTGTTACTATGGAAGATATAATAGAAGAAATAATGGGAGACATAGAAGATGAAAGTGATAAAAGAGAAGCTGATGTAATAAGATTCAAAGGAAAAAGAATTATAATAAATGGAAATGCTCCTATAGAAGATGTTAATAAAACTTTAAAATTAGAATTAGAGCATGAAGAATATCAGACTATAGCGGGATATGTAATCGATATGCTTGATCATATACCTGAAACAAATGAGCGTTTTATACTTAAAGGCTACAGAGTAAGGATAATGAAAGTTGAAGATAGAAGAATAGTTGAGATGGAATTCACTCCTTTAAAATATACAAGAACAAATGAAAGTGATAATTCTGATATGATGCCAGATACATCTGATTTGGAAAAAAATGATTTAGAAATTTTAAATGAATAAGATAATATAAAAAATAATTACTACTTAGGAAAATAATTATGATAAAAAAAATAATCGTTGCTTTATCTTTAATACTATTATATTCATGTGCTGATAATAAGCAGGAAGAAGAAAAAAAGCCTCAACCTCCTCAAAGTATCAAATTAGTATTCACAGGTGATATAATGACGCATCCTACTATTGTAGAGGCATTTCAAAGCAATGATGTTTTAATAGATTTGAAAGATTATTTTCAAGGTGATATTGTATTTGCAAATTTAGAATTTGTTGTTAATACCAATAAACCTCCTATGCCTTATCCTGAATTTAATGGTTCTTTAGATTATTTACAGTATTTCTTTAATTACTTCAATACTTTTTCAATAGCCAATAACCATGCTTATGATCAGGGAGCTCAAGCTGAAGCTGAAACTGTAGCAGAGCTTCATAGAAATGATAAATTAACTTTAGGAGGTTCAACTAATTCCCCTAGCATAGCACCTATCATAACAAATATTAATAACGTGCCGCTTTTTATATCTGCATATACTATGCTTGACAATGGACTAAGTCATAAAACAAATAAAAATGATCATTTCTATTTTATGAATTTCTTTCCTAAACAGGAAGATCTAGTGGAAAAAGTAAAATCTGATTTAGCACTTGCCACAAACAATGAAATAAAAATAATCTCTCTTCATTTCGGATTAGAATATACAACTGCTCCTGAAGAAAAAACAAAAGAAACTGCGAGAGCTTTGATAGAAAATGGAGTTGACATAATAGTAGGGCATCATCCTCATGTACCAAGACCTGTAGAAATTTATGAAGGAACTAATCATAGCGGTATAATAATATATTCATTAGGAAACTTCATTGCAAATCATAAAGGAAGATATCCTCATCTTGATATAGGTACAGTTGTATCATTAGAGATAAATGAAAACAAAGAGATTAATTTTTCTTATGTACCAACTTATTATGCTTTCTTTAGGAAAAATGGTTTTGAAGTAATAATGAAACCTATAAAAGAAGATCCTAACATTAACATGCCTACTCTAGCAAGCAATTATGTATATAACACTTATGATACTAATGCTATAAAAAAAGGTTATGAACTTATACATGATTTTTATTCGCCTCTTACAAATGAGAGTGTAAAAACTATGTTTGCTGATAACATAACTAATAACAGCATTGTATCTAATAATAGTTTAGCACATAATTAATATTTAGAAATATTTTATTTATTTCCTATAAAACTTTTAAGGATTATTATGCAAAATATAATGCCTCCTATATGGTTTGTAAACAGCAGTTATTATAATAAAGTATTTATAAATTATTTTAATAAACTTTCAAATGATGACAAAGAAGAATATAAAAAACTTTTTGAAGAGCCTATAATATTTAAAGGCTTTTATGATAATAACTCGATAAATAAAGATATATTTTCAAATAATAAAGAACAAAAATATTCTTTAGAAAAACTTAGAAAAGATTTTAATTCCGGAAAGAAAATTGACTTCTTATTTTTCTACGGGCATACTAATGATAAAAAAGAAGTTACTAAATCATCATTGAGTCAATGGTATATTAAAGATTTTAAAGAAAATGATTTGGTATTTAATTGTATGGAAAAATATATGATGTATAATAAGGCATTATTATTTGATGATAAAGATATTGCTAATGAAATTTTGAATAATAATCAGCCGAAAGCTATAAAAGAACTTGGAAGAAAAGTTAAGAATTTCAATGATGAATTGTGGGATAAAATGAAATACAAAATAGTATTTACAGGCAATTATTATAAATTTTCACAAAACACTGATTTAAGAAATTTTTTATTAAGTACAAAAAACAAAGTATTAGTTGAAGCAAGTCCCTATGATAAAGTATGGGGAATAAAAATGAAATATGATGATGAGAATATAGAAAATCCTTTTTGCTGGAAAGGAGAAAATTTATTAGGCTTTGCTTTAATGGAAGTAAGAGATGAAATAAAAAGAGTATATAAAAATTATGATTTTGTAGATTGGAGTAAATTTTTATATAAAGATTAAAATAATGAATATTATTATTGTGTAAGAAGCCTTATTATTTCTTCATTTTTTCCGTATTCTCTAGCATAATACAATGCATCATAATTACCTCTTTTTATACTTTTATCAGCACCAGCATCTAAAAGCATTTTTGTCATTTCTAAATTTCCGCTATGACAAGCCCACATTAATGCAGTTTTGCCCTGTTTATTTTGAACATTAAGATCAGCATTATTTTTAATAAGCACTTTCACAGCATTGATATTATTATAAGAAGCTGCTTCTATCAATGCGGTTTTTTCATCATAATTTTTATAATTTACATTTGCACCATTATCAATAAGCTTTTGTAAAAAAACTTCATTAGTAGAATACACTGCAGCAGTTATTAATGGAACATCATAACTAAGCAAAGTTTCTTTATTAAGATTACAAACTTTCAAACTTTTATCCAAAGAATCAGAACCATTTTGAAGCAAAATATCTGCTATATCCTCATGTCCATACATATAAGCATAAATCAAAGCATTTGCATTATAAATATTTCTTTTTTTTATATCAGCTTTATTTTCAATTAATATTTTTACCGTTTCTTTATAGCCTTTCATAGCAGCATACATTAAAGGTGTTTCTTCATTTCCATAATCTCCATCATAAGCTATATTAACATCTGCTTTATTTTTTATTAAGAGTTTTACCATTTCAATATTTTCTTTATTCTCACCGCCTTTGTTTAAAGAAGAAAATAATGCTGTCCTTCCTCTAAATCCCTGATAATCAATATCAGCACCATAACTTAAAAGTAGTTTAACCATTTCCATATTTTTATTATCAACTGCACCTATTAATACGCTATCTCCAAGATCTACATTAGCATTAACATCTGCTTTATATTTCAAAAGAAGCTCAGCCATTTCTATATTATTACGTATAACTGCAAGCGATAACAATGTAAATCCCTCATAATTACGATTGTTTACATAATCATTATATTTCTTAAGAATATTTTCAGCTTCTTTAACATTACCTTCATTAACATAATCTATTAATTTTTCAGAAACTTTGCTTTTATTATTATCATTATTTTGAGCGTATAAGTATAGACTAAATAAAAATAAAATAAATATTAACTTTTTCATAATTCATAAACCTCTTTAAATTATTAAACTTTTATTTATCTTTTAAAAATACCATTATCATAGGAGCTATAAAAGAAAAAATAAATGAGTAAATACCATAAACATAAATAAAACTGTATATTTTATTATTCCCAATTATAACATCATTTATATTGATATTGTTTTTTAATATCTTTATTATAGACTTTATATTTTGTATTATAATATATACTAAATTAACAGCTATTATTATATTAAGAACTGTAATAGAAATTTCATTTATTTTATTTTCTGAAATAATTACTCTGTATATGCTTGCTCCTAATACTAATATATTAAATAATAATGCTATTATTGGAAATATTATATACATTGCTTTTGTTATGATTCCAGCTTTATAATCAGCTCTTATAAAGTATAAAGTAATAATAGATAAAATTAATAATACATTATAAATTATAAAAGACTTAGTATTGTCAAAAGGTCTTATAGGTTCATATAGTAAGGCAAAAAATGAAACAAATATTAAAAATGAATATAAAAATAATAATCCTCGAGAAATATATATTGATAAAACAGTTTTAAATCTCTTTTGCACAAAGAAAAATATAAACGGTATTAAAGTAGATAAATATACAATAAAAATCAAAATCAGTTTTAAGGCTAAGGTATTTCCATGTTCTTCAGAAAAAACAGATAACATTAAACCAAAAAATAAAAATACCATAAATGCCAAAAATTCTAGCGATTCTACTAATTCTAGCAATTTAATAATTAAGAATAATATTATTGCTAATAAAATTTCTGATGCTACAGAAAACAGTATTATATCTCCTAATTTAGTAAAACTATTATATGTATTATTCTTTATATTAAAATTGTTATCAGATAAAACTATTATAATAAAAAAGATTATAGAAGATAATATACTTTTATTAATCATTATATTAGATTTAAAAAATTCAAGCATAGCAGGTATTTCATCTTTTAATGGTGCTGAAGTAAATATGCCAAGCAAAAATAAAAGTAAAAATGACAAAAATATTATTAGTATTGTTCTTTTATTAATATTTTCTAAATTACTATCTATAATAAATAAAAATGAATAAGAAAAAAAGTAAAATACTTGATAATAAAAACTATTAATAATAATTGTTGAATAGAAATTGTCAGCATTATGATCAATATCATATAATAATATTTGTATACTTATAGGAAGAGAAGATATTATTATTATGGTAAATACTAATATATGATATAATCTTTTTTTACTGCTCAAATTCATAAGCTTATTTTCAGACATTTTTCATAACCCCTTATAGGTATTTTTTATTAATACTAAGAAATTGATTATAATTTATAATTGTAAATTGTTAAAATAGTTATATTTTATAAATTATATATACTAAAAATTTTTAAACAGAAAATAAAAAAGTGCATACATATATAATGCATACACTTTTTTATTATTTATTAATAACTAAGATAATGTTCTAAATCGCTTGGATTAGTCATGTGATGAAGTGCTGAACTATCATCTCTAGCTGAAGCAATATCAATGGCTGTTTTTCCTTCTTTGTTTTTAATATTATAATCAGCCCCCATATTTACAAGAACTCCCACAATAGAATAATTATAACTTGCAGCTGCAATCATTAATGGAGTATTTCCTTCCTTATTCTTTTTATTTATATCAGCACCATTTTTTATCATATAATAACAAAGATCTGCTACACCGCCGTACTTGTTGGCATTTACTAAATATGTTAAAGGAGTATCCCCTGTTGCTGAACATATAGCATTTAAATCAGGCTTTAAATCAATAATATTTTTAGCTAAACCAATATTACGATACTTAATTGCTATTATTAAAGGAGTATATCCATATCCATCTTCTAAATTTATATCAGCACCTTTCTCTAATAAAAATTTCACCATTTCTTTATCATTTCTAGCAGCAGCTAAATTAAGAGGTGTAATATTATCATATTGTTTATTTAAATCGGTATCATCTTTTATAAGTTTTTCTAATGCTTTCATATCTCCTTTTGATACAGCATTCATTAATTCATCATATCCAGCTATATTGTTTGAATCTTCGCTTGATAATAATTTTTCTATTTCATAATATTTTTGATCTTTTGCTAATGTTATAGCTTGTTCTTTAGTTGTATTAGTATTAAGATTAAAAACATCATTATCTATTAATAATTTAGCTATATCATAATTACCATAATCAATAGCTGGACCTATATAATCATCGCTTGAGTTTAAATTGGCACCTTCATCAATTAAAAGTTTAGCTATTTCTATATTGCCATTTTCAGCTGCTACTTTCATAGGAGAGTTAATCCAAAGTCCATCTGCAAATATTTGAGCATTTACATCTTGTCCTATAGATATTAAATATTTAACTATTTCTATATTATTTTCTTCTATGGCATCAGGAATTAAGCTTGATTCCAAATCAATATCTCCGCTTTCTACAAGTATTTTAAGCATATCAAGATTATTGTTGTCAATAGCAATATCTGTTAAATAATAAGTATATTCAAAACCATAATCTCTGCCTGCATCAAGTCCTTCATCAATTAAGATTTTACTCATTTCAACATTATTATTTTCAACAGCATAATAAAGCATATCAATACCGTCTTCTGTTTCCATATCATTTGCTCTGGCATTAACATCTGCACCTTCTTTTATAAGTTCTTTTGCCAAATCATTATATCCGAATTGTACCGCCAAAAACAAAGGAGTAGAATCTTTATTTACTTTATATATATATTTATCACTAAAATTTGTATATTCAGTGATTTTTCCTTCTAGTCCTTCCTCTGCTAATAATTTTGATATTTCATATATTGGTGCTTTATATTTATGTTCATTAAGTATTTCATCTATTTTGCTATATCCTGTAGGCATAGGATCTAACTCTGTACCTTGAATATATTCATTAGTATATTTAGTTTTATTAATATCATTATTTTCATTAACATTGATATCAATATCTGTATTATTATTATTTGTAGTTGTTGGATTGATATATACTTGTTCATTTGTTTGAGTATTTTGTTCTGATTGATTTGTTTCTTTGTTTTCGCCTCCGCATGAAATTATAGCAATCATTAAAATAATGCTTGCAATTATAGAAATAAAATTTTTCATAGTAAACCCTCTGTATGTATTGTTGTTTTATATAATAAATTATAATTATCAAAATTTCAATTATGTAATATTTCAAGAATAAAAAAGTGCATACATATAATGCATACACTTTTTAGAATTAAGATTCTAACTATTATTCAAGAAGTCTTATTAACTCTCTGTTTTTTCCTTTTATTTTGGCATAGTATAATGCATCTTTTTTCTCATTACTTTTTATTCTTTTATTAGCACCAGCATCTAAAAGCATTTTTGCTATTTCTAAATTTCCGTTCATACAAGCATTAATCAATGCAGTTATACCATATCTATTTTTCAGATTCACATCAGCATTATTTTTGAGAAGCACTTTTACAGCACCTGCATCATTAACTGAAGCTGCCACCATTAATGCAGTATTGTCATCAAAAGCTCTGCAATTTACATCTGCACCATTATCAATTAACTTCTGTAAAAACGCATCATCATCTAAATGTATTATTGCAGTAACTAATGGAATACTCATACTAAGGAAAGTTCTTTGATTAAGATCGCAGCTTTCCAAAGTTTTATCTAAAGAATCAGAACCATTTTGAAGTAAAATATCTACTATATCTTTATGCCCGAACATATAAGCATAAAGCAAAGCATTCGCATTATTTCTATTTCTTTTATTAACATCAGCTTTATTTGCGATCAAAATTTTTACCGTTTCTTTATAGCCTTTCATAGCAGCATACATTAAAGGTGTTTCTTCATTTCCATCGAATCCATGATATAATATATTAACATCAGCTTTATTTGCAATTAAAAATTTTACCATTTCAATATTTTCTTTAGTATAATAATCTAAAGCATAAAATAATGCATTACCTTCTAAATCGCATTTTTGATTAATATCAGCACCATAACTTAAAAGTAGTTTAACCATTTCTATATTTTTATGATAAATAACTGATAGTATTAACGCACTCATTCCTTCGTATGACGGAGCATTAACATCTGCTTTATATTTTAAAAGAAGCTTAGTCATTTCCATATTATCATTCGTAACTGCATACGCTAATAATGTATAATTTTCATCATAATAATGATTTAAATCAACATTATATTTTTTTATAATATTTTCAGTTTCTTTGATATTGCCTTTGTTTACATAATCTTTTAATTGTTTATAAACTTCACTTTCATCAGAAGTTTGACTGTATAAACATAGGCTAAATAAAAACACACTAAATAATATAAGCAATTTTTTCATAATAGTACCATCCATATGTATTGTTATTTTAACATATCATAAATTAGAATAATTAAAATTTCAATTATGAAATATTATTAGAATAAAAAAAGTGCATACATATAAAAAATATGCATGCACTTTTTATAAAGATTATAACTATTTTGTAAGTAATTTTATTATTTCTTCATTTTTTCCGTATTCTCTAGCATAATACAATGCATCATGATTACCTCTTTTTATACTTTTATCAGCACCAGCATCTAAAAGCATTTTTGTCATCTCTAAATTTCCGTTACGACAAGCCTTCATCAATGCTGTCATGTCATAGTAATCTTGAACATTTACATTGGCATTATTTTTAAGAAGTACTTTTACAGCATTAATATTATTATAAGAAGCTGCTTCTGTTAATGCTGTTTTCTTATCATAATTTTTATAATTTACATCTGCACCATTATCAATAAGATTTTGTAAAAAAACTTCATTGGTAGAATACTCTGCTGCATTTATTAATCTATAACTAAATAAAGTTTCTTTATTAAGAAGCTTACAACCTTTCAAACTTTTATCCAAAGAATCAGAACCATTTTGAAGTAAAATATCTGCTATATCCTCATGTCCATACATATAAGAATAAATCAAAGCATTGGCTTTATGAATATTTTTTTTATTTATATCGGCTTTATTTTCAATTAATATTTTTGCTGTTTCTTTATAGCCTTTCATAGCAGCATACATTAAAGGTGTTTTTTCATTTCCATAATCTCCATCATAAGCTATATTAACATCTGCTTTATTTTTTATTAATAGTTTTACCATTTCAATATTTTCTTTTCTATTATATTCTAAAGCACAAAATAATGCAGTTCTTCCTCTAAAGCCCTGATAATCAATATCAGCACCATGACTTAAAAGTAGTTTAACCATTTCCATATTATTATTATCAACTGCAAGTATCAATGCTGTATCTCCATCACCTACTACAGTATTAACATCTGCCTTATATTTCAAAAAAAGCTCAGCCATTTCTATATTATTATCCATAACTGCAATCGATAATAATGTAAAATCTTCATAATCAAGATTATTAATATTGACATTATGTTGTTTAAGAATATTTTCAGCTTCTCTAATATTGCCTTCATTCACATATTCTCTTAATCTTTCATAAGCTTTACTTTTATTATCAGTTTGACTATATAAATACAGACTAAATAAAAATAAAATAAATATTAGCTTTTTCATAATTCATAAACCTCTTTAAATTATTAAACTTTTATTTATCTTTTAAAAATACCATTATAATTGGAGCTATAAAAGAAAAAATAAATGAGTAGATACCATAAATATAAATAAAACTGTATATTTTATTATTTCCAATCACTGCCTCATTTATATTAATATTATTTTTAAATATCTTTATTATAGACTTTATATTTTGTATTATGATATATATTAAATTAACAATTATTATCGCATTAAGAACTGCAATAGAAATTTCATTTATTTTATTTTCAGAAATAATTACTCTGTATATGCTTGCCCACAATACCAATATATTAAATAAAAATGCCAGTATAGGAAATATTATATACATTGCTTTTGTTATGACTCCAGCTTTATAGTCAGCTCTTATAAAGTATAAAGTAAGAACAGATAAAATTAATAATGCATTATAAATTATAAAAGACTTAGTATTGTCAAAAGGTCTTATAGGTTCATATAGTAATGCAAAAAATAAAGCAAATATTAAAAATGAATATAAAAATAATAATCCTCGAGAAATATATATTGATAAAACAGTTTTAAATCTCTTTTGCACAAAGAAAAATATAAAAGGTATTATAGAAATAACAAATATAATAGACATAAAAAGAAGTTTTTCAATTAACGATTCAAAATCAGCTGCTATATCAGTTCTAAAAATAAATTTATCATATAAAAAAGCAATAAATACCCAAAATACAAATGCAATAATTTCAGCTATTGTAGAAAATACAATTATATCTCCTAGCTTAGTAAAACTATTATATGTATTATTTTTCATGTTAAAATTATTATCAGCTAAAAGTATTATAATAAAAAACATTATAGAAGCTAATATACTTTTATTAATCATTATATTAGACATAAAAAAATTAAGCATATCAGGTATTGAATCTTTTAATGGTGCTGAAGTAAATATGCTAAGTAAAAATAAAAGTAAAAATGATAAAAATGTTATTAGTATTGTTCTTTTATTAACATTTTCAAAATTGCTGTTTACACTAAATAAAAATGAATAACAAAAAAAGTAAAATATTTGAAAATAAAAACTATTAAAAATCATATTGTAAATTAATTTTTCAAGATCGTATGTAGTATCAAATAATAATGTATATACATTTGCTGGAATAGAAGAAATTATTATTAATGCAAATACTAATATAAAATATATTATTTTTTTACTGTTTGAATTAATTAACTTATTTTCAGACATTTTTTATAACCCCTTATAGGTATTTTTTATTAATACTTGAAAATGGATTATAACTTATAATTAGAAATTGTAAAGTATTTGCATATTAATATAATTATTTAATTGGAATGTACGGCTATTTTTATACAATTATCTTTTTTATTATCAAAAATATCATATCCTTTTAATATATCATCTAATTTTATTCTATGAGTTATAAGAAAATCAGTATTCAATTTTCCTTCTGATATTAACTTTAAAATTTCATCACTATGAACAGCATCTACTCCACCTGTTTTGAATATCAAATTTTTTCCATACATTATATTTAAAGGCAGTATTTGAGGCTTTTCATACATAGCAACTAAAGCTACAACAGAATTAGGTCTTGCAATCTTCCAAGCTAATTCAAATGTATTTTCTCCTCCTGCAGCTTCTATAGTGCTGTCAGAAAGTCTGCCGTTATTCATATCTTTTATATATTCTTCTATATTTTTAACTTTATTAGGATTAATAAAAAAATCTGCTAATTTATTTTCTTTTGCAATATTCAATCTATCTTCATTTATATCAATAGCTATTATTTTTTCAGCACCGAAAACTCTTGCACTCATCATAGCACAAAGCCCAACAGGTCCTGAACCTATTACAGCAACAGTATCATTATTTTTTATTTCACAAAGCTCAGCACCGAAATATCCACTGGCTAAAATATCACCCACAAATAATGCATTATCATAAGTTACATTTTCAGGAAGTATATTTAATGCCATATCAGCATAAGGAACTCTCACATATTCAGCCTGACATCCATTTATACGGCAGCCTATTTCCCAGCCTCCTTTTTCGCAATTATTTATAAAACCATTCTTACAATAATAACATTCACCGCAGAAAGTTATACAGTTTGCTGAAACTCTGTAGCCTTTCTTTAATTTTTTTACATCGCTTCCTACTTCTATAACTTCACCTACAAATTCATGTCCAAGAACTATATTTTCTTTTGCTCTTGGTACTGCTCCGTTTATTATATGAAAATCGCTTGTGCATATACTAGATAATGTAACTTTTACTATAGCATCTTTACTATCTATAATTTTTGGATTTTCTATTTCCTTTAATTCTATTTTTTTATTTCCTAAATATACTAAGCCTTTCATATTTACTTCCTAATTCATTTTTATTTATAAAATATCTAATAATTTAATAATATACTCTTATAAAACTTTTACAATAATATTTTATCATAAACAATAAGAAATTATAATTCTTTGTCATATAAATAAAAATCTATATCAAATTTACTTGTAAATGGTATTGAAAAATGTTTTTCTTTCTTTTTATGCATTTCAAAATGTTCATAAAATTTATAATTACAATAAGTATCAGTATATAAATAAAAATCGTTAATATTATTTTCTTTCAAATAATCACTAAATTGCTGAAAAAGTGCTTTTCCTATACCAAGTCCTTGAGAATCTTTGCTTACTGCAAAAAATGAAAGTTCAGCATCATAATTTTTGTTAGCTTGTTTGTATAGATTATTATTTATTGATTTTATTTTTTTATATACTAATAAAGAAATTATACCTTCAATATTTTTTGAAATTTTAGATTTTATTTTTTTTATTTTATTTTCGTATATATTATTTGTTTCTGAATTTATTATTTTACCTATTAAAAAACCAACAGGTATATTATCTTTTAATACTATTTTAGCAAATGAAGCAGTATTAAGAAATGAGTATAAATTTAATTCAGCTATTAGTTTGGCATTTTTTTCTGATAATATATCATCGAATCCCCAAACTTTTATTACAATATCAGTTAAAAAGGGCAGGTCATTTTCTGTATATTCTCTGCAAATAATTTCATCACTCATAATTTAGTATATTAATAATCAAAAAAATTATTCATATCATTGAAAATTTCTCTCATACTTCCTCTTAAAATTTTGGCATTAGGAAGAGATTGAATGAATTGAGAGCCATAAGTTTTTGTATAAAGTCTTTTATCGAGAACAAATACAACTCCCCTATCATCTTTGCTTCTTATAAGACGTCCGAATCCCTGTTTGAACTTTATAACTGCAAAAGGCAGAGCATAATCTAAAAATGCATTTCCTCCATTTTCTTCTATATATCTGTATCTTCCCTCACTTATAGGATCGGTTGGTACAGCAAAAGGCAGTTTTGGTATTATAACAACTTCCAAATTCTTTCCTGCAACATCAACTCCTTCCCAAAATGAATCAACTCCGTAAAGTACATTGTTTGAAGATGCTTTGAACATATCAAGCAAAGTATGTCTATGTATTGAAGCAGTTTGGGCTAGGGCATTTATATTTTTACTTTTCAATTTTTCTGATGTGTTTTCATATACATTCATAAGTGATGCAAAAGAAGTGAAAAGTATAAAAGCTCTTCCTCCTGTTATATTGCATACCTGAAGCAATACTTTTGAAGTGAAGTCATTAAATGTATCCGCAGCTACATCAGGCATATCTGTTGCTATATAGAGTCTTGCATTATCCTCATAATTAAACGGCGATTCTAAATATATTTCTATTTTTTTATTTTTTTCTATAAAATCAAATCCCAATCTATTTGAGAAGAAATTAAAACTCTTTGAAACTGTTAAAGTAGCAGAGTACATTGCCACAGTATCAAATCTTGAATATAAGAAGTCATTTAAATTCTTTGCTACAGTTACAGGAGTTAAATGCCAATTAAGAATGAGATTTCCTTTCTTGGTGAGTCTTGTTTCCACCCATCTTATATATTCATCTTTTTTATAATCTATAGTTGAGTTTAATGATACTAATTGTCTTTTAAGTCTTTCTAAATAAGCATTGGACATTTGGGCTATTTCTTCATAATCAAAATCTTTTTCAATAGCAATATCAAAAAACTTTTTATATAATTTATCGCATATATTAACTAGAGAAGTCATTGAAAGCACCATTTCTCTTAATGGTTTTAATCCTTCATTCTGCCAATGCTGAGTCATAACAAGTTCAGGGCTTATTCTAAATTTATAACCTAATCCTTCTTTAGTCTGAATGTTTTTATGACAATATGTTATGAATTCTTTTGATTTATCTTCAACAACATTTCTTACCCTTGAAGTGAGATCATGTGCTTTATTTATCAAATCAAGTATTTCATCATATTCATGCTTTTCAATTAATGCTCTTTTTTCATTAAGCATATTATTAATACTTTCTATAACCCCAAGTCTTTTATTTTTCTTTATTCTTGAAAGATAGAAAAGTGCTTTTAAAATTCCGTTTTTACTTCCCTCATCTCCGAAATAGCTTGATGCTGAATTCTCAAAATTATGTGCCTCATCTATTAAAACTTTTGTATATCTTGGAAGGAGGCTGTATCTTCCTGCTGTTTCTGCATAAAGGGATAAATCAGCACAAAGTATATGATGATTAACTATCAATAATTGTGCGGCATTTAACTGCTTACGCATCTTATAAAAATAACAATCTTCTAAATATTCGCATTTTCTATGAGTGCATGTATCAGTATCGCAGCAAACCATTTCCCATAATTCACCTTTAGGTTTATATCCTAAATCTGTTATAGAACCGTCTTTGGTTATATTAAGCCAATGATCTATATCCTCAAAGAAATTTATCTGCTCTTCAAAATCAAATTTATCATGATCATTTAAACCTTCTTTAACTTTTTTTATGCATACATAATTATTTCGCCCCTTAACCAAAGCATATTTTACACTAGGAGCAATTCCTCCTATAATAGAAGGTATATCCTTTGAAATAATTTGTTCCTGAAGATTTATTGTATTAGTAGAAATTACTATTCTAGTTTTATTTTCTTTTAGCCATAATAAAGCCGGTATTAAATATGCAAAAGATTTTCCAATTCCTGTTCCTGCTTCAGATATTAAATGTTTATTATTATTGAATGCTTCTATGGTAGCCTCAACAAGCTCAGTTTGTTCCTGTCTGTATTCGTACTTTTTTAATAATTGGCTTAAAGTACCATTTTCTGTAAACATATATAAAGCTTCAGGAGCATCTATAGTTTTTACATTCTCAGATTTTATAGGCTTTACAACCTCATAATAATCTTCAACATCATTATTAACTATATAAAAACCTACCCCTGCATTGTTTCCAAGTTCACTTGCTATTGCTAAGTCAGCTCTTGAAGGAGTAAGCTGTCCGGAAGGGTGATTATGAATAACAGCATCAAATTCTAATGATAATGATATTATAGCAGGCACAGAATCTTTATTTCCTCTAGCCATTACCTCTATATAATCTAATATACCATAAGCATTAAAATTTATTCCGAAATATACTTCATTTCCATAGGCATCCACTATAGCCTTTCTCATATAATTAATTGCATCTATGGAAAATACATTGTCTATTTCTTTTGCATAATTATTACTCATATTAGTATAATAATATAGTATATATTGAAATCTTTGTCAATTATTTAATTTTATATTTAAAATTACAAATATAAAAAAATTAATATTTTATCAAAAAGTTAGAATATTCTAATTTTTTGATAAAAATACTGTAATTTTGATTTGTAATATTTAGTCATTCATTGTATAATATATACATTAAAATTTGAAAATAAAATAAGAGGAAAATTACAAATATGGCTGCAGAAAAAACATATAGCTCGAAGAATATTCAAGTTTTAGAAGGACTAGACCCTGTTAGAAAACGTCCTGGTATGTATATTGGTTCTACAGGTGCTCAAGGTTTGCATCACTTAGTATATGAGGTTGTAGACAATAGTATAGATGAAGCTATGGCAGGATATTGTAAGAATATAACTGTTACTATAAAGAAAGGCAATATAATACAAGTTGAAGATGACGGAAGAGGTATTCCTGTTGATATGCATCCGAAACTTAAAATTTCTGCTTTAGAAGTTGTTATGACTAAACTGCATGCAGGCGGTAAATTCGATAATGAAACATATAAAGTATCAGGCGGTTTGCATGGTGTAGGTGTATCCGTTGTTAATGCTTTAAGTACAGAGCTTATTGCTGAAGTTAATAAAGATGGTAAATTATACAGACAAGTTTATCATAGAGGTATTCCGGAAGAGCCTGTTAAAGAGGTAGGAACAAGCAAAAAAACCGGAACTACTGTAACATTTAAAGCTGATGATGAGATATTTGAAACAACAGTATATGACTATAAAATATTAGCTAACAGACTTAGAGAATTAGCTTTCTTAAATAGAGGAATAAGAATCACTCTTATAGATGAAAGAGAAGCAGAAGTTGTAAGCAATGAATTTTATTATGAGGGCGGAATAGAAATGTTCATAACACACCTCAATGAAAATAAAAAAGCATTGCATGACAAGCCTATATACCTTCATAAAAATGAAGACAAAACAGATGTAGAAGTTGCTATGCAATATGTTGATGCTTATAATGAAAATATATTCACATATTGTAACAATATTAATACTACTGAAGGCGGTACTCATTTAGTTGGATTCAGAACTGCTTTAACTAGAGTTTATACTGATTTTGCTAAAAAGCTGGAATTGGATAAAAAAAATAAAATAACATTTATGGGTGAAGATACAAGAGAAGGTTTAGTTGCTGTAGTATCTGTAAAAATACCTAATCCTCAATTTGAAGGACAGACAAAAACTAAATTAGGTAATACAGAAGTAAGAGCAGTAACAGAAAAACTTGTAGTTGAAGGATTAAATGATTATTTCTCACAAAACCCTAAAGTTATAAAAGCTATATTAGAAAAAATAATATCTGCGGCACAGGCTAGAGAAGCTGCTAGAAAAGCAAGAGATTTAGCTAGAAGAAAAAATGCATTAGAAAGCGACTCATTACCTGGAAAATTGGCTGACTGTTCAGAACAGGAAGTAGATAAATGCGAAGTATATCTTGTAGAGGGAGACTCTGCAGGCGGTACTGCTAAAGGCGGAAGAGACAGACATTTCCAAGCTATTTTACCGCTTAGAGGTAAAGTATTGAATGTTGAAAAAGCAAGACTTGATAAAATTATAGATAATGAAAGTTTAAAACCTATAATAGCAGCATTAGGATGCGGTGTAGGTGCTTCATTTGATATATCAAAAATAAGATACGGCAGAGTTATAATAATGGCAGATGCTGATATTGACGGCTCGCATATAAGAACTTTGCTTTTAACATTCTTCTTTAGATATATGCGTCCTTTAATAGATTTAGGACATATATTTATAGCTGTTCCGCCATTGTACAAAATAAGTTTCGACAAGAAAAATTTTGTTTATGCTTATTCTGATGAGCAAAGAGATAAAATATTAGCTGAAAATAAAGATAAAAAATATGATATACAAAGATACAAAGGTTTGGGTGAAATGAATGCTGACCAATTATGGGAAACTACCATGAATCCTGAAACTAGACTTATGTATCAAGTATTAACAGAAGATGCTGAAAAAGCAGATCAGTTATTCTCTATGCTTATGGGTGATGAAGTTAAGCCTAGAAGAGATTTTATTGAATCTAATGCAAGATATGTTAAAAATTTAGACGTTTAATTATATCTTCATAATTCCATATTTGTATTTTTCTTAAATATCTTTATTTCAAATATAGGTTAATTGTATACTTTAAAAAAAGGAGACAAATTATGGATAATAAATATGATTTAATTATTGTTGGAGGTGGACCTGGAGGAATTGCTGCTTCAGTTGAGGCTGCCATATTAGAAATGAAAAAAGTTCTTTTAATAGAAAAAGGTGATAATCACTCTACTACTATTAGAAAATTTTATAAAGATGATAAAAGAGTTGATAAAGATTATAAAGGCGAGGCTTTAGATCTAAAAGGAAATATCAAATTCGAAACTGCAACTAAAGGCGATGTATTAGACTTATTCAGTGAATGTCTATTCGGAAACTATATAGAGGCTATGTTTAATACAGAAGTTGAATCTATTAAAAAAAATGGTGAATATTTAGAGGTAAATACTTCCGATAATAAACAATATTTAGCAAAATATGTTATAGCTTCTATTGGTAAAATGGGCAGACCTAATAAACCTGATTATGCTATACCTGCTAGTTTAAACAATGTAGTAAATTTCAATATTTACAAATGTAAAGAAAATGAAAAAGTATTAGTTGTAGGCGGAGGAAATTCAGCTGTTGAATATGCCTACTTGTTAGGAAAAGATAATAATGTTACAATAAATTATAGAAAAGCTGAGTTTACAAGACCAAATGAAAAGAATTTGGAGACTATTAAAGAAGATATAGCAAGCGGAAAAGTAAAAGCAAAACTTGGAATTGATATAACTTCAATAGAAGATAAAGAAGGAAAAGTATTAGTACATTATACTGATGGTACAGAAGATACTTATGACAGAGTAATATATGCTTTAGGAGGAGTTGCTCCTGTAGATTTCTTAAAGAGATGTAATATACAATTAGATGAACATGGCGTACCTATGGTTAATGAAAATCATGAGAGCTCAGTTCAAAATTTATTTATAGCAGGAGATATATTATATAAATCAGGAGGATCTATTGCTAAAGCATTAAATGCTGGATTTGACATAGTTAAACATATACATGAGTTAATGAAAAAATCCGGTAATTAATATTTAATATATTTAAGGAGTTAATTATGTTAAAAGTATTAGTAGTTTGTGCAAATGGAACAGGTACTAGTTTAATGATGAAAGAAAAGGCTCAAATGGCTTTGATAAAATTAGGAATAGAAAATCTATCAATTGACCATTGCGATATGAATCATTGTAAAACAGGAGATTATGATTTAATTTTCTGCCCTACCAACTTCATTGATGATTTCAAACATACTGAAAAAAAAGGTACTAAATTAATTGGTATAAAAAATATATTATCTGAAGAAGAGTTTAAACAAAAACTTGAATCTTCCGGATATTTAGACGAACTAAAACATAAATAATTATTAAAATATGCTGCATAATTCAAATTAATTTATATTTTTAATTGAATTATGCAGCAATATATTATTTTTCTATATAATAGAATTCATTTGAAGGTATTCTATTTCCTATTAATTTCTTATCAAAATTATATAAAAAATTATAATAACTATTCAAAGCAAATTTCATCTTTTCACCTGTATAAAAAGTTAATCCCATTCTATTCATACCATAAACAGCAGCTTTGGCATTAATTATCATAGATGAATCTTTTATTAAAGTCTCTATTTCATTTTTATTATTTATTATATAATCTGTTGAGTTTTTATATTCTTTTAAAACTTCCTGAACTAATGCTCTATTATGATTAATAAAAGTATTTTTTGCGATGAGTACTGCTACAGGATAATTTTCAATATACTTAGACATTTCAACTACTATATGGACATCTTTATTTTCAAGCATTGCAGAAGATACAAAAGGTTCAGGCAATATTGCAATATCGGCATTTTTTGATGCTACTGCTTTTGCCAAATCAGGATTACTCAAAGAATAATTAATGTTAACTTTAGGCAGATTTTCTTTTGATATTAAATATTGAAGCATTAAATCTGGAGCTGCCAATTTAGTACCGCAATATACAGTTTTATTTTTTATATCATTTATAGTTTGTATTTTTGGATTAGCTGATACTATAAAAAGCTTAGTTTCTGATATCACAGCAATAACTTTATAATCTAATTGTCTGTTAAAAATTATAGCTGCCATATTAGCAGGAATTGCCGCTATGTCAGCCTCCCCTTTTACTATTAATGAAAGCATATTATTAGGAGCATTTACAAAATGAATATTTACTCCTTTATAATCTTTCATCATTTTTAAACCGCCTATTCCTGTAGGGCCGCTAAGAAGATACATTTCCTGAGAATAAAGACTGCCTATAAAAACAAAAAGTATTATCAATATTAATTTTATATTTTTCATTTTATTTGTCCTATATTAAATTTTATAAATATAATTTTTTTGATACTATATAATCATAAACTTTTTCTTTCACAAAATATCTGAATCCTTTTTTTTCTTTTATTCTATTTCTTATAAGGCTTGATGATATATCTATACGAGGAGCCATTATTACTTTAATATTATATTTATCAATATTTTCTTTATACAGATTTTTATCTTCTTCCCTATTTACAACAGTTATATTAGATATTTCAGCTATTTTTTCAGGTTCTCTCCATTTATCAAAATCTTTTACTAAGTCTGCTCCGATTATAAGTCCTATTTTTCCTTCAATATCATAATTTTTATATAGATAATTTAATGTATTAATAGTATATGAAACTCCGTCATTATTAAGTTCGTATTCATCTAATAAAAATCTTCCATCATTTTCTATTGAAAGTTTAAGCATATTGAGCCTATCCTCATTTGATACCTCACCACTAATATTTTTATGGGGGGGAATTTTTGCCGGTATAAAAATTACTTTATCATAATCACAGTTTGTTATAACAGTATCAGCTAATATTAAATGTCCTAAATGAGGAGGATCGAAAGTACCTCCTAAAATAGCTATTCTCATAATTTATAAAACCTATATTTAATTTTATCCTGTATTTTAATATTTAGATTAATAATTTGCAATAATAATTTTTATAATAAAATTAAATAAAAAAGCCTGTTTAATTATTCAAACAGGCTTTTTTATATGTTATATAAAAATTTTATTCAATTATATTCTATTAATTGTCAGGATATAAAAGTTTATAATCTTTTTGTTTTCCAGCCTGAACATAGTTTTCAGGAACAACTTTCCAATTATTAAGTTTTTCTACTGTTATAGGGCCATTTTGTTCTTCAAACCAATTTATTATATAGTATCTTAAATCTTTATCAGTAGATTTCAATACTAAATCCATATTCTGTAATGTATTTAAATCTATACCAGCACCTTGAGTAAGATGTCCGCCGCCGCCGCTTCCTCTGTAAGAGTTAATAGCTACTTTATATTCTTTATCCAATTCAAAAGGACTTCCATCTGAAAGAGATTCTATTATAACTTTCTCGCCATTAGGCTTTGTTACATCAACAGTATAATTTAACCCAGCAACACTTTCATAATTATATGAAGGTGTTACAGTGTCATAAGAATTATATCTGTTATTAAATATTAATTCTCCATTAGCATCCTTCTTAAAAGCTATTAGATGATCATTAATATTATTCATAGTGTTAAACCATCTTCCGTAAGAATATTCCATAGCATCTTTTATTTGTTTTCCTGTTAATGTCATCACATAAAAGAAATTCTCATAAGGATATAAATTGAACATATCTTTTACTTTTATTATACCATTATTCAAAACAGCATCTTTACTTAAAGGAGCTGCAAAAGAAATATCAGCCTTTTCACCTAGTTCTCTTTCTGCTATTGTAAATTGTAATTTATGTATTAAACTTAAAAAATAACTATCTCCGAATATAGCTTCATCCGAAACTAATTTAGTATTTAAATTACCTATATCTCTGCTAACCCATTTTTCTATATTAACTCTTGCATCAGCAAACTTTTCTAAAAATTCTTTATCTGCTTCAAATTCTGAAACATCTAATAAATTTCCATTAAATTTTATATCCCAAGCTTTATTATCTTTATTATAAATCATAGAAACATCAATAGAAGCTATATATCTTGCTGCATTAACTCCTCCATATATAGGTACTATTTTTCCGCTAGGACTTTTAACTTCTTTAGTTTTTTGTTTTGAAGTTTCATCATAACCTAATCCGCTCCAGCCTTGATGATCATGTCCTACAAGTATAATATCAAAACCATCAACCTGCTCAGCTACTAATTGACTTGCATTTTCATTTTTATATGTTTCTTTATCATCTGTATGATTAGCTCCGGCATGGAATAAACCTATAACCATATCAGGATTTTCTTTATCTTTTATAACTTTAATCCATTTTTTAGCAGATTCCACCATATCTTCAGTAGCTAAACCTTCATATAAAACTTTTGGAAGCTGTCTGTCTATTGCAGGCTCTATAAGTCCAAGTACAGCTATTTTTACACCATTCTTTTCTACTATAGAATAAGGTTTAAAATAAGGCTCTTTAGTTTTTTCATCTATTAGATTGGCTGCTAATAAAGGAGCTTTTAATTCTTTTGCAAGTTTATCATAAACGCTATGTCCAGCCTCAACATCATGGTTTCCAACTCCTATAACATCATAATCCATATAGTTCAAAACTTCTGACCATATATGAGGTTCATTTGTTGCTACGAAATTATAATAGTAAACTGTAGGCTGTCCTTGTAAAGAATCTCCATTTTCTAATAATAAAACAGTTTTACCTTCATTTTTCAATTGCTTTAAATAGGAATATACATGAGCCATAGAAGTATCTTCTTCTTCATCTGTTATAAAATTATATGGAAAAATCATTCCATGGATATCGGTTGTCTGAACTATTGTAAAATTAACTTCCCCTTCCGGATAAACTCTTTCTTTATTGTTAGAACTGCAAGATACATTTGTTAATAATGCTGACAAAAAAATACCCATTATTATATAACCTCTTCTCATATATTGCCTCCAATATTTACTTATATCTCATTATAATATATAACAAATTAAAATAAATACGGAAATATACAAAATCACTCTATTTTCAAAACTTTTTTTACTACATCTATATTAGCTATTATAAAATTAATAGAATTAAATATATAATATAATGTAAAAGCAAGGAATATTACAAAAACACTTCTTTTAATGGTTGTTCTTGTTTTACTATCTTTATCTTCTGTCCAAAATAAATCTATTATATCTTTCTTTTTCTTTTTCTTTAAAGATTTATTTTTTTTATTGTCTTTATTGTTTTCTTCCTGTTTTTCAGGCAATAATCTAAAAATCAAAGATAATATGATATATATAATACAAGCCAATATGACAAAATTGAATATCAAATAAAAAGTCATTATCTGCTCAATGTCGTTTAAATTAAAATTTTCCATTAAATACAATTCTCCTATATTATTAATATAACAATTATATATTTAAATTTTACAATTAATTATTTATTTTTTACAATAATTGATAATAATAAAATATAATTATTTTTTATTTTGTAAAAAACTATATTATGTTATAATTTACAAATACTAATAAAAAATGTTTTTATAAAAAAATATTAAGGAGTAAATATCATATGAGTAATGAAAATAAATTAAATACTTTAATAGAAAGAAAAGATGTGAAAATAGAAGATACTTGGGATTTAACTTTACTATATAAAAATGATGATGAATTTGAAAAAGATTTTAAATCAATGGAAGATTTTTCAAAAGAAGCAGCAAAGTTCAAAGGTAATCTTTCAAAATCAGCATCTGAATTAAAAAATATATTAGACTCTATAATGAATGCATCTATTATATTAGATAAATTAGGTTCTTATGCTTTTCTAAAACAAACAGAAGATTTAACTAACAATGATTCAAATATAAAAATAGCAAGATTTTCAAAATTAGCTTCTGAATTTTCTGCTAATTTAAGTTATTTTGATCCTGAATTAATGAGCATTGATGATGAAAAAATGAATAGTTTTTTAAAGGATGAGGTACTAAAAGATTATTTAATTTATTTAAGAAATATACTAAAATACAAACCGCATACATTATCAGAAAAAGAGGAAAGAATATTAGCATTGCAGGGAGAATTAGCTTCAACTGCTTCAAATATATTTGATACTTTGAATGATGCTGATTTGAATTTCGGAGAATTAGAACATAACGGGGAGAAAACAACATTAACTCATGCTACATTCTCAAGTTTTCAGGAAAGCCAAGACAGAGAATTAAGAAAAAACAGCTATAATCAATTCTATAAAGAATATGATAAGCATAAAAATACATTTGCGGAACTTTATGCAAGCCAAATCAAGCAGGATATATTTGATGCTAGAATAAGAAATTACAATAGTGTACGTGAAATGGAATTATTCGGTGATGATATACCAGTAAGCGTTTATGACAGTTTAATTGAAAGCGTACATAATGCATTACCTGCTTTGCATAGCTACTATGAATACTGTGCTGGCAAATTAGGAATTACTGATTTCAGACAATATGATAAATATGCACCAGTAGTTAAAGACGTAAAAATACATCATACATTTGATGAAGCTATAACAGTTTTAAGCAAAGCATTATCACCTCTTGGAGAAGAATATGTATCAACTCTTACAAATGGACTTAATTCAAGATGGGTTGATAAATATGAAAATAAAGGTAAGACAAGCGGAGCATTCTCTGCAGGATGCTATACATCAGAACCTTATATATTAATGAACTTCAGAGATGAAAGCGTTGAATCAGTATTCACATTAGCACATGAGGCAGGACATAGTATGCATAGCTATTACAGCAGAAAAAATAATCCTTTCCAGCATCATGATTATAGTATATTTGAAGCTGAAGTAGCATCTACTTTCAATGAAAAACTTTTATTTAATTATTTTATGCAAAATGAAAGCAAAAAAGAAGTGAAAGCATTTTTACTTAATAAAGATATAAACGGCTTTGTTGCTACAGTATTCAGACAAACTATGTTCGCAGAGTTTGAGCATATTATTCATAAAGAAGCTGAAGAAGGAAATCCAACAACATTAGAACTTATAAGAACAGTTTATAAAGATTTACTTAAAAAATATTTCGGAGATAAAGCTGTACTTGAGGAAACAAGCGATTTAGAGGCTTTGAGAATACCTCATTTCTACCGTTCGTTCTATGTTTATAAATATGCTACTGGTATGTCTGCTGCTGTTGCTTTATCTAATGGAGTACTTGAAGGTAATGCTAAAGGTGACTACACAAACAGAGATAATTATTTAAAATTCTTAAAGAGCGGAGGAAGCAGAACACCTATAGAAAATCTAAAAGTTGCTGGTGTTGATATGACTAAGCCTGAAGTTGTAGAAAGTGCTTTGAAATTATTTGCTAAAGAAGTTGAAGAATTAAAATCATTAAATTGATTTAATTAATTATTAATTTTTTAAGGCTGGCATTTTTTATATGCCAGCATTTTATTTTATTGACAATATAATATAATACATATAAAAGCTAATACGGATAATATAATGTTAAAAACTATAATCGAAAAATTCCAAGAAGATGAAAAAATAAAAACAAAATTACTCAAACATATAATATCAAAAAAAGAATCAATATTTGAAGAACTTATTAATAATCCTCCTTACATAAATATATTTAATTTAATTTTAATAGAAGAACAAGAAAAATTTAACTCTCAAATGTTATATGATATATTGAAAGTAAATATTGACAAAAATATTGATGTGGATAATATAAAATTAAATTTTGCCAAACTGTTTATAGAATTTTTATTTAATAAACATAATGTAGAATATAAAAATGATATGTTAGACGGAGGTAAAATTGAAGTAAAAAAAGAATTTCAAACACAAAAGAATAAATTTATAGATTTGCTTATATGGGATAATAAAAAAAGTTATGCTGTAATAATAGAAAATAAAATTAACAGCGGAGATAATGGTGAAAATCAAATTGCTGATTATTATAATGATATAAAAAGTAGAAAGATAAAAAATATATATGTAGTTTATTTAACTAGATATGGATACGAACCATCTGAAAATAGTTTAAATAATGAATTAAAAAAAGAAATAGGTAATAATCTTTTTTGTATACCTCATAGTTTTATAGCTTCATGGCTTAAAAATCTTTTAGAAAATGATATGTTTATTAAATTAATAGAAAAAGATAAATACTATAAAGTATTAGAATCTGCTATGATTCAATTTATTCAAAATGAAAATTATTTATCTGGAATCAAGCCTAACAATAAAGCAATTAATAAAATTCTTCTCAATGATGAAAAGCTCAATGAATTATATAAAAGTATAGAAGAGACTGCAAAATATGATGAATATATAGATATATATAATAATGCAAAAGATATTATAAGTGATAAAATAAGAGATAAAAAATTAGAGATATTAAAAAGCAGAAAAGAGGAAGATGTTAAATTCACGATATCATTGCAAAAAAAAATATTAAATCAATATAATGAAAAAATAGAAAAAACAGATGAAGACACTATATATGAACATTTATTATATAATACAGAATATCATTGTAATTGTAGATACTTTGAAAAAATTAATACTAAATTGTATATATTAAATACTAATGATAATATAAAATTATGTCTATATACAAATGATGAAAATAATAAACAAAAATTATTAAAATTAGAAAATGAAATATCAAAAACACTTAATAAAGTTATAGATCATAAGAAAAAACTTTTATATTCAAAAAATATAGAATTCAATGATGAAACTTTTGATAAAAAATTAGAAGAAATCTATAAAGATTATACTGAATTATATAATTTACTTGTTAGAAGAAGATAATTTTAAGGAGATTAAAATGACAAGAAATGAAATACTAAAAATAATAGATGAAGAAATAATAAACGAAGATGAGAATATAGATATTGATAAGTTAGATGAATATTTGCAATTATTTAATAGTGTGGTAGAGGTTTTAAACATAAAAAAAATTGAATTAAAATTTAAAAATGAATTTCTTTTTATAGAAAATATTAAGAATATAATGAATAAAAATAATGATTTTGTATGTGTGGAAAAAGAAAGTATAATAAATGATATAATTAATCAAAATTGGTGTCATAGTATTTATAAACATTATGAAAAATTTGGGGGGCTATATAATATTTTAGAAGTTGGATACAATAATGAGGGTCAGTGGTTATTATTTGGTATTTATTATGATAATTCAGATGAAACACTTATCAATAAAATAAAAAATAATAAATTTAGAAAAAAACTAATAGAAGAATTTCCTAATTTAGATTTAGAAGAAGAAAAATATAAACCATATTTATATTATTGGTATATAGATGCTGAAAGATGTAATGATAATGATTATATAAAAGAAATTGCTGATAATATTTTAAAATTAGATGATATTTTAAGCAATTTATAATATAAAATAGTTTTATTTTTTATAATTTAATATATACTAAAGTTATAAATAATTTTTAAGGAGAACATATGGAAGTTTCAGATAGAAGTTGGGTTGTTACATTGCTTTTTGCAATATTCCTACCTGTTCATAGATTCTATGTAGGAAAAATAGGAACAGGTATATTATACTGGCTCACTGCAGGCGGTTTGGGTATATGGTACATTATAGATATTGTAATGATACTATTAGACCAATTTACTGATAAACAAGGAAGAAAATTAAGAAAATAATTAAATAAAAAAGGTTAGTATTTTATAGTACTAACCTTTTTTAATATTCAATAAATAATTAAAAATCTATTTTATTATAACACCTTTTTGAGGTATATTCAACACTTTTATCTCACAGTTTATTTTCTTTTTATTGAAACTGCTTTTCATAGTTTCAGAAACTTTTTTAATTATCTTTTCATCGTTCTTAACAAGAGAAAGTATTGAAGAACCTGCTCCGCTTATTGTAACAGAATAGGCACCAGCAGCTTTAGTATTCTTAAATAACTCTTTAAGCCCCGGTATGAATTTAGATCTGTAATCCTGATGAAGTTTATCATCTGTAGCAACCTCAAGTAATTCTAATCTATTTGAGGATAATGCAGAAGTAAGAAGTGCAGCCCTTGAAATATTAAATATAGCATCTTTAAAACTTATTTCTTTAGGCAAAGCATTTCTTGCAGTTTCAGTACTCAAATAAAAATTAGGAATAGCAACTACAGCCTTTAAATCTTTAGGTGGTTTTATTTTTACATATTTGAAATCTTCATCTTTACGAACTACACCAGATATAATACCTCCCAATATTGCAGGTGATACATTATCAGGGTGCCCTTCAAGCTGAACTGACATATTTAATATATCATCTTCAATTGAAAGCTTATTTCCAAGTATGTAATTAGCAGAAAGAAGACCTCCTATTATAGCGGCAGAACTGCTTCCCAGTCCGCGTGAAAGAGGTATTCTATTTATACATTTTATTATATATCCTTTATCAGGCTTTGACTTTAATCTTTTATATACTAATTTCATAGCATCGAGTATCATATTATTGTCTTTTGATATTTCACTTTCACCCTCTCCGCTTATTTCAAATTCTATTTTTTTGGAATTGTCATTTGAATATATATGTATTTCATTATACAAATCTAAAGCAAGCCCTACACTATCAAACCCAGAACCAATATTCGCAGATGTAGCAGGTATTTTAAAAGTTACAAGTTTTTTATTGTCAGATTTATTCATTATCATATTCCTATAGCTTTTCTTATTTCTTCTATATTGTTATCAACTTTTATAGGTTCATTGCAGATTTTGATTGCATTATCAGGGTCTTTAAGTCCGTTTCCTGTTAATACAGAAACTACAGTATCGCCTTTATTTATTTTTCCAGCTTTACGGCTCTTTATTATACCAGCAAGAGAAGCAGCAGAAGCAGGCTCAGCAAATACACCTTCTTCTACTGTAAGCATTTTATAAGCCTCTAATATCTCATCATCAGTAACAGAGTCAATAAATCCTTCTGATTCATTAGCAGCATTAACAGCAAGTTTCCAACTAGCAGGATTTCCTATTTTTATAGCAGTAGCTAATGTTTGAGGATTTTCTATTATTTTATTTTGTACTATAGCAGCAGAACCTTCAGCCTCAAACCCTATCATTTTTGGAAGATTATTTATTTTTCCATTTTCTTTATATTCTTTAAAACCCATCCAATATGCAGATATATTTCCGGCATTTCCAACAGGTATAGCTAAATAATCAGGAGCCTTTCCTAAAACATCGCAAATTTCAAATGCAGAAGTTTTTTGTCCCTGAAGTCTGAAAGGATTGATAGAGTTTACCAAAGTAATAGGATATTTATTAGTAATATCAACAACAGCCTTTAGAGCCTCGTCAAAATTTCCTTTAATAGCTATAACTTTAGCGCCATACATTAAAGCCTGAGCCAATTTACCCAAAGCAATATTTCCGTCAGGTATAACAACTATACAATCTATACCGCTTCTAGCAGCATAAGCAGCAGCAGATGCAGAAGTATTTCCTGTAGAAGCACACATTATAGCTTTAGTATCTCTGCCTTCAAGTGCCTTAGCAACAGCCATAACCATACCTCTGTCTTTAAAAGAACCAGTAGGATTGAGTCCGTCATATTTCAAATATAATTCTATGTCTAAATCCCTTCCTATTCTTTCAGCTTTAATTAAAGGGGTGTTTCCTTCATGCAAGGTTATCAATGGGGTTTTATTTGTAATAGGTAAATATTTTCTGTATTCTCTTAAAAGTCCTTTCCAAGATTTCATAGTTTTATCCTTTTTAATTTAATTAAAAATTATCTTTGATAGTATTTAATATAGAATATAATATAAATCATAATTTTTCAAGTTATTAATTAACATAATAATAATAAATTTATTAAATAATTATTTAATAAAAAAACAAGAGAATTAATATTTTTTAATTCTCCTGTTTTTAAGATAGGTATAAACATATATATAAATATTTGATAGCTTCTAATTAATTTAATTAATATTTATAATTATTATATAAATAATTATTCATCTAAAGTTATTAAAACCTCCCTAGGCTTACTGCCGTTTTCTGGCCCTACTATACCTTGACGCTCCATTATCTCTACTATTCTTGCTGCTCTGTTATATCCTATTTTCAAACGTCTTTGTAAGAATGAAGCACTGGCTTTACCTGTTCTAGCAACCAACTGAACTGCATCCTCCCAAAGCTCTTCATCAAGTATATCTTCCTCATCTGTATTTTTATCATCAGCATCACTGCCCTCTAAAGCAGCAATTAAACTCTCATCAAACATAGGAGACATCTGACCAGATAGATAATCAACAACCTTTTTAACTTCATTATCAGAAACAAAAGCTCCCTGAACTCTATCAGGCATTTGACTTCCAGAAGCACAGAATAAAGCATCTCCTTTACCCAATAACTGTTCAGCACCGGACATATCGATTATAATTCTTGAGTTAGTTTTGTTAGGTACTTGGAATGCTATTCTAGTTGGAAGATTAGCCTTTATAACTCCTGTAACGACATCAGCAGAAGGTCTTTGGGTAGCTATTATTAAATGTATACCAACAGCCCTACTCATACCAGCCAAACGTGATATTAAATCTTCTACCTCTTTTGAAGCAACAACCATTAAGTTATGAAGCTCATCTATTACAAGCACTATATATGGGAATAACTCTAAAGGCTCTCCATTAAATTCTGTTTCACCCTCTTTAAGTAATTGTCTTACCTTCTCATTATAAGTTTTAACATTTCTAACGAAGAATCTTTCCATTCTCTCGTATCTCTTTTCCATTATATCTACAATGTATCTTAATACTATAGTAGCTTTCTTTTCATCTGAAACTACAGGAGACATCAAATGAGGTATGCCGTTATAAATAGAAAGCTCTACTCTCTTTTTATCAACGAATATAAATTTAAGCTCATCAGGTCTAAACTTATATAAAAGTGAAAGTATTATTGTGGATAAGCATACACTCTTACCAGAACCTGTAGTACCGGCAACTAATAAGTGAGGAGCCTCTGACATATCTGATACAACATTATTACCATAAATACCTTTTCCAAGTACGAATGGTATATCGAGTTTTGATTGTCTGAAATCGGTACTCTCTAAAACATCTCTTAAATAAACGGCACTTCTCACTTTATTAGGTATCTCTATCCCTATAACAGAACGTCCAGGTATAGGAGCAATTATTCTTACACTTTCAGATGCTAATGCCAAAGCAATATTATCAGTAAGATTTGATATCTTTGAAACTCTTATTCCTGATGCAATTTCAAGTTCATATCTAGTAATAACAGGGCCTCTTGATACTCCTGTAACTTTTGCCTCAATATTAAAGTCTAATAAAGTATGCTCAAGCTGCATTGCTGTTTGTTTAATAGACTCCATCATAGCACCATCATTTACAGGTATTGATCTATTTAATAAATCAAAAGGCGGATGCTTATAATGCTTATCAACATATTTAGTATCAAAATTGGACTGTATACGGTCTGTATCTAAATTTTTAATTGATTTAGTACCTAAAACTGATTTCATAGGCTTTAATGTATCAACTGTTTTTTGAGATTCTATATTTATAAATCCTGCTTCCTCCTGAGGTGCATTATTTATATGAGTTTCATTATTATCTATTTTTTTATCAGTTTCATTTATTTCTTCTGATTCTTTTAATATAGGAGTATCAATTATACTATTATGATTTTCTATATTATCATTTTCTAAAGCATTATTCAAATTATTATTAGATTCTAATAAATTTTCATTATTAATATTATTTTCAGTATTTACACTTCTAGTTTTTAATCTTATATCTTCTATATTAGAATCTGCAATATTAGAATCAGCATTATAAAGCTCTTCTTCGTCTAAATCAAATTCATCTATCTTACTATCAGTATAATTATTATGATGATTATTATAATTTGGTATATGATCAGCTCTGTTATATTCTCTTTTTGAGGCATATCCCATACCAAATTCAAATGCTTCTTTTTTCTTCTTACTGCTGTTTATACTATTTCCAACATTATTTGAAGTTAAAACATATTCTTTTTTTTCTTCTTCTTTTTTAGTTTCTACAATGTTATCAATATTATTATGGACTTCATAAACTTCATTAGATTGAATTTCTTTATTTCTTTTATTCTCTTCAACTAATCTCTGAAGCTTCTCAAAACTATCTTCTTCTTCAACATTTTCAATAACATTTGTTTCTTCTTCTTTGTTTATATTAGAATAATCATACATATAATTATCATAGCTTTCTACACTGTTGGCTCTTTTATATTGATCTTCAACATTATATTTGGCATAATTATCAAATGAATCATCATAAGCAGCCCTTTTGAAATCTGACTTTTTTAAATAGTTAATATTATAATCAAGTCCTTCAAATTCCTGATAATAATCATTGCTTTCTATTTCTTCTAATTCTTCATTTTTTTTTTTATTTATGAAATCATTATAATAATTTCTATAAAACTCATCTTCCATTTCCATACTACTTTTACGGCTTGGATTATTTCTATTAGCTTTTTCTTTTCCGAAAACAACTTCAGCCAAAGTAAGTCCCAAATCTTCTTCTCTGTTCTCCAATGCATTTACATTTATTCCGCCGTTAAAATGCATATTTTTTAATTCATTTGTAATATTTTCAGTTTCTTTACTGAATGAATCAGTTTTAGTAAAGAAGTTATTAGAAGAGTTATTTTTTCTCAATAAATTTTCTCTGTATTTTTTTTCATCAAAACTATAATCATTATTTTCTACTTTCTCTATAAATGGTATAGTTTTGAATTCTAATTCTGAAATCTCTTTAGTATCAAATAAAGGCAGATAATCTCTAGAATATGTTTTTTCTTTATTATCTGTCTGAAGAGAAGTTTCAGTATTTTTCATTGATTTTATTTCTAAATCTTTTATTCCATTAACTACTTTTTGTTCTATATCTTTTATTTTATCAAAATCAACATTTCTAACCATATCTCTGAAATAATTAACCAAATCCATTATAGAAACTTTAGCAAATATAATAGCAGTTATTACAAGTCCGGAAATTACTATCATAATAGCACCAGTCTTTCCAAATATAGATACTAAAGAACCTCCTATAAACTCGCCTAACATACCGCCTTTATTATAAAAATCTAAACTTCCTAAGAATATATTTAATAGTATGCTAAGAAGTATCATCAATATAGAAGATGATAATGCAGATACTAATATTCTTTCTGTAGAGTTTCTCAATATGATGTTAACTCCGGCATATATAAAAAATGCAGGTATTACATAGGAAGCAAAACCAAATGCTAAAAATGAATAGCTTGATATATAAGCTCCGAATATACCTAATAAATTTTTAATTTCACCGCTAGAATTTAAATCTTCCATATTCATACTAAAATATGAAAGAAGAAGTATACCGGCAAATAAAAGACATAAAAAGCCCATTATATCAAAAAAAGGATTTCTATTTTCATATTCTTCTTGAACATAATCATCAAAATTTTGATTATCTAATTTCTGTTCAAATTTCTTTTGTTCTGCTCTTTTTTGTATTGTTAATTTTCTTTTAAATAATCCCATCATAATAAAACTCCAATACCTAAAAAATCATACCTGCAAAAAGTAGAAGAAAACCGCCATTCCAGCTATAAGACAATAAAAGCCGAAATAGAAAAGTTTACCCTGCTTCAAAAATGAAAGAAGGAATTTCAATGCTATAATACCAAATATAAATGCTGTAAAAAATCCTACTAAAGCATAAGTAATATTAAAATCTGCAATATCCTTTATTGATAATAATAAAGCTCCAAATATGGCAGGTAATGATATTAAGAAAGAAAATCTTCCTGCTAAATCTCTATTTAATCCTAAAAATAAAGCTACACTTATAGTCATACCAGACCTTGATATACCAGGAAATATTGCTATTGACTGTGCTAATCCTATTATAAATGCATTTCTATAAGTCATAGTAAATACATCTTTTAAATCATTGCTGTAAGTATTTTTATCCAATTTTCTAGTAAGAAGAAGTATAGAACCTGTTATAATAAGATTAAGCCCTATTCTTTGTAAATCCAAATTACTTAAATATTTTTCTAATAATAATCCTACTATAGCAACAGGTATAGAAGCTATTATCACCATCAAAGATATTCTAAAACCTTCGCTATTTTGACTTGCATTTTTAACATCTTTAAGTCCTGAGAAAAATCCCACAATAGCATTTATTATATCTTTACGAAATATTAAGCATGTAGCCAAGAATGTACCGAAATGAAGTGCAACTTCAAATGATAATATGTTTTCTGCATGAAAATTTAGAAAATATTCTGTTATTCTTAAATGTCCGGAACTAGAAACCGGAAGAAATTCTGTTATAGCCTGAACAAAACCAAGTATTACAGCTTTAATCATTAAACTACCCCATTGTTTACATAATATCTGTATGATTTTCGGATAGTTTAAAAAAAGAAATAGTAAAAAATTATGTCAACTATATTATGATAATCTGCAGTAATAACTTAAATAATATATAATTAAAATATCACTCCAAAATAGTTTCAACAACCACATTATATTCATTAGAACTGTAGCTTTCTTCCAATATATAAGCCTCATTTGTCAATTTTACGGCTCTGTTAACATCTATATCATTGCTTCTCAATACTCTAAATAATGATTCATAAGCCCTTTTTAAAGCATTTTGAGTAAGCATCTGTTTTGTATAAGCACTAAGATTTCCTGAATCAGGCATTTGTATTGAAGCATTAGCTCTGAAAAATTTATCTTCTACACTTCCCTCTTTCTTTAATCTTTGTAATATTTCTATAGTTCTGTTATATACATCGCTGTCTTTTACCTTTATCTCAACATAAAAATTATCATCTTTTTTATATTCTTTTATATTAGCTATATCTTTATTATCAAAATCTATCAAATTATTATCCTTTAGAGATACAGCAACTATATTAAAATCTGTTCTATTGATTATTGATGAAGTTTCCTTAGCTATATAATAGTATATAGAATCTATTGCCTTTGATCTGCTCGCTTCAAAACTTACATCTGTATAAACTTTTGAATAGAAATTACCTTTTTGCATATTATTCTTTGAACATGAAATTAAATAAAATAATAATAAAATAATGATAAAATACAGCTTGTTTTTTTCCATAAATTATAATAAATTATCCTTTTATAATATTAATTATTTTAACTTTATTATATAAAAATTGTAAAATAAATATATGGAGATTTCATATTGAATATAAAGATATTTATATTATTGTTAACTGTAATCATATTTTCATCCTGTCAGAAAAAAGAAGATAATTTTTTAGAAGATATGGCTTCTTTAGATAAAGCATATATGGACACATTATTAATAATAAGAGATGTTAATAATCCAAACAGAAAAGAATCTATAGAAAAATTTATAGTTATATGGAATGATTTTAAAAAACAATACTATAATTCAAATACAGAAGATCCTCAATGGAAGGCTGATTTTGATTCTTTGCAGGATATACTTATAAGATCACATTATTATATATCAAGCGGAGAAGATGAAAGTGCAGGATATTCTATACTGCATGATATTAAATATGTACTTTCGGATTTGAGAAAAAGAAATAATGTTAATTGGTTTTTTGATAATTTAAACTCAATATATAAAATAGCATATAGAATAGGAGAACTCTCAAAAATATACGCAGGCTCTAATACTACACTTTCACCTGAAGAGGAAGAAAAATTAATAGTAGTATATTATCTACTTGATGCCGCTGTAAAAAATACTATATCAGAATTCGACAGAAGTAATATTCATCTTCTTCATTTATCTCAGCAGCAGCTTGGAACTTTGAAGCATAATATAGAAACTATAGATGACTTAGTAAAATCAATAGGAAATGATTTATTTTCAAAAAAATACAGCAATCTTTCTAATATATCAGAAAACATTTTGAATATATATTTTAACTCACTTCAGATAATAAGAGGATAATGAAATATAGTGAAAGGATTTTGTATTTTAAATAAACCTGTAGGCATAACTTCTTTTGATGCCATAAAACAAACAAAAATAATGTTAAAGCAAAAAGAAAATATTTTAGAAAAAAGAGTGGGACATGCCGGCACATTGGATCCTTTTGCTGACGGGGTATTAATATTAGCATTCGGAAGATACACAAAACTATTTTTCTTATTCGATGATTTAAATAAAGAATATATAGCATCAGGAATATTCGGAGAAAGCAGAGATACTGACGATATAGAAGGCAATACAATAAAAAAATCAGATAATAATAATAAATTAAGTTTTGAAGAATTAGAAAGTATTATAAAAACGAATTTCAAAGGCAATATAAAACAAAAGCCTCCAATATATAGTGCCAAAAAAATAAATGGAAAAAGAGCTTATGATTTAGCTAGAGATAATAAAAGTTTTGAATTAAAAGATGTTGATGTTTGTATAGAAAAAATTGAATTATTAGAATATGATTATCCTTATTTCAAAATAAAAACCTCAGTAAGCAAAGGTACTTATATAAGGTCAATAATAAGAGATATAGGGGAAATCACAGGAAATCTAGCCTATACAAAAGAATTAAAAAGAATTTCCATAGGAAATTATAATATTGATATGTCTTGTAATATTGAAGATATAAGTCAAAATAAAATATTATCTTTCTTTGATATGTTTAAAAATTTCGATAAAACAATAATAGAAGATGAATCAGATATAAAGCAGATACTATGCGGTAATACAAAAACAATAGAAAACATAAAAATCAATAATAAATATATGGCATTAACAGATAATAAAAATAACCTTCTTGCAATAATAGAAAAAAACGGCACTGATAAAAATAATAAATATGCATTCATAGATATTGATTAAATTTTAATTATAAAAAAACAATATTCATATTCCAATAACTTAAAATGAATTAACATAATACAAAATCAACATTTGATTTTTTTTGTAATAGGTATATTATATTATTTAATAAAAATTCTATAAATAAAGGTTTTTATCGTATATATGAATATATTAGTTATAAACGGCCCTAATACAAATATGTTAGGAGTAGCTCAAACTAAGATATTTGGAAATATTACATTAGGCGATATTGAAAACAAAATTAAAGAAGCAGCATTGGGTAGTGCAAAAGTATCATTCTTTCAATCAAATCATGAAGGTGCTATTATAGACAGAATACATAGAGCTTATGATGAAAGTATAGACTATATAATAATAAATGCAGGTGCTTATGCTCATACATCTATAGCTATAAGAGATGCTTTTCTGGCAACTAATATACCATTTATAGAAGTGCATATGAGCAATGTTTATGCAAGAGAAGATTTTAGAAGCAAAAGCTATTTATCTGATATAGCATTGGGAGTAATTACTGGCTTTGGTGATAATAGTTATATATTAGCTTTGGCCCATTTATTATCAGTAGAGAAAAGAAATAATAATTAAATATATTACGGAGTTTGAAAATGTGTAAATTAACTTTAACAGAAAGCGGAGAAAATAAAAAATTTAATTATGATGCAAGATTAGAAAGATTATTAAAATTAACAAATGAAAATCTTCTTATCACTAAAAATGAAAATATATTCTATCTGACAGGTTTTAAAGGAAGTGCCGGATGGCTTCTTATTAGCAAAGGCAAGAAATATTTATTTGTAGATTCAAGATACTGTGAACATGCTTCTAAAGTTACACACAAAACTACTGTTATACTTGTAGCTGGAACTTATCATGATGCTTTGGCTGAATTCTGTAAAGAAAATAATATCAAAGAAATATATACAGCTAAAAACGGACTTTATCTTTCTGATTATGAGAATATAGTCGCTTCAATGGTTAATAATTCAATAAAAATAGGAATAAGCAAAGCTGATATAGACACTATAAGAAATGTAAAAGAAAAAGAAGAAATAAAAATAATAAAAGATAATCTAAACAGAGCAGAAAAAGCAATGACTAAAATGCTTGCCTTTGTAAAAGAAGGAGTAACAGAACAGGAATTAGCCGCAGAATTAGAATATCAAATGCGTAAAGAAGGCGGAGATAAAACAGCATTCGATACTATTTTGCTTTTTGGAGAAAGAACTTCTCTTCCTCATGGAGTTCCTTCTGAAAGAAAATTAAAATTAGGCGACAATATACTTATGGACTTTGGATTATCAAGAGACGGATATAAAAGCGATATAACAAGAACTTTCTTCTTCGGCAAAGGAAGTAATTTCGAAGAAATGAGTAAAATATATAATATAGTTAGAGAAGCTCATAATAAAGGAATAGAAGCAATACATTCAGGAGTATCAGGAAAAGAAGTAGATAATGCTGCAAGAGAAATAATAAAAAATAATGGATACGGTCAATATTTCGGTCATGGTTTAGGACATAGTGTAGGACTTGAAATACATGAATCTCCTAGACTATCTCCTCTTGTTGATCATGTTTTAGAAGGCGGATGTGTAGTTACAGTTGAGCCTGGTATATATGTACCTAATCTAGGCGGAATAAGAATAGAAAATATGGCAATAGTAACTAAAAATGGAGGCATTTCTATAAATGATACCCCTACAGATTTAATAGTTTTATAAATTATAAAAAATATAATAAAAAGGCATATAGTTTTTCTATATGCCTTATTTGTTTTAAATTTATTAATTAAATATAAATTCCCCAAATCTAGGTCCGAACCTATAACCTATTTGAACACCTATATCTAAATTTCCGTAGCTATCACCTGATGAAATACTTGAAGCTGATATAGTATAATTCCATTTGAATCCCCAATCATAACCTATATAAAGACCTATATTCAAAGCATTATTATCATCAAAAAAGAAAGAATAATCAAAAGTACCTTTTATATATGTTCTAGGCTGAATCTTAGTATCTGCTTTTAATTCTAAACCATCATATTTTAATAAAGAGGAAGAAGCTACACCAAATTTTACTCCTGTATTAATACCTATAGAAAAACCTTTTATATTAAATTTAGGATAAAAACCTATATAAAGATCATGTACTGAACTTTTAAAATTCATATCATTGCCTCTTGAATAACTAAATCCTGTAAAACCATATCCTAAAGAACCAAGCAAACTTACACCCATATTTTCTCTTATGTTAAACATATATCCTATATCAGCTTCTATACCTATTTGAAAATTTCCGCCTGTTTTAAATTTTGAAGATGGTTCATAAAGCGTAATACCAGCTCCTATAGGTACATTTGCTATTATCTCAAATCCTCCTATATCTGCATAAGAAATATGACTTAACAACATCAATAATATGCTTATAAATATTATTTTATATGATTTTAACATGATTATTTCTCCAACTAATATTAAATATACTAATTAGTAATATTATTATAATTATTATAGTATTTTATATAATTGTCAAGATCCATTTCGCATTTAAGTGCTATAAAATTGACTCTTCTGTTTTTATCAATATCATTAGTATATTTGGGCATTATATCACTATATGCAAAAATTTTAACTCTTTTATAAGAGAATCCAGAAGAAACTATAACATCTCTTATAACACTAGCCCTTCTCTCTGATAATCTAAAATTAATATCGTCTTTACCCTGCCCTATAATATCAGCATGTCCTTCTACAACTAAAATGCAGCTTTTATTATTGCTCATAAAACTTATTATCTCATTCATAACATATACATAATCTTTAGTATTATAAGGTTTTTCTTCATTCAATCTATAATATATTTCCTTATCAGTATCTATCATCATTCCTCTTTCAGTTTCAATCAAATTCATATTACTGCTTACACTAAATTCATAATTGCATGGATCTTTTTGTTCAGCTGGTCTATTCCAAGAAAAATATAATCTTCTTTCAGGTATAAAACATGCAGTAAAAATAAAAGGAATTAATAAAATAAAAAATATCTTTATATATTTCATAAAATTAACCAATTAAAACCTTATATTTATAGGTATAAAAGAAATGGCAAATTGTTTTGTGAATATACCATACTCTATAGCAAATGACTGATAGAATATATCAAAATGAAAACCCAATCTCATATCATAAATCTGATAAGACATTTGATCCTGAGAATTCGGTACATACAAATCATTAACTGTTATTTCATGCCCAACAATATTTGCATAGCTTCCTATACCATTTACACCTATTTTTGACTCTAAACTTCCATATACAATATCAGCACCCACAGAAAAATAAGCAGCTAAATATTGTATAACAGGAACCTTCTCCTGCATTTTAAATCCGAATACCAATTTAGGACTTAAAGCAAAAGTTTTCCATTTTGATTCTAAAAAAGCATTTCCATTGAATACTACACCTGTATCAGTTCCTCCATTAAAACCCAAATAAAGAGGCACATATACATTTCTATTATTTGCATTCAATTTTAAATTTCCTTCACCATAATTTACATCTAATCTTAAATCCCCAAAGAAATATTTAGTTCTGAAAAGATAAGCCTTTAATGAAGCACCTATATTCCAGCCAAGAGACTCTATTTCAACATCATTTACAACTGCCCCATAAATCTCTTTAAATCCTAAAGACATACCGCCTCTAAGAGTTAAAGCCAAAGGTACAGGTCCGAGATTAACCTGAAAATAAGCATTTATATGAGGTATAGGAAGTATATCCAAAGCATTAGCTAATGAATCATAATCATTTTGAGTTGCAGGAGTATTCGCTATATCATTTATATGAAGCAGAGGCACATCACTATATAAATTAATTCCAAAACTTCCTATAGGAGTATGCATAGGTATAAGAAGTCCTGTATTATTTCCAGAAGCTGCATTGAAAGCCACTTTATTTTTTAAAGCATTAAGCACTACCGTTGCCGTCCCCTGCTGCATGTTAGCAACTTCTAAAAATCCCAAAGTAGTACCTACTAACAGTATAACAGATTCATTAGTTGTAGTATCAAGAATTTTTTCAGGATTTTGAGCTATTGTTATAAGCTCAGCAAATGTAAAAGTTTTTATACCTTCATTAAAAAGCTGATTCATTTGTTTGCTGTCGGTTAAAATATTCAATGTTTCTTTTGGAATATTATTATATGTAGCTGTATATTCTATATAAGTATTAATAAAAGTTTTATAATCAATAGTTGGAATAACTTGAGAATATAAATTGATGCCTAGAATAATCATCAAAGAAAATATTATATATATATTTTTCATAAACAAACAAATAATTAAAAAACAAGTATGAATAAATCAATTAATAAAATAATTTTTTATTATATTTTAATATTAATTTAATGCAAGATAATATGAAATTTTATTTCAATAAAAATTACAATAAACGTATAAGTACATAGACTATACAGTATAATGATCAGGGATGATATACCTTTTGTATTAATTAACATAATTTATAAAAGTTATACATTTACTAAGTAAATATAAAAATTGCTGCTTAATAATTTTCTAATAAAAAATTAATATTTGTACTTTAATAATTGATATTTTATTCAAATGATTTATTATATTTGCAATTAAAATTTAATTTTATATAAGGACTTTTTATGAATGATGTTTTAAATTTAATGAAAGATTTAACTAATGCATTCGGACCTTCAGGTTTTGAAGATGATGTTATAGAAGTTATAAAAAAGAACACTTCATTTATAGACAATGAAAGAGATTCAATTAATAATTTATATTTAGGGCTTCAAAAAATAGACAGCAGTAAGCCTATAGTTGGATTAGATTGTCATATAGATGAAATAGGATTTATGACAGAACATATAAATGATAATGGTACAATATCTTTTATACCTTTAGGAGGATGGCATATACCAAATATAGTATCAAATTCTGTTGTAATAAAATCTTCTTCAGGAGAATATGTTAAAGGAGTGATAGGATCAAAACCTCCTCACTTTATGACTGATGAAGATAAAAGACGCTTACCTACCCTACAAGATATGTACATTGATGTTGGTACTAGAAGCAAAAAAGAAACAGAAGAAGTATTCGGCATACAAATAGGAGACCCTATTGTACCTGATGTTAACTTCAGATACGATGACAGAACTAAAAGTATATGTGCAAAAGCAATAGATAATAGAGTCGGTGCTTTATGTGTAATAGAAACTTTAAAAGCTTTAAAAGATGAAAAATTAGATGTTAATTTAGTGGGAATGATGACTGCTCAGGAAGAAGTTGGTACTAGAGGTGCTGCTGTTGCTGCCAATAAAGTAAAACCGGATTTAGTTATAGTTTTTGAAGGTTCTCCTGCAGATGATACTTTCTACTATGGAGATAGAGCTCATGGTGCTATAGGAAGGGGCTCTCAGCTTAGAGTTATTGACGGAGGTATGATAACAAATCCTAGATTAAATAAATACACAATAGATATAGCTAAAAAAAATAATTTAGCTCATCAGGTTATAGTTCGTGAAAAAGGTTCTACTAATGGAGCTGTTTATCATAAAACTAATTTAGGTTCTCCAAGCGTAGTATTGGGTGTTGCAACAAGATATGCTCATAGTCATTACTGTTATGCATCTTATGATGATATAATTGCTTCTGTAGAAATAGCAAAAGCATTAATAAAGACTTTAAACAAAGAAAAAATAAAAGAATTCTAATAAATATACTAAAAAATTTTAAGTTTGTAAATGTTTTTATTGTTCTTTTTCCCAACGCACGCACAGCTAGGCGGTCTTCGCCTGTGGCAACAAAAGAAGTTGGGAGCTTGCGTAAGCACACAGCGTGGTTATCAAAGCCCCATATATAAAAACAAAAATTAAATTTATTATTGAGAAAATATATTTGTTTAGGTATATACAAAATAAAAATGGTATTAAGTTTTTAAACCTAATACCATTTTTTATAGTTTAAATTTTATAATTTATTTTTTTACTATATCTTTAAATTTTGAAACATCAAACATTCTAGTAGTTTTACTCTTTTCAAGTGAAGCCCTTATTATAAGCATATTGCAATCAAGAATATTATCATAAACATAATCAGGTTTTAAAACTATAGAACTTAATCTATCCCCACTAGCTTTGCAATCTAAATTATCAGGCAAATCATCATCAAATCTGAAAAATGCTTTATGTTCAGCAAATACAAAATCTTTACTATTCCAATCTATTATAATTTCTTTAGTATTATTTTCTTTATTAACCTTAACAATTAAATATGTATCCTCGCTCCAAGATGATAATTTGTACGCTAAAAGTTTATAAATAATAATATCTCCGATTTCTTCCACTTTCCAATCATTTTCTTTTATTTGATAAACATTAGGATCCATAATATCTTTATCATCCATAAATAAATACCTCCTGTAAAATCACTATTAATATTCATTATTATATAGTTATATTTACTTTATACAATATTTTTAAATTAATGTAAACCTTTTCATATATATTTTTCTAATTTTATTCTTATCTTTATAACCATAATATACGCATGATATTACACCATTATTTTCAACACACCAAGGATAACCGCAGTCTGTGCTTTTCATATCAGAATCTATTATAATTTCTTCATTGTTTGCTTTATAATTAATTTTATTTATATCAAATACATCATCTATATTATCTAAAACAATAGCCCTCACTCCATAAGGTTTTAATCTGTATCCATAAGTAAGAAGTAATTTTCCGTCATTTAAAATAATAGGATTAAGAGGATATCCTTTAATATCTGTAAACATAGGTTTTGAAAAAGTTTTTCCTTTATCATTTGAATAGCTTATAGATGTAAGTCCGTATTCATTATTTATATGAGTTCTTATAAATGCTATTATATTATTTTTATAATTAAGCAAAGAAGGTTCAACATATTCTATCCTTGAATTTTTTCCGTTTATCTTTTTAAACTCTGTTTCGCATAAAAAACTTTTTAACTTCCAATTAATTGAATCTTTAGAAGATATTATATGACATTGATATTTACAGTTATTTTTATTGATATTTTTTTTATAAGCATATATAGGAAGAAGTATTTCATCATTAATTTTGCATATACTTCCTCTAACTGCAAAATGCTTCATATTATCAGCTTCTATAATATACGATTTTGAAAAAGTTTTTCCATTATCATAGCTTATGCATACGCCTATTCCACTTAAAAGAGCTATAGTATTATTATATTCTATAAAAGTATAATCTTTAAATAATTCTTTTTCATTCATAGGGTGAAATGTATATCTGAAATAGTATGCCATTATAGTTTTTTCATCTATTCTAAAAAGCTGTGCATCCTGTTTTGCTGCTTCATCATACTCACCAAATTCAAATACTTTCTCTACTATATTATTCTTTATATTTACAATTGCAAGCATAGCTTTACTCAATGAATGAAGATGCGAATAATGCTTTTTTATTTTTGGAGCTGTTCTGAAACTTATCAGACATCTGTTATTATTGAGTTTAATAATGCTAGGAAAAGAAGGATATAAATTTTCATTTTCAAATATAACATTCTCATTTAAAATATTAATTTTCATAAAAAAACCTTATTTTTTATAGAATAATTTTCGGTATAAAAAAGCCTGCATATATAAAAATATATACAGGCCCAAAAAAATATGATAGATAGATATATTAAATTAAAATCTCAATGTTATACCAATTCTAGGAAGCAGTAAAGCTCTTATATTAGCAAAAGGCTCATACTGTTTAAAGCTATTAAGATGGGATACCGCAAATAATGGAGAAGTCCAAGGAGCAACATAGTAACCTATATCAAATAATGAAATATCTATGCCAACCTGTACAGGCCAATTAGCTCCTGTTTTAGGGAACAGTTGTATTCTCCATCCAAGTTCAAGAGACAGGTAAAAACCTCCATGTGAATATATATCAGAAAGTCCTCCAGCTTCCAATGCACTTCCGCTTATAGAAAGTGCTGTACCTCCGAATCTAGGAGATAAGAAAAATCCAAATGGAGCATTTCTCCAAAAGAAAAATTTAACATTTAAAGACCATGGAACTGTACTGAAAGCAACATTATATTTATCCATTTTTATTTCACCCACTGCAAAACCTATATCAAGTCCTACAGTAATAAAATCAAGAGGGGCAAAATCATAGCTGAATCCTAAACCAAAAGCATAATGTTTAAGTTTAGTATTAATATAATTATTAGCCTGACCTTGAGTCATATTATTAATAGCTTCCTGAAATGTAGGTTCAAGTATGCCAATACCTATATCAAATAAACCTGCATACAAAGTAGGTCCAAAGTTAATACCAAATAAACTCCTTCCGTGCATATAATCTAAAAATGCATTTCCTGTAGGCTCTCCTATATTCTGAGAAAATAATGATGTAGTACTTATAGTAAAAATAAGCATCACTAAAAAAATAACCTTCTTCATAAAAAATCTCCATTATAAAATTACATAGTGCAATAATATATTAAATCATAAAAAAATCAATATAGCATAATATCTAAAATATAAAAATAATAATATAAATACAAAAAAATTAAATTCCATTTGCATAAATTATTAATATCAAATACATTTTAGTAGTAAAATATTTTAAGGATACTTTTATGAATAGAAAAAATAGAAAAATAGTAAATCCCAAAAGAAGAAAAAAACATCATAAAAAAAATAATAAAAATAATAAAATAAAAAACTTACAGGAAAATATTGCAAGCAAAGCAAAAGAATACATAAATGAAGAAAATATACAAAAAATAAAAGATACTGCTGGAAAAAGTTTTGAAAAAGCAAAAAATTTCACATCAGAAAATATAGATAAATTTCAAAAATATTTGGATGAACAAAATTTTAAAGAAAAGTTTCAAAATATGGCAAATGCTGGAATGGATAAAATAAAAGAGCATTCAAAAAAAAGATATATAAGCAGATTATTAATTTTTTTACACAAACATTATATACTTAATTTTTCTATTTTATTTATAATAGCAATACTAGTATTCAGAAATATATATATCACTCATAACCAAGAAGTAGAAAAAAACTTGAATTATTCAATTACAAATTATAACCAATCATTGAATAATATAATAGTAGCGAAAGAAGATTATTACACAAATATGATAATAAGACAAATATCAAGTAATAAAACTGCTACTAATAATATAATATTAAAAAGTTCATCTATTAATGATTTAGAAGAATCATTAAAAAACGTACTAGATAATTATAATAGAAATCTTCAAACTTCATTAAATGAAACTATAAAATCATCTACTAATATTATTAATTTCTGGTTTGCATTTTTAAGTATAATAATAATAATATTCACTCTTTTAGGAATAATAATAAACAATAGAATAATAAAAACTTCCAAAAAAAGAATTAATAAATTTAATAGAGAATACAATAAAAAATTAAACACAATGAAAAAACAAGTAATTGAGTTTAAAAAACTAAAAAAAGAAAGTGAAAACAATTTGCAAATAAATAGTTTTTATAACTTAGCAAATATTGCGTTTGATAATAAAGATTATAACACTTCCATATCTTATTATGATAAAGTTTTAGAGCTAAACAATAGTGTTACACATGCAATTTATAATAGAGCAATAGCCTATTATTATATTAACAATTATACTAAATGTGCATTTGAACTTATAACATTATACAATAATAATAAATCAAATGAAATAAAAAGTTTAATATTAACAAATATAATAGAACTTGCAAATAATAATATAGAAATTGCAATACTCTTCTGCGATAATGAAAATATAGATTATAAATCATTACAGCAGAAAGAAGAAAAGCAATCATTATTTGATAGGATAAAAAATATTCTATCTTAATTATTTTAATTATAATATTTATTTAAAAATATCATTAGTGGCATCATACCAAAATACGAAATCTAAATATTCCATTGGTATTTTTTCGCTTTTTGAATATTCAACTAAATTTGATTCGCATTGAAGATAATTATTTTTTGTAAGGCTTGTTTTAGGAGTCATACCTTCAGGCAAAATACTTAATTTATCCATTACACGCATTATATGTCTGTCAAGTATAGCAATCTTTTGTCCGAATCCTATATTTCTAAGAAAATGACTAGCCTCTTTAAGTCCGTAGCCTTTTACTTCTTTGGCAAGCTCATTTCTTAATTCTACCATAGTATCATTTTTTAAAGCTTCATTAATTCTATCTTTTAATACAAACTTTTCATTCGGAAAGTATAATTTCCTAGCCAATACTATATTTTCAGCCTTCATATTATGAAATCTTACATGCTTTATTAATATATTCGCTACTTTTTCAGCACTTCCCTTGAAAAGCAAATTATTATTATATAAATCAATTATAGCAGCAGCACCGCTTCTTGCCTTTGTCTGAGGTGTACATATACAAAATGCCAATTCAGCAAATAATCTTTTATCATTATCTCTTTTAAAAACTCTTTCAAAATATTCAAGTCTTCTTTTCATTCTTTCATGAAGTACTTTATCTTTATATATTCCCATCAAATGTTTAGCATATTCCTTATCCATAATCAGCCCCTATATTGAAACTATATAAAATTATATAGATGATACTATTATATAAATTAAATTTCAATATATAAAATTATAATAAAAATACATAAAAAAATTTTTTATATAGCTTAAATAATTTTAATAAATAATTCTATTTATTCATTATAAAATGTAAATTAATTTCATACTATAAAAAATTATTTTTAAGTTATTATGTAATATTAATTAACAAAAAGTAATTTTTTATTAATTAATATTATTTTTTTATATTAAAACTTGACATCATATTTTTGTATAGTATAATAACAAATACGGTATGTTAATATAAAGAGGTATAATATGACTGAATTGACAGATAAACAAAGAGATATTTTTAATTTTCTGCAAAAATTCACCAATGAAAACGGCTATCCTCCTACTGTTAAAGAAATAATGGTTCATTTTAATTTCGCTTCTCCTACTGCAGTAACAACACATTTGACAGCATTGGAAAAAAAAGGATATGTAAAGAAAACAGGTAAAAGAGCAAGAGGCAGTGTACCTATAGACACATCTGGTAAAGGTAATCATAATATGATAAAAATACCGCTTCTAGCTAATGAAGTTAAAGCAGGTCTTTTAATGGATGTTGCAGATGAAACTGTAGAAGAAACTTATTCGCTTCCTAAATCTATAGCACAAGATGAGAATAATTTTCTTATGAAAGTAATTGGCGATTCTATGATAAATGCCCATATAAAAGAAGGTGATATGGTTTTGGTTCACCCTTCAAATGAGGCTGATAATGGAGATATTGTAGTTGCTAAAATAGATGATAATGGAAATGAAGAAATAACTATTAAAAGATTTTTCAGAGAAAAAGATTGTATTAAATTAGTATCTGAAAACAATAATTATCCTCCTATAGAAAAAGAAAGCGTATCTATAGTCGGTAAAGTAATAGGATTAATAAGATTAAAAATATGATTGATAATAATAAAAAAGGGGGCTTTTAAAAGCTCCCTTTAATTTTGCATTTTTATAAATATTATCTGTAATTTGTAAACTGTAAAGGTATAGGATAATCTTTTCCTTTAATCATACTAATAACAGCCTGCAAATCATCTTTTTTAGCTCCTGATACCCTGATTTGTTCATCTTGTATGCTAGCCTGAACTTTTAATTTCATATCCTTAATATCTTTAACTATTTGCTTAGCTAAATCTTTATCTATACCATGAACTATTTCATTAATCTCTCTAATAGCATCTCCAGCAGCTTTTTCTTTTTTCTTTTCTCTTAAGCACTTTTGATTTAAGCCTCTTTTAATGAATTTCTGAAATAAAATATCTCTAACCTGATTAAGAACAAAATCTGCAGGTGCTAATATAGTTATTGTTTTTTCACCCTTATTTAATTCAATTTGTATATTCTGTCCTTTGAAATCGAATCTATTATCTATTTCTTTAACAGCAACATTAACGCAGTCATCTATAACCTGCATATCAACCTCAGAAACTATATCAAAACTTGGATCTTTTGCCATCTTTAAACTCCTTTAAAATATAATATTTATAACTCTAATATAGAATTATATTAATTCAAACAATAATATTTATATAAAAGCAATATTACTTTTCGGTATTTAATAATTTTTTATAAAGTTTAGTATATTCCAAAACGGTTTTATGAAGAGAATAATCTTTACTCATAGCATTAAATATAAGCTTATCCCATACATCTTTTTTATTATAATATAAATCAAAAGCTAAGTCCATAGTATCAACGAAACTTTTTACAGAATATTCATTGAAAACAAATCCTGTAGCTTTATTAACACTTTTATTTCCGCTGTAATTTACAACTGTATCTTTAAGCCCGCCTACTGCATGAACTATAGGAATGCTTCCATATTTCATACTATATATTTGATTGAGCCCGCAAGGCTCGAAACGGCTAGGCATTAAATACATATCACTTCCTGCTGTTAATCTATGCGCTAATGATTCATCAAATGTAAATAGTATTTTTATATTTTTAGCTCTGCTAGCTCTTTTAGTAAATTCATTTTCAAAATCTTTGAAATAATTATTCTTACTGAAAAGAAAAATAAAGTTGGCATCATAAGTAGAAATTTCAAAGAATGAAGAATATATTAAATCAAGACCTTTCTGCGTATCGAATCTTGATATCATAGTTACAAGAGGATAATTTTTATTGGCAAATCCTAATTCTTTATATAAAGAATTTCTTATAAGTTTTTTCTTCTCTACTGAATTAATATCATAATTATTTTTTATAAGTTTATCAGTTTTGGGATTCCAAGATTCATAATGAATTCCATTAAGCACCCCGTATAATTTTTGAGATATTCCTTCAAGAAGACTATTCATTCCGCATCCGAATTCTTCTCCCTGTATCTCCTTAGCATAAGAAGGACTAACTGTTGTAACTATATCTGAAAGTATAATACCAGCTTTAATAAAACTTACATTTCCATAAAACTCTAATCTGCTATGAACAAAAAATTTCCAAGATACATTAAGAAGCGTATATATATCAGAAGAGAAATTGCCCTGATAAGCTAAATTATGAATAGTAAACATTACTTTTAATTTTTTTAAAGCCTCTTCATCATTATAAACTTCTTTTATATAAAGAGCTATCAAAGCAGTTTGCCAATCATGAATATGAACTATATCCAATTTTAAATTTTCTTCTTCGTATAAATATATTATTAATTGAATAACAGCTTTCGAAAATAATATGAATCTGCTTGCATTATCAGGATAGTCAATACCATTTTCAGAATATAATCCATCTCTTTTAAAGAAATTATCCTGCTTTATAAAATAAATATTTACGTTATCATTTTCTGGATGCTTTATTCTAGCTGCTTCTACTTTTATTTTTTCTTTTCCATGCTCTATTTCAAATTCAGCTATAATATCTTTTTTGCTTATTAATTTATAATTTTGTTTGTATAAAGGTATGACTAAAGATGCATTAATATTAGAAGGACCCAATTTAATGGAAGATAATTCCAAAGGCAAACTTCCGGCAATATCTCCCAAACCTCCTGTTTTAGAAAATGGATATGCTTCGCTGGATACCATAAATATATTCATAAATTACTTCCATAAATATTTTTAGTATAGTATAGTTATATATCTTTTATGGCGAAAAATCAAGTAATTTATTTTTATAATATAATGAGAAAGTAATATATAATTTTTTTACCATAAATTTATAATATTGTTATTATTTAATAAGTACAAAATCTATAGGAAAAAATATGAAGTATTTTAAAGAATTAATTAAAAATTATAAAGTTTCAAAGGAAAATCAATTAACAAAAGAATGCTTAAACACAGAAATAAAAGGTATAGCATATAATTCAAGATTAATAAAGAAAAATTATTTATTCGTTGCTATAAAAGGACTTAAAGATGATGGACATAAATATATAGAAAGTGCAATTAACAATAAAGCCGCCATTATAATATATGATAATACTGCAGATAAAGAATTTATAAAAAAATTACAAGATAATCATAAAGATGTACATTTTGTTGCTGTAAAAAACCCTAGAGAATGTTTAGCATATATTTCAGCAAAATTCTTTGATGAGCCTACTAAAAAAATCAATACAATAGGAATAACAGGAACTAATGGAAAAACTACTACAACATATTTATTAAAATCAGTACTTGAAGCTAATAAAAATAAAACAACTTTAATAGGCACTATCAAAAATATGATAGGTAAAACAGAAATAAAAACTAATCTCACCACTCCTGAATCTATTGATTTAGAAAGTATATTTGATAAGTCATTAAAAAAAGGAGTATCCCATATAGTTATGGAATCATCATCTCAGGCACTTGCTATGAACAGATGTGATTATTTGAATTATGATACAGCAATCTTTACTAATATCACAGAAGATCATCTTGATTATCATGGAGATATGCAGAATTATCTTAAAGCAAAATTAAAACTATTTTCATTATTAAAAGAAAGCAGTAAAAAGAAAAAGTTAGCAATAGTAAATATAGATACTGATAATTTCAAACAAATATCTAATCATATAAAAAAACTTGGAATAAAAATGGTTACTTACGGAATTAATGAAAAATCTGATTACTACGGAAAAGTTATTTCATTAAATTCTAAAAATACAGAATATGAATTCTATGCCAAAGGAAAATTAATATCAAAAGTAAAATTATCAATGCTTGGAAGATTCAATATTTTAAACTCACTTTCAATTTTAGCATATGTTTGCGAAAATAAATTGGATATAGAAAAGTCAATAAAGGCTATGAGAAAAGTACAAGTAGCAGGAAGATTTGAAATAGTAACCAAAGAAAAGCATCCATTTATAGTGGCAGTTGATTATTCACATACACCAGATAGTTTAGAAAATATTTTGGTAGAAGCTAAAAAGTTAAATCCAAACAGGGTTATATCAGTATTTGGATGCGGAGGGGATAGAGATAGAAAAAAACGCCCTATAATGGCAGAAATAGCTGAAAAATATTCTGATATAGCCATACTCACAACTGATAATCAAAGAACTGAAGATATTAATCAGATAATGAGCGATATTGAAAAAGGATTCAAAAATAACAATTATAAAAAAATTATTGACAGAAAAGAAGCTATATTTGAAGCTGTAAAAGAAGCTAAAGAAAATGATATAGTTATAATAGCTGGAAAAGGACATGAAACTTATCAAATATTCCCTGATAAAACAATACATTTCGATGATAGAGAAGAAGCGAGAGAAGCTTTAAAAAAGTATTATCCTAATATTTAAAAAAATATGAGCAGACAATAATTTGATATATTGCCTGCTCATTTATGTATATGAATTATAATTACATTCCAAACATACCAAGTATAGAAACAAGTATATAATCAGTTATAAGTATTATCATAAAACTATAAACAACGCTTGTAGTAGTGGCCTTACCTACTCCCTCAGCACCGCCTGAAGTTCTAAATCCGTAAAAGCAAGATATAAGCATAACTTCAGCACCGAATATAGTGGACTTTATCAAACTTCCTATAAAATCCCCAACACTAATAACTGCAATGGCTCTGTCAAAATAATGCATAGGATCGCTGCGTAAAACGAATACTGTAACAACGGCACCTCCCAAAACTCCTATAACATCTGCAGAAACTGTTAGCATAGGAAGTGATATAACAGCAGCCCAGAAACGAGGAACAGCAACATATTCTATTGGATTAGTATATAAAGTTTTTAAAGCATCTAACTGTTCACTTACCTGCATAGTACCAATCTCAGCAGTAACAGAACTTCCAACCCTTCCAGCAAATATCAATGCAAGAAGCATAGGAGATAACTCTTTAACCATAGCTTTACCAACCATAGAACCTACAAATTGAGATATACCTTTCAATACGCTATCAAGAACTACAGCTATTTGCAATGACATAACCATTCCTGTACAAAGTACCGTAACAGCAGCAACAACAAAAGAATCAACACCCATTCTTATTATCTGCTCTTTTAAAAGTTTAAAAGAAAATGTAGGTCTGAATGTATATTTAAATACCTCTATCATAAGAGTTGCAAATTCACCCAAAGTTGCCAAAAAATATGTTATCTTATTTTTTACGCCCTTTCGTAATTCTATTTTCATATCAAATAATTCCATAATAAAATTACTCCTTATAATTAAGACTCACTACTATTATAAATATTTTCAAATCTTGTTTGATCTGCTATAAAATGAAGCGGTATACCATCATGTATAGCACCATTTCTATGTTTTGCAAGTATAACTTCAACTTGATTAGTTCTTTCATCTATGACTTCATCATCTTTGCCTTCTTTATTAGACTTTTGTCTATGCAAAAACATTACTATATCAGCATCTTGCTCTATAGAACCTGACTCCCTTAAATCTGAAAGTCTTGGTTTATCCTGTCTTTGTTCAACAGCTCTTGATAACTGTGCCAAAGATATAACAGGTACATTAAGCTCTTTTGCTAATGCTTTAAGCCCCCTTGAAATATCAGCTATTTCCTGCTCTCTTGTACCATTTCTTCTAGCATTAGAACCGGAATGAATTAACTGCAAATAATCAACAACAATTAATTTTAAATCTATTTCCTTGCCTGTTGTTTTACTCATTTCAGCAAATTTATATTTCATTTGCCTAGCCTTTCCCCTTATTTCCATAATAGTTAATTGGCTTGAGTCATCTATCAATAAATTTGCCTGAGATAGGCTATTAAAAGTTTGTCCGAGTTTAGTCCATTCCTGTTTCTCTAAATCTCCGGATCTTATTCTCGATAAACTTATTCTAGCCTTACTTGCAATCAATCTTTCTACAAGCTGCATTCTGCTCATTTCAAGAGAAAAGAAGCCAATACCGAAGTTAGAAGTTTCTATATTTGTAATGACATGTTCTATTATATTTAAAGAAAAACTAGTCTTACCCACAGAAGGTCTTGCAGCCAATATTATTAAATCTGATGGCTGAAAACCATGTGTAACCTTGTCAAGTGCTATAAAACCGGAAGGCACTCCTGTAACAGTACCTTTATGTTTTTTTCTGCTTTCTATTGTAGTTAAAGCTTCATAAAGTAAATCTCTTATATGAATAAAATCATTATCCAACCTTCTTTGAGTAACTTCAAATATTTTCTTCTCAGCAAAATCAGCAATATCTTTAGTTTCAGCATCTTTTGCCTCATAAGCTGATTTTTGTATATCCTGAGAAACAGTTATCAAATCTCTCAATAATGATTTTTCTGCAATAATTTCAGCATAATATTTTGCATTCTGATGAAAAGGAGTTCCATCTATAATACGAATTAAATATGCTTCATCATTCTGAATGATTTTTTCAAATAAACCATTTTCTTTAAGATACCTCAAAGTTGTTTCTGCATTGATGGCTATTCCTCTATTATGCATTTCTAAAATGCTTTCATAGAGCATACGATTTCTTTCACTGTAAAAATCAGTAGATTTTATTTTGGATATAGCGACAGATACAGCCTGAGAATTTTGAAGCATGGCACCCAATAGAGACTCTTCAGCCTCTATTGAGCAGGGTGTATTATTCATTAAATATTATGCCTATTAATTGGATATTAGCTTTTTACTTAAGCTTCTGCAGATGCTGTTTCAACTGCTGCATTATTTTCTTCTTTAACTTCTTCTGCAGCTGGATTTTCATCTACATTTACAACTTTAATTTTGATATTAGCATTAACGCTATGGTATAATTTGATTTCAACTTCAAAATCGCCTAGTTCTTTTATATGTTTTTCCATATGAACATCGCGCTTGTTTATATCAATTTCTTTTTCTTTTAAAGCATCAACTATAGTCTGTTGGCTAACTGAACCATATAATTTGCCGTTTTCAGCAACTTTCATAGGTATAACAACAGTAATGTCTACAATTTTACCTTTTAATATTTCTGCTTCCATTTTTCTTTTAGCTCTTTTCTTTTCTAAGCTTTTTTGCATTTGAGCTAAAGTTCTTAAATTAGCAGCATTTTTTACTACTGCTATATTTCTTGGAATAAGGTAATTTCTTGCATAGCCGTCTTTTACTTTACATATATCACCTTCATAACCTAATGATATAAAATCTCTTTTTAAGATAACTTCCATTTGCCTTCTCCTTATTTACTCTATTAAATAATATAATAAATTTCACTTTATAATTTCCATATTATAACATATTTTACATACAATAGCAAGTATTAAAAATAATCATAATAAAAAATAAACCAAATACTACCATATAGTATATTGCTAAACTTTTAAAAAGTGTTATAATAAATTAGAATAATCTAACAAAAGGAGTTAAAAAATGAAATATTCTATCGTTTATACAAGTAAAAGCGGAAATACTGAAAAATTGGCTTTGGCTATAAAAGAAGCTGCTAATGGAGAATGTCTTCAATGCGTAAAGCCAGATGCAGCAGATAATGCTAAAGTTAATGATTCAGATGTAGTATTCGTTGGGGCTGGAAGCTATAAAGGCACTTGCGATGAAGCTGCTGGAAAATTTATGCAGACATTAAAAAATAAAAAAGTATTCTTATTTATGACTGTTGGTTATGGTGATAATCAGGCTTATTATGATAAAATGCTTAATCCTGCTAAAACTTTCTTGGATGCTTCAAATAATTTAATCGGTACTTATGCTTGTCAGGGTCAATGGATAGACGGACAGAAGAAAAATTTAGAAAACATGCTTGAAAAAGCTGCAAGCGAAGACGAGAAAAAAGTTGTTCAAGCTAAATTAGCAAATTATGATAATGCTATGGGACACCCTAATGCTGATGATTTAAACAAATTAAAAGAAGTTGTTAAATCTATTAATTAAAAAAATATTAATTAAAAATAAGCTCTTGGTAATAATTTCTATATTACCCAGAGCTTTTTATATTAATCATATTCTATTCAAATCAACAGGCAATTCCAAAACTCTTACAGCATTCTCTAAAGCAGTTCTCATAATATCATCACTGCTTTCTCCCCTAACCTCTGCAAGTACTTCTACTGTATAAGGAATAAAAGATGGTTCATTTGCTCTGCCTCTAACCTTTTGAGGAGTAAGATAAGGAGCATCAGTTTCTATTGTGAACATATCTTTAGGTACATATTTTACAGCATCTCTTATAAAATCATTTTTCATATATGTGGAAGATCCTGAAAAAGATAATATATATCCCAAATCCAAAGCATTTTTTGCATCTTCTACATTTCCGCTGAAACAATGAAATATTCCTCTTTTTGGCAAATCGGCATCTCTAAGAACTTTAAAAGTATCTTTGAAAGCATCTCTGCTATGAATCAATATAGGTAAATCAACATTTTTTGCTGCCTCGCATAAAGCTCTAAAAAATGCTTTTTGTTCATTTTTATTATCTTCATTATGATAATAATCAAGTCCTATTTCCCCTACAGCATATATTGATTTATTTCTTTTCTCTAATGTTTTTTTATTTAAATTCTTTATTTTTAATTCAAAAGCTTGTAAAGTGTCTTCATCATTCTCATTTGCATAATCAGGATAATACCCCATACTAAAGAATACACCTTCAGCATCGGATAATATAAACATACGTTCGTCTATATCATCTGGATGAACTCCTATATCTACAAAATAAAATATTCCTGCCTTATTAGCACGCTCTAAAACTTCCTCTAAATCTTTGCTTTTTTTAGATATATATGTAAGATGGCAATGACTGTCTATCATTATGTTAACTCCAATTATAATCTATTTTTATTATTCTTCTAAATTATCGCCTGAAAGTATATGGAAATGAACATGGAATACTGTCTGACCCGCTCCAGCGCCGCAATTATTCATTATTCTAAAAGATTCTAAACCTTGTTCTTTGGCAACTTCTTTTATAGTTTCAAGAACCTTATTCATTATAAACTCGTCTGTTTCCAATATATTTTTAACATGAGGCTTTGGAACAACAAGTAAATGTACTTTTGCTTTAGGATTTAAATCTTTAAATACCACACAGTATTCATTTTCTTTTATAAACTGTGAAGGAATTTCTCCTTTTATAATTTTACAAAATATACAATCTTTATCAAAATATTTATCTTCATTATAATTACTCATAATAATTCTCCTAATAATTAAAATATAATTTTATAATTAAAAAACTGTTGCAATATAAATATAATAAATCAAAATGAAAAATTAATCTACATTATAATAAAAAAATAAATAATATTATTAGTAATTATTATCAATAAGTATTGAAATTAATTTTCATAATATATATAATCAATCTATAAAAAATAAAAACAAAAGGTATAAAAATGATAGAAAATTATTCACCTGTATCGTTGGCATTATTTGGAGGCGGTATCACTTTTGCATTTACAGCATTAGGCTCAGCACTTGTATTTTTCTTTATGTCAGAAATAAAACCTAAACTACTAGCAACTATGTACGGATTTGCAGCAGGAGTTATGACTGCAGCTAGTTTCTGGTCATTGCTTGCACCTTCAATAGAATTATCAGAAAATACTAATCTTCCTAATTGGTTAATACCAGTAGCAGGATTTTTATTAGGGGCATTTTTTATATGGGTATTGGATAAAGTAATGCCTCATATGCATATAGTAAATGGTCATGAAGAAACAGAAGGTACTAAAGTTCAATTATCAAAAAGCATACTATTATTTTTAGCTATAACTTTACATAATATACCTGAAGGTTTAGCAGTAGGCGTAACATTCGGAGCTTTTTCTGTTGGAGACAGCGGAGTAACATTCAATGCTGCATTAGCTTTAGCACTTGGTATAGGTTTGCAGAATTTCCCTGAAGGTGCTGCGGTTTCTCTTCCTCTTAAAACAACAGGAGTGTCAAAATTAAAATCTTTTTCACTTGGTGCAATATCAGGAATAGTAGAGCCTATTGCTGCCGTTATAGGTGCTTTGGCTGTCACAAAGCTCACAATCATACTTCCAATAGCTTTGGCTTTTTCTGCCGGTGCTATGATGTATGTTGTTATAGAAGAACTTGTGCCTGAAGCTGTTGCTGAAGAACATAATCATTTTGGTGTATTCGGCTTTATATTCGGATTCGCTATAATGATGGTTTTAGATGTGGCTTTAGGGTAATTAAATATAATTTTTAATTATATTTTACTCTTTAATTCTTCTAATATACTTAACATAGCTTTTTTATCTTTATATAATAAAGTTTTGTCATAAGGGTGAAAAATTATATCTTTTTCATCCGTAAACATATTTTTATACATATCCAATTCTTTTATTGGAAAACTACATAAAATAGGAATCCCTTTTATATTCTCAATTTTTATTGACTTAGAATCTGTATTTTGTATTTCGCTATTAATTTCTATCATTAATCTTAATTCATTTTCAAATTTAAAATCATTCCTTTTATCAAAAAAATCCCACACATTTTCATTTTTACTTTTTATTTTTTTTCATCCATATAGTGTAAAGAACCTAAATATATTTCTACACTATAATTACATAATATAGAGATAATACTTTTTATAAAATCTTTAATATCTATAGTCATTCTAAATTTTGTTTTACTGCCATAAATCTTCCACCATGCATAAGCATTTTAATCCCCTGTACTATAACTAAAACAAGAAATATAAAGTTTATTATTTATATCATATTGATTTTCATTTTCATCTTCAAACAAATAAGGATGCGACATTGTGATACATCTATTTTCAATATCTTTTACTAAATGTTCAAATTCAAGTATTCTTGATATTTTAGACGTTTTATTAAATCTATTATTTAAATCTTGAATAAGTTTTTCTAAATTATCATATGATATTTTATCCCCTTGCTCATTCTCTATGACATATTCTAATGGAGATTGATTTTTATATATTTTTATAGGTTGGACTTGTAATTTCTTTTTATATTTTAATCTTTTTTCTAAACTATTTAAAAATATTTTTTCTTCTGATTTTTTAGGTTCCAATTTTGTAATTTCTAATAAATTATCATATACTTTTTCATCAAAATAATAGTCAGTTTTCATTATTTTATCTATTATATGTTCAATAACATATCTCAATTCAAATATACGAGTATATACAGTTTCAATTGGATAATTTATTTTATTTTCAAGCCTATCATATATTTGTCTTATTATATTCGTAATATCAATAAATGCATTTTTATAGTTTTCTATATTATTGAATATAAAATCAAAAATTTTTATAGATTCTCTTTGCATATCATAATCTTTTATTTTTGATTCACAAAAATATTTGAAAATATCACTATTCATATCTATAAAGAATAATGATGATACTATATTATCATACATATAATAAAGTAATTCTTTATTATATGTATATTTTTCTAATTTTTTATTAATATCATTAGTAATATTAGACAACTCCATTAATTTATGATCGAAATCTTCTATATTTATAGCATTATCAATCATTACTTTTAATTTACTAAAATCTTGTGCTAATTTATCATTTTCTTTAATACTAGATTTTACTAATCTTATTTCTTTTTTTATTATCTTTTCTCTAATTTTATATATATAATCTAATAATTCTTTATTATATAAATCATTAAATATAATATCATCTTGCCATTTTGAAACTATATTATAATGCACTAATCCTATAAGATTAGAATTTAATATTAATTTTAATAAATCTTTCATTAAATCTAATTTTATAACACTATCTATTAATAAAGTTGATATATGAGTTACACTATTATTTGCTTTCTCTAATGTAACTTTAAAATATTCTAAAATTATTTCTTTTATTTTGTCTGTATACTTAATTTTATTATCTATAGAATTATATAAATTAACAGTAGATAGAAGAAAATAATATTTATATGATGGAAAATTAATAGCATTTTCTATATCAATATGTTTTATGAATAAATCTAATATATAATATTTATCTATATTTAGTTTTTTTATTATTGGATTGAAATCCAAAGTTTCAAATTCTAAATCTGTATTAATAAGTCTTCCAACTGGCAATTTTATTGCAATACGATCTGATACAAAAATTTGACTAGGAAAATCTTTTAAAAAATCATAAGGATAACTTAATAATTCTATAATAGATTTATCATCAATAAATCTTTTTAAATCAATGTTAAATCCAAATACTTTTTCTAAATGTAAAAGTATATATTTAGGAAATTGTATATTAATATTCTTAAAATAATTTCTTATTATTTCTTTTTCTTCATTAGAAAAATTATAATCATATTTGCTTATTGCTATTAAATAATTATATAAATGCAATATATAAAAATTACTCCAATTATCTATCAAATGTTTATAAACAATATTAAGATCAACTTCTTCTTTATAATGAAAATCAAAATCAAAACTTTCATATATATAAAATATACAGAATGGATTAAAAATAGGTATAGTGAAACTATCGTCTATAATCTTATTTTTATTATCAAATGATAAATATTCATATTTACTATTTAATTTATAAAAATCTGTTTTAATAATAATATTATTATCAAATTCTTTTAATATAAAACCCATATCTTCTTTAATAGCTTCAAAATCAAAAAATTTTTTTATACAATTTATTTTTTCATTTTCTTTATCTTCTTTATATTTTTCTATTTTATACCTTAACTTTTGTGATTTTTCTATGTCTTCTTGTTTTGCTTTTAAAATATTATTAATTTCTTTATCATCTTCTTTTATATTATAAATTGGATCATTTATAGAAAATATTAGGCTAATTCTATATTTTTTTACTTTTTTTGAGCACTTATCATATTTTTCCTGAGAATCTATATAATTTACAATTATTTGCCAATATAAAAAATTATCTTCTCTTTCAGAAATTTCAAATATGTCAATAATATAATTAAAAATGGTATCTTTTAATTCATATAAATCTATTTCTTCATCTTTTATTTTTACTTTAAAATTAGTATCTGTGAAATGAAAAGCAATATATTTAAATAGAAAATCTTTTTGATTTATATCTAATTTTTCAGTACAGCCTTTTTGATGTAATTTTTTTATAAGTATAAATTGAATAAATAGTCTGAACTATTTGATAAGACATCTTTTAAGAAATTTGGAAAAGTATAATCAAATATTTCTATTTCAAAATCCACGTCGTTTATTTTATCTAAAATATTTAATATTAGTTTTGTGTAAATAAAAGAATAAAAATTATAATCATTAATATTTCTATTAAAATTGTATAATACAAATAATATAATATCTTTATTTACATTATCAATATTTTCTTCTTTTTTTAAAATAAATCCTATTTGTTCGGATAATTCTAATACTAATTTATTACTGATGTTTTTTGTTTGATATATAAAAGAGATTATTTTATATAAATGATCTTCTATATCGTATATGTTTATGTCTATATCATTAAGCATAGCTATAGATGATTTTATTTTCTCTTCATCATCTTTAGTATGATTAGCTTCCAATATATTTAATATTGCCAATAATGAATTATTTACATATTCTATAATTTTGTTTTTATCAATATGGTTATTAACACATACTATATAATCAAATAAATTAAAAATGTCCTGAGAATCTATATTCTTTTTATCTAAAATATTTTTAATTTCTGATTCTAAACTATTTACAATTATATCTATTATATCATTAAAAAAGTTGGCTTCTGTAATAGTATCAGTTTTTCCATAATAGTATGTTGTAAAATACGGTAATTCTAATTTTTTTCTTAAATCAAAAAAATAATTGAATAACTCTTTCTTTTCTTTTTTTGAAAATGAGTCATTATCTAAAATTAAAGTTTTTAAATAACAAGATACATTTGGATATTTAGACTCCCAAAATTCTTTTCCATTTATAAATTGTAAAACTTTATTTGTCATATACAACCTTATTTTCAATTATATACTTATCAAAATACCTTTAATTGTAGCTATTATCAATATTATGATTTTATCAATCTATTTAATATAAATTATATTATAATATTCTATAAAAATATCAGTAATTTTTTTATAAAAACAAATAATTTATTAAGTATTTTAAATTAACAAAAAATATTATATAATAATTGCAAATAAATTCTAAAGGTTAATAATGATTATTTATATAATATTTGCTATAATAGCTGTAATTGTACTATCATTGATAATAATAGCTAATCACTTCGTTAATAAACTTCTAATAAAAACAAATAAAAAACTATTTGAAAGAAAAGAAAGCAGTAAGGAAGAAAGCGAAGAAAAAAAACGTATAAAAGAACAAAGAAGAATATGGTTTGAAAGCTCTCAAAAAGATGTCTACACTATTTCAAGTGATAATTTAAAATTGCATGCTCATCTAATAAATAATAACAGCAATATATATGTTATAATAGTTCACCCATATGAAGGCAGAGGATCTTATATGAAATATTTTATAGAAAAATTTTACAATATGGAATTTAATATATTAGCAATAGATTTAAGAACTCATGGGGAAAGCGAAGGAAAAATATATTCTTTAGGATATTTAGAAAGATTAGATGTACTTGCTTGGATAAAATATATAAATGATAATTATGATAATAGCCAAATAATTCTTTATGGAATTTCTATGGGAGCAAATTCTGTTATGATGTGCTGTAATGAAGATAACACAAATAATGTAAAAGTAATAATAGAAGATGCAGGTTTTACAAATGCTTATGAACAATTAAAAAGAAGATTAGATATGGCATATAAATTTTCTTTTCTTCCAATAGTTGAAGCAACATCATTAATGGCAAAAATAAGATTAGGATTTTCATTTGAAGATATTGACGTTAAAAAAAGAGTGGCAATGTCAAAAATACCGATTCTTTTTATACATGGTGATAAAGATGAGCTTGTAGATTATAATATGGTTAATAAACTTTATGATGCTTGTTCATCTGAAAAAGAAAAACTCATTATAAAAGATGGTCATCATATATCTGCTGTTTTTAGTAATGAAGATTTATATTGGAATACAATAAAAAATTTTATTTGTAAATATATTAGTTAAATAAAAAAGCAGGATAATGAATACCCTGCTTAAAAATACTATTTGGAATATATTAATTGTCTACAAAGTAGAAGCTGAATTGTCCGCCTATATCAACAGCACCATAATCATTTTTATTGAATCTTGTATCATTTACTCTTCCAGGTCCGAAATCATATCCAACATAAAGACCTAATCCTAAAGCTGTTTCATCACTAAAGAAGAATAAGTAATCCAATGTAAATTTAAGATAAGGAATCACTGACATTTGATATTTGTTTTTTATATCATTTAAAGTATAATAATTATTAACATTCTCAAATTGACCATATGTTGTATTATAATTCTGTGTAGTTTCACCGCCTGCTAATGGAATTTTAACTCCTCCACCTAATCCAATAAAAAAGTTATATATATTAAATTTAGGAAGTATACCTATACTTAGTGTATCGAAATAATAAGTTGTTTTTACATTTTGATATTGACCTGCAGCACCAGCTTGCTTGCTTTCATTAAAGGCATAAACATCTCTATGATAAGCCAAATCCAATGCTATAGAAAATCCCATATAATTATCAAAACCGTTGTATATACCAGGAGTTATTCCTATACCCCACTCAAAACCAGCATCAGTAGTCAATTTACCATCACTTGTATTAACTCCTAATTTATGATCCTGATAACTTTGAGAAATAGATGCGCCTAATGGTATGTATATTCCTATACCGCCATTAAAATCTGCAAAAACAGTGCTGAATTGAATTATAAAAATACTAATAATTGCGATAAGTATCTTTTTCATAAACACTCCTTTATTAATTATTTATAATTATATTATAATACATTGTAAATAAAATGTCAAGAAAAAGTAAATATTTTTTACTAAAAAAGATAAATATCACAAATAAAGTAAAATTTATTTATCAACATAATTTCTAGGTATACCTGGAAGTATATAATCAAATAAAGCATAATTAGCCATATATAAAGTATCTCTGTCATTTGGATTTATAGCATTAATAGGAACTCTATATGTCTTTATATATCTGTATGAATCAATTATACCTTTATCAAAATTATTATATAAATACTTCATCACAGTATAATAATCACCTGAAGCATTAGTTGTATATGTAAATAAAAGTTTAGTATCATTTCTAGCTTTTAAATATCTGTTGATATCATTATTTCTAGCTGGAGATAAGAAAATATCCATATCATCATAAGGCTTATCTCTGTTTGTATCTATTCCTATATAATGCATTAAAGGTATTTTTCCATTAGCATTATCGAATGATTTTACAGCTAAACTTTCTAATGAAGTATAGAAGTTAGTTTCAGTATTAAGTTTTATAGAAGGCTTACCAACATCCAAGATAGATGAAGGAGAATACTGGAACTCTCTTATTTTTATAACATCATTATTCTGGAATGCCTCCAAATATGCAAAAGGAACAGTAAATAAATTAGCAGCCGAACCTGTTATATATATAGTCTTCACTCTTTCAGCATCTTTAATTATATCAGATGAAAGCATAGCACTTTGAATAGATTTTAATGAATTTCTTCTATCCCTTGGTTTTGCTACATTTGTAAAGCTATTTAAATATGTATTAAGTTTATCTCTGTCTATCAAAACAGCTTTTTTTACTTCACTGTCGCCTATAACATAACTATAAGCTGCATATTTATTATCCTCATAAGCATAGAATATAAACATAGTATTAGTATTTTCATTAGAGAATATTTCATAAGCATCTTTTATATTATTATCAAAATTACTTTCAGGAACTCTTATTTTATTTAATAATCCGTATATATAAGCTGAATTAGTTTTATATAATGAATAGAATCTATTAGCAAAAGAGGCTACTGTTTCAGCTTCAAATATATATTGATTTCCATAAATATAATTCATAGTTGTAAATATATCATTTTCATTAGTTGCATCTGTATTCATTATAGTATTCGCAACAGTTAATATCTCATTTGTATTTTGCATTCTATTCAGGAAATTAGTTACTGTATCAATAGGAGTCTTAGCGTATATTAAATCATAAAGAACAGCAACTTCTAAAATTTTATCTTTATTTTCTCCGTCTACCCTATTTGCAATATAATTCAAATATCTTACAGACTCTTTAGGATCATTTTTAGCTTTTAAGAATCTTGATAAAGTTCTAGGTGTAAAGTATTCATCTATTAAATCATAATTATTATTAGTATACAAATACATAAAATGCAATGCTCTGTTAGCACCTTTAACTGCCCCTTCTTCTCCCATTCTTCTATAAACAGGAAGCATTGCTTTTATAAATCTATAAGCATTAGAATCACTTATATTAGTATATGAACTTGAAAAGAATTTATAACCTTCTTCTGAGAATAAATAAGCTGTATTTGTATCTCTAACCTCATATCTGTCCTCAACAATTCTAGCATAATTAAGCATTTTTTCATTATCGCTCTGAGAATAAGCAATAACATTCGACATCATTGTTATGCTTGGAGAAGCACTTGAAGAATAAGAACTATAAAGTCTAGTTTTAAACTCATAAGCTGCATTTGACAATGAAGATACACTGTAGTCAGGTTTTCCATATACAGTAAACATATTATTATCATAGCCTTTCATACTAACTTCCAAAGAATTAGATGACAGTTTTCTGAAATAATTAGTGTAGAACATTATTCTAGAATCTTTTCCGTCTTTTCCTACAACTAAAGCTATATTATTTATATTTCTTATCACTCTTCTATTGTTTGTAAATGTTTCATTATCACAATAAACTATATACAAATTCTTTTTCATTATATTAGATATATCGGAAGCACTAGCACCTGTTATATCAGTAACCAATGGAACATAAGAATTAGTAATAATATCTTTTAACTCTATAAATCTGAAATTGCCTCTTCTTCTCCTGTTTGTAGAAACTGTATTTGTAGAAGTCATATTTGCAGACATATCATTTGAAGACATAGTATTAGTTTCTTCAGGATTATAAGAAACATTCATATATAAATTATTATTATTATTATTTAATTCGCTTTCATTTGTCAAATTATTATAACTATAAACACTATTAGTGGCATTGGTATTACTTGCCATAGTCATACTATTATTTATTTCTTTCTGAGCATTTCTAGTAGTTCTAAAGAATGCTATCAATTTGCCATCTATATAAGCAGTTTTTGCCGGAAGCATATATTCTGTTGAATCATACAATTCTCTTACAAAAATATTTTTATTGCTTATAACAATAGGTCTAAATCCTATATGAGTAACATAGTTTTTAGTTTTAGGCATAGCATTAGTCTGCATATAGAATTTAGTTTTTCCATTTTCTCTAACGAATCTATATCCTAAATAAGTATCCCAAATAAGAGTTTCATCTTTACGCATAGATTTATCAATATCTTCAGGTTTAACATCGCATATAACTATAGGCTCTATAGGAGTATTAGAGAATTTTTCTATTGCTTCTTTTTCATATTTAGATATTTCCTTAAGCATAGCAGCTTCCATCTTACTGTCATAAGGAGTAGCTACAGCATTTAAATACATTTGATATGAGTATAAAGCTTTTTCATAAAGTTTATAATATTCTCTAAGATAATAATTATTCTCACCCAAAGTATAAAGTCTTCTATCTAAGAATTTTCTTCGCATATCAATAGCATCAAACATAGCAAGTATATTGATACTAGCATCAGGATAACTGTCTTGTAAAAACTCTATAACTTTATATTTAGCCTGTCTTAATATAAAGTTATTATCTTCTACAAATGTTATCATAAATACACTTTCTCTTAATCTTTTTAATATTCTAAATACATACTGCACAGGATAATCCAAACTATCAGGATATCTATTTCTATATTTAGAGCTGAAATCAATCAAGGTAGTAAGTATTGCTATTTCTTCAACAGCAAATGCAGAGGTCTGTGCTTTTGAGAATGCTGACATATATTCTCTTGCCGCTTCTTCTATATATCCGGCTAATTCATAAGCTTTAGCTAAATTATATCTTATAATAATTTCTGTTTTTAAATCTACTGGGAAATTAGAATTAGATGATAAAATATATTTATATCTATCTATAGCATCTTTAAGCATAGATAATCTTTGTACATTAACATCATGATCTCTCATATCTGTAGGATCATCTGATTGTTTTTTTCTATAATTAACACTATTATCAGCTGTAAGTTTGAATGCCATTATATAATTGAAAGCTGCTATATGAGAATATAATAATAATCTATCCTTTGTACTTACAACATTATTTGTAGATAATATCTGAAGTGTTTTAGTAGTATTAAATAATTCTATAAAGAATTCTCTTTTAATAGAAGTTAAATCATTTTCTGATAAATATCTTAAATATAAAGATGATAAACTTAAATAGTTTTTAGCATCATTTTCAGCATTCTGATACTGCAGATTAGGATTATTTTCCAAAGTTTTTTTATCTAAAGTTTTCTGATATTCTTCTATAGATGTTTTAAAAGACATTATAGAATTTGACTGATCACCCTGTCTGTAATAAAGATACCCTTCATTGTTGTAGTATGTGGCAAGCATTAAAGGCTGAATAGATTTTTTAGGCTTATCCTGAATAATATAATTACGGTATGAAGATAAAGCCTCTCTAGCTTCGGAATATCTTCCCATTTTCTCATACAATTCTTGATATATAGAATATAACATCTGCTGTTTATCTACGTTTAAAGGCTCTCCAGGTATATATCCTCCAAATGAAGCAAGACCTAAATTCACTACATTAATATTGGCACCATATAAAGTAATACTAACATAATTAGGAGTATAAACAGAAGAATCCAAACTATCTATTTGAGCCTTTACGCTATCACAATAAGCCAAAGCATTATTATAATCTTCTAATTTTAAATAACATGCAGCAAGTAAAAGCTGATTAAGTTCATTTTTATTAACATCATCTTTTGTAAGTTTATCTCTTTCTAATAAATACTCTATAGCTTTTTCATAATCTTCTTGTTCTATAGCAGCAACAGAAGTATATCCAACTATTTTGTATACACTTTCTTTATCACCTAATTTTTCAAACAAAGCACGGGCTTTATCATATTCTCTATAAGCTCCTTTTATATCATTGTTCATCCATAAAGAATAACCATAAAAGAAATGATACCAAGCCTTGCTCTTATCCGTTCCTATTTGATTTAGCAAACTTTCAGCTTCTTTATATTCATTAACTGCATCTGAATATCTTCCGTTTATCAAATAAGAATTGGCAAGCATTATAGATACAACATTAGGTTTAGTTCTTACCTTACTTTTAGCCATTATTAATGAATCTATAATTTCTGAATCCAAATTCTGTGTTTGGAATGCTAGCATATTATATCCCATATATTGACCATTAGTAATAGCATTATCTTTATAAGCTGGTACTAACTCTATTACACTTCTGGATATTTTTTCATCTTGAAGCACCTGCATTCTTAAAGCCTGAGCAAATGTTAACATCTCAGCTTTTTTTATATAATAATTTTCTTCATCAGGGTATAAGAATATGGCAAAATTAATATATGAAGCAGCCTTTTCAACTATAGTATCAAAAGCCTTATTCAAATACAAATAAAATCCGTCTTCTCTTTTTTTATCGCTTACGACATAGCGTTCAGGACTATACTGTTTTGACACAGCTATACCATAATATCTATTAGCCAAATAATAATAAGCATTTGCAAGTTCAGCATGTGCCTCATGAGAAGAATATCTAGTTGATAAGATATTTCTCTCTCTCTCAAATATAGTTTCTTCAAGAGACTCTATTGTACTGTAAGCTCTAAGACCGCTCTCTATAACTCTTGATGATGATGAAGTATCATTAGGGTTATATTTCAAAGTTTCATTATAATTATCATAAGCAGCTGCATATTTACCTTCATTGTAGGCTTTATCTGCTAAAGATTTATAATAATTAGCTAATGTATCTTTACAATATTGAGCTTCATAAGTAGAATCAAAATTCTTTCCTCCTGAACTCAATGCTTCTTTAAACAAAGCATAAGCACCGTCATCTTTCTCTGCCATAAGAACCTTAGCATTAGCATAATATCCCAAGGCAAGCATTATATCATTTTTAGATTCAACATAAGGCTTAAACAAATTGGTAGCATCATCATAATTTCTTGAAAGTATAAGCCCGTCTAAATATATAAGTCTTGTAGCCACAGCTAAAGGAGCATAAGGATGTGAATTTTCTATTATAGTATCATAAGAAATTTTTGAATCTTTTATGAAATCTTTTGCAATCTCCAATCTATCTGAAAATAATAAATCTTTTCTTTTATAAGGATTATTATAAATATCATCATCTTCAGGGTATTTATATCCATTATCTTCAACTGAATGTGCATATAATTTAGCTATAAGCAAATATAAATCTTTATTAATATTCAAGTTAAGAATTTCACTAAGTATTGCAAATGTATCTTTATTGTTTTTATTAGCTTTATATTTTTCATTGGCTGATATATATCCTGTCCAAGCTATTAGATTTGTCATTTCCAAATCATTATTAGTTAAAAAATATTCATTTGTATAAGATTCTATATCAAACCAATTATTATTAGTATCAAAATTCTCATCTATTTTTGATGTTAAAAATCCTGGGAATGTATCTAAATATTCAGATGTTAATACTTTTTTAGTATTATTATATTCTTTAAGATTATTATTAGTGTATGATGATATCATCATATTAAAATATGCTTTAGCAACGTTATTTTGATCTTCAGAAAAAGGAAAATATTCAGCAAATCTATCTATAACATCAACTTTTCTATTGTATGGAAGCTCCACAAAACTATTATACATAGTTGCAGAATTAGCATCTTTTATAAAATACTCCTTAGTAGACCCCATTGTTACTACACTTGTGCCATCTTCGCTTACAACATAAGCACCTACTAAAGCGGAAGGATATGCAACATCAAAAGTAGTTAATTGTGTATCTTCTGATAAAACATAATATTGATGAGTTGCCAAAGAATATGACATTAAACGTCTTTTATCATAATAGGTTAAATTGCCGTCTCTGTCAGAATCTTTTTCTATCTCAAAGAAAATAATAGTATCATCATTATAAAATGTAGGGTTAAATTTAAATGTTTCTGTATCTGTGAGTATGGTTAAATTAGTTTGATTATTAGTATTAGGAATTAAATCTAATATAGCTAACTGAGAATATCTTTCTCCTGCTTTAGAAGTTATAAATGCTATTTTTGTATCATCAAAAGAAAATGTTGGAGAACTGGCTTCAATATCAGATAATTTTTGAACATCTTTACCATTAGGTCTTACAGCAAAAAGCTTCTTTACTCCTCCGTCCCTATCTGAAACAAATGCTATGATATTACCTTTATGAGAGACAACAGGATCAGTATCATAACCTTTATAATCTGTAAGTCTTATAATACTTTGCTCTAAATTTTCTAAATTATTTTTTGAAGTTCTTATTCCAAGATTGTATAGTTTATATAAATAAATATCTCCGAAAGCATCATCTCTAGTTGAAGAAAATACTATATATCTTGATTTATCATCAATAGAAACAGATGTATCTATCCCAGGACTTCTAGTCAATCTGTAAGTTTCGAGAGTATACGAATCTACGGCAAAAATATCAGTATTTCCGGCATTTTCCCTTGAATAATAAATCCAAGTACCTTCTCTATCAATTACAGCATCCAATGCCGGATTTACTTCTCCATATGTTAAAGAATATCTTTTATATTCTCTCAAAAAAGGTCTACTACTGAATCCATAATCAGAACTTTTTTGACTTGATGCACAAGCAAATAGAATAAAAGAAAATAAAATTAATATTTTAAATTTCATATAACACTTTAATCTCATACTCTTCCAATTATAATAATTTATTACAAAACTAAAACCATATGTAAAGTATTATACAAAAAAAACAAATAAAATCAATCTAAAATATTAAAATGAAGCTACGGCATCATCTACGCTTTCATATACTTCAAATAAATCTTCTAATTCTACTGTTTTTAATATCTTTTTAATTATATCAGGAACACAAGCTAATACTAATCTTCCATTTTTATCTTTAATTTTTCTCATTATAGAAATGAATACTCTTATACCGCTTGAACTTAAATATTCAATACCTGATAATTCTAATATTAAATTAATAGAACCTGATTCTACTAATTGCTCTAATTCAGCTTCAATAGATACTGATAAATTAACATCTAATTTACCAACTAAACTTACAACTTTAACTTTTCCTTTATCTTCTATATTTAAACTCATATATTTCTCCTTGACTAATAATTGATTTTCTAAGTATAACAAATAAAAAAAAATATTCAATATACTTACATATATAACAATATATTAATAAAATTGTAATATATAATTTTTTAAAAATTGAATCTTATGATAAAATTCCTATCATAGCTTTTTTTTCCCAATTTATATCTGATGACTGAGGACAAGGAAAAGTACTCCATTTAACATTTTTTTTGGCAATCCAATTTTCTTTATCTTCAAAAATACCATTAAATTTCATCCATTTATTGAGTTTGGTATAATAGGAAGGTTTGTAGGCATAAGTATAGTATAATTTATTGTTTTCAACTATATACCCCTCCATAAATGTTACTTTTATAGAAGGATACCCAGAAAAAACTAGCATAAATTTATTTAAATAATCTGTATTGCTGTAAACTGCCATATTCTCATGTTTTGCCTGAATAAAACTTAATCTCTTTTTTTTGTTTATTATAAGGTCGCCATCTTCTTTGAATAGATAATCTCTATCAGTTTCCTTTACAATTCTAGTCTTTACTAATTTAATCCAGGCATTATCATAAGAAATAACGGTTTTATTAGTTATAAAAAATAAAACCGTTAAAACTAATAATATAACTAATATAATAGAAATATACGACATTATATTTTTTAATATAACTCTCCTGCATATTCACCTTCAGCCCAGTTAACATCTTCAGGCTGAGGTACAGGATAAGAATTCCAATCAGCATCTGCATTTGCTACCCATCTTTCATTTGTAAAAGTAGAGTTAGCTTTTTTCCAAGAATCTAATTTGCCTTGATAGCTTTTTATATATTTTGAATATCTCATTATTTTTCCGCCTTCTATAGAATAACCTTCAACCAAATTAAGGCCTAAAGCTGGGGCATTATCATAAAACATAGATATAGGCACCTGATGATTATAATATGCATGAGTATCTGATCTAGCCCCTATGAATTTATAAATTTTAACTAAATGAAGCGGATTATTACCTGAAACTAATTCTAAATCCCCACCAGGTCTTCCTTCATATAAAGCTCCCCTCATATCTATTGTCTTTCTAAATATAAAACTAGACCAATTTTTAGAGTAATCGCTATCTTTTGTTATATTTTGTGCATTTAAAAAATTAAATGAAAAAACAAATAGCAATACAAACAAAAATACTTTCTTCATAATAATTATATTCTCCTATTTTTCTATATATAAATCAAATAAAAAGTGTAAATGTAAAATACAATTTTCTGTATTATTATCGGAATAATATAGTAACAATAAAAAATTTAATTATAAAAATTAGATTTATTCAGAAAAAACTCTCTGCATAATAATATCTGATATATAAGATGCCAATTCTTCTACAGATATAAAACAATCATTAACTATCCAATCTGTAAGAACTGATATGAATGCTCCAGAATAAAAGCTAACCATAACCCTTATAACATTCTCTTTATTTGGGCGTATAGTCTTAAAATCTTTTATACCCTCTATCACATAAGAAGCTAAATATTCTCTCAAAATACTAGTAACACTTCCGTCTTTATTATTTTGAAATATTATTTTTAAATATTTTCTATTTAGATAAAAATACTGAAGTATTTTTTCCATTATATCAACATGCGAGTCTTTTAATTTATTTTCTATCTTATATCTATTTAAATCTTCTAAAAATTTTGCCTCATATTCATCTAATTTAGATTTTAATAATTCATATTTATCATTATAATAAGTATAAAAAGTACTTCTATGCATATTAGCTTTCGCACAAATATCAATTACTCTTATATCTTCAAACGGTTTTTCTTCCAATAAAAGACCAAGAGAGTCTTCAAGCAACTTTTTAGTTTTTTTTACTCTGGCATTATTTTTATTTGAATTGCTTTTCATATAAAATGTCCTAGATTTTGATAAATAAAAAATATTAATAGACTTATGTATATTATATTATAATATAATAAAATGTAAACAATTTATATTTTATAATTATAAATATTTTCATAAAAAACATAAATTAATTTCACAATAAACAACAATATAATATTTATGTCTATAAAATAGTCCTATTTTCTACTATTTATAAAATAATCCGATTATGAATATTATTTAATATATAATTTTTTTAATTAACAATATAAATTCATAATAAAATTTGCTATACTATAATGTATAATATATAACCTGGAATAATAATATAATGAAAAATTTAATATACTTTTTTGCTAATAATAGAATGCTGGTAAATATCATAATATTCGTTTCTATTATGATAGGTCTATATTCATACTATAATATAGATAAAGAATCATTCCCTTCTACAGACTTGGAATTAATGATTTTGCAAGTTGTTTATCCCGGAGCCTCTCCATTAGATGTTGAGCAAAATGCTGTTATACAAATAGAAGACCAATTAAGGACTATATCAGGAATAGATGAATTTACTTCTATAATAACAGAAAATGCTGCTATTATATTTGTACAGTTAGATATGGAAATAGATACAAGCAAAGCTAAAGATGAAATATTTAGAAAAATGCAAAGCGTACCAGATATGGCTTCAGAAGTTCAAACTATAGAGATAACAGATATAAACCCAAAATTGACTCCAATATATAATATAGGTGTACATTTCAAAAAAGGATATAATGGAGATGAAAAAGTTTTATACGATTTCAGTAAAGAGTTAGAAAGACAATTAAAATATGTTGATGGAGTTGCTGATATAAGGGTGCAGGGAAGAACAGATCCTGAAATAAAAATTTCAGCTGATCCTAAAAAACTTCAGGAATATTATATTTCTCTCACTGACATAGTAAATTCACTTTCTGCAAGAAACATAAGAGCTACAAGCGGTGATTTAAAAAAGCCTATTTATATGGATTTAGAAGAAAATGAAGAAGAAAAAACAATAGTTACAATGGGGCAATTTGAAAATCCTACAGAGGCTACTAATGTGGTTGTACGCTCTACTTTCAATGGTCAGAGAGTAAGGATACAGGATTTGGCAAAGGTAGACAGCGGTTTCGTTGAAAAGTCTATATATGTAAGAATAAACAGCGTAGAAGGATATTCATTAAGCATATTAAAAAAAGAAAATGCTGATATAGTAAAAACTACAGAAAATATAAATGCATTTCTTAAAAATAATCAAAATTTAATACCTGAAAATATTGAAGTTACAACTATGGGAGAAACTTCAAGAATGGTATTAGCTCTTACAAATGTTGCAACAAGCAATTTAATATTTGGTTTTATTATAATATTAGTGGTTCTTTTAATATTCTTAGATTTCAAAAGTGCCCTATTTACAAGCATAGGAATGATAGTTGTAATATTTATCACTTTTTCATATATACATTTCTCTGATTTAACATTCAATATAATATCTCTTGCCGGAATAATTACTGTTATAGGAATGGTTGTTGATAATAGTATTGTAGTGTGCGAAAATATATATGACTTTCAAAAGGTGGGAAAAACAGGTATTGACGGTACAGTAGAGGCTGTAAGAGATGTTGTAAGCCCTATAATGGTTGCTACTATGACTACCGTTGTTGCTTTTATGCCTATGCTTCTTACTAAAGATGTTGTAGGAAAATTGATTGCTCCTTTTCCTAAAGTTGTTGTAGTTGCTTTGATTGCCAGTTTATTTCAGGCTATATTCCTGCTTCCTAATAATTTGCAGGATAAAACTAAAAAGAATTCAAAATTTAATTTCCTAAAAAAAATAAAAAATCCATTAGATTTTGATAAAGAAAAACTATTCAATGCTATGAAGAATCCTTTTAATAAGGCTTTGAAAATATTATTAAAATTCAGATATCTTGTTGTTTTATTTTTTGTAATACTTTTGATATTTTCATTTTTCCTAGCAAAAGACAGCCTTAAAAAATTCATACTTATATATGATACAAGCTCAGACAGTATAATGATAAATATCGATTCAGGAATAGGAAACTCTATTAAAAACACTATGAAATATGTTGAGCAAATAGAAAATGCCATATACAAATCTGTTGATCCTAAAAACTTAGTTGCAGTAAATAGTGTAGTTGGAAAACAGGTTAATCAAAATATAGTTGATATTTCAGAGGAATCTGCAAATCTTGCCGGCATTACAGTTTATCTTATACCTTCTACAGAAAGAAAAAAAACAGCCTATGATATAATGGACGATATAAATGCCGAATTAGCAAAAACAAGTTTAAGACAGGAGCTTGATGCTTTGATGGTGTCAGTTAAACTTCCAATGGATCCGGGAAAAGCAGTTGATATAAAAATCGTAGGTAATGATATCAATCAAACTAGAAAAGTAAGAGATGAAGTAAAAGCATATTTACTTAGTTTAAACGGGGTTATAAATTATTATGATGATGACAAGATAGGAAAAGATGAATTAAGAGTATTATTCGACTATGATGAAATAGCTCAATTAGGTATGAATGTTGCTAATGTTGCAAATGAACTTAGAACTGCATACAGCGGAACAGTTGCAACATCAATACAGGAACTTGATTATAAATTAGATTTTAGAGTTCAGTTAAACAGAGATTATATATATGACACTAATGTACTTAATAATTTAGTAATACCTAATACTTATAACAGACTTCTTTATTTGAAAAATGTTGCTAAAATAGTTGAAACTAATGGAGTATCTGCAATAAGGCATTATAATGGACAGAGATGTATAACAATCAATGCAGATTTAGTTCAGGGACAAAATACATCTATACAGGTAATGTTTGCCATACAGAATAAATTCAAAGATATAAGCCAAAGATATCCTGGTGTTATAATAGGATTTGGAGGAGAGGCTGATCAAACAGTAGGTGCTTTAGATGGGCTTACAGTTACATTATTTATAGCAATAGTTTTGATATATTTAATATTATTATTACAATTTAAAAAATTCGCTCAGCCTTTGATGATAATGTTCTTAATACCATTTACATTAACAGGGGTATTCATAGCATTTTATGTTCATGGAATGCCTATGTCATTTATAGGTTTTATAGGTATAGTAGGATTATGCGGTGTACTTGTTAATGATGGTATTATAATGATAGACTTAATAAACAAAATCATAGAATCAGGTAAAACAAATCCTGATGCTTTAGATAATCCTAAAAAGTTTGCATTTGATTCTATAGTTGAAGGCGCTACTCAAAGACTTTTACCTATATTCTTAACTACAGTAACTACAGTTGGAGGATTGATGCCTACCGTTTATGGTATAGGAGGAGATGCTGATTTGATAGTGCCTATAGTTATGAGTTTAGCTTACGGACTTATATTCTCAACATTAATAACATTGATATTTTTACCTTGTGTATTTATGATAGCAGTGGATTTGAAACTTATAAAATTAAAATAATATATAAGGCTTTACCATTACAAATTAAGTAATTGAGTAAAGCCTTATTTTTTAATTAAAAAATTCATATTATTTGTTTTTATTTATCTTTCAATTAACCATTCATTACCATATTTTTTAACCTCTAAAATTACAAACTCTCCTTCATCGTTACTTATGCATAAAGAATCTGCTTCATCTCCATAAGTTACTATATCTTTAAGCTTCATTTCATTTATAATACTAATATAATAATCAATATCTTGTGTAGCTAAAAACCAATCATAATCCATACCATCAACAGTTCCATCGTTTTGTTTATTTTCTTCCAAATTCTTTTTTATTTCTTCAAAACTATTTTCTAAATTTTTAATATAATTGTCAGAAAAATATCCTGCATTTTTAAATTTAGCTATATAGAGATATACATTCTCCATATTAATCTCATAATATCCGCCGCCTTCAAAATCAAAATCTACAATTTTATTAAAAATATCATTTAATTCACTGTAATTTTCAGCATACCATCTGCAAGCATTATAATATGCTTTTTCTTTAGTGCTTTTATCATTAGAATCTACAGCATCCGCCATTTCAGGAGCTTTTTTGTATATACCAGTAAATCCATAACTTCCATTAGGCTCTGTTACCATAATAGTATCAGCATTTATAGGCTGAATAGATATAATATAACCGCCATCCATTCCTACAGTCTCTTCATAATCTAAAGTATGAGAACCTATAGCACAATGAGGCTCAACATACTGATTTTCTTCTAATATCATTTTATCTGTGTCTGTGCTTTGAATATTAGTTACTGTTTGTCCATTTTCATCTGTAGTTATGTTAATAGCATATAAATAGAAAGTTTCATCATTATTTTTCTTTAATTCTATAAAAGAATCATTATTTGAATATATACCATTAAAATTATAAGTATTAATATTACCTACTTCTTCCGGTCTATAGTCTGATTCTGATATTAATATACCTTGCTGTCTTTCATTATATGATTCAAAAGTTACATCAGCTTTATTCTCATAAGGGAAATTATCAAAGTTAGGATTTTCTTTTACTTCTCTGTAATAGTAATTAGAATAATAATTTTCTTTTTCCCATTTAGTAATTATAGTTTCATTAGGATCACTTTCATATCCTTCATAATTATCTTCATAAAGAATTCTGTTTTTTACAGAAAAGCCTTTATAATTTGTAGCTATATTACTTGGTCCTTCTTCATACTTATCCTGTATATTATAAAGTTCATAATAATAAGCGTTAGTTCCGTCTTTTGAAGATTCAAAGATATAATTTTTATCTTCTCTATAACTTCCGGAATCATATACATATTCTATATCGCCGTTATCTTTGAAAGTGTATTTAGCCATGCCGCTTATAATTATTTTATTCTTTACCTTATCCAAAAATGCAGCATCTTCATCTGATAATATTTTTGCTGCTGGTATAGTTTCATTTGACTGTACTGCTTCATTTGTATTAATAGTATTTGTATTAGTTTGATTATCAGTTTTATTACCGCATTGAATTATAATTAAAGACATTATTGTAATGAGTAAAAATATTTTCTTCATAGTTTTTCCTTTTATATTATTGAAATAAGTATACTATATAGATGTATTTATTTCAATATAAGTATTATTGATTATATATTAAATAATATTTATAAAATAAAAAGGCTCTACCAATATAGTAATTGATAAAGCCTTAAAATTTAAAACTAAATATAATTAATTAGACTGCTTTTTAAAAACTCCGCTGAATCCATAGCTTCCATTGTTTTCAACTAAAATTAAAGCATCAGAACTTATAGGAGTTATATCTATTATATATGTACCATCAGCACCGTAAACTTCTCCATACTGAATAGAATCATCAAATATTTCACAATAAGGCTCAACATACTGATTTTCTTGTAATACCATTTTATCTGTATCTGTGCTTTGAATATTAGTTACTGTTTGTCCGTTTTCATCTGTAGTTATATTAATAGCATAGAAATAGAATGTTCCGTCATCATTTTTCTTTAATTCAATAGATGCATTATAACCATTTGTATATACATTATCAAAATTATACATGCTGATATCCCCTACTTCTTCAAGTTTATAATCTGATTTTGATATTAACACACCTCTTGATATTCTATTATAGTTATCGAAAGTTACATCAGCTTTATTCTCATAAGGGAAGTTATCAAAGTTAGGATTTTCTTTTACTTCTCTGTAATAGTAATTAGAATAATAATTTTCTTTTTCCCATTTAACCATTATAGTTTCAATAGGATCGCCCTCATAACCTTCATAATTATCTTCATAAAGAATTCCATTTATTACAGAAAAGCCTTCATAATTTGTAGCTATATTGCTTGGTCCTTCTTCGTATCTATCTTGTATATTATAAGTTTCATAATAATAAGCATTAGTTCCATCTTTTGAAGATTCAAAGATATAATTTTTATCTTCCCTATAATCTCCAAAATCATATACATATTCTATATCTCCATTCTCTTTGAAAGTATATTGAGAATTTCTGTCTATTACTATTCTATTTTTTACTTTCTCTAAAAATGCTGTATCTGCTTGTGATAATATTTTTGTTGCTGGTATAGTATTATCTGACTGTACTGCTTCATTTGTATTAGCAGAAGTAGTTTGAGTATCTGTTTTATTACCGCATTGAATTATAATTAAAGACATAATCGTGATTAATAAAAATATTTTTTTCATAAGAAAATCCTTTATAGAATATTAATGACAATATACCATAAAGCCGTATTTATTTCAATAAAAACATAATAAATTTATTAAAACGTAATAATGATCAATTTAATAATCTTGCAACTAAAAGAGTAATATCATCAAATTGAGGAGTTTTTCCTCTAAATGAAATTGTTTCATTTACTATATCATCAACTAATTCTTTAGCATTATCATAATCATTTTTAAGAAGAGATTTTAATCTTTCCTCTCCGTATTCTTCTTCAGATTTATTAAATGTTTCTGTAATTCCATCAGTAAACAAAACTATAGTATCAGAACTAGAATAAGGAATTTGCTTATTTTGATAAGTAGCATTTTCAATAAATCCTAAAGGCTTTCCATGAGTATGCATCTCATGTATAGAATCCAAAGTGCTTATTGAATATTTCTTTATTAAGAACTGAGGCAAATGTCCTGCATTGGAATATGTAATAGTTTTATTCTCTGTATCAATAACGATAAGAAAACATGTAACAAACATACCATTATTAGAATCTTTGTATATATGCTTATTAGTAGATTCTAATATTTTAGCAGGATCGTCCATCTCAGAGAAATATACTCTAAGTATAGAACGAGTCATAGTCATAAAGAATCCTGCTCCTAATCCTTTACCTGATACATCAGCAATAACAAGTCCGTATTTAGTATCGCTTATTTTTATGTAATCGTAAAAATCACCGCCTACATTCTTACTAGGTATGCTTACAGCAGCAATATCAAATAATCCATTGCTTGGAAATTCTTTAGGAAGTACGCTTTTTTGAAGCTGTTCTGTAAAGTTGATTTCCTCTGTTAAAGATTCCTTTATTTTTGACTCCTCAGATAAAAGTACATGCATATAATTTTCACCAATTTGCTGAGCAAGCATTTCTAAAAGAGATAAATTGCTTAAATTAAATGCTTTATTTATATTTCTCTCAGTTGCAGAAAGAAATCCTATAATCTCATCTTTTCCAACTATAGGAGCAACCATAAAACTATTTCTAGTATATCTAAGATTTTTATTAGGTCTGAATCTAATATCTCTGTCTACATCAATAGAATAAACTGGCTTACCAGTACGAAGCACTTCAGCAAGAACGTTATCATCAACTGTTACAACACCATATTTAAGTACATTCTCATCAATACCTATTCCTGCTTTAAATTTGAAAACACCATTCTCTTTCAATATTACAGATACTCTATGTACCTCAAATGCCTCACAAACTATACTTATATTATCATTAAGTATTTCTTCAATAGTTTCGCATTTATTAATAGAAATAGACATTTGATATAAAGCACCAACCTCATAAGCTCTTGATTGTGCTCTGTCATATACCATTTTATTAACTAAAGCCAAAGATACAAGATTAGCAAATAATGACATTACAACAGTATCTTTTTCTATAAATTTACCATTCTTCTTATTAATTAAAAATAAAGAACCTATATTTTTCTTTCTTACTTTTAAAGGCACAAATAATATATTTTTTAAATCTTCCCCTAGAATCTCTTTCATAGGTATAAACGCAGAATCTTCCTGAGGATCATTAGAATATAAAGAGCAAGATGTAGTATATGCTCTTACTGCTAAAGGTTTTTCATTATCTATAATATTACCAAAAAATTTGCTTCCTAGAGGTCCTATGGACATTTCATAATGCAAATTATATAATTCTTGATCTACTAAATATAATAATATAGAATCTGTATACATTATAGTTTTTATTTCAGATATAATAGTAATCAAAGTTTCATCATGATCATTACTTGCATTCATTCTTTTAATAATTCCAGAAAATACTTCCAACTGCTTTTCTGGATCGTCAACTATATCATATATATCCACAAATTACCTCTAATTATTAGTTAGTATATACTATTTTATTATATCATAGAGTATTTTATAGTCAACATATATTTGATCTTTTTATACTCTTGAAGTTTTTTAATTAATTGTTTATATTATACCAAAATTTTAATACTATTTAATTAAAGGAAAACATGAAAAGAAATATATTAATAGAAGGAGTAAATATACCATCAAGATTTTTTTTAGCACCTATGGCTGGATATACAGACTATGTATTTAGAAGATTATCAAGAAAATTCGGAGCAGGACTTTTAATAACAGAATTAGTAAGCGCCGCTGCTTTAGCCAGACAGGTAAAAAAAACTTATAGGTATATGGAACATAAGGAAGATGAATACCCTATATCACTTCAGCTATTCGGTGCAAATGAAGATGATTATAAGAGAGCCATAGAAATAACAGATTTAAGCGGTTTTTCTTTTATAGATATTAATATGGGATGTCCTACAAAAAAAGTGGTAAAAAATAATGGAGGTGCGGGACTTTTAGAAGATACTGATAAAATGATTTCAGTATTAAATGCTGTAAAAAGTGTATCACCTTTACCTGTAAGCGTTAAAATAAGATTAGGACTAAAAAGAGGTGAAGGCGGAGAAATAGAAAGAGCTTTAGCTATGAAAGAAAATGGAGCATGCTTTTTAACATTACATGGAAGATATGCAAGTGACATGTACAGAGGAACAGCTGATTGGGAAGCTATAGCAAAAATAAAAGAAGCATTAGGTGAAGATTATATTTTAATAGGAAACGGAGACATAAAAAATAAAGAAGATGCTGTAAAGGCATTCAATATATCTAAAGTTGATGGAATAATGGTAGGACGAGGTGCTATAGGAAATCCTTGGATATTTACAGAACTTAATACTATATTCGAAGATAACGATGAATATAATAATGAAATAAAAGAAGAAGACAATTTAAAAAATATAATAAAAGAACATATAAACGGATGCTGCGAACTTTATGGAGAAGTTAGCGGAATACATTTTATGCGTAAGTTTATTATGAAATATCTTACCGGATATAGAATGGAAAATAAAATAGAACTTATGAAATGTGAAAACAAAGAAGAATTATTTAAAATATTGGATAACATTATAATATAAGTACAAAATATATATTTTGATTATAAAAATGGAGGGTACTTACATAATACCCTCCATTTTATTTTAAATTACAAATTTTTTAAATTCATTGGCAAGTAAATTAGCATCAATACCAACTACAATATGAATCTCATGATCACTTATCTTTTCAACAGCAGGATAATATTTCTTAATACTTTCAATATCTACTTTATTAATATCTTTAATTTCTAATCTTAATCTAGTAGCACAATTAGTAACTTTAGTTATATTATCTATACCGCCTACCAATGGAAGAATTAAAGCTGTTTTGAATTTATGGCTTTCAAATATTTTTCTAAAAGCATCAGCAAATAAACTTGCATCCGTACCAATTACTATATGAAGCTCTGTATCACTTATTTTCTGTACAGCAGGATAATATTTCTTTATTTCTTCAATATTTACTTTATTAGCATCTTTTAATTCAAGTCTTAATCTAGTAGCACAATTATTTATTTTTACAACATTTTCTATTCCACCAAGCATAGGAAAAAGAAGCCAAGCTCTATAAGAATAGTTTGTATTTGTATTATTGTCAGAGATATTTAAAATCTTTGATAATTCATTAGCAACCTCAGAAGCCTTAGTGCCTACTAATACATGAACCTCTTTAGCACTTATTTTCTGTATTACAGGATAATATTTCTCTTCATTAACTTTATCAGCATTCACAACTTCAAGTCTAACTCTAGTAGCACAATTATTTACTTTTACTATATTTTCTCTTCCTCCAACCAAAGGAATAAGAGTCATAGCCATACTAGAAGGATCATAATCAAAAGCTATTATTCTTCTTAAAGATTCAGCAAGTTCGCTTGCATCTGTACCAACTACTATATGAACTTCTGTATCATTTATTTTCTGTACAACAGGATAATATTTCTTTATTTCTTCAGCATTTACTTTATTTGCATCTTTTACTTCTAGTCTTAATCTAGTAGCACAGTTGTTTACTTTTACTATATTTTCTCTGCCTCCAAGTAAATCCATAGGGAGCATAAATTTAACATCTTTTTTATTTGATTCCATTATAAAACCTCATTATGTCAATATATAATAAATACTAACATAATATTTATTTTATTTCTAGTATAATTTAAATATTGTACTTATAGTCTATAATTTTTAATAAATACAATTATATATAGATAAAATATGTTACAAACATAACATAAATATATAATCATATAATTCAAAATATTTTTATATAAATACTAACATTAATTTATTTTTACAAAAAATAGCCTGCAATATAAAAATGCAGGCTATCATAGATCAATTATTATATAAATAATTATTTTTTAGCAACTTTCTTAAATTCATCTGCTAAGAATTGTACTTTAGGTCCTACAATCACTTGTACAGAAGTTTTACCAGGAGTTAATACACCAGGGAATATCTTTTTAATTTCAGCAGCTTGTATTATAGTATTATCTTTTACTTCTAATCTTAATCTAGTTGCACAGTTATCAATATCAACTATGTTTTCTATACCGCCAAGTAAAGGAAGAAGTAACAATGCTTTTTCTGCATAAGAAGCATCACCAGAAGATGTTACAGTAACTTCTACATCATCATCATCTTCTCTTCCAGGAGTTTTAAGATTGAATTTTTGTATAGCAAAATTAAATATAACAAAATATAATACAAAGAATACTATACCTTGTATAATCAACATATACCAGTTACAAGCTAGTGGGTTTTTAGTAGAAAGAAGCAAGTCTATTAAACCAGCTGAGAATCCAAATCCAGCCATCCATTTAAAGCTAGCAGAAATAATCAAAGAAATACAAGTAAGTAAAGCATGTATTACATATAATACAGGAGCCACAAACATAAATGAGAATTCTATAGGTTCAGTAACACCAGTAAAGAAGCTAGCAAAACCAGCAGCCAACATTATAGATTTAATTTTATTTCTATTTTCAGGCTTAGCATTTTTGATGAAAGCTAAACAAGCACCTAAAAGTCCGAACATCATAATAGGGAAGAAACCAGCCTGATACATACCTGTAACACCTATTGTAGCTGTACCAGCATCTATAGAAGCCTGTCCTCCTAAGAAATTAGGTATATCATTAATACCAGCAACGTCAAACCAGAATACTGAGTTAAGAGCATGGTGCAAACCAACAGGGATTAATAATCTATTGAAGAAACCATAAATACCTGCTCCTATAGGACCAAGACCGATTATAGCTTCACCAAATGCTACTAAACCGCCGTAAATAGCAGGCCAAATAACCATTAAGATGAAAGATACTACCATCATAACTACAGATGTAATTATTGGTACGAATCTTCTTCCGCTGAAGAATGCCAAAAATTCAGGCAATTTGATTTCAGAAAATTTATTATATAAACCTCCTGCTATAACACCGCATAATATACCTATAAATTGGTTATTGATTTTAGCAAAACCAGCAGGAACTTGCTCTACAGGTTTACTTTGAATCATACCAACTGTAGCAGGAGCTAAAAGAGTTGTTACAACAAGAAAAGCAACCAAACCAGCTAAAGCAGCAGAACCATTTCTATCTTTGGACATACCGAAAGCAACACCAATAGCGAAAAGTATAGGCATATTGTCTATAATAGATCCTCCAGCTTTAATAAAGAAAGCTGCAACAGGACTTCCGCCGCCCCATCCATTTGGGTCAATCCAATAACCGATACCCAATAGAATAGCTGCTGCAGGCAATACAGCAACTGGAACCATTAGGGACTTACCTATTCTTTGTAGATAATTAAACATATATCCTCCATAAAAATTAAAAAAGTAAAAAATAATTATTCTTTACTTATATATTATAGTATAATACTTATTTCTTATATTATCAAGTATTATACAATTTATTCATTCTTTTTTTACCATTTTTATAAAAATGCAAATTAAACTGAACATTCATAAAAACTATTACAATATTTTTTAGCATAAAGTTATTTACTTTATAAACATTTGTGATAAAATAAAAAATAAAGTTATTTAGCGGAGGTATTTATATGGGATTATTCTCTAAAAAAATTGAAATAAAAAGCCCTATAAAAGGCAAATTAGTAGACATTACAGAAGTAAAAGATGAAGCTTTCTCTACAAAAGCACTTGGCGACGGAATGGCTATTGTACCAGATGAAGGAAAAGTATATTCACCTGTTGATGGAGAAATTATAACAATGGTTGATAGTAACCATGCTATAGGATTATCATCTAAAGGCATCGAAATACTTATACACATTGGAATGGATACTGTAAAATTGGGCGGTAAACACTTCAAAGCACATGTAAAAGAAGGTGATAAAGTTAAAGTAGGTACTTTATTAATAGAATTTGATAAAGAAGAGGTAGAAAAAGAATATGATATTACTTCTCCTGTTATAATACCTAATTTCTCTGAATTAAAATCATTAACTAAAACTGATCCTAGAAGTGTTTCTGAAGGTGATGTTATAATGACCGCTGTAAAATAAAAAATAACATATATTTTGACTATATAGAGGAGAAGTAAAAAGCTCCTCTTTTTTTATTCTTTAGCATCTTTACTATCTTCTTTTAATTTTCTGTAAAGAGTGGCTCTTTCAATTCCAAGTATTTTAGCAACCTGAGCCTTATTAAAATTATTATTACTAAGCAAATGATTAATATACATTCTTTCAAGTTCTTCTAATGTAACATCATTTTCAACTACAAAATTACTGTCGCTATTTTTTAAAGCCCAATCAGGTATATTGCTCTCATCAATTTTTCCGTCTTTACACATAACAACCATAGTTTCTATTGTGTTTCTAAGCTCTCTTACATTTCCTTCCCATTGCAATGAAGACAATATTTTATACACTTTCTTATCAACCGATTTTATTTCTATAGAATGTACTTTAGAAAACTCTTTAATAAAATTATCTATCAAAAGAGGTATATCTTCCCTTCTTTCTCTAAGAGGAGGCATTTCTATTTTTATGACATTAAGCCTATAATACAAATCCTCTCTAAATTTACCCTCTTTTATTTCCTCTGATAATTTTTTATTTGTAGCAGCAATAACTCTTATATCAACTTCAATTGGGGTATTAGATCCTACCCTTTCTATAACCCTCTCCTCAAGTACTCTTAAAAGTTTTACCTGAACAGTTTGATTTATCTCCCCTATTTCATCCAAAAATATAGTACCTTTATTAGCAGCCTCAAATCTTCCAATTTTTTTATCAATAGCCCCTGTAAAAGAACCTTTTTCATGTCCGAATAATTCGCTTTCCAAAACACCTTCTGAAAGTGCCGCACAGTTTACAGTTATATAAGGTTGTTTAGCTCTATCTGATATTTGATGAATAGCACTAGCAACTAATTCCTTACCTGTTCCGCTCTCGCCTTCTATCAATACTGTAGCCTTAGTTCTTGCAACCTGTTTTATTGCCTCATAAACCTTTAATATTTTAGGACTATGCCCTATCATACCGTAGAAACTTTCATGATAATCCACTCTGCTCTCAAGAGTTTCATTAGTCTTCTTAATATTTTTACTCTCTAAAGCTCTTGCTATAATAAGGAGCATTTTATCAAGATTGAAAGGCTTTGTCATAAAATCATAAGCACCAAGCCTCATCATTTCAACAGCAGTTTCAACATTTCCATGCCCAGTTAATACTATTACAGGTATATGCTTATCAAAATCTAAAATATCTTTTAAAAATTCCTCACCTGTTTTTTCAGGCATTTTTAAATCAGTTATAACTAAATCAATTCCGCCTTTATAAACAGTTTCTATTCCTTTCTCGCCGTTTTCAGCAGTTACAACTTCATAACCTTCAAATTCCAATGATTTTTTAATACCATCTCTTATATTTTTCTCATCATCTATTACTAATATTTTAGGCATAATTTATAAATCCGTTTCTAAAAATTTTTGATTCTCCTGCTGCAAAGGCAGTTTTATGATAAACTCACTTCCATTTCCATATTCGCTTTCTATAGTTACATTTCCATTATGTGCTTCTATTATACGAACTACATTTGTAAGTCCGAGTCCTGTACCATGTCTTTTAGTTGTAAAATAAGGCTCGAATATTTTGCCAAGAGATTCTTCTTTTATTCCGATACCTGTGTCTTTTATACTTATCACTGCATAATTATCAACAGTTTTAAGTTTTATAAAAATTTCTTTCTTTTTATCATCTGCATTATAACTCATAGCATCTATAGCATTCTGTATTATATTAATTAAAGATTGCTTTATATATTTCTCATCTAATTTTAATATAAGATTATCCTTATCAAATTTAACATCAATATTAATATTATTCTTTTCTATCTCATATTTCAAAAATGCTATAGTAGATAAAATAAGTTCATTTATATTAACATCTTCAATATTTAGTTCTAATTTACGCACAGAAAATAAAAATGAATTGATAGTTTCCTCTAGTCTGCTTATTTCTTCTTTAATAATATCAGAATACTCTTTAAAATCTTTATAGCATTGGCATTCATTATCCATATTCTTTTTTATTATCTTATCTATAAGCTGTACATATATGGAAATAGAACCTAGAGGATTTTTTATTTCATGGGCTACTCCTGCTGCAAGTGTAGTAAGAGAAGCCAATTGTTCGGCTCTTTTAAGTTTCTGAGCACTTTCATAGGTTTTAGTAATATCGAATGCTTTTATGAGCGTACCTATTATTCTTCCGCTATCTCCTATCGGAAGTATATTTATCTGAAGTATCCTTTCATTTTCATCATCTTTTAATAATTTTGTATCTGAAATATTATCTTTTATAAGTTCTAATATAGATCTTCCTATATCAGTTGATGACATATATTTTGAAAGAGCTTTTCCTTCAGAATTTCTAGGTATTGAAAAGAGAAAGCAGGCTTTTTTATTTATTCCTTGTATAGCATTCTTATCGTCTATTGCTATTATACCCTCTTCAAGATTTTCTAAAATAATGTTTTGAGAATACCAAAGAGTTGACAGCCTTTTAAAAACTTTCTTCTTTTCATTATCAGAAACTTTATCGAAATTCTGCAGTATTTTATCAAAAAACTGATTTCTTCTATTCATTTTATAAAGTATATTAAAAATAAAAAAAAACTTCAATACTATAAATAAAAATTATGAAGCAAATGAAAGTTCTTTAATCAAAGCACTAGGTGCATATATAGATGAATGATGATAATCAGTATCATTGGCAAGCATTTCTACATTGCTTAAAAGGTCTAATATATTACCTGAAACAATGAAAGGGCTTGCTGTATAAGCTAATCTACCATTCTCTATTTTTATACCTTCAGCCTGTAAAGAAAAATCTCCGCTTATAGCATTAACTCCTGCATGAGTTCCTGTCAAAGAATTAACTAATACACCATTTTGAATTTGAGAAATCAATTCTTCCTCAGTATTATTTCCATTTTCCAAAATAAAATTATGACAAGATATACCTATAGAAGTTTTGAATCCTCTTGAAGCATGCGAAGTTGTTTTTATACCATCTTTTTTGGCAGTATAACTATTATAAAGATAGCTATTTAAAACCCCGTTAGTAATTATATTTAAATCCTTAGTTTTAGAACCTTCTCCGTCAAAATTTGTATTTGCCAAACCTTTATCATAAATAGGAACATCTTTGATATTTATGATACTGCTTGCTATTTTCTGATTCAATTTTCCCTGAAGAAGCGATAATTTTTTCTGAACTGCCTCTGAAGAAAATAAACCTAAATAAGCACCTATAATTATTCTCATAGCTTTATTCGTGAATACAGTTTTATATTTTCCGCTTTCTATAGGCTTTGCAGATAATTTATTTACAACATTATCAACTATATTTTTTGTAAAAGAATCAATATCAAAAACAGCATCTGTTGAAGAATAAACATCAAAAAAAGTTTTTACTGTATCATTTTCTTTTGCTATTACTTCACCATAATATGCTATACTATTTTTCTTTTCTTCTTTGCATATACCATTGCTGTTTATTATACATTTATTAAAATTATACCTAGCTAATCCTGCAGATGGTACATTGACAATTCTATTATCAAGAGAATATAATTTATCTTCTATTGACAATGAAATTTCTTTAAGTTTATCATTAGACAGATTAACTATATCTTTATTAATCATATCATAACTTTTTTCATCATCATCTTTATATATAAGTTTATTGTATTCAGGTTCAGAATCAGCATAATGTAATGAAGTTTTTGCATTATTAATAAGATCATCTATATTAATATCAGCACTTATCTTTTCTGTAAAACTTATTCCAACCTTACCGTCTTTAATTAATCTTAATCCTATGCCTCCAGATTTAGCATAAGTATATTTATCTAAATCTTTTTCTCTTACAGTAAACTCCTCTTCCCCATTGCTTGACATATATATTTCTATTTCATCAATATCTTTTGCTTTATTTTTTATATCATTATATATTTCTTTTATTCTATTTATAAAACTATTCTCTGACATTTATCTTCCTCCAACAGTAAGCTCTTTAACTTTAATAGCAGGCTGTCCAACAGTAGTAGGAACAGAACCTGAAATACTTCCGCACAAACCATCAGCCAATTCTAAATTTGATGAAACTGCCTCTATATTCATAAGTGTTTCATCTCCGCGTCCTATAAGTGTAGCACCTCTTACAGGTTCAGTAATTTTTCCATTCTCTATTAAATAACCTTCAGAAACAGCAAAGTTATAATCTGTTGTAGCAGGATCAACTGAACCGCCTCCCATTTTTTTAGCATAAAGTCCATACTCTATTCCTGATATAAGCTCATCAAAACTAGCATTGCCTTTGTCTATAAATGTGTTTCTCATTCTTGAAGTAGGAGGATATTTATAATTTTCTCTCCTAGCACTTCCAGTTATTTTTTGATTCATCTTCATAGAACCAAGCTCATCAACTAAATAGCTTTTTAATATACCGTTCTCTATTAAAACCGTTCTTTGTGCCTCATTACCCTCATCATCAATATTATAACTTCCCCAAGCATTTTTTATAGTTCCATCATCTACAGCAGTAACTACATCGGAAGCAATTTTCTCTCCCAATTTATTGCAGAATACGCTGGCATTATCAGCAACAGATGTAGCCTCCAAGGCATGTCCGCAAGCCTCATGGAATATTACCCCTCCGAATGCATTATCTATTACAACAGGATATTTTCCGGATTTAGGATATTTAGAATTAAGCATCTTTATAGCTGAGTTAGATGTATCCATTGCCATATCTTCTAAATTAATATCTTTTATAATTTGGAATCCGTCTAATGCTCCTTTTGTTCTGCGTGCTGTTTGAGTATTTGTTCCATCGCTAGCCATAGCCATCATAATAAGTCTTATATATGTTTGAGAATCTTCTTTTAATATTCCATTACTTGCACATACTAAAATATTTCTTTGCTTTTCTGAATACATAGCATTAACTTGTTTTATTTTATCTGATACTCCTCTTGATGTTTTATCTAAAAACGAAAGAACTTCTATTTTCTCATCAAAATTTATATCGAAAGGATTTATATGTAATGGGTGATTATCTTTTTCTTTTGACTGAATAAAATCTTTAACTATATACTTTTTATCATTTACAATAGAAGCTGCAGATTTTGCCAAATTAATTAAACTGTTATTACTTGTATCATTAGAATACAAATATATTGTTTTTTTATTAACTATAATTCTTAATCCGACACCATAATTATTGCCAAGACTCATATCATCAACTTTTGAATCTAAATAACTTATCGAATTAACTTTAGTATCTTCAAAAAATAAATCAGCATACTCGCCGCCATTTTTTAAAGCTTCTTCTAAAACTGTATGCAAAAAATTTTCATCAAAATTAAAATATTTCATTTCTTCTCCTTTTTTATTAGTTTCAATTAAAACTATTTAAAACCATTATTAACTAACTCTATAGCCTCTTTTCCTGTCATATATTCTATATGCAGTTCTATAATATAAAAAGCATCATACTCTTTATCAATTACATTATTTCTATTTAACTGTGTATCATTAGGATAATATTTCAATGCAAGTTTTTCAATAGCTTCTCTTTTTTGATTATCATCTTCAACTATAAAAGACTTACCAAAAATGATTACACTTCTATAATAAGTTGTATACTCTTTTGGCTTTATATCATCTTTTTCTATGACACAGAAAGAAACTTTATTATTATTTTTTATAGCATCTAATTTATATCCGCTTTTAGCTATATGAAAAAATATTTTATTATCATAATAAACATAACTTAAAGGAACAGCATAAGGATAATTATCATCACCTGAAACAGCAAGTACTCCAGAGCTGCATTTTTCTAATATTGAAATGCTTTGTGAATTTGATAATAATTGATTTTTCCTTCTCATTTCTCTAAACATAGTAATATTATATACATTAATAGAAAAATAATCAAATTGACAAGTATTTTATTATCGTATAATATATAATAAAATAATAAAAAGGATATTATAATGCATACTATTAATGTAAAAACTAAAGCCAGATTTGATATAGTTGATATTACAGGAGAAGTTCAAAAATGCATAAATGATGAAAATATAGAAAATGGAATAGCTGTTATATTTGTACCGCATACAACTGCTGCTGTAGGAATAAATGAAAATGCTGATCCTGATGTTGTATTTGATATGAAGAATGCTTTCAATAAATTAGTACCTCAGCATGATAATTATGAACATAGAGAAGGTAATTCACAAGCTCATGTATTATCATCTTTGGTAGCTCCTAGTTTAACAGTAATAATAGAAAATAAAAAAATAGTATTAGGTACTTGGCAGGACATATACTTCTTTGAATTCGACGGTGCTAGAAATAGAAAAGTTTATGTACAAATTATATCAAAATAAAAATACATAATGCTATAATTTTATTCCTCTCTAGTATTTTTGGCTTTACTGGTAAAAAATTTTTTTTTTATAAAGTTAGCAATTGAACCAATTAACTCTATTATTATTCACATATTGACTCCTTAAGTTTAAATATTTATTTTAAAGTATATAAATAAAAAAGAAATTGTCAATATACCCTATATAAGTATTAAAAATAAATTAATTTTAAAAATATTTATATATAAAAAAATAAAAATAATGTATAATATAGGCATAAATTATTATAAGGATATTATTATGTTTAGATCAAAAAAAGAAGATTTTGGAAAAAATTCTTATATCTATACATTGGAAAATGATAAAGGATTAAAAGTAAAATTGGCAGAAGTTGGAGCAAGTATAACTGGGATATTTTTCAAAGATAAGGATGGAAAAGAAGTAGAAGTAGCATTTGGTTCTGATGATATAGAGTTTTATACACCCGAAGCTAAAAATGGTCATATGGGTGCTACTGTAGGAAGAGTTGCAGGAAGAACTATAGGTGCTAAATTCACAATAGATGATAAAGAATATAATATAACAGCAAATAAAGCTCCAGATCACACTCATGGAGGAATAAACGGACTTTCTTATGTAATGTACAACTCAATACAAAAAAAAGATAATGAAGTACTATTTTCTTATGTCTCTAAAGATGGAGAAGAAGGATATCCGGGAAATCTTAATCTAATAGTAAAATATACAATTACAGATGAAAATGAAATAATAATAGACTATATTGCAACTACTGATAAGCCAACTCCTTTAAACATAATGAATCACTCGTATTTTAATTTAAATGGCAGTGGAAGTATAAAAGATCATGAAATGTTTATAGATGCCAAATACTATCTTGCTGAAGAAAATTCAATAACATCAGGAGAAGTATTGAAAACTAAAAATACTCCTTATGATTTCACTTCATTGAAAAAAGTTGATGAAATAATAAAATCAAAAGATGGCTGTGATAATTGCTTTATTTTCGATGATAGTAATATAAATAAACAAAGAGTAAAAATATTATCAAGAAAAACAAATATAGCTTTGGAAGTATTTACTACTAAACCTTCTGTATTATTCTATACAGCTAATCATTTCAATAATTTTAAAGTTAGAAATCAAATATTAAACAGACATGAAGCATTCTGTTTAGAAACTCAATATTTATCATGTTCATTGAATTTTAATCATTTCCCAAGCATTATACTTTATCCTGATAGAGAATATAATCATAGAACAATATACAAATTTAGTTTAATATAATAAAATTGAATTAAATAAAAAATGAGGGCTATATTGAAAAATAAAGCCCTCATTATTTTATTAACAGTAAAAAATAATCATCTTCTTAAGAAATACATACCAATTTGGAAACCTATATCAAATGAAGCTAAAGAATCCTGATTGATTGTAAAGTCTTTAAATATGCCATTTTTATCTATATCAATAGGAAAATCATAATTAGCATATAAACCGAATGACATCATAAATTTTCTATTGATTTTAACAAGAAAATCTGCTGAAACTTTTATATAAGGTATATATGAAGTTGTGAAAGCATCCTGTATATCTCCGAAATCTAATGAATATCTTTCTCTGCTGAATTGATCTCCCTCTTTAGTATATTTCAAAGATAATGGTAATTTAATTCCTCCTCCAAAGCCTATAGAGAAGAAACCTATATTAAATCGAGGAAATACTCCTATAGATAAACTTCCAAAATCGTAATTCTCCAATACTCTTTTACCATTTACAGTATATTTGATTTCATATCTATCTTTGCTATATCCTATATCAAAAAAGAAACCTGCAGATAAGAAATCATCATATCCCCAAAATATACCTGGCTGAATAGAAAAAGAATTATCAAAATCCCTAAAATCTGTTGTGAATACTTTACTTCTGTCAGTGGTAGCACTGCTGGCTCCGAAACGTCCTACAAAACCAGCAACAAAATCTGCAGAATAAAGTGCATTAAAAGATAAGAGTAAGATAAATAATATAAATATCCTTTTCATAATAACTCCTAATAATATTTATCAAAATTAATGTTAAGATAATATCCAAATTGAATTCCTATATCAAGAGCACTTATAGAATCTTTATTGACAAATACATCATTCATATAATTATTATGCTGGAAATATAAAGGAAAATCATAATTAGCATATACACCTATAAGCAAATAATTAAATATACTAAAATCAATAGAAAATCTTAAATAAGGTATAACTGCACTTTCAAATATATCGCTCAAATCACCGAAAGAAAATCTATATCTTCTTCCAATATCATATCCATTTATTCTATATACAGCCATTCCTGGAATTTTTACTCCTCCGCCTGCACCTAATGATAAAAATCCAAAATTAAATCTACCATATCCGCCTATTAAAAAACTGTCAAATTGATAATTTTCTGTTACCCTTTTTCCATTTATAGTATATCTGAAATCATAAGAGTCATGATAATATCCTAGATCAAGCAGTATAGAAAAAGACATAGAAGATGCCACAGGCTGATTAATACCTATTAAAAATGAAAATCCTGAATCAAAGTCCCTAAATCCAGATGGAAATACTTTTGAAGCATTTGTATTTGCACCGCTCATACCAAACTGACTTATAAATCCAATTGATAAATTAACAGCTTTTAAGTTAAAAGATATAATAAATATAAAAATTATTGTTAAAAATATTCTATTTCTCAATTTATCCCCTATATATTATCATACATATATATAGTATAGCAAAATATTATATAAAGTCAATAAAATAATAATATAATAAAAAATATTATATATATATAATTATATAAAAACATGAATTTTATGTACTTTTTCATAATAGATATGAATATATTATATAAAAAATTAATAATAAGCATTACATTAAATATTATAAAATGATAGTACAAAAATTTACTAAAAACTATATATAATAAAAATGCTGAAAATACAATGCCAAATATATTTGAAATTACATATATGTAATATTCTATCTTATTATGTTCTTTGTCTATTCTAAATAGAAAAATATTAAATACAAAAATTATCATAAACAAAATATACAATAAAAATAAAAATTTAAAATAATGATTACTGATGATATCATATTTGAAAGTCTCTGCCATAATTATAATAGATGAAATGGATATAATTGGAGTAATAACTCTTGAAACACTTATTGATAATTTAGTATTAATCATTTTATTATATAATAAATAGGAAAAATAAATTATAGAAATCTTTAATAATGATAAAATAGATAAAACTATTTTTAAATTTTTCATATCATTTCTTATTAAAAATCTGAAAATTCTCTTAGCGTCTATTTTATCATTGAAATATAATGCAGCTATTATAGACAATACTATTAATGAAATTACAAATAATATTAAAAAACTCCATATCATGATTTCAGTAATCATAGTATAAAAGTCATATAAAACAGAAAACTTTTTTATATCATATCTGATAAATGATAAACCTACTATAAAAAGTATAATTAAATTTGCTGATATAATATTTATTATCAACTTAATAAAACTATAAAAATCTTCAAATGGATTTATTAATATCTCATAAGGAAGTTTATATAAATAAAAAGCCATCACAAAAATAAGTGCAAAAGATATTAATATAGTTTTTACGCTAATAGGATTAAGAACGAAAAGAAATAAAAATATAAAAAATGATAAAGGAATTAAAAAAGAAAAAAATATCCTTATATTATAGATAAAACTTTCTACAGTTATGCTTTCTAATGCTGCTAAATCTGTATTAGAATCTAATTTAGGAATGTTAATATTTAATATATAAGTAATGTATATAGCCGAAACCAATAATACAAAACCAATACCTATAACGATATTAAAATTCTTAATTATATTTTTATAAGCAGCTGTATTTATATTATTACTATTCACTATTATTTATCTATACCCAATATTTTAATCATTTCATTTTCTATCTGAACTATATCACCATATTTATCTTGAATAGCTTCCATATTCGAGCGCCTTTTTTCTAAAAGTTCATCTTGTTTATCTTTATCTGATTTTTCAACTTCTTTATAATATTTATCAATTATAAGTTTATCGGCTACTCTTAGAGTTTTATCAGATATTATTGCTTTATCAGAATCGCTTTCTGCTTTATACATATCAAATCCGGCATCTGTTTTTAAAACTCCGTCAGGTACTCCATTTACTATTTTTCCTTTCCAAACTAATCTAGGTTCATATTTATATGTTTTGTATGTAAACTCATATACATTTACAACACCATTCTCAGCAAATATATCCTGTGCCATATTAGCTGAAGGGTCTACAAGAAGTATCTTATTTTTACCGTCTTCTAAATAAATTCTTTGAAATTTATTTAATCCTTGTTTACTGCTTCCATTGATAGATTTTCCAATTGTGCTTTCTAAATTCAATTCTAAATTATCTTTTAAAAGAAGTGTATATGAAGCTATTCCGCTCCTTTCACCTGAATGTTTGTAAGTGCCTCTAACCATTATTTCATCTTTTCCATCATTATTTATATCACATAAGAAAAATTCAGGATTGTATATAGGGAAAGAAAGTATATCATCTAAATATTCAGCATATTTATTTTTATCAAATTTTCCATCTAATATAAATTGAGAATTTGTGGATATGTTTTTTAACTCAGCTGTCTTAACAGCAGATATTTTAGCACTTTCCAACTTTGAATCATCTCCAAGATGAAAGTTAAATATTTCTTCTATCTTATAATCAGCATATTTTATATTTCCTATATACATAGGATTTAAATAATACACACCTTGAAGTTTGTTTGCTTTAATTGAATAAATAAATGTATTTTTATTGAACTCTAAAAAATATATATCTGCAAAATCCTCATACTTCTCATCTAAAGATGGGTTATATGTATAGTAAAAATTTTCATAATATACAGAAGAAGTCATTTTATCTCTGCTTAAAGTTTTTCCTATATAAGTTCTAATATATTCATCCATTATGTTAGTATTTACTATATCTTTTGCAACAGTAAAGTATGATATATTAGAAGTATTATTATATATCACAGAAGATAGATTATAATTATTTTCATTATAAATATCCAAATAACCAGTATTCTTTGATATATCGTTTAAAAATCCATTCTCATAAGCATCAGCTATAAGCTTTTCAACACCTAAATCATTAGGAGCTTCTATTATATAATTTATCAATTTCATCTTATTTGAATAAATATTATTTATATTATTACCTTCAGCTACAATACCAATAATCATATCTATATTTGTAGAACCCAATTTCTTCCACTCTTTCAAATAATTTTGCATATCATAAAAATTATATAAAGAATCTGTAGCAAAATGTGATAAAAATAAAGCTAAATAAATATCTGCATCTTTATTTTTTATACTTAAAAGAAGTTCTCTAGCCTTTTTTAAAGCTAAATTTTGTTCAACATAGTTATATTCAGAGGCATAAGAAAAAACTGAATTATCACTATGCACATCATCACTATAATGATTATGATATGTATTAGATATATAATCTATAGAATATTTTTTTATATCATTATCACCCACTAGTTTTTTATTAAGGAAATCTTTATTTCTATTTATGATGTTGCTGTAATTGGCATCTTGGTAATAACTAATCAAAGCATTACTGAAGCTTTCTTTATCTGATCTGATTGATTTATAAACATATTTCATATCAAAAAAATTATTATCATTTTTCTGAATATTATTAGAATAATTATTATTTTGTATATCATTTGTATTTAAATTATTATTTATAGATTCATTTTTACTGCAGCTTGAAAACATTAGTATATGAATTAATATAATAATATAAATTATTTTCTTCAACATAATACCCCCATAATCCATTCCAACAAAATATGTTTACTTTAACTATATATTATATATAAAATATCTTTTTTTACAAGCACTATAATTTACACTACCTTTAATACAAATAAAAATTAAAAATTCTAATTGACTTTTTGTTTTATATTTATACAATTTATAAGTTAAAAATTAATAAATAACAATGTATAGAATATAGTAAAAGCCACATATTTTTATGCAAGTTATTTAGTATATTTTATATATAGCAAAATAAACATTTAAAGTTTACTTGATAGAGTATTTGCTATAGGTATGCAAAGCGAGCTTACAATTTTTATAAATAACTAAATAAAAATTGTGAGCCTCTGACAAGTTTACTTGGCAGATCCTTTGCCGTAGGCACGCAAAGCGGAGCGAACAATTTTTATAAATAATAATAGAGGTAATAAATGATTAGCATAATATCAGATATGGACGGAGTTATATACAGAGGTAATAACTTAATAGAAGGTGCAGAAGATTTCATAAAAATGTTATTATATAAAAATGTACCTTTTCTATTTTTAACAAATAATGCTGAACAAACTCCTAGAGATTTAAAAAGAAAATTAGAGTCATTGGGTGTGAACGGATTAGATGAAAAACATTTTTTCACAGCAGCACAGGCAACAGCTATATTCTTACAAAGACAGCTTGCAAACGGTACTGCTTATGTAATAGGAACAGGCGGACTTGTAAGCGAATTATATAATGTGGGATACAGCATAAACGATGTTAATCCTGATTATGTAGTAGTTGGTAAAACTAATGCTTTTAACTTTGATATGCTTCAAAAGGCAGTGCATCTAATAAATAAAGGTGCAAAATTTATAGGATGCAATCCTGATATAGTAGACCCAGCTCCTAATGGAGAATTAATACCAGCAGTAGGACCTATATTGGCAGCAATAGAAACAGCTACAGGTAAAAAGCCTTATATAGTAGGCAAACCTAATCCTATTATGATGTCTATAGCTAAAAATCAAATAAATGCTCATAGTGAAAATACTTTGATGGTTGGCGACAGAATGGATACAGATATATTAGGAGGACTTGGTGCCGGTATGAAAACAGCTTTAGTACTTTCAGGGGTTACTACAAAAGAAATGATAGAAGAGTTTCCATACAGACCGAATTATATATTTAATTCTGTAGCAGAAATAGATGTAGAAAAATTTTAATTTCTTATTGTTAATAATATAAATATAATTTTTAAATATTACTAGGCTAATTATAAAAATTGTGAGCATCTGCTAGTTTACTTGGCATACTAATGAATGCGAACAATTTTTATTAGCAATAAATAGTAGGACTTCGTCGGCGAGCATAACAATAATAAAAATTTTTAGTATTTGATTTTAAATCTGTTTAATATTATTAGGCAGCTTTATTTTTATTTAATAAAAAATTGGGGATAATTTCATGTCTAATTTATTATTTATTATAATGACTCTTTTATGGCTTTCATTATACGTTTATATACCATATCAAGTTCCTTATTTATCATCTATTAATATAAATTCATCTATGATAGGAATCATTATAGGACTTTATGGTGCTGCACAAATGTTTTTAAAATTTCCATTTGGACTTCTCAATGATTATGTTGGAAGATGTAAAATATTTATACTATTAGCAGGGCTTCTTACATCTATTGGTGCCGTAATAAGATTACTAAATTTAAATGCTGCAGGATTTTTGATTGGCGGAATTTTATGCGGAATATCTGCATCTATCTGGACAGTATTCATGGTTCTATATGCTTCTTACTTTGATAAAAGTGAAGAATATAAAGCAACGAGTAAATCTCTAGTGGCAAGTGTAACAGGTATGTTTTTGGCTTTTTTGATAGCTGCTTTTTCTTATAATAAATTTGGAATGAAATTTCTTCTCTATGTTAGTGCTGTTTCAGGAGCTTTAGTTTTTATATTGGGTATTTTTCTTCAGGATAAAAAACATAGTAAAAAGTTATCAATAAAAGGATTATTCTCCGTTATAAAAAATAAAAGATTAATAGTATTTTCATTGCTTGCTATAGTAATGCAGGGGATACAGATGGCTGCGGTTATATCGTTTACTTTAAATAGAATAAAAGAACTAGGAGGAACTGATCAAAATGTAGGTATGGCGTCAATAATAAGTATGTTCTTTGCTATATTAGGAGCTTTTGCCCCAAGCAGAATAAAAAATGAAAATAATATAAAAAAGTATATACAGATATTTTTTGTTGTTATGGCTTTATACTGCATAGCTGTTATATCAAGCAGCAATGTATTTATTATAATAGCTTCTCAAATTTTTGGAGGATTTTCTTCAGGAATACTAGCTTCTTTGCTTACAAGTGAATCTATAAAAGAAATAGATATCGAAAAGAAATCATCAGCTATGGGATTTTTTCAATCTACATATTCTTTTGGTATATTTATATTTCCTATAATAACAGGTAAATTAATAGATATATACTCTATAAATGTTGCCTATATTGTACTTGCTTTAATTTCTTTCTTATCAGCAGCAATTGCAATAATTTATTATATGACAAATAAAAAAATCATAAAATTATAAAAAATAATTGCAAAAAATAAAATTTATAATAGTATATTTGCATTAAATTTTTACGGATTTTTTTATGTCAGAAAATAATAAATTAAATAATAATTTAGGTTATATCTTCGCAATACTAGCAGTTATTATATGGAGCGGTAATTTTGTAGCTGCTAGATTTCTTGTAAATTTAACTCCAATAGAAATTTCTTTTTACAGATGGTTAGTCACTCTTTTAGTATTAACTCCATTCTGTATAAAAAAACTACTAGAAACTATTAAATATATAAAAGGAATATGGATACAAGTTATAATACTATCTATACTAAGCGTTACCTTATTCAATACATTTGTATATATGGCAGCACATACAAGTAATGCTACAAATATGTCTTTGCTTGCTACCTTATCCCCTATAGTAATAGCATTAATAAGCAGAGTTGTATGGAAAACAAAATTAACTATATATCAGAAAATAGGATTATTAGCTGTAATAGTAGGAGTTGTTATTTTAATCACTAATGGAAGTATAGAAGTACTAATGAAACTGCAATTTGCCATAGGTGATTTTTATATGCTAATAGCTGTTATAATATTTTCAATATATACTTTAATTTTAAGAATTAAACCTAAAGAAATGCCTCATCATATTTTCTTTTATCTTATGGTTATTATAGGATTTATACCCTTAATGGCTGCAATGATATATTTACATGCTTCTAATAATGCTCATGCCTTAAATATACAAACAGGATTAATACTTTTATATGTAGGTGTTTTTCCTTCAGCATTAGGGTTCATATTTTGGAATATAGCTATTGCTAAAATAGGTGCTATAAAAGGAGCTATAATATATGATTCTGTTCCTTTCTTTTCATCTTTAGAAGCTGTTATACTTCTAAATGAAAAATTATTATTATCTCAGGTATTAGGAGGAATATTAATACTTATTGGTATAATATACAGCAGCATAGGCGACAAAATAACAGATAAAATAAAAAATAGAAAATAAAAAAGGGAAACTTTATTAAAGCCTCCCTACTACTGTTATAAAAAATAGTTTATATATTTATGAAATATTAATTAAGTTTTCTTAATTCTGATCTTTTAAGAGGTGTAAATCTTGATTTTTCAGAATCAGGAATTCTAGTCCATTTCATAGATTTACCAAAAACTCCGGATTTATCAATAGATCCTCTTAAAATAAGTTTTCCATCTTTATCTATAGACATTTTACCATTATAAGTTTTTCCATCATAAGGGTTATATATTTTACCACCATTCCATTCTTTTTTATCAAAAGATAATCCCATAATATACACTAATCCTTTTAATGGAAGCTTTCTAAGCTGCGGATTAGGATTTTTTTCATCTAAACTTTCAGGTCCATAATATGATTCTTTATAGGCAAAAGAATAACCATAATATTTTCCTCCATCCTCATAAATCTCTACAACAGGAATTCTTCCAAGAGAATCTTTTTCAGCATACCATAATCCAACTACATCATTAGCTTTAACATCTTGTGCATTTAAAGCTAATACCGAAAATATTAATAATGCTGATACAAATAAAAATCTTTTCTTCATAATTTACCTTAGTTGTCCTTATTTTTTAATATTCTTATTACATAATAAAACATAAGTTTTAGTTTTTGGTAAAATCTTTATCGCTTTTATTTTAATAAAAACTTGCAAAGATAATTAATCTATGCAAGTTTTATAATATTCAAAATTAAAATATGTTATTAATAAAACTTCCATTCTATACCAGCATCTAACTGTATAACAAATTTATATTGTGCATGCTTTTCAATAAGCCAAGTACCTATCTTAGTACTTACGAATGGAGAAAGACTAGGAACACTATTTAATGCCTTTTTATAAGAATAAGCGGCAAATAACCCTACTCTGTATAAATCCTTAACAGAAGAAAGCATATGCTCTATTGTTGTATTGATAGCGAAAGCCATACCCCATTCTTTCATGCTGTATCCCAATTTTATATCATGATTGAAATATACATCTTCAGCCTTTACAACTATGGACTCTCTAGCTAAATAAACATATTCATTTTTATCAACACCAAAGGCTCTGACATAATTTATATAAGGAGTATATATTAAAGCTATCAAACCTGGTCCTGCAGGTCCTCCCATTGTAAGTGTAGGAGCAAACTGAACATATATAGTATTTCCTCCCACATACTGCGGTTTTTTATTCATAGGATTAAGTCCAGTAAATGGAGGAAGTGCATGATTGAATTCTTTAGTATTTCCATCAACTAAAACAGGTCTTCCGGGATCAGCAAGTCCTGCCTCATAAGTAAACTTAAATAACATTTTCAATGCTATTAAAGGCTGAAATTCCACATAAGCTGAAGTTCTTGAAAAACTGCTTAATTCCTGTTCTATTCCGGCAAGTACATAAGAATCAGCAAAGAAGAAATTATTCATCTCCCTAAATAAAGCCTTTTTATAGAATAATTGTCCTTGGTATAAAGCCCCAAAATGATTCCACCTGCCTAAAAAGTGGTTTGAAAAATACCAGCCTTCATCAGACTTGTCAGTTAAATCCCTTTGAGGCTTTACATCTTCTTGTGCTAATAACGGTATATTTATAATTGTAATGAGTATAATTGCTAATATTTTTTTCATAATATTCTCCTATTTTTTATTCAGTAAACTTTATAATTTCTTCTATATTCCTTATTCCTTATGCATTCTTTACTGTCAGTGTACAGCAATTACTATACACTGACTTAATATATTTTTAATTGAGTCTTTTTAATTAAGTTTTCTTAATTCGCTTTTATTTAATGGCATATATTTAGAAACTTCATTGCTAGGTACTTTTTTCCAAGTGAGAGTTTTACCAAAAAGTCCGGCTCCGTCTATAGTAGCTTTTATTTTTAACTCTTGTTTATTATCTGAAAGGCTTGCTTTGGCATTATATGTTTTGCCCTGTTCAGGATTATATATTTTACCGCCTTTCCATTCGCCTTTTGAAAACTCTAAATCATATAAATATACAAGTCCTTTTAAAGGCAAGTTTCTTAATTCTGCTTTAGGATTATTAACATCATTCACAGTATCAGTAGAATTCTGATAGGCAAATGAATAGGCATAGTATTTATTATTCTCTTTATAAATTTGAACTACAGAAACTCTATTTTTAGCATCAGCCTGACTGTACCATAATCCAACTATATCATCAGCATTTTGTGCGAAAGCCATTATGCTTGATATCATTGTAAAAATTAGTATTGTTATGATTTTATTTTTCATTTATATTTCTCCTTTTTATATTTTTATGTTTATATGTTTTCATTTTTTATAATATGTTTTCAAAATTCACAGTCTTACCATAATCAATATTAAATAAGACTGTGAAGATTCATTTATTACTTAAACAAGTTCATCAAAGCAGGAATCCAATGATGAGCAGTGCCTACAGCAGTTCCGAAAGCAGCACAAAGAAGTATTCTCAATACTATATAAGGCTTTATAGGGAACAATATATTTCTTGCTGCTAAATACCCGCTCATTATAGCACCTGTAAATCCTCCGCCAGGAAATCCCCAAGCACTAGCAAAGTGTAAATTCTTAACTGTAGGAGATACTCTCACAGAACGGCTTTTTTTCAAATAACCATCTTGAACGAATCCATAAGCTGTACCCTCTGGAGTTTTAATATATCTCTTTATTGTTTTTGGTGTAGCAACTTCATAATACTCAATATTATCTCTGAATCCCGGATAATGCTTTTCTGCCCTGTCTATCAATTTTTCTGCTAATTCTTTCTTTTTAGCTTTATAATCTTCATCGCTTAAATCTTTCCACTCATCTAAATATGAAGGCCCTGTCAATACAGCAAATGAACGTTCATCACCTTCTTCTACAAGTCCGCTGTCTATTGTAGAATAATCAACAAATACAAAGTTTCTATCTTCTACTGGTATGTTTCTTTGTCCTTTAGCATCTTCTTTAAATGGAGTATTCAACATTTTTTCTGTACTTATAAAAGTAGAGTATGCATTGTTAGGATAAAGCTCTGTAAATTTCTTCTTAAATATTATGTAAACTGTGTATAATGATACAGAGTTTTTAAGTTTATTTATTCTCTTATCCTCATATCCTTTTGGAAGAAGCTCATCATATACCACTTTAGGTGCAGCATTAGCTATTACATAATCAGCATTCACTGTAACTTCCTGTTTTGCTCTTTTGTCAAAGTAAGTAACACCTTCAGCAATATTTCCTTTTACATTTATTTTCTTAACTTCTGAAGAAACTCTCACCTCTCCGCCGTTTTCTCTTATTATATCAGCTAAAGCATTTGATAAGTTTTGACTTCCGCCTTTGATAAAACAAGCTTGATTATAGTATCCACCTTGAGCACAAGCATGATAATACCAAGTAAATTCATAAGGATTATCATGATAGTAAGTTATATTAATATTTAATATCCTTTTTAACTTATCACTTTTTATTATTGAATCCAAAACATTTCCAAGTTTCTTTTGAGTAAATAAATGATATAAATTCATTGGGAATGTTGTTATAGGATAAAATAGGAAATCAAAAAACTTCAAGTCATAAGGAAGTCTTCTTATCATATACATCATTCTTGAAAGCCCACCGAAATATTTTTTTATACCGCCTTTCTCCTCTGGGAATTCTTTTTCTAATGTATTCATAACATTCTGATAGCCTTCAGGTATAACTAAATCTGTAGACTCTGTTTTTATTCTCCAAGTTTGAGGTAATTTAACAAAATCAACTCTATCATAAATACCTAATTGTTTTAATATAGGATATTTTCCATCTCTGCTTTTTTTAGCCATATCCATTTCATGAAGACCTACTTCAAACTTAACATTTTTTCTTTTATATACTGTAGCACATCCTCCAACTATATTGTGACTTTCTAAAACTAAAACTTTCTTTCCTTTTTTTGCTAAATAAGCTCCAGAAGTTAATCCTCCTAATCCTGAACCTATTATTACTATATCGTATTTTTTATTGTTAGTCATATTTATATACTCCTTTATAATTGTTTTCATTCCTTATTATAAGCGTTTTTCTTTATTTTTGCTTATATATATAATATAACAAATACAAGTATAAATACAAGCGTTTTTTATGAAAAACGCGTATATATAGTTCGTTTTTTTAAAAAAAATTACAATTTTATAGTTATTTGTATTAAATGTAATATAAAATTGCATAGATATTTGATTTTATATAAAGATTTTTACATTATAATTACATTAAAAATAATAATATAGTTAAGAATTATAATATTTGGTATGATTCGTTTTAAATAATTAATATAAAACATTAATTATTTAAAATAAGAGAATTTAATGATTTATTTTGGATTAATATTTATTATATGATTAATAATTATTTAAAATACTTAATTTCAAAATAATATAATTACATTTAAATAAAAATATTATTTATTTTGAAGTTCTTTATTTTTATTTTTTATATCCAATACTATTTCTTCAACAGAAGTTTTATTGAGAAAATCTATTTTTTTTCCATAATTTTCTAATAAGGCTTTTTCATCTTCTGTTTTTACTGACTTAGCGGATATTATTCTTTTAAGCATATACATCATTAATGCATGATGAAGCTTCAATTTATCAAAATCTAGGCATCCTCTTAAAAAATAAAATTTCATATATTCTTTTTCATCAGAATTAAAATTTTTATTAACATAAGCATTATATAATTCTTTATCTGCAGGATCTCCAAGACCTACTATAATACAATATAAATTTTTTCTGCCTTTTAATTTTTTATAGAATTTTTTTATACCTTTAGCTGATGAAAGTTTACCAGCATACAGAGCACCGGCAAAAACTATAAAATCATAAGTATCTAAATTTTGAAAAGTTACATTATCAATACTATAAAGGTCTCCATGAACTTTATCAGCTATCCATTTAGCATAAGTTCTTGTAGTTCCATATTTACTTTTATAAAGCACAGCGATTTTATTTGACATATATTCAACCTATAAAAAATTAATATATAACATTATAATAAAAATAAATGATTTTGTCAAAGACAATATTTAATCAATAATTAAGATAATAAAAAGCCTGACTATGAATAAACATAATCAGACTTCAAATTAAATAAAAATATTAATGACTATTATCTTTTAGCTTGTTCATATTGTTTAGGGAATGGTACATCAATACCTAAAGTTCTAGCAGCCTGTAATGCCCAATATGGATTTCTTAATAATTCTCTTCCTATGTAGATAGCATCAGCAGCTCCATTTCTTACCATCATATTAGCCATTTTAGGATCGTATATAAGTCCTCCGCCTATACAAGGAACTTTCATATATTGTTTTAATTCACGGCAGAAAGGAATTTGATATCCTTCATAAGGAATAATTTTTCCGTCTGCAGTAACAGCACCTGTACTAACATTTATAGAATCGAATAAACCTTCTGCTTCTAATGGTTTTAACATATCTGCAAAATCTTTCACTGTATTTCCGCCTTCTCTCCAATCATAAGAAGATATTCTTATCTGTATAGGATAATCCTTACCTACTGCTTCTTTACCTTTTCTTAAAATCTCTTCTAAAATTTTAGCCCTGTTTTTACCATATTCATCAGTTCTCTTATTTGATAATGGAGATAAGAATGTAGAAATTAAATAACCATGAGCAGCATGAACTTCTATCATATCAAAACCTGCTTTTTTAGCTCTTACAAATGCTTTAACAAATGCATCAACAACTTCATTAATGTCATCTTTAGTCATTTCAACAGGTGTTCTATATTTATCGCTAAATGCTTCAGCTGTAGGAGCATAAATTTTATCAACTTTTGCAGATTCACATTTTCTTCCAGCATGGTTTATTTGTATACCGGCAGCAGCACCATTACTTTTAATAGCATTTACTAACTTAGATAAACCGTCAATATATTTATCATCCCATATACCTAAATCATTATCTGTAATAGAACTTACATAAGGAAGCACTCCTGTAGCTTCTACTATAACTAAACCTGTTCCTCCTATAGCTCTTGTAGCATAATGCTGAATATACCAATCATTAACATATCCATCATCTGCAGAATACATACACATTGGAGGCATTACTACACGGTTTTTTATTTCAAGATTACCTATTTTCAAAGGTGTAAAAAGATTACTTTTTTCTTGTTTCATAAAATAACTCCTAATTAAAATATTGAATATTTTTACTATATAGTGGTATGCAGTATATAGTAATTTTTATTATATTTCAATTTAATAATATGATTATATTATATTTAATTAAATGTGATTAAAAATAATAAAACATTTAAGATACGTTTTATACATTTATTTTTTTAATAGATCTGAAGCTATAAGCCCAGCATTATTTTTTATGTCAGTTTTTGCTCCTCTTTTTATTAGCAGTTCTATAGTTGAAGCATATCCTTTTTCATTAGCATAATGCAAAGGAGTGTTTCCATCATTATCCTGAGAATTAATGCTTAAAAAAGTATTTGATAAATAATATGATATAGCATTATCATTACCATACATAGCGGCAAAATGCATAACAGTTCTTCCGCTTAAAGATTTTTCCATAGTTAAGCTAGAATCTTTTTCAAGTAAAAAATGTATCATATCAGGATCAGAAAATGCTGATGCATAGAATAAACTGCAATAACCGTTATAATCTTTTTTTCTCATATCAGAACCATTTTCTATAAGCAAATTAACTGCATTGGTATTACCTTTAAATATCGCATATTGTAAAGGAGTTGTACCATTAAATAATACTTCTCCGCTAAAATTTCCACCTTTTATAGAATAAGTATTAGTGTAATTATTAAGAGGCATTTCTATATCTATAACATTACTATAACTTAAAAGTGCCTTCATCGCCTCTAATTGATCATAATTAATAGCATAAAGTAATGGAGTAAAACCTTCTTCATTTCTTGAATTTATATCTATACCGCTTGAAATAGCTTTTAAAATATCCTCAATATTACCATTATATATGGCATCAAATAAAGGCTTACTAGCTTCGTATATATGAGAATAATCATCAGAAACATCAGGTTCTACATGGTCATCATTCGCATCATCAAAAGTTTTATCATCACTATATTCATATATTAAATCATCAGCAAAATTATTAACTTGCTGCACTTTAATATCATCAAACATATTATCATTGTAGCGCATATTATAATATGAATTAGTTAATACTGAATTGTAATTTGTATCATCCATATTATCTAAATTTGTATTTCCATATAAATCATTATTTGATTTACTATTATTTAGCCTTTCATTGGTATAAAAATTACTATATGAACCATAATTTGTCATAATGTTATTAGTTATAATATTATTTGTATTATTACTTATAATACTTTCTATACTTTCAATACCATCACCATATAGTAAATCGGATGCGGTTTTTCCATCATAATTTCTTATAGTATAATCAGCACCTTTTAATAATAAAAATCTGTATGTATTACTATTATGATTTTTTACCGCAAAATGCAAAGGAGTATTACCGTCAATATTTTGTGCATTTATATTGATTGGAGTTCTATTCATAAGTGCAATCAAAGTATTAGTATTTCCTAATGCTGCAGCATTATGCAAAGGAGTATCACCATAAACATCAACAACCCTATAAGCATTGCTTGAATAATTTAGAATTGTGTCAATAGTTTCAGCACTTCCATAACTTGCTGCATACATCAAGGCATTATTTCCTAAACTGTCTTTTCTGTTTATATCCGCACCTAGTTTTAAAAGAGTATTTATTATATTAGTATTACCGTTAAATATAGCATACTGCAAAGGACTAGCATCACCCAAATATACATTGCCTACAGCTTCTATTCCATTAGTGCTTTCATCAAAATACACTTCTTCTGCTGGTAAAAAAGAAGTTTCTATATTGATAATATTTGTATTATTCATTCTATACTTAAGAAGCTCATTAACCATATCATCTTTACCAAGATGTATAGCATAAGTAAGAGGAGTTTCATAAGCTATAATTACAGAATTCATATTAAAATTAGAATACATCATTATATTTCTTAAAGCATTAGTGTCTGATGTTTGAATGGTTCTTGCAATAAACATATTTTCATCATCAGTATTTGTAAGTAAATTATCATCATTACTATTAGAGTTATCATCTAAATCAACAGCAGAACTTCCTCCTGATAAAATATATTCAGGCTTTACTCCATAATTATCACCTATATCTTTATTAGCTCCAAGTTTTATAAGAAGATTATATGCCTCTCTTTTTTTATAATAAGCAGCATAATATAAAGCAGTACATCCGTTTGAATCTCTATCATTTATATTTACATTAACATTTTTAATTAAAAAATTAATAGTTTCTAAATTATTAAGAGAAGCAGCATAATGAAGCCCGTTAATATTACCATTAGAAGTTTTATCATTAACTAATGTTCTGTCTTTTACAAGAAGCATTCTTATAATATTACCGTTTCCAAAACTGCATGCATATAAAAAAACAGGAGTTCCCTCATTGTCCCTAGCTTTAACATCAGCATTTTTATCTATAAGCTGCTTAACTATTCTTGCATTATTTTTGAATATAGCAAACATTAAAGGAGTAGCCCCTCCTATATTAAAGCTATCGCCTTCAACTTTATTTATATATGGATAATCTGCAAAATTATCAGGAAGTTTATATTCTATATTAACATCGCTATATTCAAGCAATACTCTTACAGCTTTTTCATTATTACATTCGATAGCATACAAAAGCGGAGTTAATCCTTTTTCATTTGTAGCATTCAAATCCATTTTATATCTTAAAAGATTTTTTAATTGTGATTCGTATTTATTTTCTTTTATAGCATCAAAAAATTCCTGCTCTTTTTCAGTAAGTGCGAATACATTAAAACTAATACTAAAAAGCAATATAATTAATAAAAATCCGTTTCTAATCATAACATCAATTTCCTAAATATATTTATTTTAATAAGTAAACATAATTACAAAATTATATAATAATAATTAATTAATAACAACAAAATTTATATTTTAATGTAAAACGTCAGCAGGCTTTAATCCTTCATTATTGGCTATGTTTTTATTAGCACCTAATCTCAAAAGTAAATTATAGGCTTCTTTTTTGTTGTTAGCTGCAGCATAATAAAGAGCAGTCCAACCATCATCATCTTTAGCATCAATATCAACTTTTAAATTTCTAACTAAATATTTGATATTATCTATATTATCATAAACAACAGCCATATGTAAAGGAGTTACATTATTTTTGGTTTTTGAATTAACAAGTTTTCTATTTTTAGATGCGATACTTCTCAGCATAGAAGTATTTCCAAAAGCAGCCGCATATAAAAATGTAGACCATCCTTCTTCATCTGTAGCATTCACATTGGCGCCTTTTTTTATAAGTTCATTAACTATTCTTGAATTGCCCTTGCTTTTAAATATAGCATAAATAAGAGGAGTTGCCTCACCTATATAAACTGCATCAGTAGAATCATCTCCTAAATGAGTAAAATAACCTTCAGGCAGTTTTGATTCTAAGTCAATATTCCTATTTGCTAGAAGTACATCAACAGATTTAAAACTATTATTCTTTATAGCTAAATGCAAAGCACTCAATCCATATCCATCTTTAGCATTAATATTCGCTCCTCTATTTATTAAAGCTCTGATATTTTTATAATCATCCTTTTCTATAGCTTTAAATAATTCAATATCAATATCTCTTAATTCATTAACTTCATCTTCAATCTTTCTAGTAAGCACAGTTTCAGGAAGCACATTATTATTATCAGCTATATTAGTATTCGCTCCTAATATAATAAGTAAGTTATATGTTTCCATACTCTTAGAATGTGCCGCATGATAAAGAGCAGTCCAGCCGTCTATATCTCTTGCATTAATATCAATATTAGAATTAGTGCATAAATACATTACAGTTTCAAGATTATTATAATCACAAGCTATATGCAAAGGGGTTACATTAAATTCAGTTTTACTATCAAGCAATGTACTATCTTTTTCAGCAATTAATGATATAGTATTCAAGTCTGAAAAAGCAGCAGCATACATAATACTATTCCAAGTTTTAAAATCCCTTGCTTTTAAATTAGCTCCATTCTCTATTAAAATTTTAGTTATTTCTCCAGCATTTTTATATATAGAATAAAGTAAAAGAGTAGCTCCTCCTAAATTATTAGGATAATCATCTGGAAGCTTTGAGTCGATATTTATATTTCCATTGCTTATAGCTGTTCTTATATATTCAGCATCATAATTATCTATAGCTTCATATAAATTTTCATAACTTACATTTAAATTATCATCTGATATCATTTCATTAGTTAATAAATCAGCTTCATTGGTATAAAATAGATAATCATTTTCTGCAAATAGAAATATATTAAAACAAAACATAATTATTAAAATTTTATTCATAAAAAATAACTCTCTATATAAATAATAATATACTATTGTGTAGTAGTAGCAGCACTATCTTGTAAATCAGTAATAGTACTATTAAGATTATACTCTTTCTTAGGCAATCCAACAGTAGGAAAGTCTGTAAGAGTAAATTCAATCCAAAATTCCTTATTCCAATAAACACCTTTTACAGATCCTGAAGTAATATCAGAAGGAAGTGTAGAAGGTCTTACAGCAAATGTAGCTTGAATCTGCCATCCATCCAATTCATGCCAAACACTAGCCTCTATAGATTTTAATTTAAATAGACTATCAGTTCTCTTTTTTGAATCCGAGAAATTAAATGAATCTATAATATCCCAGAAAGGATTGACCCAAGTTTGATTTTCTTTTTCGGCATAAGATTTTATATATCTGTATGCATTTTCATTTGCACTAGTAGTTGCTATTCTAAATTTCCATTGATTCAAAACCTGGAGTTCTATACCAAATGTAAATGCAGCTGTATTATATCTGTAATTGATAAAATCATGAGTAAAAGAAAAACCAAAATACAAATTAAAATCATTAACCACTCCATCAAAAAAAGGCTTTTTATTATTTTTTATCAAAATCCAATCTGTAATTTTACCTAAAGGTATTGGAAAGTGAAAATAAGCATTTATTCTATTTGCTGTTAAATTAGTACCTAATAAATTTCTAGTTATATCATAAGAAACATAAGATTGATTATATAAAAGTCTTGCTGAAGCACCTACTTCAGTTGTAAGCATTTTATTTGTAGAAAATTCAACTTGATAAGTTTTAGTTTCTGAATTATATGTAGGTATAAAATCATAACCTGTTGTTATAAATGTTTCCATATTAAGATTCAAATCAGGCAAATAAAATAAACTATATCCTGTTCCGCCCATAGAAAACCTAGTAGTGAAATTATGATTATTAAATTCTCCAAACTGTGCATTTTGATAATCGGTATCAATATATTTTTCTTTGAATCTATATCCTAAAGTATAAGTTGTATCCCATCTTATAGTAGGTTCAAAATATTGAGTAAAATTATAAGGTAATATACTATAAGGTAAAAACATAGAAAAATTCATTCCTGTTCCTATACCAAAATATGTATTATCTTTATCATAAATTAAATCTTCGGCTGTAGGAGATACACTATTTTGATATGCATATTCCATATTAACACTAGGTACAAATCTTATAAAATCATTAGTAAAAGTTCTTGATATATCGCCATATAAGTTAAGATTATCCCTTTCAGCAAGTTTATCATTTAATTGTGAGTCAAGTATAGGATTATTATAAAAAGCAATACCCTCAGAAGTTTTATAATTTATAGTATGATTATAATTAGCTCTTAAATTATAGTTAATATTGACATTTGGAAAGTAATAAGATGTTTCATCTCCAAATATAGAACTATAACTAGCTTCTACAGAAGGTAGAATAAGCTTATATGGTTTAGGCATATAGTAATCAAAATTAGTATTAACATCAACTGATATATTTCTAACAGCTTCTAAATTCCACTCAGCACCTACTTTTAAATTTAATCCGTAAATATTATTATTAAGATAAACAGAATTTTCAATATAAGTTTCAGGATAAGAATCTCCTATATCCTGCAAATTTCCTGTGAGAGAAGTAAAAAATGTTAATATATCAAACTGCCCCCTCTGATTATAAAAATCAGATCTGAAATATAAATCGCTATTTAAATTTAATTTACCTGTTATATAACTATTTATATTTTGACTATTATATAATTGAATGGTATGATCATATTGAAATTTATATCTTGGTACAAACTTTCCGCCTTCTCCAGAACCAAAATAGTTAACATACCTAGTACCAAATCCAACACTTGAAGTAATATAAGAATCAAATAAATAATATTGTCTTCCTAAAGCAAACATAGCATCAAGTGCTAAATTCTGATATTGACTTGTATATCTTATTTCATCTCCGATTAAAAAACCTAGTTTCTGATATGCATCAAATCTTATTTTATGCTGCACACCATATAAATTGAATATCTTATAATTCTGAATATAAACACCTTCTCTCAATGACTGACCAAAAGAAGATATTATACCTGTACCAAAATTGTTCTGTATAAATAATGGAAAATAAAATACAGGCTGTCTTCCTACCCTATAAATACTATTAAAGACCATCATCTTTTTAGTATCCCAAAGATAAACTCTGCTAGCTAAAAAGTCATGGGCTATTGGTGTAAGACGTGAAAAACTTACGCTGCTATTTTCAGCAAAAAAATCCTGATCATTAAATTTAATTATACGGCCTTCAACTGTAAAACTCATGAATTTTGTATTTCCGCCGAATAGAATTCCTTTTTTACTTTCTCTATTAAGCATAAACCATTCGCCTCTAAAAGTACTTCCTTCAGATGCTACAGTTAAATTTCCAGCAGCAAAAACTTCCCCTGTCTTTAAGCTGTAAACAACCTTATCCGCAGTCAATGTATTATTATACATTTTCATAGTTACATTACCATATAATGATATAAGTTCCTCTTCTGCTTCTTCTATTGTATATCTCTCCGCAAAATCAGCACCTATAAGCTCTACCTGAGCTCCGCCTCTATTTATGGTTGTTCTTGCTACTTCTCTTATTTGATCACTGCTTTTAATTACTTCTTGTTTTATATTTACCTGTCTTTCAATGATCCTTGCTCTTAAAGTGCTTTCAGTATCATAAGGGTAAATTTCTATATTATTAACTCTTGCATATTCCTGCAATACATAATATGGAGTAAAATTAACTAAATTAATGAATGACACAGGATTTCTCTTAGCATCGAATCTATTTATCTGCATTATTGCACTTTCGCCGATATTATTAGTTACAGCAGTATTATTTGTTGCAATAGTATTATCTGCATTAGTATCTTGAGCATATAAACATACATTAAATATTAATGTAAATAATAACAAGATAAAGATTCGCATTATATCCTCTAAAACTCAATCATTAATTTAAGAAAATTTAATTTTAAAGAAATTGCGTTTCCCTACTTTTAAAATACCCTCTTTTGAAATAACAGCATTTATATCATTTATCTTTTCATTATCTAATGTAACACTTCCTTGAGAAACAAGTCTTTTTAGATTAGACTTACTTTCTGATGACATACAAATTGATAATACATTTAAAATATTATCATCTTTATTAATAGTAACTTCTTCTATTTCATCTGGAAGTCCCTTAGAACTAAATATTCTTTTGAACTCTTCTTCAGCATTTAAAGCTTCTGCTTCTCCATGATATATTTTTACTATTTCTTTTGCTAATATACCTTTTATGTTTCTAGGATTTTCTCCATTTTCCATAGCTTTAACATAATTCTTTATATCATCTAGAGGTATATCTGTAAGTAGTTCCATATATTTAGATATTAAACTATCTGGTATGCTCATAGCTTTACCATACATATCTTTAGGACTATCATATATTCCAATATAGTTTCCAAGAGATTTACTCATCTTCTCAACACCATCTAAACCTTCCAACAAAGGTACAGTAATAACTGCCTGAGGAGATAAACCATATTCCTTCATTAAAGTTCTTCCTACAAGCAAATTAAATTTCTGGTCATTTCCTCCAAGCTCAACATCACATTCTAAAGAAACTGAATCATATCCCTGTGCTAACGGATACAAAAATTCCATAATACTTATAGGCTGTCCATTTTTATATCTCTTAGAAAAATCATCTCTCTCTATCATCTGAGCTACAGTATATCTTGAAGTAAGTCCAAGTACATCTGCAAAACTCATTTTTTCAAGCCATTTAGAATTAAATTCAACTATAGTTTTTTCCGGATCTAATATTTTAAAAACCTGCTGTTTATAAGTCTCTGCATTTTTCAAAACATCTTCCAAAGTAAGTCTTGGTCTTGTTTTGGTCTTTCCAGAAGGATCTCCTATTCTTCCTGTAAAATCTCCTATCAAAAATATAACTTTATGACCCAATAATTGAAAATGTCTCATCTTTCTTAAAAGTACAGTATGCCCTAAATGTATATCAGGTGCTGTAGGATCGAATCCAGCCTTTACAGTTAATTGCTTTCCGCTTTTTAATTTTTCTTTTATTTCTTCTAATCCAATAACTTCACTTATTCCTCTTGTGATTAATTCTATGGATTCTTCAATACTGTATTTTTTATCTTCCATTTTAATATCCCTTTAACAAAAAATTATTATAAACAAAAATATAATTATAGTAGGATATTAATAATAATGTAAATTTCAATTAAAGTCAAATAAAGAATTTTTATTATGTTAAGAAATATAAGTATTATATTATATAAAATTATACTTTTTATAAGTATAATATTACAATATTATAATGTTTTATATTTTTATAAATTCACATTAATAAAAATAATTAATATCTTGTTATATGCAGATTATAAAGTATAATATCTATATATAAAATTTATAGGTATTAATTATGATTGATTTTAATATAGTTGAATTTAAAAAAGATTCCGCAATATTTGTTGCCGGAGAAAATGCAAGAAATGTATTTTACATCATTAAAGAAGGTATTATAATAGAAAAAAACTATGTTGTAGAAAATACTAATTTTGAATTTTCACAAGGAGATATAATAGGTATGGTTTCCGCTGTACTTTCGGAGCCTTACTACTCAACTGCAATTGCTGTAACTGATGTGCAATTAGTAGAAATACATGTAAAAGATATATACAATATAGAAGATACAAAAATAATAGAAAAAATATATAAGTATTTAATAAAATTTATGGAAATATGGTTAGGAAAATATTTCTTTAAATTGTCAGAATCTTTAAATGTAGGAAGCTATAAAGAAAATAATGCTCTAGAAATAGCAAATATTTATAATGATAATGGATATAAATCTGCTGCTCTTTATATATATAAAAAGATAATAGAAATTTTTCCAAATGAAGATCATACAGAAATAAACGAAAAAATACATGATATAGAAACTAATTATAATATAAAACCACCTTTAGAAATAAGTTATAATCTATATGAATATAAAAACGGTACATGCATATTTTCTGAATTAGAAAATAATACAAACCTATATGTAATAAGAGATGGAAAAGTTGGTATATATAGTGTATTTGATGGAAAAATTATCACTAGAATAATATTTAAAAGCGGAAATATCATAGGATATAAACCTATACTTGGAAATAAATTATTACTTACAACTTGTATAGTATTAGAAGATACAATATTACAGGTAATAAACAAAGAAGATTTTTTAAGACTAGCTTCTAACAATACAAAACTTCAATATCATCTTGTAAATATAATGGCGAGAAGAACATACAATACAATAATAAAAAGTTATAGCATTACTATGAAAAGCCCTATAGGAAAATTTTATAGTATGGTATATTCATTTGTTAAAACAGAATTGCTATTTGATAAGAATATTGATTTTTTAGAGCTGCCATACACTATTAATGATATATGCTCTATGGTTGGTATAGAAAATACTAATTATATAAAATCTGAAATGAATAAAACAAAAGTGATATTATTCTCTAGTCAGGAAAAAATAATAATTCCAAATATAGATTTTTTTTTCAAAGAGTATGAAATGTACAGAAAGAGAAATTCAAATATATCTTAATAATTCTATTATTAGAAAAATTTTTAAAAACTGAAATATTGACATAACATTATTTTATAATATAATACTCCGCTGTGATATATACTAATTATAAAGTATAATAGGATTTTTATGGAAAAATATGATATAATTAAATTCAATAAAAATGACATTATTATTAAATCCGGCGAAAATCCTTCAAAATATTTTTACATATTAATGAATGGTAAAGCTACATCATATTATGATTTTTATAAAGAGTATAAACATAAAAGTAAAAAAGGAAGCTTAATAGGATTAATATCAGCTATTATAGAAGAACCATATTTTTCAACTGTTGAGATAGAAGAAGATTCAGAACTTATAAGAATAAATATTGAAAGCATTATAAACATAAAAGATGAAAATTTACTTACAAAAATGTACAGCTATTTATATTTTATATTAGAAACTTGGTTAAGTAAGTATTACACTATATTAGCTGTCAATAAAGTAGATTTGTATAATAAAGATGATATTATAACTATGGCAAATATTTATAAAACTAATGGTTATATAGATGCTAGTTATAAATTATGCCTAAAATATATTGAACTTTTCCCTGAAAACAATGATATAAATAAAATAAAAGACTTTATGAATAATATAGAAAATAAAAAATCTACTAAAGAATTAGAACATATAGAAAATAATATATATAAATTTCCTAAAGGATATTGTATATATACAGAAATATATTCAAGTGATAATATATATATAATTCAGTCAGGTAAAGTTGGTATATACAGTATAGTTAATTCCAAACAGATAATTAGAAATATTTATACAGATGGATATATTGTAAATGGATATAACCCTACATTAGAATATAAGCCATTATTAACAACAGCTATAGTTCTTGAAGATTCTATAATAAATATAATCAATAAAGATCAATTAATAGAAATGATATATAATAATAAAGAATCAAGAATTAATTTTGTAAAAATGGTGGCTATAAAAGTAAATAATGCTGTTTTAAAAGTTAAAGCTATTAAAAAAGATAAATTAAATATTAAATTAATCATTATTATATATTCTGTACTAAAAATGGAAACTTTATACCATAAGGATATAACAAAATTAAAATTATTTTATACTATAGAAGATATAAAAAATATGCTCAATCTTGATAGTGATGATAAAGAAATATGTAATGAATTAAAAAATATTAAATATATAAAATTAGATAATAAATCTAATATTACAGTAACAAATATAGAGAATTATTTTAAAGAATATAAAAACTATATAGTATAACCTTTTATAGTTGACATAATTTTTCTAAGTATTATAATTTTTAAGTAAATAATATTAAAGAATATATATTTATGGAAAAATACAGATTAGTAAAATATACAAAAGGTAGCATTATATTAAAATATTCCCAAGAGGCTAGAGACTGTTTTTATATAATTTCAAAAGGAAGTGTTAGAGCTCATAACGACTTCTATGATAATTCACACACATATAAAATGGGACATATTATAGGATTAATAGCTTCTATAACAAAAGAACCTTATTATTCCACAATAGAAGCAGCAGAAGATGTAGAGTTATGGGAAATAAAAGTAGAAAACATAAATAGAATTAATAATAAGCATTTAATAAATAGAATATCAACTCATTTATCATCTATACTAGAAATATGGCTAAGTAAATATTATAGCATGATAATAAAGAACAAATTAGATTTATACAATAAAGAAGAGATATTGATTATGGCATCTATTTACAAATATAATGGATTTATAGATGCTAGTTATAAATTATGCTCATCATATATAAATTTATTCAGTAAAGATTATAATGATGATCATTTAAATAATATTAGAAACTTTATGAAAAACTTAACTAAGTCAAAGGAACCTGAACTAATAGAAAATAATTCTTATAAAATGTATAAAGGCTATTGTATATACACTGAATTAGAAACAACAAACCGTATTTATTATATAAAATCAGGAAAAGTTGGAATATATAATATAGCAGATTCTGATTATATTACTAGAATAATATATCCAGAACAATGCATTATTGATTCTTATGCCCCAAATCTTGAGTATAAAACTTTATTCACAACCGCTATAGTATTGGAAGATTCTGTCATAGATATTATGACCAAAGAGGAATTAATAAAAATGATATATAATGATACAGAATTAAGATTCAAAATAGTAAAAATGACAGCTATGAAGGTTATAAGTACAATATTAAAAATGAAAGCTATAAAAAGAACAGAATTAAGAGATAAATTAATAGTTTTAATATATTCTGTTTTAAAAATAGAAACTTTATTTTGTGAACAAATATATATTAAATTATATTATAAAATAAAAGATCTGAAAAATATGATCCATGATGATACAGATATTAATGATATACGGGAAACACTAACAAATATAGATTATGTAGAATTTGATTGTCTTGATAATATTATAGTTACAGATTCAAATAAATATTTTGAAGAATATAAAAATTACACAATATAAAATAAAATTTTAATAGAAAAAATACTATGGAACAGCAATATAACAAAGTAACAATAAAAAAATCAACAATTATTTTTCAATATAAAGAGCCGGCTAAAGACTATTTTTATATAATATTAAAAGGAAAAGTTATAGCATATAATGTATTTTATCAAAATTATGATATAAATTATAGAGAAGGAGATATTATAGGTCTTATCTCTTCAATAATCAATGAACCATATTACTCTACAATAGAAAGTCTTGAAGATATAGAAGTATTAAAGATATCGGTACAAGATTTGACTAAAATAGATAATTATAATCTTATAAATAAAATATCAAATTATTTATCTTCAATATTTGAAACTTGGCTAAGTAAGTACTATTCATTAATTACAAACAATAAAGTTAATTTATATAATAAAGAAGATATAGTAACAATGGCAAATATTTATAAAAATAGAGGCTTTACAGATGCAAGCTATAAAATATGTAATGGATGTATAAAATTATTTAAAGATGATATTCATATAAATGAAGCCAAGAAATTAATCATAAATACAAGGCCAATAGAAAAACCAACACGTATAGAAGAAAATGTTTACAGTGTAAAAAAAGGATATTGTCTATATACAGAAATAGAACCTAGCAGCTACACATATATAATAAGATCAGGAAAAGTAGGTATTTATAGTATAATAGACTCTAAAGCTGTAGTAAGATCAATTTACTCATCTAATTATATCATAAATTATTATAAACCTGTTTTGGACTATAAACCTCTTTTTACAACTGCCATAGTATTGGAAGATTCTGTAATAGAAATCATAGAAAAAGACCTTATGAACAATATTATAAATAGAAATAATAAATTTATTAATAGTTATATAAAATCTACAGCAGCAAAAATTAATAACATAATATTAAAGATTAAAGCATTATCTGCAAAAGAATTAAATGAAAAATTAATAATACTAATATATTCATTTATCAAAATGGATACTCTATTTGAAAAAAATAAAAATGTACGATTATACTATTCTATAAACGATATAAAAAATATTTTAAATATAGATACGCCGAATAATGAAATATTTCAACTTTTAGAACAAATGAAATATATGAGAATAGATAAATCAGAAAACATTACAATAAATAATTATGAGAATTTTTTCAGAGAATATGAAAACTACATAATGTAATTATTTTTTAGTTGACATAATTATTATATATAGTATAATATTTTTATTAATAGTGTTAGAATATATGTATGTACAATAATATTACAGAAAGATTTGATAAATCTTCAATATTATTTAATAATGGAGAATCACCAAAAGATTACTTCTATATAATTACTAAAGGTAAAGTTATATCCTATAATAATTTTTATGAAAATTATAAAATATCACTTAAAGAAGGTGGTATAATAGGGCTTATATCTGCTATAATAAAAGAACCATACTATCTCACAACTAAAGCTTTAGAAGATGTTGAAGTATTAAAAATCAATATAAATAATATTGCCCAAATTACAAATAAAGAATTAGTTAATAGAGTATCAAATTATTTATCATATATGCTTGAAACTTGGCTTAGTAAATATTATAGTCTAGTTATAAAAAATAAAGTTGATTTATATAATAAAGAAGATATATTAATTATGGCTAGTATATATAAAAATAATAATTTTATAGATGCTAGTTATAAAATATGTATTAAATATTTAGAATTATGTAAAGATGAATGTAATACAGAAAAAGTAGAACAATTTCTAAAATATCTGAGACCTAAAAAGAAACCTGAACTTATATCTGAAAATACATACAAGATAAAAAAAGGATATTGCTTATATACAGAGATATATTCTAGTAATTATGTTTATATAATAAAATCAGGAAGAGTAGGAATATATAATATTATTAATAAAAAGCAAACTGTAAGACTTATATATCCTGAAGGCTACATAATAAATGGATATCCACCATCTTTAGAATATAAACCTTTATTAACTACTGCTATAGTAATTGAAGATTCAGTAATAGAAATATTGAAAAAAGAAGATCTAATAATTGCAGCAAATAAAAATGAAGAACTAAGAATTGCCCTAATACTTGTAACAGCAGTAAAGGTTAATAATGTCACTCTAAAAATAAAAGCAGTAAAAGAAAAAGAACTAAAAAATAAATTAATTATTATATTATATTCTATAATAAAAATAGAAGTTTTATTTAAGAAAGAAGAAGTAATTAAATTACCGTATAAAATAAAAGATATTATAGACATGATAGATTTGGATAATGATTTAAAAGAAATATATACAGAAATTGAAAATATTAAATATGTAGAATTAGATACATTTAAAAATATTATAGTTAATAATACAGAATGTTTTTTGGAAGAATACGAAAAATATACAAGATAATGATTGTATAAAATATTACAATATAATAAAAAATTAGTTTTATAAAAGTATGAATAATTACAAAACTATTAAATTCTCTAAATCCTCTTTTATATATGAGGAAGGAAATTTCCCAAAAGATTCATTTTATATAATAACAAAAGGTAAAGTAATATCTTATGCAATAAACTCTAATAATTATAATAAAGAATATAATATAGGCCATATTATAGGATTGGTTAATCTGGCGGCAGGAGAACCATATTCTGTAACTATGGAAGCTTTAGAAGATGTTGAAGTTTTGGAATTGACTTTATCTGAGATAAACAATATTACAAATAATGATTTAATAAAAACAATATACAATTATTTTAATAATACATTAGAAACTTGGTTATCTCGTTATTATATAAATTTAGTAAAAAATAAATTAGATCTATATTACAAAGAAAATATATTTACAATGGCAGATATATATCTAAAAAATGATTTTCCTGATGTGGCCTATAGATTATATGAAGACTATATAGAAACATTAGAAGATAAAAACGATATAGAATACGCTAAAAAAGAATTATTAAAACTCAAGCCTGCTAATAATCCAAGTACATTCACATCAAATATACTTTTATATAAAAAAGGAAGCTGTTTATATACAGAATTTAAATCAAGTAATTATTTATATATAATATTATCTGGAAGAGTAGGAATATACAATGTTATAAATGGAAAACTTTTTCTAAAAGATATATACAAAAAAAATTATGTTCTTGATGGATATGAACCAAAATTAGAATATAAACCTTTATTAACTTCAGCTGTTGCTTTGGAAACATCTTATATAAAAGTAGTAACTAAAGAAGAATTTATAGAAATGATAATAAAAGATAAGCAGCTTAGAAGCTATCATGTAAAAATGATGTCAATGAAAGTAATAAACATATTGTCTAGAATAAGATCAATAGAAGAAAATAATACTATTTTGAAATTATTTATACTAATATCATCCTTGCTTAAAATAGAAACTTTATTTGAAGATATAAACACAACTGTATTATCATATACTATTTATGATATACAAAACTCAATAAATTTAGAAATAAATGATATCATTAATAATTTAAAAAAAATGAAATCATTAGAAATTATAAATGATAAATACATAAGAGTGAAAAATATCAATGATTTTTTTACAGAATATCATGAATATCAAAAAAATAGTTATTGACATCCCCTATAAATGTATTACAATATTTACAAACAATATAGGGATTATTTATGTTAAATTACAAAACTATCAATTTTAATAAATCTGCCACAATATTTATAGAAGGGCAAGAACCAAAATATACTTTTTATATAATAAAAAAAGGAAGAGTAGTAGTATATAGTTATTTTGCTGATAATTACACTGTAGAATATAAAGAAGGTGAAATAATAGGATTATTCAATGCTGTTTTGAATGAACCTTACTTTTCTACAGTAAAAGCATTGGAGGATACAGAAGTAATAGAAATGAATATTAATGAAATAGAAAAAATAGATACTATAAGCCTTATAAATAAAATATATGATTATCTTATGATTAATATAGAAAGATGGCTTAACAGATACTATTACTTTTTACATAAAGAAAACAATCCATATTATAGCAGACATGGCAAGTCTAAAAATCTTGATATTATAAAAATGTGCAAAATATATCTTGATAATGGCTTTACAGATGCATCGTATAAATTATACAAGCAATATATTGAACTTAATCCTAATGATGAGGAAAGAAAAGAAGAGCTTAATAATTTATACAAAAATCTAAAACCAATAGAAGAACCTGAAAATATAGAAGCAAATATATACAAATATAAAAAAGGATATTGTTTATATACAGAACTTCAAAGTAAAGATAATCTATATGTAATAAAATATGGAAAAATCGGAGTATATAATATATTTGATTATAAACAAGTAACTAGAAGAGTATTAGCTACAGATGATGTACTTAACGGATATGCTCCTATTTCAAAAAATAATAAATATCTTTCAACTACAGCAATAGTTTTGGAAGATTCTATTGTACAATTAATAAAAAAAGAAGATGCTATGAATTTGGTGCAGTCTGACAGAACTCTTAGATTATACTTTGTAAAAATGATGAGTATGAGAGTATACAGCACTATTTCAAGAATAAGATCTTTTAATGCAAACAAAATAGTAAGTAAATTTGTAATAATAATAGAAGCATTAATAAAAACAGAACTACTATTTAAAAGCATAAATAAAATAAAATTTCAATACAATATAAATGATATTTGTTCTATGATTGGAGTTGAATACAAAAAAGGCATAGAATCTGAAATATTAAAAATCAAATCATTAGATATATCAGATGAAGGATATTTAATGGTTAATGATGTAGAAAGTTTCTATAAAGAATATGAAATATATAAACAAAGAAATACTCATAAAATAGAAACTGATTAAATAATAAAATGAGCCAAATATTCTATATTACCTTTAGCCCCTTTTATAGGTGAAACCGTTCTGTTTAGTTCTTTAAATCCTATTTCTACTATCCTTGAAATAGCATTGTTTAATATTTTTTCTCTAAGTGTATCGTCTCTTATTATACCGCCTTTAGATACATCACCCTTTTCAGCTTCAAATTGAGGTTTTATTAAAGTTACCCAAAATTCCAAATCATTTAACTCTTTGAATATAATAGGTGCTATTTTTGATATTGATATAAAAGAAACGTCGCTTACTACTACAGAAGGAATTTCATCATTAAACATTTCTCTTTTTATATCTTTGGCATTAAAATCTTCTATAGACACTACCCTATCATCATTACGAAGTTTATAAACTAGCTGATTATGTCCTACATCAAGAGCATAAACTTTTTTAGCACCATATTTAAGCAAACAATCTGTAAAGCCTCCAGTAGAAGCCCCAATATCTAAACATATTTTATTTTCTACAGATATATCAAACTCTAAAAATGCTTTTTCTAACTTCTCTCCGGCCCTTGATACATATTTTATATTCTGAACAACTTCTATATTGTCTGTACCTTTTATCTTATAAGACTTAGAAGTTACCTTTACTCCATTAACAAAAACACAACCAGCTAATATTATATCCTGTGCTTTAGATCTGCTTTCAGTATAGCCTTCACCATGCACATACTCATCTAATCTCATCTATAAAAGTATTATAACCCAAGAAAAGATTTTATTATAGATAGAGAATTTTTTTCTTTATCTCTTGTATTTACTTTCAAAAGCATTTGAGTATGATTATTCTCTAATATATTTGAAGTTAGATGAACTGATTCAAAAGTTTCAGTATATTCATCTCCAATACCATATAATGATAAATTAGAATTAAACTCCAAATAAAGAGCTATAGTATTATTTTTAGCTATTTCAACTTTATCAGACGATAATGTTGTAGCTGGTTTTTCACCATTAATTATTGAGTCTATAACATTAGAATTATCAGAAATATATAATATAGAATCTTTTATATAGCATAAATGACCACCGATTGTGTAAATATCATCAGTAACATCTTCAGCAAATGCCTGTAATATTACTTTAACTGCATCAGTGTCAGTTATAGAAGCAGAAATCAATAAAGCAGGAGATTCATCCGTATCGGCATTAGGATCATCCCAAACAGATACAAATATGTCTCCGCCAAAAAGTTCTATAAATTTATAAGCATCTATTCCATTTTCTTCAAGAGCTTTTAATTCTTCTTTGAGAGGAAGACCATTCATATCTCCCATAATATTTTTAAGATAACTAGATAACTCTTTACTATTAAAAGCTAATGATAAGAATCCGTAATTATTTTCGCCATCAACAAATGAATATATATTATCAGCTAATTCCTTTTTTAATAATAAACTGTCATAAGGATAATTAGGAGTATAACTATCAAGAAGTACTTGAGCATCTCCATTATTGAAATTTATTTTTGTAGTAATGATAGCATCTTTATATGCTTCTTTAGGTATTCCTTCATAGCTTCTGCCGAATAAAAATTTTGCAAAATCAGAATTCTCATCAGCTAATAAAGATAAATTAGCCCAAACATAGGAATCATTAGTTTCATTTTCTAAAGCTAAAAACTTTTCATCTTCTAAAGGAGTATTATTAATAAATACATAATTAGCTATATTAGTAATATCATCTTTATTCAATTCTTCATTATACCAATAATTATCTTTAAGTTTTAATGTAACAGAAAATATTTCTTTATTCCAGGAAATCAAATTATATTCATCTAATGCTAAATATCTATAAGCAGCATTTTCAGCAACAGTAACTAATTTATCTTCCTGACTTGCCATTTTAATCATAAGCTTATCTAGCTCAGTAATATCTTTAACATCGAAAAGTAATGTCATTTGCTGATAGCCATTGAAAAATACGATTCTTGAAGTTTTAGAAAAATCTATATAATCATTCAATCTATTAGTCATAACTTCAGCAACAAAATTATCGTCTCTGTATTCTAAATATCTGTCAGCATATTGCTGCATAAAAAATTTATTGAAGATATCTTGTAAATTTATTTCTCCCTTTTCTGCCATAGTTCCGGCATTAATAGAAAAAACACTATCAACATTATTGGGTATATATTTTTTATCTACAGCATAAGTTAAAGTGCTTAATGTCAATAAAAATAATAAGATCAAGGATACTACTCTATTCATTAACTATCTCCTTAAAATGAGTTACAAAAAAGAATATATTTTATATTATATTAGACTATAATTAAAAGTCAAGTATTTATTTACATACAATATTTCATATATAAAAAATAATATGATTTCATGTAAAAAAATCTTGCAATAATACACAAAATACTTATAATCATAAAACATGTTACTTAATGATATTAGGATATAATATGAGATACTTGATACTGCATGGTCATTTCTATCAGCCCCCAAGAGAAAATCCATTTTTAGGTGAAATACAAAAAGAAGCAAGTGCTGCCCCTGCTCATGACTGGAATGAAAGAATAACGAATGAATGTTATAGTCCTAATGCATATTCAAGAATATTAGACGGTTATGGAAGAATAAATGATATGTCTAATAATTATGAATATATGAGTTTTAATTTCGGACCTACTCTGCTTGATTATATAGCAAAAACAAGAGAAGATTTATTAAAAAGAATAATAGAAGCAGATAAAAAAAGTATAGAAAGAATAGGATATGGTAATGCAATTGCTCAGGTTTATAATCATATAATACTTCCTCTTGCTAAAAAAGAAGATATGAGAGTGCAGATAAAATGGGGTTTATATAATTTTGAAAAATATTTCAGAAGAAAATCAAGCGGAATGTGGCTTTCTGAAACAGCAATAAATTTAGATGTAGTTGATGCTTTATATGACTGCGGAGTTAAATTTACAATACTCTCTCCATATCAAGCACATTATGTTAAAAATATCACAACTACAGATGTTTCAGGAGCAAAAATAGATACTTCAAAACCTTATTGGCTTTACGGCCATAATGGTAAAAGAGTTGCTGTATTTTTCTATGATGCTTATGTATCTCAGGCAATAGCATTTGAACATTTACTCACATCTTCTGATAAACTTGCAGAAAAAATAAGAAATGCTTATGGTGAAAGAAAACTAGTTAATATAGCTACTGACGGAGAAAGCTACGGACACCATGAACCTTTTGCTGATATGTGTTTAGCAAGATATTTTAAAGAAAATGTTCATTACGATAATATTACGCCAACTAATTATGAGCATTATTTGAATATTCATCCGCCTACAGAAGAAGTTATACTTCATAGCGGTACAGGCGGAAGAGGAACTTCTTGGAGCTGTTCGCATGGTGTAGAAAGATGGAGAAGCAACTGCGGATGCGGAGGCTGGGACGGATGCGATTTATCTTGGAGAGGTCCTTTGCGTGAAGCATTTGATATATTAAGAAAGATGCAGGATAAATTATTTGCTACTTTCTTAGACTTTACTGATGAAACTAGAAACTCTTTAAGAGAAGAATATGTGCGTGCTATATATAATGATTTAGATGCTAGAGATTTATACGAAATATGCAGCAAATATATATCATTCAAAGAATTTGTATTTTTAATGGAATCTTATAAATATTCATTATTTGCATATACATCTTGCGGTTGGTTCTTTGAAGATGTATCAAGATTAGAGCCTATAAAAAATATGCAGTATGCAGAACAGTCTTTCCATTATGCTAGATTATTGGTAAAAGATAAAAATGTTGACTTTGTTGATAAGGCTCAAGAAGAATTTTTAAAAATGTTAGAAAAATCTATAAGCAATAAACCGGAACATCATAGTGCTAGATACTTCTATGAAAAAGAAGCAAAAGTTGATGTATTTGCTAAACTTTATGTTATCAACTATTTTATATTTAATCTTATAGCAAGCGAATACAGAGATGTAAACATAAATATCTTCAAACATGAAATAAAATCAACTAAAATAGAAAAAAATATTATAGAAGGTATATTAATAGATAATATAGCTGCTGATATATATTTCAGAGTTAATACATCAAGTGAAAATCATGAATTTAAAAATCAAATACAAATATCAGAAAATTATGATGAGTTAGATAAATGCACTGTTTATACAATGTATTTAAAAGATTTAAATTCAGATATAAGAGATAAATTAGCAGACAGCTTATTTGAAACTGACATAAAAAAACTAGATCATTTAATGCATGAAATATACCCTGAATATAGAAAACTTTTCACATACTTTAATTTAAATAGTATTACTCCTGATTATGACTATAGAAGAATAATGGGTGCTATGGCTTCACCTATACTTAGAGAAAAAATTTCGGAAAGAGGAAGAGATGCTTACGATGAAGTATCTGAAAATTTAAAAGATGCAAGAAATGCAGGAATATTTATATCAAACAGCGGAATATCAAGCTTAATCGGAGATAATATTAAAAATGCTTTGAATACATTATATGAAACAGGAAATACAGAAACAATATATGATGTACTTAAAGATGTTAAATTTTTATCAAATAACGATATGCCTATAGATAGAAATACATTTGAGAATATATTTTATAAAATAATACTCAAATATAAAAATACAGATATACAATTTAATGATGATGAAAAAGCATCATTTAAAGAATTAGGATATTGGCTTAATTTCAATATGGATAATATATAATAATATTTATTATAAAAATAAAAGCTAATAACTCAATTAATAAAGTTATCAGCTTTTTTATATATTATTTTTTTAATTATTTGTATTTACTTCATTAGTAGCATTATTATTAGTATTCATTTCATTAGTGTTTCTCATTATTAAACTGCCGTTTAGCAAACTTAATATCACTGTAAATGAATTGTTAGTATTACACTCTACATTTATTCTTATAACTCTTCCATTTTCAGACGAATTTTTTGCTAGCTCTATCTTTCCGTCAGGCTGTTTTCCAAAATAATAATTTGTTGTAATATAATATCCTTCATTCTTCCATAGATAATTTGCATACTTAACACTATAGCTAAGCACATCATCAACATCATAAAAATTTAATATCTTTATGTCGCCTTCTTCTATGTCATCTACTTTAGGATGTATTTTCAATCCTGTAACTTTATTAACAGATGATACAGCATCATTACCTATTTTATACAATTCTTCATAAGGTTTATCTTTAGAAATTAATAAATATGTTACGATTGATGCTGCAATGATAGTTATTATAGTTGGTATTATTTTTTTCATATAAAGCCTTATTGTTCATTAAAATTTTCTATAACTTGATTCTTACAAATTATATTTGCTATTATTTTATTATCCTTTTTTAATTTTCTTAATCCCAAAATAACATAGATAAAAAATACAATAAAAGCAAATATAGGTCCTAAATTATGATTTATATTTGATAATTTAGATATATATTCTCCAATGAAATATCCTGCTATAAGACAAATCAAAGGTATTACATAAACAAAAAAGTTAGTACCTCTTTTTAGTTCTTCTACTTCTATAACAACACTGTCTCCTTTATTAGCATTAATGTTATTGAATGCCCTAAGAACAACAGGTTTTCCAGAATTGCATATAGTACATCCATCACAGCTTGCACTTCTTTGCAATTCAACTTTAGCTACATTATTATCATAAGTTTCTAATACTAAAGCAAATTCTCTTTTCATTATTACTCCCCTTTATATTATCGTAACTTTTTAAAGTTTTTACAAAACAAAAATATTTCTCTGCTTTCATCTCTTGAACTTTTAGGTTTAAACACATTCACAGAATCAAAGTATTCAGATAATTCTTTTTTAAAGTCCTGCAAATCTTTACCGTCAAAAACTTTTATAAAAAAATGTCCGTTTTCCTTTAATACATCTTTAGCTAAATTGAATATAGCTTTGCATAAAGCAATAGAACGAAAATGATTGGTTTCTCTATCCGATGTAGTATTCGGCATAGCATCGCTTACTACAACATCAAATAAAGTATTATTAAATGTTGTAATATCCATTTCCTTTATATCGCCCAATATAAAAGTAAATCTCTGATGAGCAAATGAATTAGGAAGTATATCAACACCTACAACTGAACCGCTTTTCAATATTTTATTAAGCATATACTGACTGAAAGATCCAGGAGAACATCCTACATCAAGAACTGTATCTGATGCCTTTATAAATTTAAATTTATTCTGGGCTTCTTCAAGTTTGAATACACTTCTGGCTTTATAATTTTCTTCTTTTGCTTTTTTAAAATAAAAATCCTGTACCTTTTTCATTTAGCTGTAAACTATCCCATAAACAATTTTTATATATTTTGAATTAATTTTCAATAAAAATCAACTATTAAAATATAACATTTAAAATAAAAACAGCAATAGAACGAATAATCATCTATTGCTGTTTTATCATCTATAACCAATTTATCTTATTTACAATATCCAATTAAGTTTTTCTTCTGTTCTAGTTACACCTACAGGTAAATTTGTAAGCTGAGATTTATCAAGCAAATTTTCAAGTCTCTTTATTCCTACAATATCTATTCTTGACATAGCCGCATATCTTATAGCATCAGGACTCACCATAGCACAAGTTATAAGCATAGTATTAGCAATATTAGCATTAACAGCATAATCATATAAATGTACAAGCTCATCATTAAATATAGGACTATAAGAAGTTCTGAAATAAACTATCTTTTTAGGAGAATGAGGACTATTAGTCTCTTTAGCAAAAACTATTAAATATTTTTTATCAGTTATCTTAGAAGAATATGGAATAAGCCCTATACTTGCTACAACTTTTAAAGCCATATCAATAAAAGCATCCCCTTCCAATTTGAAGAACTTTTTAATATTTTCACTATATCTGGAATCTTTATAGTTGTTAAGTTTTTCATTGGCATCTCTATAATTAGGATCCATTACAATTATACTTTCCAATATTTCCATAGATTTATTGATATTACCAACTATATCATAGCATTCAGAAAGAGTATAAAGTATAGCTAAATTTAATTCTTTATCATAGCTATCATAACTTATAGCTTTTTCCAATGTTTTTATAGCAGATTCAATATTTTCTAATTTTATATAACAAAGTCCCATTTCATATAATGATCTTACAGAATATTCTTTATCTTTATAAGAATTAGCATAATATCTTATAGCTGTTTTATAATCCTCTCTTCCTCTGTAAGCTCTTCCCATATTATAATTCAATAAAGGATCCTCTGGAAACTTCTTATATATATTATTCATACCAGATATAGCATCATTGAAATTACCTATATTAACAAAACAAAAAGCCTTATATTTTAAAGCCTCAGAATTATTAGGCTGAACGTCCAATGCTTCATCAAAATATTTTATAGCTGTTTCATATTGTCTATTTTCATAGTATATTATACCTATCTCTAGGGCTACCACAAGCTTATAATCTTCTATCTTAAAAAGTGTAAGATATTGGGCTAATGCTTCTCCCTTTCTATCGATTTTATTTAAAGCCCTAGCTAATGACAAAATAGTTTCTGGATTCTTATCTCCATCATCTATAGCATGTCTGTATTCTACTATTGCAAAAGAATACTCTTCTAAACTACTATAACAATCACCTATCATGGCATGTATTTCGGCCCTTTTTGTACCTGGTTTATCTTTAGCTAAAATCTCTTTAAGTTTTAATAAGGCAACATCATGTCTTCCTTCACTAATAAGTTTATTTACCTTATCAATATCAGATATTTTATCTAATGATTTACCAAACAAAAATTTTTTTACTATAAGCAAAAGTGTAATGAATACACATACAAATACTATAATAGCAATATTATCCATATCTTATATCTACTCTATATTTTAAATTTAAACTATATATAAATTCGGAATTATTATATATTATTTTATAAAATAATTCCAATTTTATTTTAAAAAATTTATCTCTTTAACATTCTAGCAAATATTTTAAAAATTTCAGCAGCTAAAATAACAATAAATGAAACTCCTACAATTTTTAACCAAGTATTTACACTTAAAGGTACAGTATTAAAGAATCCGCCAGCATATTGAGTTGCCAATATTTGTAATATAAAAGTGATTCCCATACTTAAAAGCATTAATTTATTATTCAAAAAGTATTTAAATACGCTGTCAAATCCTAATTCTCTGCTGTTGAAAGAATTAAATATTTGGAACATTACAAACATAGCAAATAATACTGTAGATTTTTCTGCATCAGCAACATTAAGTATATTTAATTTACTTTGAAGCATAAATAATATTATCATCACTGTGGCAGAGAACACTATTTTAAATATCATTTTTTTAGTTACAATGCTTGCATTTCTTTTTGTAGGCATTCTTTTCATCAAGTTATCTCTTATAGGTTCAAGTCCTAAAGCAATAGCAGGAGGTCCGTCCATAATGATATTTATCCATAATAATTGTATGGCAGAAAATGGGGATTTAAATCCTGTTAATGTAGAGATAAGAACAACTACAACAGAAGCCAAGTTAACAGTAAGCTGAAACTGTATAAATCTTTGGAAGTTATCATATATTCCTCTACCCCATTGAACTGCTTTAACAATAGTAGCAAAAGAGTCATCAAGAAGAACTATATCGCTAGCCTCTTTCGATACCTCTGTACCTGTTATACCCATAGCAACACCAACATCTGCATTCTTAATAGCAGGGGCATCATTAATACCATCGCCTGTAACAGCAACAACATTTCCCATTTCTTTTATAGCATTAACAACACGCATTTTTACTGTAGGAGTACTTCTTGCTATAACTGATATCTTACTTAAATTCTGTTTTAATGTGTTATCATCCATAGCATCAATATCTTTTGCTTCAAGAACAATGCTGTTTTCATTAAGTATCTTTAACTCTCTCGCAATAGCAGTAGCAGTAACTATGTTATCACCTGTAAGCATTTTTATATTTATACCAGCACTTCTGCATTGATCAACCGCATCATAAACCTCTTTTCTTACTGGGTCTGATATAGCAACAAAGCCGTCATATATCATATCGCTTTCTAATTTTTCTCTTATATTTTCAACATTATCAGAAACAACTTTATGAGCGAATGCTATTACCCTTTTTGCTTCATTTTGGAATTTTTCTATAGCCTCTTCAATACCTTTTTTCTCATTGTCGCTAATACTGCACATAGCCATTATTTTTTCTGGGCTTCCTTTAGTGAATACTATAGTTTCATTTTCAACTTTAGCAACTGTTGTCATATTTTTAGTTTCTGATGAAAAAGGATATTCATATATAATTTTTGATTTTTCTCTTATATCTTTATAATTAAATCCTGATTTACTAGCTGCAACAAGTAATGCACATTCTGTAGGATTACCCAAAAACTTAGCAATTCCGTCTTTATAATCAACGTCAGCAGTAGAGTTTATAGCAAAGTTTTTTATAATCTTTTCATTTTTTATATTTTCAGGTTCTATATATTCACCATTAGCAAATAATTTATTTAATGTCATTTTATTTTCTGTAAGAGTACCAGTCTTATCTGAACAAATAACATTAACACTTCCTATAGTTTCGCAAGCAACCATCTTTTTTACTAAAGCATTTTGTCTAGCCATTTTTATGATATTAATAGATAATGAAACAGCAACTATTGTAGGAAGTCCCTCTGGTACTGATGCTACAATCAATACTATACTTGTAATGAATGCCTCTGAAATAGTATCAAAACTAGCATTACCTGTTCTTATAAAATTAACAACCTGTACAATAAATACTATTACAGCAGCAGTTATACCGAACATAGCTATTCTTTTGCCTAACTGGGCAAGTTTTTCTTGTAAAGGTGTAGAAGTCTTTTTTGTTTTTGAAAGCTCTCTGGCTATTTTACCGAACTCTGTTGCATCTCCTACAGAAGTAACAATCATTTTACCATTACCTGTAGTAACAAATGAACCTGAATAAGCCATATTTATTCTTTCAGCTACAGGAGTTTTTGTATCGGATAATAATGCTTCTGCATCTTTTTCTACCGGTTCGCTTTCACCTGTTAAAGCAGATTCATCAATATTTAAAGATACGCTTTCAAGAAGTCTTCCGTCAGCTGGAAGTTTATTTCCTGTTTCTATAAAAGCTATATCGCCTACTAACAAATCTTTTTGATTTATTATTTCTATATTTCCATCTCTTATAACTTTTACTCTAATATCTTCATTAATGCTATTTAAAGCCTCGAATGCTTTTGCACTTTTACCTTCCATAACTATAGTAATTGTTATAGATAAGCTTATAGCCAAAAATATACCTAAGCATTCTAAAAAGTCAGCATGTCCTCCATTAAAATACGCCACAGTATTTACACCTATTGCTATAATACCTGCAAATATAAGCATAAGTATCATAGGCTCTTTCAATGATTCCAATATCTTTTGAATCAAAGTGGCACCTTTTTCTTTTGTAAAGCTATTGGCACCATATTTTTCTAAGCTTTTTTTTCTGCTGTCTTCTGTTAAACCTATCTTAGGATCAACATTCAGAGTCGTTAAAATATCATTTTTACTCCCTAAAAAACTATCCATAAACTACCTCTCATTTAATTATTTTATATAAAAGAAAAAATGCATAAAAAAAGACTCATGCATAAATAAATCATCAAGGACATTAAACTAATCCTTAAGGATTTATTTATACCTGAGTCTCATTAATTAAGGCTTGCCAAACTCTACCATTTAAGAGCTGCGATGTTGACTTTGCCGCGTAAAATACGCCAATTACTCCCTCATGAGTATTTGATTATGTATGAAAGTATTATAACAAATAAAAAAATAATGTCAATATATTGTAAAGAAAAAACATATTTTTTAATATCTTCATATTGCATAACTAATGTAAAATATAGATAAATTAAAAAATAAACCTATTATAGTTCATAAAAAATAAATATTAAATATTGACTTTTAATATAGTTACTATATCATTTTACATAGATTATAGTAAGGTAAATTATATTTATGATAATGTTGCTATACATCAATAATATTTATTTTCTAAAAAACTTCATAAAAATAATATTTAAATACTATATAAAACTTTTTTATATTTTTAATAATTTTTGTTAGGAGACAATATGTATAAAAAAATTTTATTAACAACATTAATATCTTTATTAATATTAAGTTGTTCAGCAACAATAACTAATCCGAATCCTGAAGAAGAAATTGATATTGGAGACGGAAGTTTTATAGATCCAACACCTAGACCAAATCCAAATCCCGGAGAAGTTATAATAACAGATCAAACACAAATATCTGAATTTATAAAAAAACATAATGGAGTTTATTATTCAAGATATGAAGATGATAGCCTTGGAATTAGATATGTAATAGATGGAGATTTAATATACAATGGATATGGTACAAAAGTTGAAGCAACAATGAAAACGTTAGTAGGAAATAAACTTCAAATATACATAGAAGGCAAAAAAGCAAGCTCTGGTGCATTAGGATATGAAATGAATGATGAGATGTATACTTTTAACTTTGGCAGTGATGGAAACATATATCTTTTCGCTAATGCAATATTTCACAGAGAAAATTATCAAAAACCAACTTCAGGATATGAAACAAAAATAGGAGAACCTATATCAGAATTAATAACTTATACAGGAAACTATTATTATTATGATTATGATGATAAAAAAAAATATTATATACTTATAGATACAACTGGACAAGTATATATAGATGAGAATTTAAAAATAAATTATTCAAAAACTGAATTAAGCAATAATGTATTAATAATATCATACACAAAAACAGGCGGTACTTCAATAAAAGAAGAATTACATTTTTATGATAAAGATGGAAATAAAGATTATAAATTAATATTTGGTAATACTTGGATTAATAATCAATTACAATATGAAACTTTAATAAAATATAATTTATTCAGTCCATATATCGGTACATACAAATCAGCAGATAATACTATAATTTTAACAATAGAAACTACTGATGCAAAAATAAATACTGTTAAATATAGCTATACCCCTGTTATGATTGGAAATACTTTAATTATATATCAATATTCTTCAAGAGAAGGAAATAAAGAACATAAATTTGTATTTAGCGATGACAAGACAAAAGCTACTTATACTAAACCAGATGGAACAACTGTTGAATTAAATAAATAAGCATAGGCTATTAGAAAATTAATAATAAATAAAAGATATAAAAATATTGACTTTTTTATTTGCTTAGAATATTATTTTTTTTATAAGTATCATAATATGTTATATTCTTATTATTTTTTTACTTAAAAATAATAATTATTTAATAAAAAGGAGAAAAAATGATTAAAAAATTTTTATTAGCAGCAGCATTTATTATATTTGCTGTAAGTTGTTCTGGAAATAGTGCAAATAAATCTACTTCTGAAGCACTAATAACAAATCCTTCAGAAATATCTAATTTTCTAAAAAAATACGATGGAAGATATTACCATCTTCATGAATTTACAAATGGAAATTACACACATATTGCTTTTAGAATTGAAAATGGAAGCCTGTATATAGGTGAAGATAAAACTCCAGTAAATGAATTAACTTTATCAGGAAATTCATTGGAAATGAATGTTAATGGAAATAATCAGTTAAGTAATACATATAACCAAATATATTCAATAATTGAAGTTAATCTTTTTGATGATCATCTTAAATTTAGCGGAAAAAATATTTTTGAAAAAGAAGACTTTAATAAACCTGATGAAGATTATATAGTAATAAAACAATTCAAAGAATTAGGTAATTATGCTGGTAATTATTATATACCAACTTATGATAATAATGGTCAGATAAAAGTAAAAAATTACACTATACTTATAGATAAAGATGGTAATATATATGGATACAAAGGAATGACAAATGTTGGTATGACTTTCACATTGAACGGTAATGTTTTACAATCAGAACATAATGATAAGAACAATGAAAAAGTTATAATGTCTTATAAATTAGAAAAAGACAGAATAATTTATCAAATAAATTTCATATATGGAAAAGAATATTCTTATGAATTAATGAAATCAGATTTATTTACTCCTTATTTAGGAACATATTCTGCAGGAGATATTACTTTACATGTAAATGAAAACAATGCCAATATTAACACAGCTACAACAGGAGATTATTATTCTTCTATAATAAATGGAAATAATTTAACTATATCAGAAATATTCTTTGAAAATGATGTAGATCCAATAGAAATAAAAGAGCATAAAATAACATTTAGTGATGATAAAACAAAAGCTACTTATACTAAACCAGATGGAAGCGCTGTAGAATTGACTAAACAATAAAATAATTTGTTAATATAAAAATACAATCCTATTCATATTAATCTATGAATAGGATTTTTTTATATAAATAAAAAATACATATTAAACAATTTATAAAATATATGTAATATTAGATTAAATACTTAATTTTTATCAAAAAATCATAATAGAATCTGTTAATAACTATTTTATGTATAGGCTTTTTAGTAAAATTTATTTGAAAAAAAAATTATTATATGATATTATATAAAAATATATCATTTGGAGCAATAAATGAGAAGAGGTAAAAAGAATCCATTTCAAAAAGAAGTTGAAAGAAAATTCGGAACTAGCGGATTTGAACTTAATTCTTTTTTATCTGGCGGTAAAAAAATGAAAGTTACCAAAGAAGAAATTGAAGATAGATATGATATAACTCTTGAACAATTTGCATACTTTGCGCAAATATCCGGATATAAAGTTCTTGCCGATAGTAAAGCTCTTATTATATTTAAATAATTTATGAATAATAATTTCAATGTACTACTTCTAAACGATTTATGCTCTTATGGTAAGGCATCTTTAACAGTTAATATACCTGTATTATCGCATTTTGGTATAAAAGTTTCGCCTCTTGTTAGTGTTATACTTTCAAATCATACTGCTTTTGAATCTTTTTGTGCATTCGATTTGACAGAGCAATTAGAAAAAATTGTAGAGGAACTAAAAATAAGAAAACCTACTTTTGATGCTTTTTATGTAGGATGGATAGCATCTGGTAAACAGCCATCCATTGTTGTAGATATAATAAAGCACTTTGATATAGGTACTGTCTTAATAGATCCTATACTTGGTGATAATGGTAAGCTATACCCTTCTATGTCCGATGAACATGTAAATGCTATGAATGAATTAATAAAATATGCCAATATAGCAACTCCTAATATCACAGAATTAGCTATACTATTAGGAAAAGATCCTTCTCTAAAATACAATGAAGAAGAAGTTAAGGATATGGCTAGAGAGCTCTCTGAAATGGGGCCTAAAACAGTAATAGTTACAAGCGTTTCAAAAGATGAAAATATAGGATGCTTATGTTATAAAGATAACAATATAATAACAAGCTATTATCCTAAAATTAATATAAGCATACCTGGTACAGGAGATGCTTTTGGTTCTTCTTTATTAGGATATATATTAAAAGGCGATACTATAGAAACAGCTCTAAAAAAATCTACAAAGTTTATATATGATTGTGTTGAAGCATCTATAAAAGAAAATGATGATAGAGTTTATGGAATAGCTATAGAAAAAAGGCTTAATTTACTTTAAGTATAAAGAACATACTATATAATCCCAACCTTTAGGTTTTCTACTTATACATGCCATTTCTACTTTATATTTATTTTTAACTACCACTGTTATTTTTGCTGCCCACCCAATGTTTTTTAAATTTATTGACATCATCATCGCACGGTGAACAAAATTATAAATATAAACTGAATAATAATTATAATCTAAACTATAAATAAATATTCATTCAACGTGCGTTATGCGGATAAAAAATATAATCAAAATTTGGGCGGGCATGCTTTTATAAATTAAGTAAAAAAATTAATGAAAACTTTTATTTTTAGTAACAAATAAAAAAGCATAAAGGGCGGGATTTAAGAATGCACTTTATGCTTTATTAGTTTTTATGATAATGAATTGTAAATTTATTCTATTAATTTATTTTGTATATAATTAATTTCTTTTAATATTATATTTCTAGCTTCTAAATCTCTACCCCATACGGCTTTACTTAAAGCAGTTTGATAATTATTTAAAGCCTCTTTAAGTAAATTTTTTGTATTGCTATCTATATATCTTTCAGCTCTGAATTTATAAATATCTGCTAAAAGTTTATAACCGCTGTAATCATCAGGAACTAATGCCAAATAATTTAAAGCATAGGTTTCAGAATTTGTATCATTTTTTAAATTATTCAAATAAACTAAAGCAGCCCTATAATTAGCAGCAGCATAATTCTTTCTCATTCTAATTATACTTTCATAATCGGATAATGCATCTTTACTATTTCCCATAAGTTCTTTTATATACGCTCTTTGATAAAGATAATTAATATTATTAGCATCAAATGATAAAGCATTATTAATTATATTTAAAGCTTCAGCATAATTTCCAATTTTGGTATAAATCTTTGAAACAGCATAAAGCTTATCAGGATTATTTGCATTTTCAGTAATTAATCTTTTAAGATCGTTAGAATAAGGATTATAATTTTCTATATTAACAGCACTTTCAGCTATATATATAGGATTAACATTTAGATATTTTAAAGCTCTGTTATAAGATAAAAGTGAATACTCATATAAATAAGCTCTATTATACGCCATTCCCAATAATAAATCCTTTCCGCCATTAACATTAATATATTCAGTAATTCTATTAATTATATTGAATCCTTCTATATTATATTCATATATGTATGCTTCAGCAAGTTTTATTCTATTTTCTATATATGCAGGAGAAATTCTTAAAACTTCTTTCATAGTAGAAGATAAACTTACATAAGCACTTATATTGTCATAATAGCCAATAGAACTTAAATAAGAATCTATATACATTTCATTTTGAACAGCAATGGCATCATAATTGCTTCTATTTCTCCTAACAGCTAAAGCGGCAGTCTTGGTTGCTTCTTCATATCTTTTATTCTTATACAAATATGCTGCATAAAGCCCATAAGTTGTTGACTCAATCTGTTTTATATATGCAACATCATAATTTTTATTTCTCAAATCAGATATATAAGCTAAAGCCTCATCAAATTGATTAAATTTAATAAATTCAAATACCCTATCTGTTACCAAATTCAAATGTAATTTTAATTCCTCTTCCCAATATTCAGTAGCCCTTATATCTATAGCATCTCTCTCTTTTTGATAAGCTGATGTATCATTGTTTGAAGCTCTGATACCTAATAACTTTCTAAGTAAAAATACATTATTAACACTTATTGTATTAGCATTAAAATTTTCTTTCAATATATTTATAGCTTCATCTATAGAACCTAAATTATTATAAGCATCAGCAATATAGCCTATTCTAAGCTGTTCCTCATTTCCTTCAAATTTATATTTAGAAAGAAGCTGCATTATATCAACATAATACTTTTGCTGCTTTAACAACTCTGCTTTATCTAATATTTTATTATATTCAATATTATTTAATAAGCTATTTGCAATATCTTTATAATATTCTACAGATTTTAATAATTTAGAAGCTTCATCATATCTTTTTTGTATTATTAAACTCTTACTATAATCAATTTTATTTTCATCAGAAATATTATACAAATTTAGAATTTGAGAGATTATTCTATCTGGATAATAACTATACCCTAAATCATAAAGCATAGAAGCAAATGTTTCATATAATCTAGGTTTATTATATGTATATTCTAATCCTCTTTCTATTATTTTTATAGCTTCAGTTTCATTTTTTTCATATAAATATATTTGGGCTAATATAGCATAAGCCTCATCAAAATCTTTTACAGATGAAATAAGTTTTAATAATATACTTTTGGCATTATTATAATCTTCTAAAGCAAAATATGTTTTAGCCAAACCTACTGTTATTTCTGGATAATCTTTAGAATATGAAGAAATATTATTTAGTATACTTATGGCATTTGTATAATTTTGTGATAAAAAACTTCTATCCCAAGCATATATTTCTTTTTTTACTACAGCATTACTTATTTTTGTTTGAATTCTAATTTTTTCTTCGTTATTAGAATATCTTACCTTTCTGTAATTATCTATAGCATTGTCATACTGCTTATTTAAATAGCTTATATCTCCGAATCCTTCATTAGCATAAGAATTATTCTGCTTCATACAGGCATTATAATAATAATCAGCACTCTTAACATCACCATTTTTTAAAGCAGAATTACCAGCTAAAAAAAGCCAATATGGATTATTAGTTGTTTTATAAGCTGTGATGCAGGATTTTAAAGTTTCCTCATATTCATTAATAGTATCAAAAAACTCAAAAATCAAACTATAAACAGAATCATAATCTTTTTCTTCTATATATAATGATAAAAGTTTTTTTAAATCTAAAGAGGCATAATAAAGATCAGCCCGTCTATAATATGAAAGTCCTCTAAGATAATATATTTCATAATAATCTTTATAATTAGTTTCTAAAGCATTACATAAATTGATTGCTTCAAAAAAATTACCATCTTGTACAAATTTTCTAACTTTATCTAATTCCTTATTTAAATTATTTTGTGTATTTATATCTAAAGTAATTTTATTTGCATTTACAGATATATTTTCTAAAGTGATATTTGCATTTCTATCATTCATTACACTATGATATTGTAAAATATCTCTAGAATATGCCGAAATATATATAGTAAAAATTATAAATATAATTTTATTTATTTTCATAACAAGTCCTTATTTATCATTTCAAATATCGGAATGGGATTTGGTATATTTTAATTATGACGGATAAAAAATGAAAGAAATTATTGTACTAATATCTAATGCCAGCAATATAAAAGATAAATCTAATCAATTTATGCTTAATATGGTAGAACATTTCTATAAATCATCTATAAGAATAACAGTATTTTCAAAATCATTTCCAAAAAACTTTCCAGCTTATATTGCAAGAAAACATTTATCTTTATTATTTTTCAAAAAGTCAGCAAAAGATATAGCAAATATCGCTGAAAATGCTGATGCTATCATAGCTATAGATTTTCCTATGAATATAATAGCATCTATGACTAAAAATATTTTGATAAAAAAAAGAGTTAATAAATTGCCTATAATAGTATGGTATACTTTAAATTTCCAAAATCATTTATATTTTCAAGAAAAAAAAGATAGTAAAACAAAATTAATAGATAAAAGACTTATGAAATTGGATTATGAGCATACTGATAATATTGATATAATAATATGCGGAAGTAAAAAAACAAGGGAAAGACTATTATATCTACATAAAGATATAAAAAATATAGAAATAATACAGCCTTATTTTTCACCATATATATTTATTAATAACAATAAAAAAGAAAAAGACAAATCAATAATAATATTCTATAATAAAGAAGATAGTATTTTCAAATGTACAGCAGCTTATGCACAGTATTTGAAAGAAAGCGATGATATATATAAACTAAAAATAATAGGATATGACAAAGAATTAAAAGAAAATATTCATAAATTAGCTATAGAACAATATATAGAATTCATAGATGAATATGATAATTCAAATATAGGAAAAGAAATAGAAACCTCAAATGCTATGATAATACATAATATCAAAGATTCTTTCTATACTCAGTTAATAGCAGCTTGGCATTATAAAACATTGCCTATAATAGACGCTAAAAGCTCATCTGCTGAAATAGCTGTAGATGATAAAAATGCATTGATATACAATTCTAAAAATCCAATATCAATAATATCAAAAATAAAAAAAATGACAGAAAATAAAAAATCTTATGAATTATTTATGTCATCAATAGATGAAATGCAAAATACAGATGAAATATTAGAATTAATCTCTAATTTCAGCCATAATTAAAAAAGGAGGATAATCCCCCCTTTTTATAATTATTGTAATTATTAATTTACTATTACCAATTACTTTTATTAGGTTTTCTTAAAGTAGGTTCATCATTAGAAGGCATAACCTTTTTAAGCTCATTAAACAATCTTTTTTCTTCAGCAGATAATTTAGATGAAACATCTATATTAACTACAACAAGTAAATCACCTCTTCCGGATCTGTTTATATGAGTTGCCCCACTTCCTTTTAATTTAAATATTTGTCCGCTATTAGTTCCTGCTGGAATTTTTATTTTAACTTTCTTTTTATCTAAAGTTTGTATATAAATATCAGCACCCAATGCTGCCTGTGCAATATTGATTCCTACTTCTGTTACCAAATCTATACCATCTCTCACAAAGTAAGGATGAGGACTAACATGTATATATAGATATAAATCTCCTGCTACTCCTCCGCCTATAGCCTCTCCTTCTCCGCTTACTCTAAGCTGAGTATTATCTTCAATACCTTTAGGAATATTAACAGAGATAGTTTTAACTTTCTTCACTGTACCAGTTCCACGGCAATTTTTACAAGGTGTTGTAACTATAGAACCACTTCCATTACATCTATTACATGTTCTTCTTACACTGAAGAATCCTTGAGCCATTCTAACCTCTCCGCTTCCTCCGCAAGTAGGACATGTTTGAGTTTTAGTTCCAGGTTCTGCTCCTGTACCATGACAAACATCACAAATATCATTTTTATCTAATTTGATTTCCATTTTTTTACCAAAAACAGCATCCTCTAAAGATAAAGTAACATCATGCCTTATATCATTTCCACGTCTTTGAGATCTTGATCCTCTTCCAGAAAATCCACCACCAAAAAATGAACTGAATATATCATCTAAATCACCAAATCCGCCGCCACCGCCGAACATTGATGAGAAGTCAAAACCACCTCTGCCATAAGCATCAGCAAAATCACTATGAACTCCTTGGAAACCAAATTGATCGTATTGGGCTCTTTTTTTCTCATCAGATAATATTTCATAAGCCTCTGTAGCTTCTTTAAATTTATCTTCAGCTTCTTTATTTCCAGGATTCCTATCAGGGTGATACTGCATAGCCAATTTTCTGTATGCTTTTTTTATTTCATCATTAGTAGCAGTCTTTGCCACTCCTAATACTTCGTAATAGTCTCTTTTTTCTGCCATTTATCATATCCTCTTAATAAAATTATCTATTCTAAATATTAAAAATCATTTTCTTCTTCTGCTTAATATTAAACCTAATCCTACTCCTGCAGCAGCCAAACCTCCAACAACATATTTATTGGAAGATAAATATTTAATATTATACTGCATACGAGTATCTTTATTAGATAAAATCTCATAAGCTTCATTTATATCTACAAACATATTATGAGCATTTTCATCACCAGGATTTCTATCCGGATGATATTTCATAGCCAATTCTCTATAAGATTTTTTTATCTTTTCATTGCTTGAAAATATAGTAACATCAAGTATTTTATAATAATCTTTATCCATAATAAATATCCTTTAATTATATAAAAAATTACCAATACATTTATTTTTCAAAAAACATTAAACTTTCAACAATAAATAATAATCCAGAAGCAATCCATATAGATCTAATACCAAAAATATTAGTAAAAAAACTTCCTAAAAAAGCACCTAAAGTAAATGAAAATAGAATCGTTAAATATATAACTCCATTTTTTAAACCAGTCTTATCCTTATTAAATAAAAATCTAAATAAATTATCAGAAGCTGATTTCAAATTACCTGTGCACATATTTGTAACATAAGCAAGTCCTTCAACCTTATTGAAAGTTATCATCAAAGTTGCTGACATAAATGATATAACACTAACAACTACAATATTTGAAATACCCTTGTGTAAAAAACCAACTATAAAAAGTATAACAGCAGCCATTAGTATAATAACATATTCTAATTCCATTAACTTTTTTTTATTTAAAACTTTTTTTATATATAAAGCAGTCCAAATACCAACAACAAAAACTAAAATAGGTATTAAGTAATGCATAGTATCTGCGAATTCCTTCTTTGCCAAATGCATAGCAAAAAATATCATATTGCCAGTTTGAGCATAAGCGAATACTCCATCTCTGGTAATATAAGTATAAGCATCAACAAATCCGCCAACTAAAGTAAGTATAGAAGCTATGTATATAGTTTCTGTTGTATGAATGGATTCGTTTTTTCTCTTTATAAAAGCTATAAAACTATTTTTCACTTTTTTACCTTGATTTTTTATTGGCAACTATTATAACATAAAAAAACATTTTTAGAAACATTTTTATAGTTCCAATTTTTAAATATATTAAAACATAAATTTATAAAAAATTATCAAAGAACAAAAAATATATTTAAATTATTTATAATTTTTTAATAACTCAGCAATTTCATAATGTCCGTTTTTTAAAGCGTCATTTAAAGCATGCCTATCATTTTTCACATTGACTTTATTTTCAAGCAAATATTTAACAACTTCTAAATGTCCATTTTTTGCTGCATTGCTTAAAGGTGTTATTCCGTATTTATCACCTATTATATTTATGTCTGCTCCTTTTGAAACTAAATATTTCACTATATCTAAATGTCCATTCCCAGATGCATATACTAAAGCCGTTCGATATGAATAATCTCTCATATTAACATCTGTTCCTAATTCTATTAAATATTTAACTATATCAAAATATCCATTTTCAGAAGCATATACTAAAGCAGTATCTCCGTCCCTATTTTCATTATCAATATCTGCACCTTTGTCGATTAAATACTTAACAATTTCCAAATAACCATTATTTGATGCATACATTAAAGCCGTTTGATATCCATTATCTTTTATATCAATTTTAGCCCCATTATCTATTAAACATTTAACAATATTATAATGCCCATTTTGTGATGCATTTATTAAAGCAGTTTCGCCTCTTTCATCTTGAATATCAACATCTGCTCCCTGCTCTATTAAATATTTCACTATTTTTTCATGTCCGTTCATAGAAGCCATAATCAAAGCATCAGTATTTTCAGCATTATGCTCTATCAAATATTTAACAATTTAAAAATAACCAAATCCTGAAGCTGTATTTAAAGGAGTATTACCATATCTGTTTTTTATATTAACATCAGCACCATTTGATATAAAAACTTTTACTCTTTCAAAATCATTATTTTTAATAGCTTCTAATAACTCAATCATTTTATATACTTCATAAAAATATAGGCGGCTGAAAATCAAACCTTAAAAATTAACTTCCAACCGCCCATTAGACTTTATATATTCAACTTTTACTTTTTATCTATATTATTTTTTGTCATTATCATCAACAACTTCATAATCAGCATCAACTACGCCGTCATCTTTTCTGCCTGAATCTTGGCTGTTATTTTGCTGTGCTTGCTGTCCTGCATCAGGCTGTGCTTGCTGCTGTGCTCCTGCTTGTTTATAAAGTGCCTCTGAAGCTTTGCTCCATGCTGCTTGTAAATCGTCTGTAGCTCTTTTAATATTGTCTGTATTATTAGAATCTACTGCTGATTTCAATGCACTCATTTTTGATTCAATTTCAGACTTATCTGATGGCTGTAATTTATCGCCGTTTTCTTTCAATAATTTTTCTGTCTGATAAATCATATGATCAGCATTGTTTTTAGCTTCAACTTCCTCTTTTTTCTTCTTATCTTCTTCAGCATGTTTTTCAGCGTCCTGAACCATTTTGTTTATTTCATCTTCGCTTAATCCGCTTGAAGAAGCTATTGTTATTTTCTGCTCTTTACCAGTACCTAAATCTTTAGCTGTAACATGTACGATACCGTTAGCGTCAATATCAAATGAAACTTCAATTTGTGGTACTCCTCTTGGTGCAGGTGGTATTCCTACCAAGTCAAATCTTCCAAGCTCTCTGTTGTCATTAGCCATTTTTCTTTCACCTTGTAATACTCTAATAGTTACAGATGATTGATTGTCTGCTGCTGTAGAGAATACTTGTTTTTTATTTGTAGGTATAGTAGTGTTTCTGTTGATTAAAACAGTCATTACTGAACCTTCTGTTTCAATACCAAGTGAAAGCGGAGTAACGTCAAGAAGAAGAACGTCTTTAACATCACCTTTAATGATACCGCCTTGTACTGCAGCACCCATTGCTACTGCTTCGTCTGGGTTTACGCTTTTATTTGGTTCTTTTCCAAATATGTTTTTAACTGTTTCCTGTACTAAAGGTACTCTTGTAGAACCTCCAACAAGTATAACTTCATCTATATCGCTAGTAGAAAGTCCTGCATCTTTCAATGCTTTTTCACATGGGATACGAGTTTTTTCTACTAAATCTCTTACTAAATCCTCAAATTTTGCTCTTGATAAAGATACATTCAAGTGTTTAGGACCTGATGCATCTGCTGTCAAGTATGGCAAGTTAATATCAGTTTGTAATGAACTTGAAACTTCTTTTTTAGCTTTTTCAGCAGCTTCTTTTAATCTCTGTAAAGCCATTTTATCATTGTTCAAGTCAACGCCTGTATCTTTCTTAAACTCATCTATTAACCAATCGATAATAGCTTGGTCGAAGTCATCACCACCCAAGTGAGTATCACCATTTGTACTTTTTACTTCAAATACACCGTCAGCTAATTCAAGTATAGATATATCGAAAGTACCGCCACCCAAGTCATAAACTGCGATTTTTTCATCTTTCTTTTTCTCCATACCATAAGCTAAAGCTGCAGCAGTAGGTTCATTTATTATTCTTAATACATTAAGTCCAGCAATACGTCCAGCATCTTTAGTAGATTGTCTTTGGCTGTCATTGAAGTATGCAGGTACTGTAATGATTGCATCTGTTACAGTTTCACCTAAATATTCTTCTGCTGTTTGTTTCATCTTTTGAAGTATTCTTGCACTTATTTCCTGAGGAGTGAAGTTTCCTTCTAAAGTTTTAATTTTTACTTTTCCGCCGTCTTCTATAACAGTATAAGGCATTCTTGAACGCTCTTCTGTTACTTCAGCATAAGTGTTACCCATAAATCTTTTAATAGAGAAGATTGTATTTTCTGGGTTAGTTACCATTTGGTTTTTAGCAGGCTGTCCTACTAATACTTCGCCTTTATTTGTAAATGCTACTACAGAAGGAGTTGTTCTGTTTCCTTCAGCATTTGTTATTACTACAGGCTTACCGCCTTCCATTACTGATACACATGAATTTGTTGTTCCTAAATCTATTCCAATTATTTTACTCATAATAAATTTCTCCTTTTATTCAATATTACTAAATCTTTTAATATTAAAATTAATATTTATATATTTTAAATTGTTTATATATTATTTGTTATTAGTCCTTCGTCAGAACGCTAACAACATATTCAGTATGACCATTACCTAAATGTGAAGTAGTAAGGTCAACATTGATTACTTCTTTGTCTTTAATATGATTATTTATTGCATCACTTAAATCCTGAAGAACTCTGTTTATATGCTGTATGTTTTCTTTTTTGTCTGCTTTCGGCTCGTAATAAGCTCTAAAAAGTTGAATATGTGCCATAAAATCTCCTAATTAATTTATTTATTCTTTAGCAGCAGCCGGCTTTCCAACTACCACTTTAGCTGTTCTCAAAAGTTCATCATTCAATTTATAACCTTTAGCATAAACTTCAACAACCTTTTCCTTATCTATATCAGGAACTTCAATCATAGTTAATGCTTCATGTACATTAGGATCAAATTCCTCACCTAAAGACTCTATTTCAGTAACTCCATTGTCATGCATAAAGTCTATAAACTGTTTATGTATTAATTCTATGCCTTTATAGTATTCACTGCCCTGAACATTAGAATCTTGCTCGCCTGCTTTCAATGCTCTTTCAAAATTATCCATAAAAGTCAAAAGAGATAATAATAAGCCTTTATTTGCTCTTTTTATGCTGTCAGTTTTTTCTTTAGCAGTTCTTTTTCTTATATTTTCTGCCTCTGCCATAGCATACATATATTTATTTTTCATATCAGCAGATTCATTTTCTAATTCTTCTATTCTTTTTTTCAAAGCAGTTATTTCATCTTCCTCATTATTATTTTCAGCATTCTCTTCTGATTGCTCATTATTTTCAACAGCCTCTGCTTCTGTATTTTCTTCCTCTTTATCTTCACTGTTTTCTTTTATTTCTTCTTCCATTTATTCTCCTTTTAATTAACTATTATTTTATGACTTTTAATATTCTCAACTTTATACTACTAATATATGCAATAAATGTGCCAATAATTAAAGTCTTCTATATTATTTCTTAATTATTTTCTTATATATAAAGTTTAAATAATATATTTGATTAAAAACAACAAGTTAATACACTACATATAAAACATATAAATAGTAAAAAACTGCTAATAATACACTAATGTATTATGATATACTATTTAGTATAATACAAAAACATACTAAAATATATATGTAATTTTTAATTATATGCAAATATACAAATATATAATATTAAATGTATCATTTTTATACAGAAAAAATATTCGATTATGTATTATTATTATACATATCAATATAATAAAAGTATTATGATGATAATTTTGAACAGTTAAAAAAGAATTTAGGTTAAAAAAGTATCACCCTGGATAAAAGACATCAGGGTGATAAGGAGGTTTATGAAAAATTGTATTAATTTAATAATACTATTAAATTATATATAAAATCTTATAAAAGTCAATCGTTTTTTTACAGATTATTTGAATAATTTTATGATATTCCTGCTATTATATCATTGATTTCTGAGTATAAATGTGAGCCTGTTTTCAACTCATCTTTAACTTTATCTCTGGCATGTATTACAGAAGCATGATCTCTGTTAAAATCAAGCCCTATTTCTGTAACCGATTTTTTAGAATATTCGCATGCTAAATATATGGCAACATGCCTAGCTTTAGATATAAATTTCGTTCTATCTTTGCTTTCAAAAGATGATATTTCTACACCATAATAATCTGCCACTATCTTTTTTATCTCTTTTATAGTAGCATTCTTCAATTTAGGCTTATTTGTGAAATAATCTTTAAATATATCAAGTTTTTCGCATTGCTCTATATCAGGAGTTATTTTCATTAAATCCCTAACCGATAAATACGCCCTTATTGCTCCTTCAATCTTTCTAACATCTGTTGTAATATTTTCAGCCATATATTTCATAACTTCTTCATCTATACTTGTATGCAAATCGAATAGCTTTCTTTCTATTATGGCTAGTCTAGTTTCATATTGAGGAGGCTCTATTGAAAGAATAAGGCTCTTTTCAAATCTATTTTTTAATCTTGCTTCTATGTTTCTTAACTCTTTAGGAGGCTTATCACTTACAAATACCATCTGTTTTGAAGCATTATCCAAAGCCTGAAATATTTCAAATAGCTCTTTAGATGTTTCCTGAGCACTTTCAAGAAGCTGTAAATCATCTAATAAAAGCATATCTAAAGATTTATATCTTTTCTTGAAAATTTCTGGTTTTTTATTCTGAAGTCCTGATACATATTCATCTCTGAAACCGCTTCCGTCTATATAAAGAACTTTAGCATTAGGATTGCTTTGCATATAACTATTGCCTATAGCCTGAAGTAAATGCGTCTTTCCTATGCCTACACTTCCATATATATAAAGTGGGTTATATTCTTTACCAGGATTAGATGATACATATTTGGCCGCTGCAAATACATATTTATTATTATTTCCCTGTATAAAATTATCAAATCTGAAATAATCATTTAAATTGCTTTTATTATAAGCATTTTCTTTTTTGGAAACATCTAATACATTTTTATTAGAAGGATTTTCAATATTATGAGTATTATCAACTGGTTCCTCAATTTCTTCTACATGTAAATATTTATCAACAAGTTCAGCATCTACTTTAACATCCAAATCTATATTATGGCCTAACTTATCTTCAAAAAAATCTTTTATTCTTCCTAAAAAATCTTTTTTTATATGTGCTGCTGTAAAATCTCCTGAACATACTATATCAGCTTTATTCTCATCATCAGCTACAATAACACTGCCTTTGAGTAAAGCAACACCTGCAAATTCATCATCTTCACTTATAATATCTAAAAATTCATTCCAATATTTATTTATCTCTTCCATCTTTCTATCTTTAAAATATATTCTAACTATCTTATAATCGGAATTTATAATTTTTAGTTAACATAGAAAATTATAGCATATATAATCATTAATTAGATGAAACTTTAAAAACTAATACTATAAGAAGTACTAATATAAGTATAAATATTACAGTTAATATAAACGAAGCCCATTTTATATATTTAATTATTTTATATATAGATGTATCTTTATCTAAAACAGTATTTTGAATGCCATGCAAAGCGGATACTATTAAAAACATGGCATCTTCTCCCCAACCAGCAATAGGTATAACATCAGGAATAAAATCAACAGGAGAAACTGTGTATATCAAAGCAAGTACAAATGGAATCCAAGAAAGTATAGAATTTAAAGATTTATTTTTATCAGGCTCATCATTATTAACTATTTCAGGTTCAAATACCTTTTCTTCTTCTTTTTCATTATCAAACATATGTTCCTCTAAAATTTAATTCTAATAAATTATTAAGTTTTTAATATTATAAAGCAGGAGAATGATATCCTTTATAATTACCATTTGGATGACGCATACATTTTGCTGAAGTTAATTGTTTTATAGTTTTATATTGATTACCGCAGTATTTACAAGTATATTCATCTTTTTCAATGCCTTCATAAAGTTTATGCTTACCTTTATAATTTCCTTCAGGATAACGCATACAATTTTGGGAAGTTAATAATTTCACAGAACTAAATTTATTACCGCAGTATTCGCAATAGAAATTTTCCTGAGTTTTAGGTCTTAAGCTAGCAGTAAAACAAAAAAATACCAAAGTTATTATATATAATGTTCTCATTTTTTATCACCTGAAATTAAATCTTTATATTTAGAGTCTTTAAATTCTATATAAGGTTTGGAGCTAAGCATATGAATAGCTGTTATAAGAGAATAGCTGATCCAAGCCTTTTTTTCTGTAGGTTTAGACGATGAAGATTCATTTTTTTTAAGAATCTCATTTAAAGATTCTGCTATATCATCAATATGCTCTTCAAAAAAATCCTCGCATTCATCGCATGTATCCATAGTAGCCTGCCCTTGTATTTCTTCTACATTTTTTCCGCACCAAACACATTTTACAGACATTTATACACCTCTTAAGAATTTATTTTTCGCCGTATATTATACAAATAATATTTAATTTGTAAAGATTTTAAAGATATAATTTTATATATTTTTATGCGAATTTATAGAAATTAATAAACATAATTCTATAGTTTCAAAGATTTTTTTATATTAAAACAAGTATTTTATACTTCATCATTTATTATAGTCATATGAACATGATCTTCCCATTTGCCGTTAATTTTTAAATATTTTTTGGCAAGTCCCTCATATTCAAAGCCAAGTCTTTTAGCCAATTCCAAAGAAGGTTTATTATGAGGCATTATATTAGCCTCTATTCTATGAAGTTTCAGTTCTTTAAATACTATTATTATGGCTGCTTTAAGTGCTTCTGTCATATAACCTTTATGCTGTTCAAATTCATCTAATTTGTAACCAACCGTACATGATAAAAAAGCCCCCATAGAAATATTAGTGAAATTAATCATTCCTATAATTCTTTTTTTATCTTCTATTTTATAAATCCAAAATTTAAGCATTCTTTTATATTTAACTTCTTCAAGCTCTCTTTTTATTATATCTTTATGAGTATTAACCTTATAAAATACATCAGGTCTTTGAGGATCAAACTCTTTAAAAAACTCTTTATTTCTGCTGTAAAAATCAACTATCTCAGAAGCGATATTTACATTAGGCTGAACTAGAAAAAGCCTATTTGTTTTATAAGTTTTTTTAAGCATATAAGATCAACCTACTTCATTATAATTTTAGAATTAACTATATTAAAACCTTCATGCTTTAGTAAATATTCTTTTTTATTAAGTCCGCCTGCATATCCTGTTAATTTTTTATTTACTCCTACAACTCTATGACAAGGTATTATAATAGCTATTTTGTTTTTTCCCTCAGCTGTACCTACTGCTCTTGATATGCTTCCCTTTTTATCTGAAATATTTCTTGCTATATCAGAATATGTAACAACTTTTCCGAAAGGTATTTTTGAAGTTTCCATCCAAACATTATATTGAAAATCTGTACCATATACAGCTAAAGGCAGAGAAAATTTTTTTAAACCATTTGAAAAATAATCATCTAATTCTTTTTTTGCTTTCTTTATTATAGATGGCTCTTCATCATTTAATGATATATTTATATTATTTAAATTAAATTCCAATGATGTAATATATTGATAAGTTTCATCAGCAGTTAGTATTAAATCACCAATAGGGCTTTTATAAATATAGGCTTTATTAAAATTAGATTTTTTTTCAAGCCTAATAATTTTCACAATCTAACCTTTTTAAGATTGATAAGAGGACAAGAAGTATATAAACCCTCAATAGATTCGGGATTAACCGCAGCAGAAGCATATTCAAGTACATTTACACTTACTAAATATTCTGCATCTATAGAAGCTACATATTCAGCAGTGTCTCTTGCTGTAAAAAATACACAGTAATCAAGAGCAACCCCAACAAAATCAAGAACTAAAGTTTCTTTATTTTCTCTTGCAGCATCTATAAACTCTTTATGCATATAAGAAAATCCGGAGTTACCTTCATCATCAGGATCAACTCCCTTTTGAACATATATGTAATCTCTCTTCTTTCTAAGTCCATCAACTATAGCAGAACCATAAGTCCTAGCAACACAATGACGAGGCCATAAAGTAAGAATCTCTTCATCTCCTGTATCTTGATCTATAACTTTAATTTTTGAAAAAGGCTCTTTTTCATGAGTTGAAGCAAAAGATATATGATTGGAAGGATGCCAATCCTGAGTTGCAATTATAGCATCATACTCTCCATTTTTTATAAGATCATTTATAACGGGCACTAATTTAGCAGCACCTTTAACAGCCATAGGGCCGCCTTCCATATAATCATTTTGCATATCTACTATTGTCAGTATCTTTATTTTACTCATAACCCAAGTCCGTAAATATTAATATTTAGGAAATTTTCTTAAGCCCTATACTCTCTTGCACAGGAATAAGAGCTTCTATAGTTTCTTTTATTAATTCATCCATATTAATGCCTAACATTTCAGCACCTTTATTTATAACTGTTCTATCTACTTTTGCAGCAAATGCTTTATCTTTCAATTTCTTCTTAACAGATTTAACTTCCATATCATCTAAACTCTTTGAAGGTCTAACTAAAGCACATGCAGTAATAAAACCAGAAAGTTCATCAACAGCATATAAAGTTTTTTCCATATTACTTAAAGGTTCAATATCCGTACATAGTCCGTAGCCATGGCTTTGAATTGCTCTTATAAAACTTTCTGGAAGTCCCTCAGCTTCTAGTATTTCTCTCACTTTAATACAATGCTCATCAGGATATTTTTCATAATCCATATCATGTAAAAATCCTACCATACCCCATTCGTCTTCATCTTCGCCGTTTTTCTTGGCAAAATATCTCATCACTGCTTCCACGGATAATGCATGCTTAAATAATGAATGCTCATCATTATATTTTTTAAATAATTCAACAGCTTTATCTCTTTCTATACTGGCCATTTAAAAACCTCCAAATATTATCATAAGTATATATTATATTTTTCTATTTTTCAATATTTTATTCTTATATTTATATAATATTTTAATAACAAAAAAGTTATAATCAAAATAAATATAAAAACGATGATTATAATGTATTAGTATACATAATATTAACTTAATAATAAATGGAAATAATATGAAAAAAATTATAATAATAACATTATTCATAAATATTATTAGTTTGTATGCATTAACAGAAAATGAAAACAAGATGATTAATGCCGTAAAAACAGGGGATATTAGAACGATACAGACTCTTCTATCACAAAATGTAAGTCCTAATATTAAAGATGAAAGAGGATACTCACTAATACATATAGCTGCTGAAAATAATCAAACAGTTTCTATAAATGTACTTAAAAATTCTCCGTATACTGATTTAAATATTCTTTTGGATAATAATACTAAAATAACAAATAAAAATAAATATATAGATGGTTCATACTATTCGGCTATGGATATTGCAACTATAAATAAAAACTTTGAAAGTGTGAAATTATTGATAGATTCTGGAGCCAATATTAATTTCCAAATGAAAGAAAAACCAAGAAGCGAGTTTCTAGCTTCAGAATATGCTAATCCTCAAATATTACAGCTTTATCTTAATAAAAATATATATTTGCTTATGAACAGCGAAGATGTTATATCTTTAATAAAATCAGCAAGCATTGGAAATAATGTAGAAAACATAAACTATTTAGTAAAAGATTTAGGAATAGATGTTGATACTAAAGATACAAATACTATGCTACATTATGCTGTTGGACACGGTTCTATAGAGGCGGCAAGCGAACTTATAAAATTAGGTGCTGATATAGACAATACAAATGCAAACTTAAAAACATCATTGCATTATGTTATAGAAAATAATTCTAATAAATTGCTTGAAAGTGTCAATTTGCTTTTATCAAAAAATGCAAATCCAAATATAAAAGATAAAAATGGAAATACTGCCTTGCATTTAGCTGTAATGAATGCTCATAAATCAAAAAATGAATATATAGAAGTTATAAATGCTTTAATAAAATATAATGCAAATGTAAACATATTAAATGAGAAAAATCAATTAGCATTAAATATAGCAGTTTCAAATAATGATACTGAAATATCCAATATTTTAATAAATGCCAAATCTGAATTAAATAATATGTATAACGGATACGCTCCTATACATACAGCAGTAAAAAATAATAATATGTCTATAACTGATAATTTATTATTAAATGGTGCTAATGTTGATATAAAAGATAAAAGAGGATATAGTCCATTAGCTATAGCTGTAGAAAACAATAATTTAGAAATGTGCAGAAAACTTATAAGAAATAATGCTGTTGTAGATAGTAAAGCAATAGATATAGCAAAGAAAATGAATAACAAAGAAATAAAAAAATTATTAGGACTTGGAGCTATAAATTAAAAATAATTAATTATCTTACAGCACCGTATTTAATTAAAATCTCAGCCATTTTATAATTTTTATTTTCTTCCGACATAGTTAAAGCTGTTTTATTATAATTATTTCTTTTATTTACATCAGCTCCATTTTCTATTAATATTTCAACAAATTCTCTATAATCCAATATAGCAGCATACATCAAAGCACTATATCCATGAATATCCTGAATATTAATATCTGCACCTAAACTAATAAAAGTTTTAATAGTTTCAGCATCAGCTTTATTTAAAATATTATACATCAAAGCTGTTTTACCATCTAAATTCTGAGCATTAATATCAGCACCTGATTCAGCAAGTAATTTTATAATATTAGTATCTCTGCTTGAAGCATACATTAAAGCTGTAGATTTATAATTATCAGTAAGATTAACATCAGCTTTATACCATATAAGCATTTGTATCATATCAAACTCACAAGTATTGCATGCATATATTAAAGCTGTTTTACCGCTGTCGTTTTGCATATTAGGATCTGCATTATTTTTTAATAATAATTCCAGTATATAAATATCTTTATTGAATACTGCATGCATCAAAGGAGTAACGCCGTATCTGTCCTGAACATTAATATTAACATCTTTGCTATTGAGTATATTCCTAATTGACATAATATCGGACTTTTCGGCTGCCATAATTAAATCATTTTCTTTTTGGGTAAATGAATATATAATATTGCAGCATATACTTATAAAAATTATAATAAATACGGTTCTCATAATTTACATTCTATATTAATATTATATAATTCTATTATTAAATAAAAATATATCAAGAAGTAAATTATAAAATTAATCAATATTTAAAATATATATATTTATATAAAATACAATATCAAATATTAACTGCATAAGACAATACGCCATTAACTATTTCTTCTCTCACCTTTCCGCTTTCAACTAATTTTTTTAATAATTCACTTACCCTGCTTTCATCTTCATTAAAACTAATAGCTATCATATGAACAGTATCAGGCTGTCTTATTAAAAAATTTATTATATCTTCTTCGGTGATTTTTTTAGTATTTCCTTTAGCCTTATCCGATACGCTAGGTACATCTATTTCTATATTACAATTTGTTTCAAAATATTTTTTTGCATTCTCCATTTCTTCATCATTCAATGCTTTAGCCTTTTCATTTGAAGTTCTTCTTGTAGCTGTAACAAGCTGTACTCTGTCAGGTTTTATTTTATTTACTATTTTTATTATATCATCAAGCTCTTCTTTGCTGTCATTTATATCTTTAAGTAAAAATACCTCAAGCCAATACTCGCCTTTAAAAACTCTCCTAAACTCTATAAGTCCATTAACCATTTTATCAAAATCAATTTCTTTATTAGGCTGATCTATAAGTTTAAATGTATCCATATTACCAGCATCAAGAGAAGGTATAACCAAATCGGCAATAAGCAAATCAGAACGCATTTCCTGTTTATAAAGTAAAGAACCATTTGTTATAATACATACAGGAATATCAGTTATCTGCTTTATTTCATAAATAAGTTTTTTTAAATCTTTATATAATGTAGGCTCGCCTGAACCTGCAAATGTTATATAATCAATATTTTTATTATTAAGCAAAGCCTCTTTTAATTCATATATTATTTCATCAACAGAATAATAATTAGCAAGACTAGTTCTAGTATTTTCTTCAGAACCTAATTGACAGTATATGCAATTATAAGAGCAAGTTTTATGAGGTATAACATCTATTCCCAAAGAATTACCCAACCTTTTAGATACTACTGGCCCGAATACTCTTTTTGTTTTTAATTTTGACTTAGTTTTATTCTGATTGAGAAGCAAAGGCTCTTTAGTTTCTTTTTTAGTGTTATCATATCTTTCTTCGTTTGCTTTATAGAATGCATTTGTAACTTTATCTAGAAGTTCTCCATCTAAACTAAACACGGATAAAGCAAATATTTCAGGCTCTTCATAATGAGTTTCTTTATTATTTTTATATTCTTTTTTTACTGCTTTTTCTATAGCTTTTACTTTTGCTTTTATCTCATCTTTTTCAAGCATATCAGTTTTATTTAGTACGATAATAGACTTTTTCTTTATTAATTCTTTACTATACTGCTTCAATTCATTTCTAAGTTTTTTATAAGTATCAGCTACATCTTCACCAGTTAAATCTATAACAAAACATAAAGCACCTGTTCTTTCTATATGTCTTAAGAAAGTAAGTCCAAGTCCAGCTCCTTCGCTAGCACCTTCTATGATTCCAGGTATATCAGCAATAACAAAACTTCTCTCATAATCTAAATAACAAACACCCAAATTCGGAGTAAGTGTAGTAAATGGATAAGATGCAATTTTTGGATTAGCTCTTGTAAGTCTTGCAAGCAAACTTGATTTACCAGCATTAGGCATACCTACAAGTCCAATATCAGCTATAAGTTTAACTTCTAATCTTATATTTAATTTCTCACCATCTAAACCATGCTGAGCATAATCTGGTGCCTGATTTGTAGCTGTGGCATAGAATTTATTTCCTTTTCCGCCTTTTCCTCCTCTAGCAACAGTATAGCTTTGTCCGTCCTCGAGTAAATCAGCCAATATATTATTTGTATCTTCATCATAAACAACTGTACCAATAGGAACTCTTATAACAACATCATCTCCCCTTTTACCGTCACTTAATCTAGCTCTTCCAGGTTCTCCGTCTCTTGCTCTGAATCTTTTTCTGCTTTTTATCTTACCGAAACTATTTATTCTTGCATCCACTCTAACGATAACATCTCCGCCGTCTCCTCCATTTCCTCCGTCAGGACCTCCCATAGGTACATGGGCCTCTCTTCTGAAACTTACGCTTCCAGCTCCTCCATGTCCTGCTTCTATCTCAAAACTTACTACATCTATAAATTGATCCATTTTATTATTACCTTGCTAATTAATTATTTTTGATTTATTGAATATTAATTATATTATAAAAACATATTTTATCAATGCTATAAATTAGAAATATATAGCTACACTATAGTATAAAATTTATTCAACTTTTTCAACTAATATGCTATAAACAAATTGAAAAATAAAATAATGATTAAAAATAGATTTATTAAGAAATTTAATTTTATTATTAATTACAAATTATTTCTTAGCAAAAATTATTATCTTAATTTGATTATGATATCAACTCTTCTATTTTTTCTTCTTCCTTCTGCTGTATCATTGGAAGCTATAGGTTCATCATCTGCAAAACCTTTATAAGATAATTTATCATGATCAAGATTAGGCAAGATATAATCTGCAACTGATTTTGCTCTTTTTTCTGATAAGTCCTGATTATATTCTTTTCTTCCTGTATTATCAGTATGCCCTTCTACTATTATTTCTCTGTCAGGATAAGTTTCTTTTATTGCCTTAATAACATTATCTATAGTATTTTTTGCTTCGGGTTTCAAAGTATAAGAATCAGTATCAAAAAGAATCTCACCAAGTCTTAATACCAAACCCTCAGGTACTGTATCTATAGTAACATTATCATCATTATAAAGATTATCTTCAAGTTTTTTTCTGTTATAATCTTCTTCTTCTTTTGTTATTGTATCATAAATTTTATAAGTACTGATAATATTCATTTTATACTGCAAACTAGCATAAGATAATTCTTTTCCATAACCAAATAATATTTGATATCTCTCCTGCTGAGATACAGGAATATTTTTTTCCATATCCCAAAGAAATGTACCATAATTAAAGCCATATATTCTTTCTGGATAACCTTTTCTTGAAAGCCCAGCCTGAAGTAAATCTTTATCAGTCATAATATGATATTGTATAACAGCATTTCTGCTTCCGTCATCATTAGTTTCAATATTGGCGAATAGATAATCAGATGATAATGCCATTGTTAAATTAGGAGCATTATTTACTTTAACAATTTCTATAGATTCTCTGTTCCAAGATTCAGTAAGTTTTACTTCATTATCAGGAAAAGTCGGGACATGTCTTACATTCGGCATAAAATAATTATAAGGTACTTCAAATTTTCCATTAGTATGAATTATAAAATCGCTTGTATATTCTTCATCAAGATGAAAAACTTTATCACCTTTCATCATTCTAAAAATCTTGAATACTCCGCTTACTCTATATCCGCCTTTTGGAGCTATGGCAATGACTGTTAAATCAACTATATTTCTTTCTTTATATGTGCTTGTCAATATTCCATTTTCATAATATTCTACATCTGCTGTTTTTACAGATTCTATTCTTTTTCCTTTTTCTAAATTCCAATAGAATTTATGTGTTATTTCACAATGTAAAATACTGAAAATCAAAGTAGAAAATATAAAAATAAATAAACTAATTCTTTTCATAAACTTTTAATAAAATTATTTTTTTCCTTTAGCACTTTCTTTTTTCAACTCTTTCAATCTTCTCTTTTCTTCTTTTATTCTATTTTTCTCCGCCTTACGTTCTAATCTGATTCGCTTCTTATCTACTGCTGTTGATTTACTCTTCTCCCTTGCTATCTCTTCTTCACTCTTCTCTGTTTTGAAAGATATTACTAATTTATACAACTGAAGGAAGATATACTGCAATTCCTTGATTCGCTTGTCCATTGTCTCCATATTATGACTGCTTGTACTTGACAAATTCGATACATTCTCTATTGAATTTACAAGCTCCTTCATCTCATTTTCTGCTGTATTAACTACATTAACTACATCTTCTGCTAACTTATCTACACTAGAAATATTCTGACTAACCGCAGAACTCATCTGCATCTGCTTTAAAGATAATTCCTGTACATCTTCTGTAATACTATTCAAATTGCTAATATTCATCAAGATCTCTCGGCGACCTATATCTAATTCATCATTCGCACCGGATATTGTTGATATCAAATCCGCTAAAGTATTAGAACCTTCTAATATCTTCTCCATTGATTCAGAACTCTTGAATGCTAAAGATACTGTATGATCTATTGCCTGAGTTGTCTCTTCAATTATCTCATTAATAATCTTAGAGTTCTCACCTGTATCCTCTGCCAACTTTCTAATCTTATCCGCTACTACTGTAAATCCGCGGCCATGTTCTCCGGCATGCGCTGCCTCTATCGCTGCGTTCATAGCTAAGAGGTTAGTCTGTTCCGCTATATTATGAATTACCTGTGTAATATTAGTAATCTGTTTAGAATATTCTTTAATACTTTGTATAGAATCTACTACTGACTCTCCTATATTACTTCCATCTTGAGCTTCAGTGTATAGAATCTTAGCATAATCATTAGCTTTAGTTGCTCCATGGCTTACTGTTACTATATTCGCCATCATCTGCTGTACTGAACTACTAGTCTTAGATACCGCTTCTGACTGCTGCTTCATCTTATCATTAATATCATTAATATTTTCTAATAACAACTGAACTGTCTCATTTACTGCCGTAAATCTTGTACGCTGCATAAAGCTTACTCTAGCAGCATTTGCTGATGATTCTGCTATCTTATTAGAATTAGCAAGCTCTGTCTCAAATTCTTTATAAATGGTATTAAAATCACTAATACTTATACTAATAGATGCTCTCATGTTCTGAATATTACCTGTCAAAGTATAAGCATTGTTTTTTACACTAACAATGATATTTTTTACCTTTTCTAAGAACTTATTAAAAGAATGTACTAATTCTCCTGATTCATTATTACTAATAACTGGAAGTCTGATNATTGTTTTTTACACTAACAATGATATTTTTTACCTTTTCTAAGAACTTATTAAAAGAATGTACTAATTCTCCTGATTCATTATTACTAATAACTGGAAGTCTGATTGTTAAATCACCTTCTCCTTCACTCAATGATTCTGATACATTCTTCGCAAATACTAAAGTCTTTCTCAAAGAAAGTATCAAAGCCAATATAACTAATAAAAATGCTAATAAACCTAAATATATTGCTACAGAAGCCTTTATTATAGTATTTCTAAATAATTGATTTTGATAAGCATTACTATGCTGCCATACATTTATAACATATAAATTATTAAATAAAGAATACTTTATAGCTAATATATCAGAGTCCTTAAAAGAAATTACATTTACATCTATTATTCCATTCTTATGATTATTATGTCGGCTATTCTTTATTTCTATACCTATAGCACTGCTGTCCAAATCTCTTTGAGTATTACCTATCAATGAAGGATTATTTGATGCTTTTATATTATATGTATCATCTGTTAAAAATATATTTAAATTAGCCTTAAATAGACTATCTGATAATACTTCTAAATATACTGAGCTTTTAACCTCTAAAGTAATAAAACCTACATTTCTATTATTTAATACAATAGGACTATATATATAAAAAGTATCAGCATTTGGTGTTATATCTATCAAAGAATTAGTTTCTGTAGCTAATCTAGTAAAATAATTACCTGCTATATTAGGTCTTGAATTTGTATTAATACTAGCTAAATTATTAATATCATTATATCTCCAATTTATTGATAAATTATCAACACCATTAGTATTAATATTTATATTAACATTCTTTATATCTGACAAAAACATAGATACAGACGATATATTATTATTGTTAGCATATCTTGTACTTAAATATCTTGATAATATACTAGTATAATCTTCTAAAGTATAATCATTTCTATATATTATATTCATATATGCTACTATATTTTCAGATATTGCAATATATTTTCCTAAAGAATCTGAAATATTATTAATAAAGTCATTAGCATAACCTTTTTTTATTATCATATCATACTGTCTATCATAAATTATTTCAGATCTGTAATGCATACCATTAATTAAAGTAACTATAAATATTACTGTTGCCATTGATACAGGTAAAAAGTTATAAACCATAGGCAAATAATATTCTTTCCCACCTGTTTTTTTATACAATGGTCTTACTAATATATTAAAAAATATAGAAGAAACAGCCATAGCTATAGTAATCAAAAATATAACCATTATTAAACGTATATTAAGTATTTCAAATAATGTTATACTTCCATCTAATATATAAACTGTATAGGAAACAATGGCTACTAAAACTACAGCAATACCAGATTTTACAACATATATTTTTCCTAATGGAATAGATTTTCCTCTTTCCACTTTTAAACAGTCAAAAAACATACTTACTGCTGTAAAAATAGCTAAAAAAAGTATAAATATATATACATATCCTCTTAATGAGCTTGATTGCTGATAAATAGTTTTTAATAGTATGGAATAGGAACCAACTGAGATAGCAGCCATAATCAAGAATGCTATCGGTATATAAAATTTTAATCTTCTTTTTAATCTATCCTCATTTACTTTAAAAAACATATTATTCAACCTATAAAATATTGGGTTACTATTTTAATTTTCGGTATAATAATATCAATATTTAGAAAAATAACCTATTTAATTTTACAAAGTATTTTTATATATTAATATACCATTTTTTATAAAATTTACTAGTTAAAACTATATTTAATTACTAAAAAGTTATATTAAATATACTTAAAGATAGAATTTATTTTTTTCCTTTAGTACTTTCTTTTTTCAACTCTTTCAATCTTCTCTTTTCTTCTTTTATTCTATTTTTCTCGGCCTTACGTTCTAATCTGATTCGCTTCTTATCTACTGCTGTTGATTTACTCTTCTCCCTTGCTATCTCTTCTTCACTCTTCTCTGTTTTGAAAGATATTACTAATTTATACAACTGAAGGAAGATATACTGCAACTCTTTAATTCGCTTGTCCATTGTCTCCATATTATGACTGCTTGTACTTGACAAATTCGATACATTCTCTATTGAATTGACAAGCTCCTTCATCTCATTTTCTGCTGTGTTAACTACATTAACTACATCTTCTGCTAACTTATCTACACTAGAAATATTCTGACTAACCGCAGAACTCATCTGCATCTGCTTTAAAGATAATTCCTGTACATCTTCTGTAATACTATTCAAATTGCTAATATTCATCAAGATCTCTCGGCGACCTATATCTAATTCATCATTCGCACCGGATATTGTTGATATCAAATCCGCTAAAGTATTAGAACCTTCCAATATCTTCTCCATTGATTCAGAACTCTTGAATGCTAAAGATACTGTATGATCTATTGCCTGTGTTGTCTCTTCAATTATCTCATTAATAATCTTAGAGTTCTCACCTGTATCCTCTGCCAACTTTCTAATCTTATCCGCTACTACTGTAAATCCGCGGCCATGTTCTCCGGCATGCGCTGCCTCTATCGCTGCGTTCATAGCTAAGAGGTTAGTCTGTTCCGCTATATTATGAATTACCTGTGTAATATTAGTAATCTGTTTAGAATATTCTTTAATACTTTGTATAGAATCTACTACTGACTCTCCTATATTACTTCCATCTTGAGCTTCAGTGTATAGAATCTTAGCATAATCATTAGCTTTAGTTGCTCCATGGCTTACTGTTACTATATTCGCCATCATCTGCTGTACTGAACTACTAGTCTTAGATACCGCTTCTGACTGCTGCTTCATCTTATCATTAATATCATTAATATTTTCTAATAACAACTGAACTGTCTCATTTACTGCCGTAAATCTTGTACGCTGCATAAAGCTTACTCTAGCAGCATTTGCTGATGATTCTGCTATCTTATTAGAATTAGCAAGCTCTGTCTCAAATTCTTTATAAATGGTATTAAAATCACTAATACTTATACTAATAGATGCTCTCATGTTCTGAATATTACCTGTCAAAGTATAAGCATTGTTTTTTACACTAACAATGATATTTTTTACCTTTTCTAAGAACTTATTAAAAGAATGTACTAATTCTCCTGATTCATTATTACTAATAACTGGAAGTCTGATTGTTAAATCACCTTCTCCTTCACTCAATGATTCTGATACATTCTTCGCAAATACTAAAGTCTTTCTCAAAGAAAGTATCAAAGCCAATATAACTAATAAAAATGCTAATAAACCTAAATATATTGCTACAGAAGATTTTATTATAGTATTTCTAAATAATTCATTTTTATATGCACTATTGTGTTGCCATACATTTATAACATATAAATTATTAAATAAAGAATACTTTATAGCTAATATATCAGAGTCCTTAAAAGAAATTACATTTACATCAGTAATATTATTTCTATAATTGCTATGTTGATTCTTTTTTATTTCTATACCTATAGCACTGCTGTCCAAATCTTTTTGAGTATTACCTATCAATGAAGGATTATTTGATGCTTTTATATTATATGTATCATCTGTTAAAAATATATTTAAATTAGCCTTAAACAGACTATCTGATAATACTTCTAAATATACTGAGCTTTTAACCTCTAAAGTAATAAAACCTACATTTCTATTATTTAATACAATAGGACTATATATATAAAAAGTATCAGCATTTGGTCTTATATCTATCAAAGAATTAGTTTCTGTAGCTAATCTAGTAAAATAATTACCTGCTATATTAAGCCTTGAATTTGTATTAATACTAGCTAAATTATTAATATCATTATATCTCCAATTTATTGATAAATTATCAACACCATTAGTATTAATATTCAGATTAATATCTTCTATTTCCGAAAACAATACAGATACAGATGATATATTATTATCATTGGCATATCTTGTACTTAAATATCTTGATAATATATCAGTATAATTATCCAAAGTATAATTATTTCTATATATCATATTCATATATCCTATGATATTATCAGATACTGTAATATATTTTCCTAAAGAATCTGAAATTTTATTAATAAAGTCATTAGCATAACCTTTTTTTATTATAATATCATATTGTCTATCATAAATTATTTCAGATCTGTAATGCATACCATTAACCAAAGTAACTATAAATATTACTGTGGCTATAGAAATTGGAAGGAAATTATATGCTATAGGCAAATGATATTCTTTCTTACCTGTCTTTTTATACAATGGTCTTACTAATATATTAAAACTACTGGAAGCAATAGACATAGCTACACTAATTAAAAATACAACCATTATTAAACGTATATTAAGCATTTCAAATATTGAAATTCTTCCAAGATATATATGAAGGCTGTATGAAAAAATAGCAACTAAAACTACTGCTATTCCAGCTTTTATTACATAAATTTTACCTATAGCAATAGATTTCCCTTTTTCTAATTTTAAACAATCAAAATAAATACTTATACAAAAAACAGCAATTAAAATAAAAATAAATATATATAAATAGCTTATTATAGAACTTGATAATTGATAAACTGTTTTCAATAAAATAGAAAAAATACCTACCGAAACAACTCCTGCCAAAATAAAAAAAGCAGGCATATAAAATTTTAATCTTCTTTTTAGTACATCCTCATCAACTTTAAAAATCATACCTTGAAACCTACAATTTTATATACTACTAGAATATAGTCGGTAAATATTATTATTTATTTAGCAACAATAATAATTAACTCGATACAGTTTTTGCTTTAGCTACAGCCTCTTCTATGGAGCCTACAAATCTAAATGCCTGATCTGGTAAATCATCATAATCACCATTACAAATACCTTTAAAACTTCTTATAGTATCTTCTAATTTTACGTATCTTCCTTGCAATCCTGTAAATTGCTCACCTACAAAGAAAGGCTGACTTAAGAATTGCTCTATTTTTCTTGCACGTGATACTATTAATTTATCATCTTCTGAAAGCTCATCAGCACCAAGTATAGCAATAATATCCTGTAAATCTTTATATCTCTGCAATATATGCTGAACCTTTCTTGCAACATCATAATGCTCTTGTCCTAATATATTAGGATCTAATATTCTGCTTGTTGAAGCTAAAGGATCAACTGCAGGATAAATACCTTTTTCACTAACTTCTCTTGATAATACAGTAGTAGCATCAAGGTGAGTAAATGCTGTAGCAGGTGCTGGGTCTGTAAGGTCGTCTGCAGGTACATAAACTGCCTGTATAGAAGTAATAGATCCATTTTTAGTGGATGTTATCCTCTCTTGCAAAGCACCCATTTCTGTTGCCAAAGTAGGCTGATATCCAACTGCTGAAGGCATACGTCCAAGTAATGCTGATACCTCACTTCCTGCCTGAGTAAATCTGAATATATTATCTATAAATAATAATACATCTAAACCAGCAGAATCTCTAAAATATTCAGCCATAGTCAAAGCAGATAAAGCTACTCTAAGCCTTGCTCCAGGAGGTTCATTCATTTGACCATAAACAAGACAAGTCTTATTAATAACTCCAGACTCTTTCATCTCTGACCATAAATCATTACCTTCTCTAGTTCTCTCACCTACACCAGCAAATACAGAATAACCGCCATGCTCGCTTGCTATATTATGTATAAGCTCCATTATGAGAACTGTTTTACCTACTCCTGCCCCTCCAAAAAGCCCTGTTTTACCGCCTTTAATATAAGGAGCTAACAAGTCTATAACTTTAATACCTGTTTCAAATATTTCAAGTTTAGGCTCTAAATTTTCAAACTTTGGAGGTGATGCATGTATTGATCTGTATTCTTTGGCTTCTATAGGTTCGCCTTTATCTACAGTCTGACCCAATACATTAAATATTCTTCCTATAGTTTCTGTACCAACAGGCACCATTATATGATTACCTGTATCAAATATATCATCTCCTCTTGATATACCATCCGTAGATTCCAAGGCTATAGCTCTTACCCTGCCACCGCCTAAATGCTGCTGTACTTCACAAATAATATGTCTTTGAACACCTTCTATTTCTTTATCTATATAAAGTGCATTCAATATAGCTGGAAGATGTCCCTCTTCAAACTCAGCATCTAAGGTAGAACCTACAACCTGAATAACTTTTCCTCTTTTTCCTTCTACCATAAAACATTCCTTAATTTTTTTATATATTTTATTACCGATTGAAAACTTATTCAAGTACTTTAGCCATTTCTTTGTGAATTTTTTTATTACTTGCTATATACTGTTCTTTAGAGAAAATATCATATTCTTGCATATTTATATCAGTAACTCTGCCACCTGCCTGTTTTAATATAATAGTACTGGCACATATATCCCAAGGGGAAAGTCCATATTCAAAAAATCCGTCAGCAACCCCTTCTGCTACCATACATATATCAAGAGCAGCTGAACCATCTCTTCTTAAAGCTAAAGTACTTTTTACCATATTGGCAAAATCAACCATTCTGTCATGAAGAAAATCATCGTCTACATTAGCATTATAATAAAATCCTGTTATTATAATAGATTCTATAAGTTTATTACTACTGCTTACCTTTATAACTTTATTATTTTTATAAGCTTTTGACTTAATATGAGCTTTATAAACAGTATCTGTTAAAGGAGCATATACAACACCTAATATAGGTATTCCTTTATAAGCAAGACCTATAGATACACAGTAAAAAGGATAACCATGTACAAAATTACTAGTGCCATCTATAGGATCAACTATCCAAGTAAATTTTTTATTTGTATTATCTTTAGATTCCTCTCCATAAAATCCAAATTTAGGGTAACATTTTAATAGATATTCTTTTATCTTTTTCTCATTTTTTAAATCAACTTCTGTAAATAAATCGGCTTTACCCTTCTTTGATACTTTTCTTGGACATCCGAAATATTTTAAAGAGTACTTACCTGCTTTAATAGCTATACGTTCAGCATCTTTAAGACATTTATTTAATTTAGATTTAGGAAAATCTTTTATTTCATCTAATATACCATCATATTCAGAAGAATTTGAATTTTTATTTTTTTTGGAAAAACCATTTGTAAATATACCTATGATATCATTTAACATATTATCCTCCAATAATAAATATTAAATTTATTTTTTAGCTTCTGTCTCTCTGAAAAGCAAAAGAGAAGGATTATCTTTTATTTTTTCGCTAAATATCCTTAAATTATTAACTATTTCATTAAAATTAGTATGTACTTGAGGATCTTTCATTATAGCACCTATTGTACCTTGTCCTTTTTCTACATCATTTATAACATAAGATAAATCTCTAGCAATATTATTAATATATCCTAAAGTTGCACTTGCATTTGATATAGAATTATTTATGTTAGCTTCATTACTAATTATAACACCAGATATCAAATTTATAGTTTGAGAAAGATTACTTACTACTGCTGATAATTCTTGGAAATTTAAATCTTTACCTATATCTCCTATAGAACCTAATGTAGTTTCTATACTAAACGGTTCAACACCTTTTACTATAGTATTAGGAGCCATACTTGTCATACCTGTAGTATTTATAGCAGGAGGTGATACCATTATATATTTTTCTCCAAGTCCCAATCCTACAGTTTGTATGGAGAATTTAGTTCCTACTGGGATTATAACATTTTTATCAGTAATAAATAAAGTCACTCTAATAGTACCATCAGGATTTATAGCTATTTTTTCAATAAAACCTATTTGAATTCCGCCTCCTCTATATGAAACCTTACCATTTTCTTGTAAGTCCCCTATAAATACATAATCTACATATATCCTGTATCCATCACCCTTGAGTTTTATCTTACCCAATAATATTATAGCCCCTACAAATATAACAAATGTAGCAATAAAAAATATACCTAATTTAACTTTATTTTTCATGATTTTTCCTTATCCTAAAATTATATTTTATTTTTCATATATGAAATATATTAATCTTTTGGTCTAATACTCTCTATATCCTCGCCCTTTTTAGCTATACTGCTCATAAAGAAGAATTTTAAATGAGGATTTTCTGTTTCTGCTAAATGATCTGGATCTCCTCCTTCAATAATCTGACCTTTATAGAGCATTACAACTCTGTCAGACATTCTAAATACGCTAGTCATATCATGTGTAATAACTATACTAGTAACATTAAGAATAGACTGCATTTTTACTATTAAATCATCTATAACCCTAGACATAACTGGATCCAAACCTGTTGTAGGTTCATCATAAAGCAATATTTCCGGGTCCATTGCTATAGCTCTAGCCAGTCCGACACGTTTTTTCATACCTCCGGAAAGTTCTGAAGGCATTTTATGTTCTATATTAGGCATTCCTACCATTTCAAGAACTTCTGCTACTTTTGCCTTTATTCTTTCTTCAGGTATGTCTTTCTTTATTCTTCTAAGACCGAAACTTACATTTTCATACACATTCAAAGAATCGAATAAAGCAGCCCCTTGAAACACCATAGCAAACTTTTTTCTAACTTCTGTAAGTTCATTATCAGAAATTTTATTAATATCATGACCATCCACTATTATAGTACCGCTGTCAGGCTGAAGCAATCCCATCAAATGTTTTATAAGAACACTTTTACCGCATCCTGAATTTCCTATAACAGATAGCGTCTCTCCTCTGTTAACTTTAAGATTAACACCGTTAAGTACCTTTTGAGCTCCAAAACTCTTATGTACATCTTTTAATTCTATAATATCGCTCATATTATAAAGTTACCCTCAAAATTTTTATAATATCATATGTTTTAATGTAATAATCACCTAAACTAGCTGGAATTAAAACTGTTTTACCAGCATTAAGTTCGATAATATTATCAGTAATATTTGATTCTATATAACCTTTTCCTTCTAAAACAATAATTATTTCAAAACTTTCCCCATTAGTCTTTGAAGAATAGGTTTTATTTATAGTATATTCCTCTACTGTGAAATATTCATTAGAAAACACTGTATTAATTTCTAGTTTTTCATCTTTAAAACTATTCTTTTTATCAGATTTTAAATTGAAAGCATTAATATCTTTTATAACATTAAATGAATCTTCTATATGAAGCTCCCTAAATTTACCATTTTTATCCAATCTATTCCAATCATAAAGTCTATAAGTTACATCGCTAGGTGTCTGTATCTCAGCTATAACAGCATTGCCAAGTATAGCATGTATGCATCCGCTAGGTATATAGAAAGCATCACCTTTCTTTATGTCAAAATAATTGAACATATTTTCTATATTTTTATTGTTATTCAAAGAATTTTTTAAATCTTCTTTTGAAATATTTTCTTTAAGACCTATAAGAAGTTTTGCATCACCATAAGTTTCCATAACATACCACATTTCATTCTTACCATGTTTGTTATGTCTTTTATTAGCATATTCTTCATCTGGGTGAACTTGTATTGATAATTTATCTTTTGCATCTATAAGTTTTATAAGCAAAGGAAAATAATCATCTTTACACTTTGTTCCTAAAAGTTCAGAACCATATTCTTTTACTAAATAAGACAAAGTTTTTCCTTTAAGCTCACCATTAGATACTATATTATTATCATTAGGCAAATCGCAAATTTCCCAGCTTTCGCCTATAGTTTTATTTTTATCAAAAGGTTTCGAATATACTGAAACCAGAGAATTTCCGCCCCAAATAACTTCTTTTATTATTTCATTAAATTCTAATAAATACATAGTATAATTATATAAGATAAAATAAATAATTCAATATATTATAATCCAAAATATTCTTTTATCCCACTCTCTCCTATAATTTTTACTCCATTATTATAAAGCAAATCAGCACATATACCATTACCATTTATAACCATTTTACTAAAAGTTCCATCATATATTTTACCAAAACCGCAAGAAGGACTCCTCTCTTTTAATATAGCTAATTCTATTTTATATAGTTTTGCTAGTTTTAATACTTCATTAGCTCCATTAAGAAAATTTTCTGTTACATCTTCATTATTAATATTGATGACTCTGCCGTCAATAATTTCAGCAGGTTTTCTAGGAGTAGAAAGACCTCCGAGCTGTTCGGGGCATACAGGGATTAAGTTATACCCCATAGATATAACTTTTAGAAGTTCATTAGATTTATTATCATTGCTGTCATATCGGCATTTCAATCCTAATAAACATGCACTGACCAACACATTCATAAATTCTCTCTCATAGTTTATCTTAATATTATATACTAAAAATAATTTTATTTGTATAGAAGATAGAAAATTATTTTTTTATTAAAAAAATAAATTGCATTAATGTTTGATAAATTTGATATTATTATTAATATGTTCTTTTTTAATTCTTTTTTAAAAAATGCTTTTATGAATTCTTTATATTCATCTTATTTATAATAAGAAATACTAGGCATAAATACTTAATTGATATATAAATCTTTTAATCTAATAAAAACTTCTATTGCTTTTTTATAATTATAATTAAGTAAATATTTTTTTCCTAGATATAATAATCTACAATTCTTTAATTTATCAAACAAATTCATTTTATTTTTAAATTCTTCATAGATCTCTAATACACTTTTCATATACACTCATTATATATAAAAAATTAATGATATTGAGTGTATATATTTTACAATCTTTGTCAATTATAAAGTGAACAAATGCTATCAGAATTTATAAATAAAGAATTAACTTGACAATAGTATTATATTAAATTATAATCTACTAAATAAATTATTTTAAATTAAAGAGGTTTTTATCTATGTCAAAAGAATCATATAAAGATAGAATGGAAAAAGCAGTTTCAAGTTTACAAAATGATTTAAAAGGTATAAGAACAGGAAGAGCTAATGCTTCTATATTGGACGGGGTAAAAGTAGAGGCTTATGGAAGCAGCATGCCATTGAAACAAGTAGGCAACGTTTCTACACCAGATTCAAGAACTATCATGATACAGCCATTCGATAAAGGTTTAGTTAGTGACATAGAAAAAGCTATATTAAAAGCTGATTTAGGTTTCAATCCTTTTAATGACGGCGGAAACATAAGAATAGTAGTACCAGAACTTACCAAAGAAAGAAGAGAAGAGCTAAAAAAAGGTGTTAGACATAGAGGCGAAGAAGCAAAAATTGCCGTGAGAAACATAAGAAGAGATGAAAATGATAAAATCAAAAAAGAATTAAAAGATAAAACTATAACTGAAGATGAATCAAAATCTCAAGAGAAAAAAATACAAAATGATACAGATTCATACATCAAAAAAATAGATGAAATGATCACTACAAAAGAAAAAGAATTAGACACTATATGATTACTGATGAGCCGAATATACCTGAACATGTTGCTATAATCATGGATGGCAATGGAAGATGGGCTAAATTACATAATAAGAGCAGAAGTTTTGGACATAGAGCTGGAAGCGAAAATGTTATTAATATAGTAGAAGCCTGCTGTGAACTTAATATAAAATATTTAACTTTATATGCATTTTCAACAGAAAATTGGAAAAGACCGGAAGAAGAGAAAAAAGCATTATTTAAACTTTTAAAAGAATTCTATAAAAAAGAAATTAAAAGGCTTATTTCAAATAATATTTTAGTTAAACATATAGGCGATATTTCTGCATTTCCAAAAGATACTATAGAAACAATAGAAGAAACAGAAAAAGAAACTCTTGAAAAATGCAAAAATCCAATACTTACTGTTATTTTAGCTTTGAATTATGGTTTTAGAGATGAATTGAAAAATGCTTTAAAAAATATATGCTATGATGCAATAAACAGCAAAATAGATATAGAAAGTATTGATGAAAATTTTATTCAAAATTATTTATATACCAAAAACATACCAGACCCTGATTTCTTAATAAGAACATCAGGAGAATATAGATTAAGTAATTTCTTAATGTATCAGGCTTCATATAGTGAATTATATTTTACAGATATATTATGGCCGGATTTTTCTAAAGAAAATTTCAAAAAAGCTATAGAAGAATACTCAAACAGAAATAGAAGATATGGAGGTCTATAAAAATTATGAAGAAAAGGCTTATATCTGTAGCCGTAACATTACCATTATTTCTCATAGTAATGTTTTATGATAAAGTTATATTTTTATTTCATATAGCAATATTGGCTATATCTATTCTAAGTGCCTCAGAGATATTTTATATGGCCAAGGTACATAGACAAAAGAATTTAAGAACAGTTGTAGCAACTATGATAGCTATGGTATTAGGATATATCATAACTATATGCGATGTAAATGTATTTAAAGGCGATTTCTCCAATCTATATAAAATAGTAGAAACTAAACATCCTTCTATGGATTTATCATTGGTAATGGTTTTTGCTTTGATAGCTATACTATTTATCATTAATATGTTTAAAGTTCATGTATCAACATTTGAAGAAAAAGGAAGAGCCATATTAACCGCTGTTTTCTGCTTTATATATGTTGGTTTAGGAGTATGGCATATATCTCTTATGCGTTTTATGCCTAGCGGAAAATATTACATAGTATTTATTATGCTATGCGCTTGGTTTAGTGATACCGGAGGATATATCATAGGAAGAAAATTTGGTAAGCATAAATTATCCAATAGTGCTTCCCCTAATAAAAGTTATGAAGGTTTAGTAGGTATGTTTATATTCACAATACCTCTTTCAATATTATATTATTTTCTATATTCAAATGGATATTTAACTTATTTATTAGGAAAAAATATACCTAATTTCTCTTTTCCTCAATTAATGTTATTAACTGTAATATTCACATTAACAGGATTTCTAGGTGATATGGGTGAAAGTCTTATAAAAAGAATGTATGACACTAAAGATTCAAGTAAATTGTTTCCAGGTCATGGCGGAGTATTCGATATATTTGACAGCGTAATACTTACTGCCCCAATATCATATTATGTATTTTTACTACTACAATGATATAAGTATTTTATTATTATTACCTACCCATAAAATGAGCAAATAAATTTATTTTATTTTCTCATTTTATTGTTGTATTATTAAATTTTACACCATATAAAAAAGGATTTAACAATTAATGTTAAATCCTTTTTATTAACAATATGACATTAAACAATATCAGGCACTATAAACTATATCTCCGTCAATTATAGTTTTTAATATCTTAATATCTTTTATTTCTTTAGTATCAATTTCAAATATATCTCTATCTAAAACTACAAAATCAGCTAATTTATCTTCTTCAATACTGCCTTTTATATTATCTTCAGATGACATATATGCACTTCCCATAGTATACAAATAAACTGCCTCTTTAACTGTAAGTTTTTCTTGAGAAATCCATCCATTTTCAGGCCATCCGTTTAAATCCTCTCTATTAACAGCACAATGTATACCTTCCATAACACTAATACCATCAACAGGTCCAGATGATCCAAATCCAATATGAACTCCCATATCCTTAGCTGTTTTATATGCATAACAAGTAGAAGCTTTTTCTTTACCTACTCTCTCTTCAATTATATGCATATCATAGTGAAGGAATATAGGCTGATAATATATACCTACATTTAATTCTTTCATTCTTTCAAATAATTTTTTATCAGTTATCTGCGCATATATCAAACCATTTCTTCTATATTTAAAATCTTTTGTATTTTTGATTTTTTCTATTGAATTTAATGCCATATCTATAGCACCGTCTCCTGTAGCCTGTATAGCTAAAGAATAATCTAAACTATTAGCATAAGAAACCAATTCATCAAGATCTTCTTGAGTATACTGAGAAACTCCTCTAAAACCTTGAGCATCATTATAATCTTCTCTTAGCAATGCTGTTCTTGAACCTATACCTCCGTCTATAACAAGCTTTATACGGGCTACTTTAAATCTCTCATCATTAATATATTGATAATAGTAATAATCTCTAAAAGCATCTATATCTTTTTTATTAATAAACTGGGCCTGTTCGCATACTCTTATTTTTAATTTTTTCTCTCTATGCAATTTTTGATAGGCATCTATAATTTTTCTATAATCAAAATCAGGCAAACTTCTCAAATCATCTGTTTGAACTGAAGTAATTCCCATTTTGAAAAAAGCCTCTTGAGTATCTAATATTATTGATTTAAGAGTATCTATTTCTAATGATTTTATTTTTGATAATATTAATATCATATCTTTAGAACTTATAAGCCCGTTTTCAAAATCTATACTATCAGATTTCATTTCTTCTGTAATACCGCAGATTTCAAGAGCCTTGCTATTTGCAACTATCATTTCACCGCAGCATCTTCTGAATGCAACAGGATATTCTTTTGATATATTATCCAAATCATTTTTGGTGAGCATTCTTTTTTCTTCAAAATAATCCTGATTCCATCCCCATCCTATTATCCAGCCTTCATATTTTTGTGCATTTTGAGCTAAATCTAATACTTCTCTTATAGACATACATTTGCTTAAATCAAGCATCGTATTAAAACGAGCGTATTCAACAAAATTAACACAGCTATCATTAAATCCTGGAACAACTGTTTTACCTTCCAAATCGATTATATCATCAGCATTAGGAAACTTTTTTGCTACTTCTTCATTAGTACCGGCAAAAGCTATTCTTCCATTATCAACTGCTAAAGATTCATAGATACTATCATTTCTGTCCATAGAATAAATTTTAGCATTTTTAAAAATCCTCATTTATATCCTCCATTAAATATTATAACAAAGTTTTTATATTATCTATCTCTTCATTAACTAAAAGCCATTCATTCTCTGTTTCTTCTATTAGTTTTTTTACTTCCAAAAGCCTTTTACTTTTTTCATCATCATAATTTACAGATGTTTCAAAAAACTTCAATATTTCAGCTTCTTCTTTTTTATAATCTTCTATTTGTTTTTCATGTTTTTTAAGCAAAGACTCACATCTTGAAAGTCTGTTTCTAATTTTTTTTCTCTCTTCATAATTGTTACTGTTTTTATCATCATTACTGATGTTTTCTTTAGCATTATTTTTATTTTGATACTCTAATTCTTTTTCTTCCTCTTCTAAAGCATCAAGCCTTACCCTATAAACATAAGCCTCATAATCTCCAGAATAAAGAGAAAGCTTTTTATCTTTAACTTCTATAATTGTATCAGCAAGTAAACTAGCAAAAGTTCTATCATGCGAAGTAAAGAATATCGTTCCGCCATAATCTCTCAAAGAATTAGCAAGTGCCTCAACTGTTTCAAAATCTAAATGGTTAGTAGGCTCATCCAATATAAGTACATCAGCACATTGAGTGATGGCAGCAAGAAGTGATAGTCTAGCCATCTCTCCTCCGCTTAATACTTTTACATCTTTATTAACATCATCGCCTGAAAATAAGAAACTTCCTAAAAGAGTTAAAAGTTCCTGAGTTAATAATTCCTGCTTAGCATTCTTCTTTAAATAAGATAATACTGTATCATTAGAAGTTACATTTTTATAAGTATCCTCACCAAAATATGCTATCTTTATACCATAAGAATAATTATAAGCACCTGATACAGGATTAAGTCTCCCAGCTATAGTTCTTAAAAATGTAGTTTTACCTTCACCATTTTGTCCAAGCACCGCTACTCTGCTTCCTCTTGGTATTTCTATTCTTCCGCTTTTAGCAACTATTTTATCTCCATATCCAACTGCCAAATCATCAGATATAAGAGCAAAACCTTTCTTTTCAGGAACTTCTGGAAGTTTTATTCTTACATTCTTTGCTGGGTGATTAATTTCTATTGTTTTTAATTTTTCTATTTGCTTTATACGGGATTGTACAGCTTTTGCTTTAGTGGCTTTATATCTGAATCTCTCTACAAATCTCTCTAAATGTGCCTTTCTCTCCTCTATATTTTTATTATATTTTTTTATTGTATATTCTTTTTCTTCTTTGTATTCAAAATAATCTTCTATATTTCCTGGAAAATATGTTATTTTTGAATTTTCCATTTCAATAGTTTTTTCGCATGTTGTTTTTAAGAATTCCCTATCATGCGAAACTATTAAAAAACCTCCATTATAATCTGTTAAAAAATTTTCTAAATCTATTAATGTATTTAAATCCAAAAAGTTTGAAGGTTCATCTAATATTAAAAAATTAGGATCATAAAGCATCATCTCAGAAAGTTTAACTCTCATTCTATATCCGCTAGATAAACTTCCTAAATTATTATTAACTTTTATATGATCTATTCCGAATCTGCTTGCTATTTTAGAGCATTTCCAAGATTCTCTTCCTGTAACTCTTGTAAGATAATCTATTACCTTTTCATTATCATCAAAATCACCCTGCTGACGAAGATATCCTATTCTTACATCATCTGAAAATATTACTTCTCCGTCATCAGCCTCTTCAAGTCCCATAAGAATCTTCAAAAGTGTAGTCTTTCCTGCTCCATTTCTTCCAATCATTCCTATTTTAGATTTTTCCTCTATAAGAAGATTGACGTTATCAAGCAATACTTTATGAACAAATCTTTTTGATATATTAACTATATTTATAATACTTTTAGCCATATTTTTATTGTTAACTTAAATATTTTTCTTTATTATTAAACATTAATTCTATAATAATTTTAAAAAATATTCAAATATAAAAATGAAATAATTACATTAAATTATCAAATTATTCTTTAGAAATTTCACTAAGTTTATACACCAAACTCTTGAAATATTTTCCTCTATCCTCATAATTTTTGAACATATCAAAGCTAGTACAGCCTGGTGATAATAAAACAGTATCTCCATTTATTGATATAGCTGAAGCATAATTGAAAGCATCTGTCAAATCTTTAACTATAATTTTATTTTCAAAATGAAGCATATCTGAAAGAGCATTTGCCGCTTCTCCCATAAGTATAAGCTTTTTTACTCTAGCATTTATAATATTATTTAGATGAGTAAAATCTATATTTTTATTTCTTCCGCCCATTATGAGAATAATATCCTTATCAAAAGATTTTAAGGCACTCATTACAGAATTCATTGATGTGGCTTTTGAATCGTTAACATATTTTACTCCGTTAATTGTTGCAACTAACTCAACTCTATGTTCTATTCCTTTAAAATTATTCACAGCTTTTTCTATATAATCTACCGGTATATCATCTTTTAAACATATTAAAACTGCCGCCAATATATTAGCTATATTATGTTTACCTATAACTTTTCTATTAGCTATGGAAAATAATTTTTCATTTTCATAATATATACATTCATCTTCTTCATTATAATATATTGTAGCAAATTTACTTTTTAAAGAAAATGTAAGAAGCTTCATTTTAGAATTACCATTAAGCTCATTATACCAAATGTTAGTATATATATTATCATAATTGAGTATTAAAAAATCATTTTTATTTTGATTAATAGTTATATTCTTTTTTGTATTGAAATAATCTTCAATATCTTTATATCTGTCAAGATGATCTTCAGCTATATTTAATACAGCAGCTATATGAGCATGAAATTTTTCAACTGTCTCTAATTGAAAACTTGAAAGCTCTAATATAATATCTTCATCAGGCTCTATAGTTTCAATCTCTTTTGAAAAAGTGTTGCCGACATTACCAAGAAGTCTTGCTTTTTTATATGATTTTATTATATCATGCACTAATGTAACAGTAGTAGTTTTTCCATCTGTTCCTGTTACTGCGATATAATTTCTATTAGGAAGAAAATTATAAGCAAATTCAATTTCACCTATAATTTTTATATTTCTTCTTTTAGCTTCTTCAACTATAGGTATAGTATGGGGAATACCCGGTGAAATTATTATCAAAGTAATATTATCCAAAATAGATATATCCTGATTACCGAAAAATAATTTAACATCTTTATCTTTTAATGCTTCTATACTATCTTTAAGTTGTTCTTCTGTTTTACTATCGCTTAAAGCATATTTGATATTAACATTAAAAGTTCTGTTAATATCATATAGAGTATTAGCAATACTTACTCCGCTTCTTACAGTAGCTCCTAAAATTAATATATTCTGTTTTTTCAATACTTTTATATAAGTTTTATTCAAATCTAAAATCATTTTAACACCAAACAATTATTTTTATAAAAACTAATTATAACAAAATAATGATAAATTTAAATGATTTATTTATAATAATTTCTCACTTGAAAGATAAAAATTAATATTTACATAATAATAAATCTATATATTTACATCAATCTCTTTTATAGTATCATTATCAATATAATATATAATACCGAAATCATCATTGAAAAAACAATTGCTATTCTTTATGCTAATAATATTTTTTGCGGATTCATATTTTATATTATAACTTTTAATATTTATATAATCTTTATTGAAATCAAATGCAATTAAATTATCCTTATAAAAATATAGCTTACCATGAACTTCATGATTTTCATCTAAACTAAATAAATTAATATTAATACTATTATAGCTTTCTAAATATCTATACTTACTATTATCGCTATCATCTATTTTTATATCATCTATATTGTATAATCTTAATTGATTATAAATAAAATCTTCATCATTAAAATTTGTATTATCACAAGCCAAAACAAATCTATTATTATCTATAAAAGCAAGAGGTCTGTCCCAATTATAACCGCTTATATATTCATTAACAACATCCACTTGACATTTCTCATATTCTTTTATTATTGCTATGCTCGTCTACGACTAAAGGCTTAACTTAATAAATTAAGTTACACGCCTGTGTCCCTATGGGAAGGGCTACGACTCGCTTTTTATATTTTAATTCTAATATTTAAAAATTATTATTTATATTACTAATAAAAATCAGAGATTAATTCTATTATTTATTTTTTAAAGCGATAAACGAGCAGCTGATAACTTTAGTTGTTAGCTGAATTTTAGCGAGTTTATCGCTAGCAATAATAAAGAAAATGCTTATAATCTTTTGATACTAATAAATTGCTGTGAAAATAATCTATACCAAACTTTTCATCATCTCGGTTAATATCTGTTATCATCTCTTTAGTTTTTAATTTCATTATATTAATAGTATTCCATTTAGTTTGAGTGATAAGATGTATTTCATCATTAATAATACAAAATTCATTAGAATAGCTTGATACTTCAGAATGATAATCTTCTATTTTTAAATAAATTACTTCCAATGTTTCTATATTGATAACAGCAGAATTTAATCCTTTCTCCTCTGTTATAGATATATAAGGATACATTAATTTTAAAACTATAACTTCTTCTTTGGAATTTATAGTTTCTATTTTTATTAAATATTTATATGAATTATATTTTTTATTATACTTTATTAATTTAGAATCATCAGTAAATAAAAAATATTCTTCTAAATTTTTATCATTTAAAATGGCATTCTCTATCATAGTGTTTATGATAAAATAAAAATGAAAAATATCAATGAAAATCTACTCAGCCCGCCCACCCGCCCCTATTTTTTATTAGATTAGCATTTTATTTATATGCTTCTATATGTATAGTAGGCTCTATACTCAATCTTTCTCTTATAGCATTTTCAAATAATGTAGCCTTTGAATGAGCATCAAAAACGGTCATATCTTTAGGAAAACGCATATGAAAAGTTATTTCGCTATGATCTCCATAAGTATGTATATGAAAATGATGAAGATTTAAATCGGCATTATCTATATTCATTTCTTCAGCTATTTTTTTAATGCTCTCTATAGTTTCTTTAGAAGGGTATTCTCCTATCAAAGGTTTTACACTGGATTTAATAACATCAAAAGCAGCATAAAATATTACAAGTGAAACTAATATACTTAATACACTATCTAACCACCAAAAACTTTTACCAAACAAAATACCAACTAATATAATTATCGAAGTAACACTATCGCTTCTATGATGCCAAGCATCAGCATATAATGATTTAGAACCGGATTTTCTGTATCCCCAAAAAGAATACTGTGCTAATAATTCCTTAACAAGTATTGAAACAACCATAGCAATTATAGCTATAGTTGTAAATGAAGCTGATTTTTTATTCATAATGTTTTGAATAGCTTCAGAGAAAAAACTATACCCTATAAATACAAGCATTATCCCAACTATAAAACTTGTTATAAGCTCTATTCTTCCATGTCCGAAAGGATGTTCTTCGTCTGGAGGTCTTTTTGAAAATATTCCGCCTATTATGACTATTATACTGCTTATACAATCGCTTAATGAATGCCATGCATCTGCCATAATCGAAAGCGAACCTGTAAGTAAACCTACAGCATATTTGAAAGCAAATAATAATATATTGATGATTACAGATACTATACCCTCTATTATCATATATTTAGATTTCTTCTCATTACTCATATTCATTTTTATAACCCCAAATTAATTTTAAACATTGCATTAAAGATAATCAATTTAATATAAAATGTCAATTATTCAAATATAAATTGTTGTTTACAGATTAGAATCTTTTAACTTTAATTAAAATAATATAACTAATATAAGAATCATCAAAATCAAATTAATGTCTTGATAAAAGTTAATTTTTTTGTTAATATTTTATATTATTTAATTTTAAGAAAATAAAATATTTTTAATAAAAGGAGAATAAAATATGTCAAATATAGCATTTCTATTTCCAGGTCAAGGTTCTCAATGTGCCGGTATGGGAAAATCTTTGTATGATAATGTTGCTGAATCTAAAGCAATATTCGATAAGGCAGCTAATATTTTAGATGATGTTGATATCAAAGCATTATGTTTTGAAGGAAGCGAAGACGATCTTAAAAAAACAGAAAATACTCAGCCTGCTTTGGTTACAGTGGGTATGGCTGTTTATGAAGCTTTAAAAGCTAAAGGCGTTAAAGGAAATTTATTTGCTGGTCATAGTTTGGGTGAAATTACTGCTCTTTCAGCTGCAGGATATATATCATTTGAAGATGCTGTAAAAATTGCAAGAACTAGAGGCTTATTAATGGCTAAAGCTGGGGCTGATGCACCTTATGGTATGGCTGCAGTTATGGGATTAGATTATGATGCAGTTTCTAAATGTATGCCTGAAAATAAAGAGGTTGTTGCTGCTAATTACAATTTAAAAGATCAGATAGTTATATCAGGATTACTTAGTGCAATAGAAGCGGTTACTCCTAAACTTCAGGAGGCTGGTGCTAAAAGAGTACTTCCTTTAAAAGTATCCGGAGCTTTCCATTCTCCATTTATGAAACCTGCTGCAGACAGTTTAAAAGAATTCTTAGAAAAAATCGAATTACACAACAATGATAATAAAGTATTATCAAATGTTACAGCTGAAGTTCATGATTTTAATTCTATAAAAGAAAATTTATATAAACAAATGTTCTCAACTGTAAGATGGTATGACAGCATGCTTAATATGCAAAAACAAGGAATAACAAAAATATTTGAATGCGGACCTGGAAAAGTTTTAGTTGGAATGACTAAAAAAATCACTCCTGACATAACAGCATTGCCTGTATTTGATATTGATTCTTTAAATGCTGCTATTCAATAATATAATTAATTGAAAATAAAAAAGACAAGATTTATTTTATTAAATATTTCTTGTCTTTTATATTGCGAAAAATCATGCAATAAAAAAGGACATATAAAATTAATTATATGTCCTAATATTTTATATAGTTAATAGATTATAGCTTACCAACTAGATCGATTCCTGGTTTTAAAGTGTTAGCACCTGGTTTCCATTTAGCAGGACAAACTTCACCGCCATGTTCAGCTACATATTGAGCAGCTTGAACTTTACGTAATAATTCATTAGCATCTCTACCAATTCCCATATCATGTACTTCATAAGCTTTAATTTCGCCTTGTGGGTTTACGATAAAGCTTCCGCGTAATGCTTTACCTTCTTCTTCTACATATACTTCAAAGAATTTAGCTAATACACCTGTTGGGTCACCTAACATTGTATATTTAAGATTTTTAATAGTTGGTGTAGCATCTGCCCAAGCTTTGTGTACAAAATGAGTATCTTCAGAAACTGAATATACTTCACAATTAATTTTCTTTAATTCATCATATACTGTACCTAAATCAGCTAACTCTGTAGGACATACAAATGTAAAGTCTGCTGGATAGAAGAAAAATACACTCCATTTTCCTAAAACATCTTTAGTTTCAACTGTTTTGAATTCACCATCTTGATAAGCTTCAACCTTGAAATCTATTAATTTTTTATTGATTAAACTCATATTATAACTCCTTTTATTTATTGTTTGTATACTCTAACAATACATTAAATAATAGTTTTTGTCAAGTAAAAAAGTATCTATATTAGTAAAAATTACTAAAAAATATAATTTTTTCATAATTTTAATTTATACAAAAAATAAAAGCCTTATTTATAATTTTTAGTTTTAAGCTGCAAAATGACATTATCAGTAAAAATTCTTATATATTCAAAATTCGTAGCAATATTCAATCTTATAAAACCTTTATAATCTTTAGAAAACCATTCTCCAAAATCAACTGCTATTTTACAATCGTCTTGTATAAACTCTTTCACTCTATCGGGATTAACAACTTTTCTTAAATCTATAAAAGGCAAATATGTACCTTCTAAAGGACTTATTATTATATCAGGTACCTTTTCATTTAATTCATTTTTAATATAATCATAATTTCTTTTTATAGTTTTTAATAATCCGTCAAGCCAATCTGATCCATATTTATAAGCAGCCTCCGCAGCAACCATACCAAGTAAGCTTAATTCAGTTTTACTTATAGTATTAACATAATCATTGTATATCTTTCTAGTGTCTTCATTAGGTATAATAATATGTGAATTCAAAAGACATGCTAAATTAAAAGTCTTCGATGCAGAAGTTACTACTATCAATTTATCCATATACTTATCTTTATTTTTTATGGAAAGTGCAGATATAAAAGGACGAATTCCCAAATTTATATCCTGATGTATCTCATCTGAAATTATATAAACATTATGCCTTTTACATATATCAAAAGCTCTATCTATTTCTTCATCAGTCCATACTCTTCCTAGAGGATTATGAGGATTACAGAATATCATCATTTTAACATTGTTTTTTACAATATCATTTTCTAATCTATCAAAATCTATAGAAAAAATACCATTATCATTATTCAATACGCATTCTATTAAATTTCTTCCATTATCTTTAACAGCATTATGAAAAGGATAATATACAGGAGTAAGTATAATAACAGAATCATTCTTTTGAGTAAAAGCATTCACAAGCCAATATATAGAAGTTACAACTCCTGTAGAAAAACTTATCCATTCTTTTTTTAAATCTATATTGTATCTGCTTTTCTGCCAATTAAAAAAAGCCTCAAAATAACTATCCCATAAAACAGTATATCCGAAAACTCCATGAATAACTCTTTTATTTATAGCCTCTATTACTTCATTGGGTGCTTTGAACTCCATATCGGCAACCCACATAGGAAGCAATCCGTCTGTATTGAATCTTTTATCTTTTTTTGTTTCCCACTTTTCTGAATTTGTGCCTTCTCTGCTCACCAAATATTCATCATTAAATTGTTCTATTGTCATAAAATAATCCTAAATAAAAAATAAATATATATAAATATAACATTAATTTTAATTTTTCAAAATTACAAAAAAATAGGCTGCATATAAAAAATATACAGCCTATAAAAAATTTATTTATAATAATAATTTACTGTTTCACATTTCCTGAAGCATTATTATTTTTGCTCATTGAATCCATACCGGATATACTATAACGCATTTCAGTATCAGCCATAACATTCTTCATATTATAATAATCTAATACTCCGATATTTCCTTTTTTAAGTGCCTCAGCAATGGCAAGAGGTAATTGAGATTCAGCTTCAACAACTTTAGCTTTCATCTCCTCAACCTGAGCACGCATTTCCTGTTCTCTAGCTATAGCCATAACTCTTCTCTCTTCAGCTTTAGCCTGAGCAATTTTTTTATCAGCTTCAGCTTGGTCAATCTGTAAGAAAGCACCAATATTGCTTCCAACATCAACATCAGCTATATCAATAGAAAGTATTTCAAAAGCAGTACCAGAGTCTAACCCCTTAGCAAGTACAACTTGAGAGATTCTATCAGGATTTTCCAAAACTTCTTTATGAGAAGCAGCACTACCTATAGTAGTAACAATACCTTCACCTACTCTTGCGATTATTGTTTCTTCTCCGGCACCTCCAACAAGTCTGTTAATATTAGTTCTAACAGTAACTCTTGCAGTAGCCTTCACTTGTATACCGTCTTTAGCAACGGCAGCAATTAAAGGTGTAGCAATAACTCTAGGAGAAACAGAAGTTCTTATAGCATCAACTAAATCCCTTCCAGCTAAATCTATAGCAGCAGCTCTTTCAAAACTTAAATCCAAAGAAGCCTTATCAGCAGCAATCAAAGCATCAGCAACTGCAGTAGGATTTCCTCCTGCTAAATAATGTGCCTCAAGCTCATTGCTTCCTATTTTTAAACCTGCTTTCCATAACTTTATCTGATTTAATACTATAAGTGAAGGATTAACTCTCCTCAAACGCATAGTAATCAATGTTATCATATTTATTCTTACACCGGAAAATAAAGCTGTAACCCATAAACCTATTGGGAAGAAACGTAAGAAAATAATGATAAATATTAATATTATGATAATACCAATAAACATTGGAATAACAGGAATATAGCCAAAATCTAACAGCATAAAATAAACCTCCTATTTTTTATATAAATTAATTATGTACATAAGTTCCTATAGACTCGCCTAAAAGAGCCTTTGTAATGTTTCCATTTGTATGCATATTAAATACTCTTATAGGCATATTATTATCATTAGCCATAGCGAAAGCTGTCATATCCATAACTCTTAAATTTTGATTAATAGCTTCTTTAAATGTTACTTCATTATACATTTTAGCATCTGGATTCTTTTTAGGGTCTTTATCATAAACACCATCAACATTAGTGCCTTTTAATACTATAGAAGCACCGATCTCTAAAGCTCTAAGTATTGCTGTACTATCAGTTGTGAAATAAGGATTAGAAGTACCTCCTGCTATTATCAACACATTTCCTCTTTCTAATATACGAATTGCTTTGTCTCTTTCAAAACCTTCTATCATACCTTCAATATTAAAAGCAGAAAGTATTTGAGTAGGAGTGCCGGCTGCCATAAATCTATCTTTCAAAGCTATAGCATTCATAATAGTGGCAAGCATACCCATAGAATCTGCAGTAGCTCTCACCATACCTGTTTTATCAGATAACTGCATACCTCTGAAAATATTTCCTCCGCCTACAACAACAGCTATTTCTGTATCACTTCCAGCCTCTTTCATCTCTAATGCTATTCTATCAACAACATTATTATCTATACCGTATTCTTTTTGACCAAGTAAAGCTTCGCCTGATATTTTGAGCAATACTCTTTTTTTCATTATTGACCTCTTTATAAAGTTAATTTTTTGAATTATACTATTTTTTTCATATATAATCAAGATTTAATAGTTCATATCATTAAATAAAATATTTTCATATATTAAAAATCTAAAAATTTTTTTAAAGCATCATTAGTGAGTCTGTAAACTCTGGCATCCTTAACCATTTCAGCTCCTGTAGATAAATAAAAATCTATACTAGATTTATTCCAATCCAAACATTGCCATTCAAGTCTTCCGCAATTCCTGCTAAGAGCTATTTTTGCAACTTCTTCAAATAGTTTCTTACCGTATCCAAAGCCTCTGTATTTTTCATTGACATATAAATCATCTAAATAAAGTCCATGCCTTCCTACAAAAGTAGAAAAAGTTTCAAAAAATACAGCATGCCCCACTGGAATATCATCTTCAAAAGCAATAACAACCTCTGCCTTTTTCTTATCAAAAATATTTTCTTTTAAACTTTCCTCTGTAAGATTGAGTTCATGCTCCAAGCTCTCATAAACAGCAAGCTCTTTTATGAATCTCATTATAGTTGGTATATCTTCAACAGCTGCAAATCTAATACTAAATTTTTTATCACTCATCTATACAAACCTTCAAATTTTATAATAATTATTTAACAAATCATTCTTCAGCAAATATTTTTAAAACTTCATGGCTTAGCCTGTAAGAATTCCAATCTGACATCTCAATTGCATTGAGTGATAAATAAAAATCTATACTAGATTTATTCCAATTCAAACACTGCCAATCCAATCTCTCGCATCCTCTTTCAACTGCAATCTTTGCTACCTCTTTTAAAAGCTTCTTTCCGTAACCTAATCCTCTATAATCAGGATTAATATATAAATCTTCTAAATATACACCTGCCTTTCCCAAAAATGTAGAAAAATTATGAAAGAATAATGCATATCCTATTTCTATATTATTTTCTGAAGCTATTAAAACCTCGCATTTCTTCTTTTCAAATATCCACTCTTTAAGTATCTCCTCAGTTGCAGTAACCTCATGCTCTAATTTTTCATAACGGGCAAGCTCTTTTATAAATTTCAGTATTAAAGCACAATCTTCTACAGCAGCAAATCTAATATTAAATTTCTTATCACTCATTTACAAACCTTTTATATTATTTTAAATTATTAGGATTCAAGCATTTAAGACTATCAATAACAAATAATCCGTCTTTTCTTATCAATTTATCATCAAAATAAATTTCTCCGCCGCCGTATTTTTTAGTCTGTATGCATACCAAATCCCAATGTATTTTAGAGCTATTTCCATTACTAGCATCATCATAGCAAGCACCAGGAGTGAAATGGAAACTTCCCATAATTTTTTCATCAAATAATATATCTTTCATAGGCTCTGTAATATATGGATTAACTCCTATAGCAAATTCTCCTATATATCTAGCACCTGCATCACTGTCTAATATTTTATTTATTCTATTTGTATCATTACAAGTTGCGTTTATTATCTTTCCGTTTTTGAACTCGAATTTAATATTCTCATAAGTAAATCCGTCACTATATAAAGAAGGTGTATTATAAGATAAAACACCATTAACAGAATTTTTCACAGGAGCAGTGTATACTTCTCCGTCAGGTATATTGAGTTCGCCAGCACATTTTATAGCAGGTATATCTTTAATAGAGAAAGTTAAATCAGTGTCTTTTCCAACTATTCTCACTTTATCAGTTTTATTCATAAGTTTTACTAAATTATCCATAGCCTTAGACATTTTAGAATAATCCAAATTACAAACTTTAAAATAAAAATCTTCAAATTCATCTGTACTCATAGAAGCCTGCTGTGCCATAGCTGGTGTAGGATAATTCATAACAACCCATTTAGTATTTTTTACTCTCTCCTTCATATGAACAGGATCAAGATAAAACTTTTCATATATAGCATGATTCTCCATTTTTACAGAAGAACTTTCTGAACTATTTAATCCGCCCCATATACCAACATAAGCATCCATCTCTTTCATAAGCATTAAATCAGATTTAGCCCAAATTTTCATCTGCTCTTCATTACATTGCTTCAATAATTCTCTAAGTATATGAGGGTCATGATTCCAAACAAAAGGACTAGCCCCTACTTTATAAACCTCTTTAATAATGGCATTTACTAAATTTCTTTCCTCTCCCTCACCATAGCATTTTATAAGTATTTTTTCGCCTTTTTTTAATTTGCATGAATAAGTAACTATATTTTTAGCTAATTTTTCTATTCTAGAATCTTTCATAAAATGTTTCCTTAATAATTTTAATTCATTTATTTTAGATTAATTAATTTTACATAATAAAAAATAATAATCAATATATAAATAATAAAACGCTATAGAAAAAATATTATTTAGATATATAATTTATAAAAAATAAATTTGGATTATAAAATGAAAAATAATATATTGTCTATAATATTTATAATTATATTCAGCTCTTTATTGTATGGGCAAAATAATGCAAAAGATGTTGAAGGTTTCTGGGCTATGCCTGAAAAACCTAAAGGTAGAATGAAAATAGCCAAAATAATAGTTATTGATAATAAAGTATATGCTTATGGTATAGCATTGCATGACGATATAAAAAGCACATTAGATATACATAATCCGAACAAATCACTAAGAGATAAAGATTTGAAAGGATTAATATTCATATATGATATAGAGTTCAAAGATGGTGAGTGGCAAACAGGAAGAATATATCATACAGATCAAGGAAGCACATACTATGCCAAAATAAGCTTATCAGATGATAAGAAAACATTATATCTAAAAGCGTCATTAGATAAAAAAGGCATAGTAGGAGCAACCGTAGAATGGACAAGACTCTCAAAAGAAGAATCTAATAAATATTCAGATATTCCTGTAAATCAATTAAGAACAATAGAAGGAAAAGGAATATAAATATTAATTAGTTTCTTCTATAATCTCAGCCTTACTAAAATTATATATACCGAATATATCATAAATAACATTTGTTAATTTTGAATTTTGCATTACAGTTCCGGCATAATAATATATTGGAATAATAGCCATATCATTCATAGCAATACTTTCAGCTTCATGCATATACATACTTCTATCTGAATCATTTTCAGCAAGGGAAGCATTTAACAAAGCTTTATCAAATTCAGGATTACTATATCTGCCCTCATTCAATACATATCCTGTTTTTACTAAAGATAAGAATGCAGCAGGGCTATTATATCCGCCAATCCAGCCCTGTCTAGCCATGTCAAAATTTCCATCTCTTCTAGTTTGTAAAAGCACAGCCCATTCTTCCTGCCTTATAACCATATTTATATTTAATGCTTCTTTTAACATAGCCTGTATGCTTTCAGCAATAGTGATATGAAAGCCCGGATTACTTATAAATTCAAATACTGGAAAATTTTCTCCATTAGGATAACCAGCCTCTGCAAGTAAAGCCCTAGCCTCTTCTACATTCTTTTGATAATCCTCGCTTTTAGTAGAAAAATATCCATCTCTTTTATTTCTGAAATCATTTGTACTGTCAACATCTTTTATATTATAAGGAACAATACCAGCAGCAGGCTTCTCTCCACCTTTCATAATATTATTTACTATATATTCCCTATCTATAGCTAAAGAAATAGCCTTTCTTACTCTAGCATCATTAAAAGGTTTTTTCCTATTATCAACTTCATAAAAATAAAGTGATATATTTGGTACTGGTCTTGCTATGCCTTCTTTTAAAAGTTTTTCTCTGTCATTTATTGGCGTATTATGATAAAAATATATTTCTTCATTAATTATCGCTGACATTGCTGTATTGTCATTATCTATAAACTCAAAATTAATAATATCAGGTTTTATCTCTTTATAATTCCAATAGTCAGTATTTTTACGAACAACTAATCTTGAATTATGATCCCAACGTACAATTTGAAAAGCTCCGTTTCCAACCATAGTATTAACATCTAAAGTCCAACCGTCTTCATTTTTACTTACTATATCTTCTCTCAAAGGCGTATAAGCAGTGTGAGCTACCATCTCTGCAAAATAAGGCACAGGATATTCTAATTCTACATATAAAGTTTTATCATCTAATGCTTTAACTCCTAATGTTTCTTTATCTTTTTTCCCCATCATTATATCGCTTGCATTTTTTATAACATCTAAAAGTATAGAATATGAAGCCCCATTCTTAGGATCAACTATACGTTTCCAAGCATAAGCAAAATCATTAGCTTTTAAATCCATTCCGTCGGACCATTTTGCATTGCTTCTAATATTAAAAATATATATTGTATTGTTATTAGATGAAGTCCAGCTTTCAGCAGCACCTGGTATTATATTATTATTTTCATCTCTTATAGTTAAATTCTCAAATAAATGTGTTGTATATATCATAGCATCTACTGCAGAATTTTTAGTAGGGTCTATAGTTTGAGGTTCAGGACCAACAGATACCATTAATTCATTCAAAATATTTTTAGGCTCTTTATGGCATGATAAAATAAAAACAGCATAAAATAAACAAAATAATTTAATTAATATATTCTTTTTCATAAGATAATACTTCCTAATATGGTATTAATATTTTATAGTATCGAAATAAATTATAATTATCTAACTTAAAAATTAAAAAAATAGGGCATCTTAATAATTAATTAAGACACCCTATATAAAAACGTTTATATAAACAATTATTTTTATTTTAAAGCAAGATTATAAGTATCCATAGCTATTGCTTTTTCTTCATCAGTAGCTATAACATAAAGTTTAATAGCAGCACCATCTTTTTCAAAATTAGCACAGCCTCTAGCTTTAGAGTTTTTATCAGCATCGCATTTAATACCAAGCTCATCTAAACCTTCAAGTATTCTTCCTCTAATATAAGCACTATTTTCACCTATACCGCCTGTGAATACTATACCGTCAAGATGTCCTAAAGCAGCCATATAAGCACCTATGTATTTTTTTACTCTATAGCAGAACATAGTAATAGCAAGTTCAGCTTTAGGGTTAGTTTTAGCAGCTTCTTCCAAGTTTCTCATATCATTACTTACGCCAGAAACACCTAAAAGACCGCTTTTTTTATTTAAAATATTATCCATTTCTTTTGCAGATAAATTTTCTTTAGCCATAACAAAAGTAGGAACAGCAGGATCCATATCTCCTGATCTAGTACCCATTACTAAACCTTCTAATGGAGTTAAACCCATACTAGTATCAATAGATTCTCCATTTTTAACAGCTGTAACACTAGCACCATTTCCTAAGTGACATACTATAACATTAGCATTAGGTTTATTTGCTGCCTTACAAAACTCACCATAAACATATTTATGAGAAGTACCATGGAAACCATAACGACGTATTTTATATTTATCATACCATTCATGTGGAACAGCATACATATAAGCATAATCAGGTATTGTTTGGTGGAAACTAGTATCAAAAACACCTACCATTTTTACATCTTTTAATATTTCTTTACAAGCACTTATACCTTGTAAACCAGCTGGGTTATGTAAAGGAGCTATATCGCAGCAAGCCTCAATAGCTTTTATAGCTTCATCAGTTATTAATGTACTTTTATTGAATGCTTCACCACCATGAACAACTCTATGACCTACAGCAGATATTTCGCTCATATCAGCTATAACCCCAACTTCTTTGTCTGTTAAAAGAGAGAAAATTAAAGACATACCTGCTTTATGATCAGCAACCTTCTGTTCTATTTTTTTCTCTTTTCCTTTCTCTACTGCAGTGTGTTTTAAAGCACTTATTTCTTCGCCAATTTTTTCCAAAAGTCCTTTAGCTAAAACTTTTGCTTCAGGCATAGCGAATAATTGATATTTAATACTTGAACTTCCTGAATTTATTACCAATACATTCATAAAATGACTCCATAGTTTTGATTATTTTATTATTATCTTATTATACCATACTCCGTATATTTATCAATGAATTTTTACTTTATTACAAATAAAGGCTTTAAATATTTAGATATATTTAAAGCCTTGTAATTATATTTTTTATTATTATTTCTTTTCTACCCACATAATAGTATATCTGTCAAATGATTTGCTTCTGTCGGCAAGCCATATAGTCTCTTTCTTTACTTTAGCTTTTATAGTCATATTTTGTCCTACATACTTAGCGTATTCATCAAAAAATCGCTTATCGAAATAATAATCTCTCTCTTCTGTAGTTATAACTATATCTGGAAATATAGCTGTACCTACCATTCTAATAGTACCAGTAATCTCCTGTTTCTTAGCAAAAATTAAAAGGAAAAAAACTATCATAAAAACATAAGAATATTTTATAATGTTTTTGTAAATTCTTTTCATTAATTCTCCTTTTATAAATTAATATTCTTTAATTTTACCGTCTTTATCAAACAATATATGTCTGTATTTAGGTGTATAAGTCTTATCATCTTCACTAACTGTCTTATACATTTTTGATGTCTGTATTGATGATACTTGAGGAGTTGTAATATTTATAGGAGTTGGATTATCACCTACATAAGTATCTTTATTCAAAGCTAATTCCAAACCGCTTGATAACTTTCTTGTTACTAAATTACCTGACGGACTCAAAGTACCATTATAAACTACTGCTGCCCCTGGGAATAATGGAATAGGATATCCGCCTTTTTGAATTTGTAACTTAGCTCCTGCAACTTCATTATTTTTGACTCCTTCAAGCCATTTTAATAATAAATCATCCCAGCTAGATGCTCCTGTAAAACTTACATTATTTAAAACTCTATTATAATCATCTAATGATGAATATTTTGCTATATTTTGGAATACAGAAGAATTTTTACCATTTTTTTGATAAAGCCAATTCATAAATACTGAAACAGATGGATAATTAGCAAATACATTTAAAGGAAGATTCCAAGTATAAAAACAATAATATCCTTTCATATTATTAAATTCATTTATTCTTGAATTAACTGTAGCTGGGCTGAATAATATAGATGTAGATTCTGAAAGAGCTTCATTAAGCCAAGTTGACATTTCTCTATTATTTTTAATATAATTAACATTATAATTAATTAAATGCTGGAATTCATGCTGTATAGTTCCAGCCATATACTGAGGATCATCATTAAGAACTTGTACATCCATATATAATATCTCAGCATTATTATTTTTATTCAAAATTAAATCTTCACCATAAAAATAACCAGTAATTACTCCACCTGAATAACTAGCATTCAATTCCAATAATAAAATTATAATTTTACCATTCTTATCAACATCTGTATGTTCTCCATATATTCTTACTTCTTCATCATAATTATCATTAAATACTTTAGCTATATAATCCACACTTTCTGGCTTATATCCTGCTCCATCTTTTAAATATATAATTAATTTATCATATTCTGCTATTTTATTAAAATTATAACGTCTATTTCCTCGTTCTTTGTAATTAGCATAAAAAGATGCCTTTCCCATACTTCCATCAGAATATGTCAATGAGCTATCGATATTTACCCCTAAAATATTTGCTACTTCTTTACAAGATGACAAAACTATTAATAAAACGATCATTAAAAATATTTTCTTCATAACCATTATTCTCCATTTTACATATATAATACTAAAACATATAAATAATATTTAATACTAATTAATAATCTAGTATATTAAATAAAAAAAGTCAATAATAAATACAAACAATATTTACATAAAAAAATAATATTATTTTTTATTTATTTTCTTTTATTTTTTACAAAATCATTATAAAATTAGATTTATAATTATACAATTTTAAATTTTTTTTGGAGATTAAAAATGAAAAAGTTAAATTTCATAATAATATTTATATTTTTATCAACTTTAATAGTTAGTGCTAATACTATAGAAGATGAGGTACTAAGATTAATAAATTTAGAAAGAAGTAAGGTGTCTTTGCCACCTCTTCCAAATAATCAAAGACTTCATTCTTTAGCATTATATCATGCTGATAATATGGCTCAAAATAAATTTTTTAGTAATACAGATTTAGACGGTTTAGATTCAAAAGCAAGACAAATAAAATTATATCCTGAAATGGTTGGAAATATAAGTGAAAGTTTGCATAAATTAGATGTTATTCCATTCACTGATAAAAAAGCAGCTGAAAGCATTGTTAAAGATTTGATGAAAACTCCTGACAGCAAAAAGAATATATTAAGTAAAGAATATAATGCTATAGGAGTTGGTGCTGTAAAAAGAGGAGTTGGTGTTTATACTACAGTAACATTTGCCAACATAGTTGCTGAATCTGTTGACTTCTCACCTAAAGCTAAAGAAGGTGATGAAATAACTGTAAAATATAGAATACTAAATGGAGCTGCTTTTACTGATTTTAAATTAGCTATAGAAATGGCTGATCCTGAAGCTAGAATCACAGGAGATGATGGAAAAACATATATAGGAAAAGTAATATATGATGTTAAAGATATGGGCAACTCTATATTAGGAAGAACTTTCAAGGCTGAATATGGAAAAGGCGATTATAAAATTTCTATTCTATATAAAGGTCAGCATTTCTTAAGTAATGTAAGAACTATAACAGTAGAATAACTTTAATAATGCAGTGTGCGCATATGAAGTTTAGAAGAAGATTCAATATAAAAAGCGGAATAGATTTAACCCCCATGATAGATATAGTATTTAATTTACTTATATTTTTCATGGTGGGTTCAACAATTATAGTTACACCTCAAATAGAAATTAGTTTGCCTAAATCTACATCAGCAGTGGGATCCGAAAAAAATGAAACTGTAGTAATAAGTATATCAAAAGACGGACAAAAATATATAAACGGGTATTTATCTGAAGACATAGATGCTGATCTTAAAAAATTAGCAGACACAGAAGGAGAATTGGAAAAGCCTATAGAAATACGTTCTGATGAAGATGTTAGAACTCAAACATTAATATCAGTTATAGATAGTGTTAAAAATGCTGGTTTTACAAGACTTAGCATAGCAACTCAAGAACAAAATAAAAACTAAATAATTTATTTTATAATAAAAAATGCTGTTTTAATAATAACTTTAGTATTAAAACAGCATTTTTATTTTTATTAAACTATAATTTTATTCATCTCTAAATTGTAGTGAATACAGATATTGATATTTTCCGCCTCTTTTCATTAATTCATTATGAGTACCAGATTCTGTTATTTTACCATCTTCCACAACACATATATATGTAGCATTTTTTATAGTAGAAAGTCTATGAGCTATAACGAAAGTAGTTTGGAGGTTAATAATTTCATTTAATGCTTTTTGTACGTACATTTCGCTTTCAGTATCCAAAGCACTAGTAGCTTCATCTAGTATTAATATAGAAGGTCTCTTCACTACAGCTCTTGCTAATGCTATTCTTTGACGCTGACCACCAGAAAGCATTACACCTCTTGGTCCTATATGTGTATCATAACCATTAGGTAATTTTAGAATAAACTCATCAGCATGTGCTATTTTTGCTGCTCTCACCAAATCATCATCTGTAGCATCAGGATTTGCATATAAAATATTTTCTCTTACTGTGCCGTAAAACAAAATATTCTCCTGAGATACCACACCTATTTGATTTCTTACACTTCTAGTATTTAATTCATTTATATCAATACCATCAAATCTTATAACACCTTCACTTGGGGTAAACAATTTTGGAATCAAACTTATCAAAGTAGTTTTACCACCGCCTGAATTACCTACAAAAGCAACTACATCACCTTTTTTAACGTTAAAATTTATAGGTCCTAAATGGAAAGGCTGGGCATCATTTCTTCTTGGATATTCAAAATGTATATTTTCAAAAGTAATTGAATGTTCTAAAGGCTTCATTTCTTTTTTAGTAGGGTCATCAACATTCTCAGCAGGTAAGTCTATTATTTGGAAAACCCTAATAGCAACTGCTTTAGTCATTTGTAAATTAATAAATATACCGGATAAATCTCTTACAGGAGTGGATATATTAAGCATATAAAGCAAAAATCCCCATAAAAATTCAAAAGGCATTTCCCCTTTAAATATCAAAAATCCGCCGTAAGCAAGTATTACAAGCATAGCAGCTATCATTACAAGTTCCGTCATAGGTCTATTAAGTGAAGTAAGCAAACTAATTTTTCTCATTATATTTATTAATTCACTATATAAACTTCTATATCTATTAACTTCCTGATCTTCTTTAGAAAATATTTTAATAACTTCTATTCCTCTTATATCTTCTTGTATAACCGATGTTGTACTTCCTAAAAAGTTTTGCTGAGCTGAAATTCTTGTTCTTATTAATTTTGAAACTTTATCTATACCTAATCCTATTAGCGGAGCTGCTAAAAAACAAGCTATTGTAAGTTTTACATTTAAAAGAAGTAATACACATAAAGTAAGTATTAATGTTAAAGGCACTGTTATCATATTTGGTAATGTACCAGATAGAAAGCCTTCTATTGATCCAGATTCATTGATAACTCTGCTCATCAAATCACCTTCTTTTTCCTGCTTAAAATATGCTATATCTGTATTAAGAAGACCTCTCATCATATCAGCACGTACATCTTTTCCAATCTCTTGAGCAGTGAAAGCAAAAAGAAAAGTTTTTATATAATCAAATGCAACTCTGAATAAAACATATATAAATCCAATGATTATAATAAATGCAAATTGTGCTATTATTACTGGATTTCCAATAGAATCTCCGCTTAAAAGCTGCTGAGTTAAATCTTTAGTACTTAAATTACTAAATTTAGCTGTTAAATCCGCTACCAATGGAATTTTATCCAAAAGATCAACCCTTTTTCCGCCTGTAATAGATATTGCCAACTGCCCAAAAAATGGAGGAAGTATATTTATAATAGTATAGCCTATACTTAAAATAAAAGATGGTATAAATAATTTTTTATGCCTCATAGCATAAGAAAACATTCTTCTATAAGGATGTTTTTCAACTTTTGAATAATATTTTTGTATATGTTCTTCTGTAACAGCACCATAATCAAATGGTCTGTTATCTTTTTTGAAAAATTCTTTCAATTTTTTTATAATCATAATCTTATATTCCTAAATATAATTTTATTTTTAATAATTAAATATTGTATATTTTATATTAAAATATTGTATATTTCAATATTCTATTAAATTTTCTCCATATTCCAAACGTAATTTTCTATCAGCCATATTTGCAATAGAAACCGAATGCGTAACAATTATTAGAGAAGCATTACTTTGTTTTGTCATATTCCATAATAATTCTCTTACTACTTCAGCATTTTTCTTATCCAAATTTCCTGTAGGCTCATCGGCTAATACAACACTAGGTTTATTTATCAAAGCTCTTGCAATAGCAACTCGCTGTGCCTCACCTCCTGAAAGTTCGCCTATTCTATGCTCCATTCTATCTTTTAATCCTACAGTTTCAAGAAGACTTTCTGCTTTTTGTCTTGCTTCCTTTTTATTATATTTAAGCATTAAAGACGGTATCATAACATTTTCTAAAGCACTAAACTCACCAAGCAAATTATGGAATTGAAATACATATCCAAGAGAACTATTTCTAAAATGCGCTAATTGTCCCTCATTCATTTTACCAATATTATTGCCTAATATATCTATACTGCCTTCAGTAATATTATCTATTCCGCCTATTAAATTTAAAAGAGTAGTTTTTCCGCTTCCAGATTCTCCTGTTATAGCAAGTATTTCATTTTTATAAACTTTTAAACTTATAGATTTTAACACTTCTACTTTAGGAGGTCCAACATAAGTCTTTTTTAAATTTTCTATATTAATTAAAACTTCTTTATTATCACTCATATCTTAATACCTCCGCAGGTTTATATCTGCTTGCTATATAAGCAGGTATTATAGCAAATAAAACAGAAAGTAAGAATGATATACTAGCAACCATTATTACCTGAGAAGCATGTATTATAGAAGGAAGTCCTCCGCTTACATAATATATATCTGATGGAAAGAAATCTGGTACTATAGGTATTGATATTCCTGAGCTTATTTTTGAAGGAATAAACCAAATAATATTAACTACAAACTGCATTATTATTCTTAATCCTTCCAAAGCTTCATTAACATAATTGGCAAGTAATATACCGAATATTACACCAAGTACAGTACCTATTAAACCAATTATAGCTCCCTCCAAAAAGAAAACTTTAGCTACATTTGAGGGTCTTAAACCTAATGTTTTTATTATAGCAATATCACGCCTTTTATCTTTAACAAATATTATCTGGCTTGAAGCAATATTTAAAGCTGCTATCAATATTATAAAAGAAAGTATCAAAGCAAGCATTAATTTTTCTGTATGCAAAGCCTGGAAGAAATTTCTATCAAATAGCATCCAAGGCATAACATTATAAAATTCTTTCAAATCAGTATCTATCTTTTTAGCAACTTTATCCGCATCAAAAAAATTTCTTACTTTTACAGCAACTCCTGTAACAGCATTATCATATCCAACCATATTCTGACCTGTAGCAAGAGGAACTATTACCATTCTGCTGTCATATTCATAGTAGCCTGTTTTATAAATACCTTTAATAGTAAAAGTAGTTTTTTGAGGTTTAAATCCTCTCTCAAAACTTCCTGAAGCTGAAATTATATCTATAGTATCTCCAATAGATAAAGCATAGTCCTTTGCCATTTCAGATCCTATTAAGGCATCATTAGTATTCATATCTTTATTATTGCCTTCAATAAAATTAAAATATTTTATGAAGTCTTTATCTGTAGTGAATATATTATCTTCAAATGAACGAACTGTTATAAGAGTAGTAAAACCATAAGAACGCATTATACAAGGTAAAACTATATAAGGATAAGCACTTGTTATTTCTTTATTATCCATTATATTATCAACAACATATTTATAATCTGTAAGAGGCTGATCACTGTAAGCACTGATATTTATATGTGCTCTCATTCCAAGTATTTTATCTCTTATATCGTCCTGAAAACCATTCATAACGGAAAGTACAGTAATCATTACCATATCTCCAACTAATATTCCAAGTACACATATAATTGTAATAATTGAAACAAATGAAAATTTCTTTTTGGCTCTCAAATACCTGACGCCAAGCATTAATTCTAATCTCAAATTATCTCCTTAAAATTAAAAGAATTCACATAAATATAATTTGAAACATTATATATTATATATAATAAATTTAAACCTATTTTATTAAAATATAATAAAACTTTTATAATGATAATAAGAAATAATTTATAGCTATTTTTTTACAAATAGAAGTTTAAATTTTAATATAATTTTTAATAGAAATGTTTTTATATTATTGTCAGACATATTAAAATCTTTCAAAGCATTATTATAATCTTTCAATTTATATTCAGCATAACCTCTATAAAAATATATTTTACTATCAGGATTACTATGTTCTATATATTGATTAAAATCCTCTACTGCTTCTTTATAATTTTTTAATTTTAATTTTGCTTCACCTCTTTTGCAATGTGCAGGATAATAATTAGGCTCTAATTCTAAACATCTGCTAAAATCCTCTAAAGCACATTCATATAATTCCAATTCCAATTCTGAAAGACCTCTATTATAATATGCCTTAGAATAATTTCTATCTAATAGTAAAGCTTTATTAAAATATTCCAATGCTTCATTATGTAATTTTAAATCCTGCTTTATTATTCCAATATTATTATAGGCATATACATTTTTAGAATCTAATTCTATAACCTTATTAAAATATTCTAATGCCTCATCATAGTTTTTTAAATTATATTTTGATAATCCTATATTATAGTATGCTTTCGTATAATGATTATCCAATCGTATAACTTTATTGAAATATTCAATAGCTTCTTCATACATTCCTAAGTCATTCTTTATTAATCCTATATTATTATATGTATGAACATTAGGAGAAATTTCTATAGCCTTTATATAATATTTAATAGCTTCTTCATACATTCCTAAATTATGATTAGCTAATCCTATATTATTGCAGGCCTGAATACAGTTATTATCTATATCCAAAGCCTTTTTATAAAAATTAATAGCTTCCTCATACATTCCTAAATTATGTTTAACTAATCCTATATTATTATAAGCATTCACATATTGAGAATCAATACTAATAACCTTTTCAAAATCGGAAATAGCTTCTTCATGCATTCCCAAACTGCTTTTTGCTAGTCCCCTATTATTATAAAGTTCGACACTATCTCCAAAATAAAAAATTAATTGATCAAAATATTCTAAAGATTTTTTATAATCAGCACTATCGAAAGCTTTATTGGCTAATTCCAACAAATTATCTATACTATTCATAATAACCCCAAATATTAAAGTTATAAAATATTTTATAACTTAGCACATCAATTGAAAGATATATAATGACGGAAAGAACTGTTTTAATAGATATATATCTGAAAAAATTGTATAATAGTTTCCATATTTTTCAACTATTTTATTTAACTATATTTACATACAATATCTGGTGTATTTTATTATATTCACATTTATATCATTATATAAAAATGTTTTTAATTTATCGGATTTAAATAAACTCGTATCTATTTCAGGAAAGAATCTGTCGCAATTATAATTTTTATCTATATGAGTAAGATATATTATATCAGCATAGTCTAAAGACTTTTTATAAATTGATTCTCCGCCTATAATGAATATCTGATTATTTTTTTCCAAAAGTAATTTAGAAATAGTATCTTCAAAAGATTTCTCATAAAAAAGATTATCATATTTATTTGAAAGCTCATTATTAATATTAGAAGATATAACAATATTTTTTCTATTAGGAAGAGGTTTTGAACCTAAAGACTCAAAAGTAACTCTGCCCATAACAACTGCATATCCTGTAGTTGTGCTTCTAAAAAACTGCATATCTTCTTTTATGTGTCCCCAAGGCATAATACCATTTAATCCTATACCATTTTTAGAATCTACTGCAGCAATTAATGAAACTATCAAACAGCCACCTCCGCTTTTATAGTAGGATAATATTTGTAACCTTCTAATCTAAAATCCTCATAAATATGACTAAATATATTAGAACGATTTTCTATAAATAATTCTGTTGTTTGATTAAAAGGTTCTCTTGAAAGCTGAGTCTTTACTTGCTCTATATGATTATTATAAATATGTGCATCTCCGAATGTCATTATTAATTCTGAAGCATGAAGTCCACTATGCATAGCTAAAAGTCTTGTAAGTATAGCATAAGAACTTATATTAAAAGGAACTCCCAAAAATAAATCAGCAGATCTTTGATATAAATGAGTAATTATTCCGCCTTTGCTATTAACTGAAAACTGACACATCATATGACATGGTGGAAGATGCATCTGATCAATCTCTCCTACATTCCAAGCATTTAAAATGATCCTTCTGCTTGTTGGATTATTTCTTAATGTATTTACTATATTTGATATTTGATCTATTTTGTTTCCTTCTTTGGTCTCCCAAGCTCTCCATTGTTTTCCATATACAGGGCCAAGCTCTCCCATATCGTCAGCCCACTCATCCCATATATGAACATTATTCTCCAATAAAAATTTTATATTGGTAGATCCCTGCAAAAACCAAAGTAATTCTATAATAACACCTTTCATAAAAACTCTTTTAGTAGTTATGATTGGTATTTTATTTCCTTCAAATTTAAATCTTAATTGAGGACCAAATATTCTTCTTGTACCTACTCCTGTTCTGTCTTTAGTTTCTTCACCTTCTTCTAAAACTTTTCTTAATAATTCTAAATAGTTCTGCATAAATAATCCTAATATTATTATATCTATATTGTTACAGAATCATTATTATATATGTTTAAAATATTTTATCAATATTGGTATGTATAATTAGTAATATACAATTTTTATTTTATGATAATTATTACGATACTATATATGATACTAGATTAAATTAAAGGACTGTCAATGTATAAAATATTTATTATGATTATATTATCTTTTTCAATAATTATAGGTTCTTGCGAGAAAAAAGAAATTATAAGTGTAGAAAAAGGAGTTGTTGACCATAGATTCACTGGAAGCTGGCAATTAATAAACGGAAATGAAAAATACACTTTTTTTAATAATAATAAAATAGAATATACAAGCAGTAATGGTCAGGAAAAAAAGATTTATACTTATGAATGGAAAAAGGAAGGCGACAACTATTATTACAGATTATGGAATAATGAACTTGATAGTTGGTCAGATTTTCCAATAAAATATATCAATACAAATACGATAAAAATATACTCAGACTTCTTTAAAAAATCTTACATTTAAGATATAATATGCAAAACTACTAATGGATATATAAAGTGGATTTATTAGTTATTATATTTTTCATAGCTATTATAATTATATTTATACTAATGTTTGGAATACTATTCTTTGTATCAGGTATAGGTAAAATAGTAGATTTTATATCAATGATAGTATTTAGAAATCATGAGGATTGTCCATTTTGTAATTGTAAAAATTCTATGAGAATAATAAAAACATCAACTGGATATAAGAAAGTTTGTAATAAATGTAAATTTTCTGTAGAAATAAATAATGATAAAAGTGATGGTAATAAATAATGATATATATAAAAGATTACGAGGGGAGGGAATCGAACCCTCATGCCTAGGGCGCTAGATCCTAAGTCTAGTGCGTCTGCCAGTTCCGCCACCCTCGCTTAATGTTTATATATTATACATTATATAATTTTTTTTGCAAGAAGTGTTATATGACTAAAATTCAAAAAATTAAAAATTTTTTCAAAAAATTGAAGATTTTTTTCAATGAAGAGATATATTATACAGATCCTAAATTATTTAATCCTATACAAAAGTTTTTTCTCAATTCTTATAGAATAATAGTATTTGCCGTAACAGACTTCTTTAAAGATGACTGTACAATAAGAGCGGCAGCTTTAACATATCTTGTAACGTTATCTTTTATACCAACATTAATAGTAGGACTTTTTATATTAAGAATATTCAATATATATCAAAATATATTTGTTTTCATATTTGATTGGATGGAAAAAAATGCTCCATTCTATGAGCCTATGGTTAGGCAAATACTTAATATAGCTGATAATACTGATTTAGCTAGTTTTGGGATAATAGGTATTATATCAACTATAGTCAGCGTTGCTTTAATACTTCATAGCATACAAAGATCATTAATAAAAATATGGCGTGTAAAAATTAAAACTTCTATACCAAGAGTAGCAGCTAATTACATAGCATTATTATTTCTGATACCTATACTTATTGGTATATCATTTACTTTAATTACTTATACTTCTATAAGCCTTCATAGCCTTCCTGCATTAATTAAAATATTATTATCTTGGGTTACCCCTATAATATCTACTTCATTATTAGTATTATTTTTATATGTATTAGTACCTCAGACTAAAGTAAATTGGTCTAATGCCACCATATCATCAGTATTGGTTGCAATTGCTATAATAACTCTATTCAGTGTATATTTTAAACTTAATATAGATGTAAAAAATTATAAACAAATATTTGATAATGATAAATACAAAATAGAATATTTAGTTAAAGAAATAAATACTGCAGACCAGCAAAATAACATTATAGAAACAAATGATGTTGGTATTATTAATAACAATACTAATAATAATATAGAAACAATTACTAATGATGATTATAAAGAAATGATAAATACAAATAAAAATATGCTTCAAAAGAATCAAAAAATTGATGTTGATAACATATCAAGTATAAAAATAGAAAGAATAAGCTATGCTATTATACAGAATATTGGAACAGGAATAGGTGCTACAACTTATAAAAAAGAACCTCTAGAAACTAATATGCTTGAATTTTTAACTTTTTCTCCAAATGTATCAGAACAATTATTGAAATATAATTTTCAAATAGATGATATAGTTACTATAAGTAGTGAAAACAATATGCTTACAAGTATAATGCCTGCTGAATTATCTTCTGCCAGCTCATTTGCTCAAATACCTGTATTATTATTATTGTTATATATAGTATGGCTTATAATATTATTTGGAGCAGAACTCACCTACTCTATACAATATTTTAGATCTTATGGAGTTGATAAAAACAGTATTAAATTATCATTTGCTGAAAAAGAACTTATAGCATTAGAATTTATGGATATAATATCTTATAGATTTATAAAAAGAAAAAAAGCTATAACTATGTATGAACTAGCAAAAGAACTTAGAACAGCTCCTACAATTATTACAGAAATATCAGAACCATTAGAAAAATCAATGTATGTTATAAAAATATCTAATGGAGCAAATATATCATATTCTTTGGGATGTCCTCCGGAATCTATCAGTATAGGAGATATTTTATATGCTCTTAGAATGGAAGGAGGATTCAGAAATAAAAATATAAAAACAGATGATAAATATAAAAATTTATTATATAAAAATAAAGAAATATCAAGAAAGGATTATAATACCAATTTCTTAGATATATTACATCAAAAAAATCGCAAATAAAAAATATATAACAAAAAATACGATATTATTTGACTTGAATAATTTATATTACTATAATTAAATTATAATATAATATTTAGAGGTCAATCTATGAAAAGCATTATAAAATACATTAATAATTTAATGTTTAAATTTTTGTTTCCATTTTCTGCTTTTTTATTTATAGTATATATAATTATATTATTTATATATGAACCTATATACAAAAAAAATTTCATGAAAGACAATATCAATTTTATGCATAATGTAAGAATAGACATATCAAATTGGTTATTATATTTTAATTCAAAGATAGAAGTTATAAAATCATACAATACTGCTCCAATATCAAAAGATGATATGTTAATAGCATTTGGAGAAATATTAAAAGATCCAGGAATGGTAGATTTGTATTTTGCAAATGATATACCTTTTAAAGATGGAGGTTCATTCATAAATCTTTTAGAAGCAAGTTTACCTCTTGATTATGATCAAACTACTAGAGAATGGTTTCAAGGAGCATTAAAAACTACAAATTTCTATGTAAGTGCACCATACATAGCAGCAACTACAGGAGAAGTTGTTGTTACATTTGCAAAAGCTGTTTATACTAATAATGCTTTAAAGGGTGTTATAGGTATGGACATATCTTTAAAAAATTTAGAAACAATATCTGATAAATATGGCAGTGAAAATAATGCTACTATTAATATTATTACAGATAAAGGAATATATTTGAATCATAAGGATAAAAATTATTTACTTAGTGAACAAAACACATTATTAAAAAACAATTTATTTTCAAAATATATTAATGATGTTACAAGTAAAGAAATTTTTTATAATTTGGACAATAAGAATTGGATAATAAGTATGCAAATTCCTTCCGTATCATGGATATGTACTAGTTATGGAGATAATACAAAACTAAATAAGTCATTAGCATTTTTTAAAATTTCATTATTATTAGTTATACTGCTTCTTATACTTTTAGAAACTATATTAGTTATGGTGATAGCAAGACCTATATCAAATAGTTTAAATTTAGTTGCATTGAATATGAGTAAAATGGCTGAAGGTAATTTCCATATAAAATTTGATGATAAATACAACAAAAAGAAAGATGAAATGGGAAGAGTTGTTAATTCTATAAATGATATGCAGGCTCATATATCCGAAGTCATATCCAATTTTAAACAGGAAATCAATAATATAAATAGCGATGCAGCTACAATATCAAATGGAAGCATACATCTATCCGACAGAACTTCATCACAAGCAGCATCTTTAGAAGAATTAGCAAGTTCTATAGAGGCATTATCAAATTCTTTGAGAGACACTTCTATAAACTCATCAAAAGCTAAAGAAGTAAGTACAAAAGCTGCTGAAGCTACAAGAAATGGAGTAGAAGCATCTAATAGAACATTAAAAGATATGCAAGATATTTCTGAAGCAAGTAAAAAAATATCTGATATAACAAAGATGATACAATCCATAGCATTTCAAACTAATATATTGGCTTTAAATGCAGCAGTAGAAGCTGCAAGAGCCGGAGAGCAAGGAAGAGGATTTGCAGTTGTTGCTTCTGAAATAAGGACATTAGCACAAAATGTTAATGATGCTGCCAATGAAATAACCAATATCACATCAGATACAATAAATAAAATCAATGTAGGAAATGAGGCTGTAGAATTATCTGCTAAACTATTAGGCGATATAGAAGCTTTTGTATTTGAAGTATCTGAAGATTTATCTAATATAACAAATGCTATAATAGAAGAAGATGATAATATCACTCAAATAAAAATGGCAGTTAACTCTTTAAATGATATTACTCAAGAGAATTCTTATATGGCTCAGGAAAGTGCTAATCTCAGTAAAAATGTATCAGAAAAAACAGAGGCGATGGTAAAAGATTTAGAGTATTTTTCATTAGAATAAAATAAATAATTAATAAAAAATAAAGCCCCAGTAAAAATACTGAGGCTTTTTTATATAAACTTAATTACTATAATTTATATTTTCTCTATATAGGCTATTTATTAATACATACCGCCCATTCCGCCGCCAGGCATTGGAGGCATTGGTTTTTCAGGTTCAGGTATATCTGTAATAATAACTTCAGCAGTTAATACTTGGCTAGCAATAGAAGCAGCATTTTGTAAAGCACTTCTTGAAACTTTAGCAGGATCAATAATACCAGCTTTTAACATATCAACCCATTCATTAGTAAGAGCATTGAAACCCATATTGCCTTTTTGTTTTTTAGCTTCAATAGCAACAACAGAACCGTCTAAACCAGCATTTGTAGCTATCATTCTGATAGGCTCTTCTATAGCTCTTTTAACTATATTAACACCAACTTGTTCATCAGGATTTTCTACAGTTAAAGATTCTAATTTATGCTGAGCATGTAAGTAAGTAATACCGCCGCCAGGAATTACGCCTTCTTCAACAGCAGCTCTAGTAGCAGATAAAGCATCTTCTACTCTAGCTTTTTTCTCTTTCATTTCTACTTCAGTAGCAGCACCTATATTGATAACAGCAACACCACCAGAAAGTTTAGCTAATCTTTCTTGTAATTTTTCTCTGTCATAGTCGCTGTCAGTTTCTTCTATTTGTTTTTTAATAGTAGCTACTCTGTTTTTAACATCTTCTTTGCTTCCAGCACCTTCAACTATAGTAGTGTTTTCTTTATCTACAGTGATTTTTTTAGCTCTACCCAATTGTTCGATAGCAGCATTTTCAAGTTTCATACCTAAATCTTCGCTGATAACTTGTCCACCAGTTAAAATAGCTATATCTTCTAACATAGCTTTTCTTCTGTCGCCAAAACCAGGAGCTTTAACAGCACATACGTTTAATACTCCTCTCATTTTGTTTAATACTAAAGTAGCTAAAGCTTCATTTTCAATATCTTCAGCAATAATAATGAAAGGTTTTCCTGTTTGAGCAATTTTCTCAAGTATAGGAAGAAGTTCTTTCATATTGGATATTTTTTTATCATAAATAAGAAGTAAAGCATCTTCTAATTCAGCAGTCATGCTGTCTCCATTAGTTACGAAATATGGAGAAATATAACCTCTATCAAACTGCATACCTTCAACTAAAGAAAGACTAGTTTCTAAAGATTTAGCTTCTTCAACAGTTATAACACCTTCTTTACCAACTTTTTCCATAGCATCGCTGATTAAAGAACCTATTTCTTTATCATTATTAGCAGAAATAGTAGCAACTTGAGCGATTTCTTCCTTACCTTTAATTTGTTTAGCTTCAGATTTAATATGAGCAACTATTTCACTAACAGCTTTTTCTATACCTCTTTTAATAAGCATAGGATTAGCACCGCTAGTTACATTTTTCAAACCTTCTTTTACCATAGCCTGAGCTAAAACTGTAGCAGTAGTAGTACCATCACCTGCAACATCATTAGTTTTAGTAGCTACTTCTTTAACTATTTGAGCACCCATATTCTCAAATGGATCTTCTAATTCTATTTCTTTAGCGATAGTTACACCATCATTTATTATAGTAGGAGGACCGAATTTTTTGTCTATTACAACGTTACGTCCACGTGGTCCTAAAGTTACCTTTACGGCATTAGCTAAAGCATCTACTCCTCTCATAAGGGCACGTCTAGCTTCTTCATCAAATAATAGCTGTTTTGCTGCCATACATTTTCTCCTTTTCAGTATTATTAAATTAAATTATTATCATTATTGAACTTTTAAAATTATTTCATTTTAAAATTGTGAAAATTATACATTAAATAACAAATATTTTCAAGTATATATGTCAATTAGATTAAAAAAAAGCACTGATACTAGATATCAATGCTTTAAATAAAAACAGATGAATTATAACAAACCAAGTCTGCGTTCTTTTTTGATTTTTCTTTTCATTCTCTTAAGAGCTTTCTCTCTCTGAAGTTTTTTCTCAAGAGAAGGTTTTTTATAGAATTGTTTTTCTTTAAGATCCTGCAATATGCCTTCATTTTCACAAGCTCTACGGAATCTTTTAATAACGCTTTCTACTGGTTCGCCTTCATTAGCGAATACTCTTACCAATTCACTCACCTGCCTTTTTATAAAATTATTAGCGGCGAAGGGACTTGAACCCCTGACACTGCGGATATGAGCCGCATGCTCTAACCACCTGAGCCACGCCGCCAAAATAAATAAGCCTTTATTATTGGCTATTAGCGGGGGCAGGACTTGAACCTACGGCCTTTGGGTTATGAGCCCAACGAGCTACCAACTGCTCCACCCCGCGATGTCTAATTATTAAATATTAAAGCATTTTACATGTTTTTAGAAAAATGTCAAGCACTTTTATATAAACTTATCCAAAAACTCTTCTGGTTTTTCATTTTCTCCTGACTCAAATAACCCTATTATATATTTATTTACAAATATTTTCTCTTTTTTTACTTTAGTTTCGCTAAATAATCCTTCTTCCCTTAACTTTGATAATAATCTAGCAGCTTTATCTCTTTTCCATCCAAACATCTCCATTAAATCAACTATCCTTACATAAGGAGTAATAAATATAATAGAAAATACATTAGAATCTGTTAATTTCTTAAAATTTTTATTAAGCAGTAATTTATTTTTTAATACTAATAAATTCTTATGTACAAAACTAATAGTATCTACCGCATATAAACATATTCCTCTTAAAAACTTTAAATATCTTATTATAGATTCTTTATCTGATGTGCTATTCATACTAGCTTCAAAAAATTGATATGGATACAATATTGGAGTATCCAACAATTTTAATTTATATGAATATATATTAAATATAACACGGCATATTATAAAACTGCTCTGATAATTTTTAACATATTCATAAGATACTTTTTGATAAACTAATAATTTAAAAATAGGATCTAAATCTAAACTATCTATATAATTAATATCTTCGTCATAAGTTTTATCAATAACAATATCTGTTCCTTCTAATAAACTTACTATTCTTGATAAAATTTCAGAATTATATTCGCTATTTAAAAATTCTTTTAATATACTAAATTCTTTATGTTTAGAATGATATTCTTCTAAAATACCATATGATATCATACCAATATCTTTATATTCATAATGATTTGCAGGATTTAATATCAATGATAATATACTTAAAAGATATTCTGAATTTTTCAATGAAATACAAGACATTCTAAAATTATAATAAGCATGCCAAGTTTTTGAAAGTTCTTTTAAAACATCAATATCATCAAACATATTTGTATCAAACTTATTGCACATATTTCTATATTAACATAAAAATCTTTATACATCAACATTAATATATATAATAAAAAAATTACTTTATAATTATATTAATAATATAACATTTTATAATAAAAATTTATTTAATAAAATACTATAATTAAAAATATTTTTCATATATACATACTATTAATGTTCTTTAATTTTTAATAAACTTTGACAAATAAAAAATAGAGTATATAATATAATTAAATATGGGTTAAAGGTTGAGAAAATGACTCCTCGGGAACAGATAGTAAATGCTGGAAAACGACTATTTAAAAAGTACGGATTCAAAAAAGCATCTATGAGTGATATAGCATTGATGGTACATAAATCCAAAAGCAGTATTTATCATTATTTCAAAAGTAAAGAAGAAATATTTTTTGCCATAGCAGAAAATGAAGCCAATGACCTAAAAAAAGAATTATATGAAGCAATAAAAAAAGAAGATACCGCAGAAGCAAAATTGAGAGCATACATTCTCACGAGACAAAAAGGTTATATAAAACTTGCCAATCTTTATGAAGCACTTCACAGCGAAATATTTGAAGACTTCACTCTTATAGAACATATGAGAGCACAATATCATAAAGAAGAATATAATACTATAAAAATGATATTAAGAAGCGGAGTAAAAAAAGGTTTATTCAATATAGATTTAAGACTTGCCACTGAAGCTATTCTCGCCATAATAAAAGGTTTTGAATTAGAATGGGCTAAAAATAAAAATTCAGAGCTTTATGAAAAAGATTTAGATACTATTATAAATATTATTTTCTATGGAATCGTTAAAAGAGATTAAAAATTATAATAAAATTTTTTTCCTATATCCTCTCACATATATAATATACATTACATTATCATTTGCAGTTGGTACAGCAATAGCATTCAAAACTAATAAATTTCTTCATATTTCTATTATAATAGCTTTGATACTTATAATTTTATCAATAATATCAGCATTAAAAAATAAATTAAATATTTCTATAATGTCGCTTATATTTTCATGTTTATTTATAGGATATAGCTATACAATTATTAGGTACTATAATATATTAAAAAATCCTCTTAATAATTTTGATAAGCCAATAGAAGCATACAATGCAAAAATATTATCTTATGACGGAGTTGTTGGTTTTAGAGAAAGATACATTGCTTATGTGAATAAAGTTTATGACGGTACTAATTGGTATGATTATGCAGGAAATATAAGACTTTATAATGATTCATTAAAAACATTATTCATTAACGATGAAATAACAGTATCATCAAAAATAAATTTATACAAAAATATATTAACTAACGATGACATTTATAATTCTAAAATAATAATAGAAGTTTTATCAGACAGAATGCTTTACGGCGCTGCAAGTATATACAGATATAATAATTTTGTTATTCAAAAAAACGGATTTTCTATTATTAATTATATAAATGCTCATTCTACAAAAATAAGAAACATAATAAAAAAATCATTAGGCTCGAATATGGAAGCTATACCCTACTCCATAGCACAAGGAATAATGATAGGAGATAAAAACATAATACCATATCATATAAGACAATACTTTATAGATGCTGGAATATCTCATATACTTTCTATATCAGGTCTCCATATTTCGATGATACTTTCAATTTTATTTTTAATACTATCATTCTTTCCTATAAACTTTTATAAAAGGATATTAATATCAACAATCATAACCATAATAATATATCCGCCTATAACATTGTTTTCAGTTTCCATAATAAGAGCAAGCATAATGTTTTTTTGTCTGCTTATATCATATTATTTTGACAGAAACAGAAATTCTATTAATGCATTATTTTTATCTGCTTTAATTATATTACTGTTAAATCCAAATTCAATTAAAGATATAAGTTTTCAATTTTCATTTTTAGCAACTTTAGGAATAATTATTTATTATCCAATATTCAATTTTTATATAATTAAAAACATAAAGAATATAAATACAAATAATAAAATTACAAACTTAATAAAAAATATTTCTATAAAACTATTAGCATTTTTATCTATAAATATATTTGCACTAATAACTGTTCTTCCGCTAAGCATATATCATTTTTCAATATTAAATATTACATCTCTAATATCAAATATATTTGCTGTACCTATATCTTTTATAATACTCTCATCATCATTAATAACAATAATAACATATCAAATATATGAACCATTATCAGTTTTTCCTTCCAAAACGTCAGAATTTTTTTCTTATACTTTAATAGAATTGGCAAATAAATTCAGCAATATACATTTCCTAAAATATGAATTAAACTTAAATTTATATTATGCAATATTTGCAACGTTTATGATAATATTTGCAGGTATATTAATAAGAATAAAGATTAACAAATCAAATACTTTATAATATTATAACATTAAAAAGTTAATTAGATTTAAAAATTGAAAATTTACTTTGACAATTATATATATTTTAGTATAATTTAAGCTATGAATAAATATATTTTAATACATAGAATAGTAAATGCGTCTATATTTATGCTTTTCCCTATAGCAGCTTTCTATATAATAGAGCATAATAATATAAAAACAGGAATATATGAAGCAATATTTATCATAGTAAATGCTATTGAGATATTATTATTTATTTCATTTATAGTAATATATTTCAAATGTGAATGGGGTACAAGAAAACATCATGCTTTAGTAAAGGCAGGAATTTCTTTTATTGTATACTTAATTATTATTATAATGACTTTAGCGGCTATTTTATAATTTAAAGGAAATAATATATGCAGAAATTTTTAATGTCTGTATACACAATATTCGGATACATTTTTTATCCTGTAATATTTATAGTTTTTTCCATTATGATGATCTTCAATAAAAGTATTAGAAAAGGGGCCTTATCAAGATTAGGTTTCATATATCCAAAAGAAAACAATAAGAATGCTGTATGGATACATGCTGTAAGTGTTGGAGAAATAGTAGCAGTTAGAGAAATAGTATTTACTTTAATAGAAAAAGGCTACACAATTTATTTATCTACCACTACAGTCGGAGGATATGATATAGCTAAAAAGAATTATGGAGATAAAGTAGAACTATTTTATCTTACTTTAGATTATCCTCATATGATTAATAAACTTATAAATTTAATTTCACCTGAATATGTAATGATAGCAGAAATAGAAATATGGCCTACTCTGATATATTCACTTCATAAAAAACTTATACCCCTATATATGATTAATGGAAGGATAGGTAAAAAGGAAATAAAAGGATATAAAAACTTTAAATTCTTTTTCAAGCCTTATTTCAATATGTACACTAAAATATTGGCACAGAGCAATATTGATAAAAAAAATATGATATACATAGGAATGCCTGAATCTCTTATAACTGTTACAGGAAATTTAAAATATGATATCAATTATTATGTAGATGAAAAAAAGATAGATGATTTAGAAAATATGATCCCTGTAAATAAATTTGTTATAACAGCAGGAAGCACACATCCAGGAGAAGAAGAACTTATATTAAAAGCTATAAATGATTTAGGAATTAAAGATAAAGTATATATAGTTATAGTACCAAGAGATATAACAAGAGGCGAAGATATACAAAAATTAGCTAATAAATTAGATTATGAAATGCCTCTTTATACTGATTATGATAAAACATCTGAAGACGGAATAATAATAAATACAATAGGTGAATTATTGAATTGGTATAAACTTTCTGACTTAGTTATAATGGGCGGTACTTTTATGGGAACTATGGGCGGACATAATATATTAGAAGCTATTTATTTTAAAAAGCCGGTTATAGTTGGAAAGTATATGTATAATTTTATTGAAATATATGAGTATATGAAAGAAGCTGTACTCACTTGCAATGATAAAGAAAAATTAGCTGATACAATAAAAGAAGCATATCAAAATGAAGAGCTTCGAAATAGTTTAGCAGATAAAGCATATAATTTACTCATACAAAATAACGGTGCTTCCAAAAAAACTATAGATATCATAAATAAATATCAGGGTATAGTATAACAAATTAGATATTTTCATATTGACTTTTATATAAAAAACATTTACCTTAAGATAAGGCTTATGAAAGTTTCATGGAATTAATTTATGCAATATTTAAATTTCTATTTTAAAAATTCTATATTTGTATTCTCAAATTTTAAACATTCGTTTATTCTTTTATCATTTTATTTATCTAAAATAAATATTCTAAATTATTTTATGTTTCTATCATAATTATTAAAAATAATAGTTTTAAGGAGAAAATATGAAAAAAAGTATTATACTAATCAGTCTATTTCTGATGATATCGGCATTATCCTACTCTCACTCTTTAGGTGTAGGACTTTATATACCATTAGGAGGAAGCATTCCTAGCCTATATCAAAATGATAATTTAAATCCAACTGCCTCAATAAGTCCTCAAACAGCATTTGAAGTAGGCGTTATATTTAACCCTAGAGTTACTTTTAAAGTAAATAAATATAATAATGTATCTATAGGTATAGACGTTGGTTGGTATAGAGATACATTTAAATTTCAAACTGATTCTAAAAACTTCACACATGAATTTGATACTGTTATGATGGGCCTTAATTTCAGATGGAATCCTATGCTATTTCAATTAGGTATAGGCGGAGGCGTTAAAATTCCTTTCACAGGTAAATATTGGGAAGGAAATAATAATATAGCATTAAGCGGAGGAAATTTCTCAGCAAGATTTAATAATACTATTATACCTTATGTAAGACTTTATACAGGTATAGATTTATTCCTTGTAAGCTTATCATTATATGTTAATTTTGATATACCATATTATCAGATAAAAGATAACTTAGCTTCATTAGGTGAAGGATATAAATATCCTGGAAAATTAGGCTCTGTTGATGTTGGTGTTCAGGTAGGTATTCATTTAGATATATTCAAATTCGGAGAAGAAGCGGAAGAAGAAGCATATACATATTATTAAGAAATCATCATAATCGAAAAAGTTTTATAACATATTGGGGATATATTTTTATATATTCCCATTTTTATATAATCAATAATCTAATCACACAAAAATTAACATAATATATTATAAAAGATCTATACCAATACATAGTATAATAAAAATAGATATTTTTATATTGACTTTTATATAAAAAACATTTACATTAGAAATAGGTTTATGAAAAGTTTTATGGAATTAATTTATGCAATATTTAAATTTCTATTTTAAAAATTCTACGTTTGTATTCTCAAAATTAAAACGTTCGTTTATTCTTTCACAATTTTTTTTATCAAAAAAGAATATTCTAAATTATTTCATGTTTCTATCATATCCCTAAACATTTTTATTAGTTTTAAGGAGAAAAATATGAAAAAAAGTATTATATTAATCAGTACATTTCTGATTACATCGGTATTAGCCTACTCTCACTCTTTAGGTGTAGGACTTTATATCCCATTAGGAGGAAGTATTCCTAGCCTATATCAAAATGATAATTTAAATCCAACTGCCTCATTGAGTCCTAAAACAGCATTTGAAGTAGGTGTTATATTCAACCCTAGAGTTACTTTTGATATAGATAAATATAACAATGTATCTATAGGTATAGATGTAGGTTGGTACAGAGACACATTTAAATTTCAAACAGGTTCTCAAAATTTTACACATGAATTTGATACTGTTATGACAGGTATTAATTTTAAATGGAGTCCTTCTCTATTTGTATTAGGTATAGGAGCAGGTGTTAAATTTCCTTTCTTAGGTAAATATTGGGAAGGAAACAATAATATAGCATTAAACGGAGGACATTTCTCATCAAGATTCAATAATGCTGTTATACCTTATGTAAGACTTTATACAGGTATAGATTTATTCCTTGTAAGTTTAGCATTATATGTTAATTTCGATATACCAAATATGCAGATAAAAGACAACTTAGCTTCATTAGGTGAAGGATATAGCTATCCTGGAAAATTAGCTTCTGTTGATATAGGCGTTCAGGTAGGTTTACATTTAGATATATTCAAATTCGGAGAAAATCAATAACCTATTAATTAACAAACTATCAAATAATTCAGTATAGAAAAAGTTTTATAACAATGGGGATATATTTTTATATATCCCTATTGTTGTATAAACTAATATAGTTTAATTATACAAAATATAATTTAAAAAAACACAAATACCAATATACAGTATAACAAAATTACATATTTTTATATTGACTTTTATATGAAAAACATTTACATTAGAAATAGGTTTACGAAAATTTATGGAATTAATTTATGCAATATTTAAATTTCTATTCTAAAAATTCTATCTTTATATTCTCAAATTTAAAATATTCGTTTATTCTTTTACTATTTTCTTTATCAAAAAAAAACATTCTAAATGATTATATATTGTATAATCATTTTATTAGTTTTAAGGAAAAAATATGAAAAAAAGTATTATAATAATCACTATATTTCTAATGACATCAGCATTAGCATATTCACATAATTTCGTAATGAGTTTATATGTCCCTTTGGCAGGAAGCCGTCCTAGTTTTTATGAAAATGGTATTTTATCAGAATATTTAACGGATCAGGCCGAATCTGCATTTGAAGTAGCAGTTATATTTCAGCCGTCAATTTATTTTAAGATAGATAAATTTCATTATATAGTATTAGGAGTAGATTTTGGATGGTATAGAGATACATTTAAATTTCATGACAATTCTCAAGACTTTACACATGAATTTGATAGTATTATTACAGGACTTAGTCTTGAATGGAAACCTTCAATATTCCAAATAGGTATAGGTGGAGGTGTTAAAGTTCCATTGTCCGGTAAATATTGGACAGGAAAGAATTATACAGCATTAGGTTACAAAGATTTATCATCAAGATTTAATAATCTAATTATACCTTATATAAAACTTTATACTGGTATAAATTTTGCTTTAGTGAGTTTAACATTCTATGCTAATTTTGATCTGCCAACATCACAAATAAAAGATAATTTAGCTTCATTAGGCGGAGGGTATAGATATCCTATTCAATTGACTTCTGTTGATCTAGGTGTTCAGATTGGTTTACATTTACCTATTATAGAATTTGGTAAAAATAATGATCATGATTTTAGAAATAGCATAAATAAATAGGATCATAAAAAATTTTGCATAGTTAATTTATGAAGTATTTAAATATATATAAAAAAAATATTTATTCGTATTTTTTAAAATATTATGTTTTTTTGTATCTTTAAACATTTTATTAGTTTAAGGATTAAGGAAAAATATGAAAAAAATTATTATACTAATTACTATATTTATAATGGCATCATCACTAGCCTACTCTAACTCTTTAGGATTAGGTCTTTATATTCCATTAGGAGGAAGCATTCCTAGTATTTATCAAAATAATAATAATGCAGATCCAAATTTAATATTATCTCCGCAAAGTGCATTTGAAGTAGGAGTTATATTTCATCCTAGAATTAATTTTAAAGTAGATAAAAAAGGTATTCATCATATTTCTATAGGTTTAGATATAGGTTGGTATAGAGATACATTCAAATTTCAATATGCTTATAAAGATTTCACACATGAATTTGACAGCCTTATGACAGGGCTTAATTTTGAGTGGAGGCCTTTAATATTTCAATTAGGTATAGGAGGAGGTGTTAAAGTTCCATTGTCCGGTAAATATTGGACAGGAAAGAATTATACAGCATTAGGTTACAAAGATTTATCATCAAGATTTAATAATCTAATTATACCATATATAAAACTTTATACAGGTATAAATTTAATTGTTTTAAGTTTATCATTATATGTTAATTTTGATATTCCAAATATGGCAGTAAAAGATAATTTAGGTTCATTAGGAGAAGGATATAAATATCCTGGTAAATTATTTTCTGTTGATGTAGGAGTTCAGTTCGGCATACATTTAGATATATTCCAATTTGGAAAAAAAGAAAGACAAGATCTCATATTTATATAATAGAAAAAGTTTTATAGCAGATGGGGATATATTTTTATATATCCCTATTTTTATATAAACTTATAAATTCACTAGCTGCATACAATGAACCTATTACAAGTACAGGCTTATCAGTTTTATTAATTGATTTTAAATTTTCAACTGCCTCATGAAAATTAGGTATATGCTTAACATTGCTATTATCATTAAAATATTTATAAGTTTTATAGCTGTCTGTTTCTTTATGGGCTATATTATCAGGCGAACTTAGTACTATTAATGAATCATGTTTTTTTAATACTTCAGCCATATTTTTTATATCTTTCTGACTCAAAGGTGCAAATAATATTATAATATCATCATACCATTTATATATAGTGTTAAGTATCCTTTCTAATGATTTTGAATTATGTGCTCCGTCTACTATTATATCAGGATTTTTATGCATAAAGGTAAGTCTTGCATTTATACGAAAATCTTTTAAAGACTTTACTGCCTTATTAATATTTTTTTCTGTATGATTATTATCTGCTTTAAGAAGTATATTTAATGCTTTAAAAGAAAGAGATATATTTTCTGCCTGATGTTCTCCAAGCAAAACAGTTGAAAAACTATATTTCTTATTATTATCCAAATAATTAAATTCTAATTTTTCATTGCTGTTTAATATTATTTCTGCATCAAAATCTCTTTTAAAAACATATAATTTACAGTTATTTTCTTTTGATATATCTTCTATTATCTTTATTGAATTTTCTTCCTGACATGCTGATATTACAACAGAATTATGTTTTATGATGCCAGCTTTTTGAGTAGTTATTTCTTCTATAGTATATCCCAATATTTCCATATGATCATAAGATATTGATGTGAGAATGCTTATATCAGATTCTACTATATTAGTGCAGTCTAATTTTCCTCCTATGCCAACTTCAATACATGCATAATCAACGCCTTTTATAAAGAAGTAATATAGCCCCATTATTGTAAATATTTCAAATACAGTTACATTACTATATATTTCATTATTATCTATAATATTCTTTATTTTCTTTGTTATATTTATAAAATCTTCTTCGCTTATCCATTCTTCATTTATAGATATTCTTTCTCTTTCATTTATTATATGAGGCGATATGAAAGCTGCTGCCTTATAGCCTATAGACGAAAGCATTTTAGATAATACTAATGTAGTAGAACCTTTTCCTTTTGTTCCTGTTACATGTATAACTTTAAAAATCTGTTTATATCCTAAAATTTTTAATATACCTTTTACATTGTTTATATGATTAAAACTATTTTTATGCAGTGTTTTCTTACCCATAAATGAGTATATATAGTCTAAAGCTTCATTCATATTGTTCATAATTTGTTTCCATTATCTAACATAGTTTCAAAAAAATAAGAATATCATATTTTAAAAAAGACTGCAATATAAAACCATAAAATCTATCAAACAAAAAATCAATAAAATTATAATTTCAATATTTTTTATTATCATTAATAAATCAATGCAAATAAAAATTAATAATTGAAAAATATTCTATATAGTATAAAATATACTATCAATTTTTAATATTATTATTGACTGATTGGAGGAAAAGAATATGAAACACACTTTAGAAGGGTCATACACCCCTAAAAATATTGAGGACAAATTATATAATTTCTGGAAAGAGAATGGATTTTTTCATGCTGTTATGGATAAAAATAAAGAGCCATATTCTATAGTCATACCTCCTCCAAATGTTACAGGCGTACTTCATATGGGACATGGTCTTAATAATACTCTTCAGGATATACTTATAAGATTCCATAGAATGCTTGGAAAATGTACTTTATGGATGCCTGGTACTGACCATGCCGGTATTGCTACTCAAAACGTTGTAGAAAGAAGATTAAAGGCTGAAGGCAAAAATAAACATGATTTAGGAAGAGAGGCATTCGTTAAAAAAACTTGGGAAGTAGCTAATGAACATCACTCTATCATAGTAAAACAATTAGAGAAAATAGGATGCTCATGCGATTGGGATAGAGAGAGATTCACTCTTGATGAAGGACTTAGTAATGCTGTTAGAGAGGTATTCGTTGAGCTTTATAATCAAGGTTTAATATATAGAGGAAAATATCTTATTAACTACTGTCCTAGCTGCGGTACTGCTTTAGCTAATGATGAGGTAGAACACGAAGAAGTTGCCGGTGCTTTATACCATGTTAAATACCAAATAGAAGGAAAAGATGAATATATTGAAATAGCTACTACAAGACCTGAAACTATTTTGGCTGACGTTGCTATTGCTGTTCACCCAGATGATGAAAGATATGCACATCTTACAGAACAAGATGTTTTAATACTTCCTATAGTAGGCAGAAAATTAAGACTTGTAAAAGATACTTATGTTGATAAAGAGTTTGGTACAGGAGCTTTAAAAATCACTCCAGCACATGACCCTAATGACTTTGCTATAGCTCAAAGACATAATTTAGAAATAATAAATATACTTAATGCAGACGGTACATTCAATGAAAATACACCTTCTAATTATCAAGGTAAAACAGTTAAAGAGGCAAGAGCTTTAATAATACATGAACTTGAAAAATTAGGTGCTTTCGTTGGAAAAGATAATATTAAACACCAAGTAGGACACTGTTATAGATGTCATAATGTTGTAGAGCCTTATTACAGCGATCAATGGTTTGTAAAAATGAAGCCTTTAGCAGAAAAAGCATACAAGGCTGTTAATGACGGAAATACAAAAATATATCCTGAAAGATGGATTAACACTTATAATCACTGGATGACTGATATCAGAGATTGGTGTATAAGCAGACAATTATGGTGGGGACATAGAATTCCTGTTTGGTACTGCGATGACTGCGGCGAGATGATGGTATCAAAAACAGATATTACAGAATGTACTAAGTGTAAATCTAAAAATATCCATCAGGATGAAGATGTACTTGATACTTGGTTCTCTTCTTGGTTATGGCCTTTCTCTACTTTTGGATGGCCTGAAGTTAATGAAGAATTAAAATACTTCTATCCTACTACTGCGCTTGTTACAGGTTATGATATATTGTTCTTCTGGGTTGCTAGAATGATTATGGCAGGAACTCATTTTATGAATGATGTGCCTTTCAAAGATGTTTATCTTAACGGACTTATAAGAGATAAAATCGGAAGAAAAATGTCTAAGAGTTTAGGAAATGGTATTGACCCAATAGAAATTATTGATGAGCATGGAGCTGATGCATTCAGATTCACTTTATCATTCATAACTTCATTAGGCGGTCAGGATATTTGGCTTGACAGAGAACTTTTCAAAATGGGCGGAAAGTTTGCTAATAAAATCTACAACAGTGCTAAATATATTTTTGGTAATATTGATGATAATGCTAATATAAAAGATTTAGACAGTTACACTCTTGAAAATAAAGATAAATGGATATTATCAAGACTTCAGAAAGCTATAGAATCAACTACTCAAAAATTAAAAGAGTATAGATTCGATGAAGCTTCTCAAACAATTTATAAATTCTATTGGAATGAATTCTGTGATTGGTACATAGAAATAAGTAAATTCGATTTGAAAGATGAAAGCAAAAAAGAAAAAACTATTGCTGTATTATTATATGTACTTGAAGAATCAATGGCTATGATTCACCCATTTATGCCATTCATAACAGAAGAAATTTACTCTAATTTACCAAAGCATAATATTGATTCAAAAGCATTGATGATTAGAGAGTATCCTAAATCTAATGCTAAATATATATTTGAAGATATAGAAAAAGATTTCAACTTGATTCAGGATATTGTTTCAGGAATAAGAAATTCACGTTCATCATTTAATTTGCCACCAAATAAAAAACTTGATGTAATAATTCGCTATACTTCAGATTATTTCAAAAATACTGCAGAAAGCTATAAGGATATTATATCAGCACTTTCACTTACAGAATCATTGAATATAGTTTCTTCAGCAGAAAGTGAGAGAAATAAAGGTTCATTTGTTAAAGTATTTGAAGGCGGTGAAATCAATGTTAATCTTGTAGGCATAATAGATTTAGAGGCAGAGAAGAAAAGATTAGAAAAAGAAGCAGCAGGATACAAAAAAGATTTGGAAGCTGTAAACAAAAAACTTTCTAATGAAAACTTTATGAAGAAAGCTAAACAGGAAGCTATTGACACAGAAAACAGAAAGAAAAAAGAGTTTGAAGATAAATTAAAAGGTATAGAGGAAGTTTTATCATCTCTATAATTTTTAATAATTAAAAATAGTATTTTATAATTAGGGTTTTATCAACGTGAATAGTATACGTATGGTAAAGCCCTATTTTTATATTTTATACATATCTATTAAATATTGGGATATACACTTGCACTTTCGCGAAGCGTGCCTGCGGCAGCAACTTTGGCGAAGCCCACCTGCGGTGTGCGGCGGGAAAAAGTTGAGAAAGAGATTAAAAAATATAATTGTTTGGATTACAAATAGTAATTAAAAACTTGGCTTATGTTTATTAATGTAAGTCAAGTTTTTATTTTAAGAAATTTATTACTTGACAAATATATAAAATTATTTTAACATAACTAAATAACATATAAGGAAATATTAATTATGTGTAAAGAAATAAATGATATAAAAGAATATTTAGATTATATTGAAGAGTTTCAAAATAAATTTGAGTATAAAGATAAAAAATTAGTTTGGTATAGAGGACATGCTGATAAAGAATGGGAATTAATACCAAGTATACAAAGAGCTAAATTTAACAATGATAAAGAATACTTAGATAATGAAGAACTATTTCGTAAAGAAAGGGAATTTGTAAATACTTTTATGTCTAAGGCTGTTATGCTAGACCATAAAAAACCAAATATAAATGATTATGCATCTTGGTTAACTCTTATGCAGCATTATGGCATGCCTACTAGATTATTAGATTGGACAGAATCTCCATTAGTGGCATTATATTTTGCAATTTCATACAGAAAAGAAGAGAAAAAAGATGCTATTATATTTTTACTAAATCCTTATGAATTGAATAAAAATCAACAACTAGAAGATTATACAGATTCAAATGGCAGAAAACTTCAAAATGATTTTGTTTACAATATGTATCATAATACTATATATACAATGGTTTATTCAGCTTTTAAAAGATGGGAATTGAGTTCCAATATAAGTATAAGGACTCCTGAAGATTATAAATTTAATTATCGTTACTGTAAATTATATGATAAAATAGCAGCATGTTATCCTACTCATTATGATGGCAGAGTATACAATCAATATTCAGCATTTACAGTTCATAATACTATGAAGAAATTAGAAAATATTAATAATGAATTAATTAATAATGATAGTAAAGGCTTTTTAGATAAAATTATAATACCATCAAGTAAAAAGAAAATATTGCTTAATGATTTGAAAATAATGGGTATCACAGATAGTTATATATTTCCTGATTTTCAGCATTTATCTAACAATATTCTTGATGATAAAGGAATTGACAGATAGAATAATGTTAATAGCTTTATAAAGAACAAAAAACTTGGCTTATGTTTGTTAATGTAAGTCAAGTTTTTTATTTTAACTAATTAAGCATTGACAAAAAAGTCAAATACTAATCATACAAATTTCATAATGAGTTTTTTATTAAGAAATTTCTAATCTTTTTATAAAGTACTTGATGTTATGGAATTTTTATTATTGAAATGATGAAATATTTTAATTATTTTTATAATGTGTTTTACATCCAACTATAAATAAATTATTATCTTCAATATAATATACTAATCTATGCTCATGATTTATCCGTCTTGAATACAATCCGTTTAATTCACCTTTTAATCTTTCTGGTTTTCCTATACCAATTAATAAGCCATTTCTTTCTATATCCTTTATAAGATCATTAATTTTCTGTAATATTTTTTTGTCATTCTTTTGAAAATAAAGATAATCTTCCCAAGCTTTATCATAAAAAATTTTATTCATTTAATAACTCTCTTTTATGTCCTAATCCAGATTTTAATTCCAAATATCCTTCTTTTAAAAATTTTATATTTTCTTCATTGTAGAAATTATCTTCTTCATTATTATTTATATCTAACTGTTTAGTTTTTTCTATTTTAAAAGGAATAGATTGAGTATTTATAGAGGTTCTCAAAAATATATTAATAGCTGTATTAAAATCCAAGCCAAGATCATTAAAAAGTTTATCAGCTTCATTTTTTAATTTATCATCAATTTTAATAGTTATTTCCGACATTTATATTACTCCATAGATATTTAGTATAATGTTATTATATCTATAAACTAATTAAATACAATATTATTTTGTTACGATTTATGTAGTACAGGTTACAAAATATACAAATATTATAAAAACCTAACTTATATAAAAAGATAAGTTAGGTTTTTTGTTTTTATTTAATTTTTTATTGATAAAGTTTTAACTATTTCATAAAATTCATAATATTTATATATAGGTTATCAATTAAATAAATAATCTAAAACAGAGTTTTTCTTAATATAGGTTTTTAATTCTCCAAGAGTATATTCTTGAGTAATTTTACCGGGAGTTACATATGAACTTCCACCTTCAAATGCATCATCATATATTATAGTTGTTCCAGGGTCGTATAATAAAGTAATTTTTCCATGAGGTGTAATATTAAATGAACAGCAATAAGATAAATCATAAAAATTTACTCCATTCTCATAAAAATATTTACATTTGGATATTAGATTTGGATCTTTAATATTAAGAAAATCCTCTATATCTATTTTTTTTCCATCATTAATAGAAAATGCTATAAATCCAAGACCAGCACTTCTTTCACCTGCTCCTATAATTTCAAAAATTATTATCTTATCATCAAGATATGTTATATTATAAAAACCATAATAATTATATTCTCCCATTGCTTTATTTAAAACATTAGAATCAAATTTAAATAACAATGATGGGCCGTAAATATAAGTATCTGTTTTATATATTCTAGCTTTATTTATCTTAGTATTTGCTAAAGATAATTTTATTTTTTTAGAATTTCTATTTCCTTCAAATTTTAAATCATGAGATAAAGTACCTTTTATTGTACCTACATCATTATAGTCTTTGTCTTTTAATTGTATATCTAATTCATTGCCTTTCATTTTTCCTGTAAAATCAAAACTTTCATTATTAGATGTATAATAAGAACCGCTTACTTCATCGTCTTCAAATATTGATAAATACATAATTGCTTTATCATTATTTTCATTTCCATATAGAAAATAAAAATTACCTATCTCTTGAGAATATGCTTTTATATTTGAAGTTAGTATTATAATAAAAGCTATTAATGTTGTTGTTAAAAAATTTTTCATTTTTTATTCCTTATTAAAAAATTATAATTTTTTGGTATAAATATACAAATACTTACTTTAGTTTTTGTTATATATACTGACAGCCAATATTTTATAATTTTATAATTTTTTCTACAATTTACAAGTATTTAAAATTACATAACCTCAGGAATAAAAAAATTAAATAATACTAAAATGAATCATTTTATCATTAAAAAATAATAATTAATTTCTGATTAAAATATCAATGCTTCTATTTTTGTATAAAGCTACTGATACAATTAATGTTATAATCTCGCTTATAGGAAGAACCAAAACAAGACCTAAAAATCCGAATATATTTGGTAATGTTAATACTAGTAAAACAGGTAAAATTAATGTTCTTAAAGCGGCAATCAAAGCAGATGCTCCAGCTTTTTGAATAGAAGTATAATATGCACTCATTAATATATTTATACCAACGCATATAAATATTGGTATAGATGCCCTTACAAAAAACATAGCATCTTCAGCAGTTTTTGAATCAATATTTTTTAATAAAGCATTAACTAATATACTTGGATTTATAAGCAATATTATAGAAGCTGATATTGATAATGATGAAACAAATATCATTCCCATTTTTAGAAAATCTTTCATTTTGTTTTTATTTTTAGCCCCGTAAGAAACACTGATTAAAGATGATAAAATTTCTCCTACATCGCTTGCAATCATTATGAAAAATGTAATTATATAATTTGCGGCAGAATAAATAAGTATTCCATTGTTTCCTAATATTTTGTATGCTGTTATATTAAATAGCCAAGGTATTATACCAGAAGAAATATTACTTAGAAATTCTGAAAAACCATTTAATATAGCTTTGAATATATAATTCCAGCCTCCATATACTTTTATGATTTTTATTTTGCATTTAGGATTAAAGAAATATGAAAGACCTATTACAAATGCAATAATATATGAAAAAGCTGTAGCCCAAGCAGCACCTGAAATGCCTAATTTTAATACCGCTATAAATATAGCATCTAATATTATATTTGTTAAAGATGAAGTTATAAACATTAATGAGGCAAACTTTGGAGAACCATTTAGCCTTATAAATTGACTGAATACATAAGCCATTCCCCAAAAGAATACTGCTACAATAACACCATTAATATATTCTAATGAAAAATTATATATGTTTCCATGTGCCCCGAATAATGGAAGCAATGTTTCTCTAAATATATAAATTAATATAAGTACTGGAGTAGTTAAAGTTAAAACAGTTATTAAAGTTTGAGTAAATATTAAACTAGCACGCCTCATATTATTTTCACCCATGCATTTTCCCGCTATAGCAATAGAGCCTAATGTAAGCATAACGTATAATGCAAATGATAAAGCTGTTATTGGCCAAACAATACCTATTGCAGAAAAAGCTTCTGATGATATGAAATTCGCTACGAATAAACCGTCTATAAATACTGCTGAACTTTCTGTGATCATTCCGATCATACTTAGAATTGCATAATTTATAAATATTTTTTTACTAGAGTTTTCTTTTAAAACTTTATTATTAAGCTGCATAATACACCCCATAGATAGTATATAGATTTTTATAAAATGGTTTTTTATAGATTTAATTGATAGATTTATTAAAAAATAATTAGAATACTTTTGTAAGTGATTTGTATATAAAGAATAATATATTAAGTTTTGAAACAGTAATTATTTTTAAATAGCCTAACATTTATTTAACCCCATTAATAAAATAAATTATAGTCTGATTTTTTACTAAACAGTATAATACTTTTATATTTTATGTCAAGAGTATATTTAATAGTAAAAAAATAAATAAAATATTTTTAATACTCATTTAGAAGATATGATTTTTATTATTTCAATGGTAGTTTGTAAACTCTTATAAAATGAAGATATAGGCAGAAACTCATATATAGAATGAAAATTATGAGCACCTGTAAAATAATTAGGAGTAAGAAGTCCTTTCGATGATAAAACAGAACCATCAGTACCGCCTCTCATAGATAAAGTTTTAGGCTCTATATTAAGATTTTTCATAGCCTCATACATAACATCTATTGCAAATCTATCATCTTTTATAGAGTCTGATATATTGCTGTACACATCTTGAAGATTCAATTCTATATTAGCTCTAGGATTTAACTTTCTATATTTTTCAACGGATTCTCTTACTTTTGATTTTTTATTTTCATAAAGAGTCTTATTATGATCTCTTATGCTCAATCTTAAAGATGCATTTCTTTGATTACCGCTTATACCCTGCACCCAAATATAACCTTCCTTTTTTTCTGTACATTCCGGAGTTTCTTTTCTATCAAATTCATTGGCTATATCTATTGCTATTAATATGGGATTAACCAATACATTTTTAGCACTCATAGGATGAGCAGTTACACCTTCTATATTGATAATGGCAGTAGCAGCATTGAATGTTTCGTAGACAATCTCCCCTATTTCGCATGAATCTATTGTGTATGCAAAATCAGGTTTAAACACATTCAAATCCAATTCCTTAGAACCTAAAAGTCCAATCTCCTCATCGGGTACAAATGCTATGTATATATCGCCATGTTCTATATTATTTTCTATGATATATTTTAATGCCGACATAATAGTAGCTATTGCCGCTTTATTATCTGCACCGAGTACGCTAGTTCCATCTGAAAATATAATATCCTCACCTATATAATTATTTATTTCATTATGTTCTGATACTTTAAATATTATATTCTTTTCTTTGTTTAAATAAAAATCATCACCTTTGAAATTTAATATCTGAGGATTAACATTTCCGTCAAGTCCTATATCAACAGTATCAAGATGTGCTACAAATCCAATAGAATGTACATTATCTTTATTTTTAGGAAGCAATGCTGTAACTATAGCATTATCATTCAATACAATATTTTTTAAACCTAAAGTTTTTAAATCATCAGCAAGAATACCTGCAAGTTTCATCTGACCTTCAGAACTTGGTATAGTGTTTGAACCTCGTTTGCTCTGACTTGTTATTTTTACATATTTAAAAAAACTATCTATTTGAAATTTTTTAATATCTTCATCACTAATCATTTATAAACCTTTATACTAAAAAATATTAATGAACAGGAGGATAAACATATCCGCTGTTAAATCCTATAGGTATATTCAATGCCCAGAAACCATAAAGCATTATAAGCAATGCTATAAATATTCCTATACTATAAGGTATCATCATTGAAGATAATGTACCAACTCCAGTTTTCTTACAATATTTTTGACAGTAAGAAATAATCAAAGGATAAAATGAAAACATAGGAGTTACAATATTCATAGCAGAATCGCTTACTCTATATGATGCTTGAGTCAATTCAGGAGATATACCTACAGCCATAAGCATAGGTACAAGAACCGGAGCCATTATAGCCCATTTAGATGAAGCAGAACTTATTAATATATCTAATACTCCTGTAAGCAAAATAATACCTGCAATTGTTATTTGAGGAGGCATATTCAAAGATTTCAAAAACTCAGCTCCTGCTATAGCCATTAATGTACCTACATTTGAAGTTCCAAACATATATAAAAACTGAGAACAGAAAAAAGCAAAAGTTAAAAATGATGCCAGATTTTTTATACTATCAGCCATAGCACCACTAAAATCTCTTGATGTTTTAAATTTATTAGTTAATTTTCCGTATACAAATCCAGGTATTACCAAAAATAAAAATATCACTGGAACTATTGCCTGCATAATAGGAGCATCAGGTGTAGTTAATTGTCCGTCCGGAGCTCTCAATAAAGAGTTTTTAGGTACAAGTAAAGCTATTAAAAGAATAATCATAGATATAAAAACTAATATAGCAACATTGAAAGCTTTATTTTCTTCTTTAGTTACCAAAGATATATCAGTGTTTTCTATAGTAGCATCTTTATCAATAGGCATAGTCCTCCATAAAAAAGGCTCTACTATTCTATCAGTTACAAACCATCCCACTAAAATTACAGCAAATGTTGATGAGAAACTTAAAAAATAATTACATAAAACATTAACTGTGTAAGTAGGATCTATCATTCTTGCTGCATTTTGAGTGAATCCCTGCATTATAGGATCTATTATTGAAGGAGTATAGCTTGCAGAATGTCCTCCGGCAAGTCCTGCAAATGAAGCAGCAATTCCTGCTAATGGATGCTTACCGAAAGAAAAAAACATCATGGCAGCTACAGGCATTAATATAACATAAGCAGAATCTGAACTTATATGGCTTAATATAGATATAAACATAACAGCCGGAGTTACAGCTTTTTCTGGTATCACGCTTGATATTTTAATTATAATCATTCTAATGAATCCGCTTCCATTAGCTACACCTATTCCCAATGTTCCTACAAGTGTTATTCCTAAAGGAGGGAAACTTACAAAATTACTTATCATTTTAGTTATAAACTTCGCCAATTCATTAGGAGCAAGCATATTTATAATTTTTATCTGCTCTCCTGTAGTAGGATGAAAATAATTAAATGTGAAATGAGATAATATCCATGACAATATAACCATTATAAAAAATGCTATCAAAAACAAAATTGTTATATCAGGAAGTTTATTCCCTAAAAATTCAACTGCTTTTAAAAAATGTTCAAATTTACCATTCACATTTTCTTTAACGTTTTCTTTCTCCATAATAAATATATCCTTAATATACTTTTTTATTTGTGTATTAAATACCAAAATATTTTAATTTAGTAAAACTATACTAATTTTTAAAACTTTTATAGATATCTTTCAATGTAGTTTTTTTAAGCTCCTTTTCCATAGCATGCTGCACATCATCTAGTTTAGGCTGAAGTATATCATTTATTCTGCTTCCAACAGGGCATTTTTTATTCGGATTTTCATGAAAGCCAAAAAGTTTATTATTATCTAAACTTTCTACTGCATTGAATATATCAAGTAAATTTATATTTTCTATTTTTCTATTTAATGAAATTCCACCGGTTCCTCTCTTAACAGTAATAAGATCTGCCTTTTGGAGCTGTATTAAAATATTTCTTATTATTACAGGATTAACATTTACACTATCTGATATAAGATTCGATGTAATTTTCTCATCTTTAAATTCTAATATGCAAAGCAATGTATGAACTGCTATTGTAAACCTTGAACTAATTTTCATAAAAGTTATCCTTAAAACTATTTGAAAATTATAATATATTTATATCATTAATGCAAATATAAAAAATTCACTTAGTTGTAATACTTGACATTACAAATAAATCATGTTATTATAATTGTAACAATAACTATTACAACTCTTTAATTAAAGAAAATTGTTATATAAAAAAGGATAATTAAAATGAAAAGCGCAATAATATCAGCAAATGGAAAAGCTGGAAAATTAATTATGAATGAGGCATTAGAAAGAGGACTAGATGTTACAGCTATAGTAAGAGATAAAACAAAAATAAATAATTCAAAAGTAAAAGTTATAGAAAAAGATTTATTTGATTTGACAAAAGATGATTTAAAAGAATTTGATACTGTAGTAAGTGCATTCGGAGTATGGAACGAAAAAGAACTTGATAAGCATTCATTAGTTATGAAGCATTTATACAAAATACTTGCAAATACAAATATCAGATTGATGATAGTAGGAGGTGCAGGAAGTTTATATATAGATAGCAAAAAAACAATTAATGGACAGCGAAAGTTTTCCAGAAATATTTAAACCTCTTGCAAAAAGTATGTCAAAAGCATTTGATATCTTAAAAAATAATAAAGATATTTTATGGACTTATGTATCACCTTCTGCAGATTTTCAGGCTGATGGAGAGAAAATAGGAGAATATAGTATAGGTAATGATCAATTATTAGTTAATTCTAAAGGTGAAAGTTCTATAAGTTATGCCGATTATGCAATGGCTTTTGTTGATGAAATACAGAATAAAAAATATTTAAATCAAAGAATAACATTCTGTTCAAAATAATAATTAATAGTGAAGTTAATAGAGAATAATTTTTCTATTAACTTCTATTCAAATTAATGAGATAAAGTTCTATTTTGAGAATAATTTACTAATAAAAAAATTAATATTATACAGTATAACAAAAATATAAAAATATCATTATATTTATAAAATTAAATTTATTTGCAATATATCCGATTTTAAAATGTAAAAATAACTTGAAAATCTTTCAATAATAATGTTAAATATAGCAATAATTTTAAGGTAGGTTTATTATTAGAAATATAAAAAAGAATATAGTAATTATTTTCCTTATAATAATAATGTTATTTGCAAACTCTTGCGACACTTTTGATATGTATATAAGAAAAGCATTAGACGGAGTAAATTTATACGAACTTAGTGTTTTTGGAGAATCACTTGGACGCGATATAAAAGTTGTAGAGCTTAGAGGTTTTGATGTAAATAACTTTAGAAGCGATAGAGTTTCATACTATATAAATAGATATCAGGGAAGCTGGAAGCCTTACATGCAGAAAATTATAGACAGATCTCAAATATATCTTCCTTATATAAAAGAAGTATTTGCCGAAAAAGGAGTACCTGAAGATTTAGTTTATCTACCTATAATAGAAAGCGATTTCAATCCTCAGGCAGTTTCTCATGCTGGTGCTGCAGGACTTTGGCAGTTTATGCCTATGACAGGTGCTATATACAATCTTAAAGTTAATTATTGGTCTGATGATAGATTTGATCCTGAACGTTCTACAAAAGCTGCTGCTGATCACTTAGTAAGACTTGATAAAAATTTTAAATCTTGGGTAATAGCTTTAATAGCTTATAATGCTGGAGGCGGAAGAATATCAAGAGCTATAAGAGAAGTAAAAAGTAATGATTTTGAAGATTTATTAAAAGCTGGAGTACTTCCTAAAGAAACAGAAGAATATATACCAAAATATGTTGCTGCTGTTATAATAGCAAAAAATCCTGAAAAATTTGGATTTAAAGTGAATAAACCTAAGGTAGTATTTCCTCAGGGTGATTTAGTTTATGTAGATGATGCTGCTGATTTATCTGTTATAGCTAAAATGATAGATGTTGATACTGAAGATTTAAAAGCTTTAAATCCTCATTTAGCTAGAGGAGTAACACCTCCTGGTATGGTTAGATATCCGTTAAGAGTTCCTGAAGGATTAGGTGAAAAATTTAATGAAACTTTTGCCAAAATACCAGCTTCAGAAAGGGTTACTTTCAGAAGACATGAAGTAAAAATGAATGAAACTCTTTCTCACCTTTCTAAATTTTATGGTGTACCTATAAATGCCATAGTAGAAATAAATAAATTAAAATCAAGAAGTCTTAATATAGGTCAGCAAGTAATGATACCTATTCAAGGTCTTGATAATGCTAAACAAGTTGATTTGGCTCAATATGAAGAAGAACAGCAAAGAATAAGAGAAGGTAAATTTGTTTATTTTGAATCTTTGCCTCCTCCTGATTATGAGTATAAAGATATAATGTATCATGTTAGAGCTGGTGATACGCTTTGGATTATTGCAAGAAGATTTCATATTGATATAGCAGAAATAAAAGCTTGGAATAAATTAAACAGTAATGTACTTTCTATAGGAACAGAAATATTTTTAAGAATACCTGTAAATAAATAATATTATTTAAGTCTCTCATTTATTAGAGTTTCTAATCTGTTTAATATTTTTACTCTTCTCTCCCAAAGATAATCAACCATAGAGTCATATATTTTTATTTGTTTTTGAAAAGCATCAAATAATTTATCATCTTTATGAAGTTTTTCTATTTCTTTTATAAGTTCTGTATTATCTTCATCTTTTTTAAAGAATAATAATGCATTTTTATTAACTAAATCAAGTTCTATATTCTCATCACCATTATATATTGGTATGCATCCTGATTTAAAAGCATCAAAAAGTTTCTCTGTTATATATCCGTCACTAATTGTATTTTCAGGACATATATTAAATTTAAAATCTTTTAAATATTCTGTTTTATCATTATTAAAATTTTGTTTTAATGTATCATCATTATGGAATAATTTTCCAGGACAGCTTATAGAATCTATTTTTATTATTTGATTATACATTTGAGTTCTTATATTAGTAGCATCATGGCTAGCAACTAATGAAGCAAATCTATTTTTGTTGGATTTAGTATTATTAATATCATCTATAATTTTCTTAATATTATCTTTAGTGTAGTTTTTATTATCTAAAAGTCCATGAAAATTATAAAATATCCAAATAGGAAATCTTACATAATTTTCATGCTTATTTTCATCTATTCTATCAAAACCAAGAGATAAATCAACATCATTAATACAATTATCAGAATATTCAGACCATATTTTATCAATAGCCTTATTTGATACACATTCTCCTGTATAGAATATTTTTATTTTTGCTTTAGATTTTTCTAAGAAATACCTTTTACCTACAGGACCAAAAAATTCTATGTCCGGATTGTAACTTATTTCCAAATCATTAATATAATAATTTTTTATTAAATTATAAAAATAATTGTTGTTAAACTCTTTTTCATTTACAGACCAATCATTTTTTACAAAAAAAGTTTTTTTACCCTTTATACTATTTTTGTAATGATTATAATTTATTTTATAGCCTAAATCCTTTAAATGAATAGAATTAATTCTTATACTATTTCTAATTTTTTTAAAAGGAATAGGCCATACTAAATATTCAATCAAATTTTTTTTTAATAATAATTTATTATTCATAAATGATCAATTTTTGAATTTATCCAAACTTAAACCTACATTTTTTAAATCATATTCTAACATTATTTTTACTAATTCTTTAAATGTAGTTTTTGGCTGCCAGCCTAATTTTTCTTTTGCTTTTGTAGGATCTCCAAGTAAAAGATCAACTTCTGTAGGTCTGTAATATCTAGGATCTATTTCTACATATTTTTTCCAATCAAGTCCAACAAGTCCGAAAGCTTCATCCAAAAATTCTCTTACAGAATGTGTTTCTCCTGTAGCTATAACATAATCATCGGCTTTATCTTGCTGCAGCATAAGCCACATAGCCTCAACATAATCCTTAGCATATCCCCAGTCTCTTTTAGAATCTAAATTACCTAAATATAATTTATCCTGTTCTTTATTTAATATTCTAGCTATAGCATGAGTAATTTTCTTTGTAACAAAAGTCTCTCCCCTTCTAGGACTTTCATGATTAAATAGTATACCATTACAAGCATACATATCATAACTTTCTCTATAATTAACAGTAATCCAATATGAATATACTTTAGCACAAGCATAAGGACTTCTAGGATAAAAAGGTGTCTTTTCTGTCTGAGGTGTTTCAACTACTTTTCCATATAATTCACTAGTTGATGCCTGATAAAATTTTGTTTTAATCTGAGTTTCTTTAATGGCATCTAATAATCTAATTGTACCAAGTCCTGTAACATCAGCAGTGTATTCAGGCATATCAAAACTTACTCTTACATGGCTTTGAGCTGCTAAATTATATATCTCATCAGGCTGTATCTTCTCTAATAATCTTGATAAATTAGAGCTATCTGATAAATCTCCATAATGAAGAAACATTTTTACATCATTAATATGAGGATCACTATATAAATGATCTATTCTTTCTGTATTAAAAGATGAACTTCTTCTAATAATACCATGTACTTCATATCCTTTTTCTAATAAAAATTCTGTTAAATAAGAACCATCCTGTCCTGTTATTCCTGTGATAAGTGCTTTTTTCATCTTCATATTCCTATTATTTATTATAATTTTTTAAAAAATCGTTATAAGCTATTTTTAAACCTTCTTCAAGCTCTGTTTTATACTTCCAACCCAAAGAATTAATTTTTGATACATCGAGTAATTTTCTCATAGTACCATCCGGTTTAGAACTGTCCAATACTATATTTCCTTCAAAGCCTATTACTTTTTTTATTAACTCTGCTAATTCTTTAATTGTAACTTCTTTTCCTGAACCTATGTTTATAAACTTTCCTATATCTTTATGACTCTTATTTTCCATCAAATAAAGACAAGCTTCAGCTAAATCATCAGAAAACATAAATTCTCTTAAAGGAGTACCGCTTCCCCAAATAGTTGTTTCTTTCAAATTATTTATTTTAGCCTCATGAAATCTTCTAATAAGCATTGGTATAACATGAGCATTTTCAGGATGATAATTATCATTTATACCATAAAGATTACATGGCATTACAGCTATATAATCAGTATTGTATTGTCTATTATAAGCATCGCATAATTCTATACCTGCTATTTTAGCTAAAGCATAAGGTCTATTTGTACTTTCTAAATATCCTGAAAGTAAATATTCTTCTTTTATAGGCTGAGGACATTCCTTAGGATATATACAGCTTGATCCTAAGAACATTAATTTTTCAACATTATATTTATGTGATGCTTCTATTATATTATTCTGTATTTGAAGATTATATAAAAGAAAATCAACCGGATATGTATTATTGGCATATATTCCGCCTACTTTAGCAGCTGATAAAAATACCCACTGAGGTTTTTCTTTCTCAAAAAAATTAAATACTTTTTCTCTGTCTCTTAAATCTAATTCTGAATGTGTCTTTCTTAATATATTATTATAACCATTTTTAGTAAGAACTCTGTCTATAGCACTTCCTACTAAACCTTTATGTCCTGCAATATATACTTTTTTCAAAATCCCCCCCAAAAAAATTTTATTTATCTTTTCCTGTTATTGCCTCTACTATATTAACTAAGTTTCCTATAGAACGGTTAAAATACACTAATACATCCCCGTATAAATGCGCATTTAAAGCAGGTATTAATGATTTATCAACATTATCATAATGTCTTTCTCTAGCTTCATAATAAAAACCTTTAATCTGATGATACTTTTCCATAGCCTCATCATAAGTCTTTTCTTTATTTAGAGAATAATATTGAAGTATTAATCCTGATAAATAATCTATAAAATCTTTATTATTATGAAGCATTTTTATTATATCTTCTTTTTGAGTTTCATTAAATAATGTTTTCTTTTCGCTTCCTTTAATGATAGCTTTTCCTAAGTCTTTTAAATTATCGCCTAAATTCTCATAATATGTGCTTATATTTATAAGAGAAGCAATATTAGCTGAATTTAAAGTGTTTTTTCCCAATAATTTTAATAAAAAGGCATGAATTTCCTGATCAGTATTATCCAGCATTTTTTCATGATCTCTTATCTTTGTAAGAAGTCTTTCGCTTGGACTATCAAATAATTGCTCTATTCTTGCAAGCATTTTCTTAGCAATATCACCCATATATGTTACTTCTTTTCTTACTTCTATTTCAGCAGAAACAGGCATATTAAGAAGTTTATCAGAAAGAACACTGACATGTTTTTCATCTTCTTTATCTTTAATGATAATGCAAACTATTTTCTCTAATTTTTCTGTTAAGAAATAAAATACTATAACGTTTATAATATTAAACATAGTATGTGCAGCTGCTATATAGAATGATATATTTACATATTTATTGTTTACTACAAGATTAGGATCTCCAATATTCATAAATCCTACAATTATGTCAACTATTTTTATATAGTATGGGAATAGGAAGAACATATATACAACACCGAATATATTGAATAAACAGTGTACTAAAGCTGCTCTTTTAGCATTAGTTGAAGCTCCAAGAGTAGCTAAAACTGCTGTGATTGTTGTACCGATGTTTTGTCCTAATATCAAGGCAACACCTGTAGGATAATCTATTAAACCAACTGAGGCCAATGATATAGTAACACCTAAAGCAGCACTACTAGACTGTATTATAGCTGTTACAACCATACCTATAACTACGCATAAGAATCTTCCATACATAGTGTCAGCATTAGCCATCAAAAATACTTTTTCAAAATCTTCTGAACCTCTTACGCCTTCAAAAGCTGTTTTCATAAGTATAAGTCCATAGAATATCATACCGAATCCCATCAGTATTTCACCGAAAAATCTTAGCTTTCTATTTTCAGAACCGAATATTACTATTATAGAACCTATACCAAGAGAAGGCAATGCAAGCACATCTATATTTAATGATATTATCCAACCTGTAACGGTAGTACCTATATTTGCTCCTAATATTATATTAATAGCCTGCGATAAAGTAAGCAAGTTGGCATTTACAAAACTTACCGTCATTACCGTAACAGCACTACTCGACTGAACTATAGCAGTTATAAGAAATCCTAATGATATCCCTAAGATCTTATTCTGAGTCACTTTATGAAGTATATCTTTTAATGCGTTTTCTGTACTTTCCTGAAGTCCGTCTGAAAAAACCTTAAGACCATACATAAAAAGTCCGAACCCGCCGACTAAATAAAAAGATAATGTTAGAAGCATATTTATATCCTATAAATTTTATAAAACTAGGAGTGCTTAGAATATCATAAATAGCTAAAAAGTCAATCAAAATAAATTATTATGTTAACAAATTGTAACATTTATATCGTTTTATATAAAAATAATATACAATATATTTACAAATTAATAATATTTAGTATAGAAAGTTTAAATATTCATATTAATGCTTTTTTATTTATTTTTATTAATACATAAAGAATCAATATTTTTTAATTAAAACTGATTTATTGCAGAAGTGCTTACAGCATATAAAAACTCTTTATCAGCTTCATCAAACTTTAATTTATTATAATCTTCTAAATGCATTTTCTCTTTCAAATAAGGCAATGCAATATTTAAATGATTTTCTCTATATCCTATTTTTTTATCGGTAAGCAAAATAAAACCTAAATCACTGTATAGTTTAATGGCTCTAAAACTTCCAGCCTGAGTATGTAGAAATATTGGAAAGTCTTTTTTATCTATAGAATTAATAACATAAGAAATTAAAGCCCTTCCTATACCCTGCCCTTCATATTCTTTTTTTACTTTAAACCAATGTATAGTAGTTATAAGATTATAAGCCTTCCAAGGAAAGCATGTTCCTATAGGAGTATCTTTCTCATCACAAATAAATAAGCATTTCTCAAAAAATAATTCTTCATTACTTCCATACACATCTTTGAAATACTGCTCCATAAAACTTCTATAATTTTTCTTATCCTCATCATTATCAAATGGGAATTCAAACCACAAATTTAATTCATCTCTTTTGCAATTTCTTATATGATAACCATTAGGAATATTTGATAATGCATTTTTATTAATTGATTTGCACATCATAAATAAATTACAGTCTTCTATTTTGTCCATTTTCAATACCAACTCAATACTTATTATTTATTACTAGCTTTTATACCAAATTGGAGTATTATCCTGCATGGCAGAGCAGTAGAAAGACATATACATATTTGCATTTTTTGCCAAAACCCAAGAATCTAAATTCTGATTAAAACTATCAGCAACCCAAAACATACCATCAATATTTTTTACTTTACTCACATTCCAATTATCTAAAGGCTGATTAAATACTCTCGAAATCCTAAACATATTTTCCATATTTGAAACATTAGAAACATCCCAGCTATTCAAAGGCTGATTAAATTTTTCCGCAAGACAAAACATATTACTCATATTCTTAACTTTAGAAACATTCCAATTAGATATATCATGATTAAAGCTTTTAGTACTGCAAAACATTGAACTCATATCTGTTACTTTTGAAGTGTCCCAAGTTTCAATGCCTTTAAAATTTCTTAATATAGAATTTTCAAATAATCCTGACATATCTGTTATAAGACTTGTATCTATTCTATCAAACTTTATTTTTCTTTCTATCAAATCTATTAATTCATCTTTTGTTTTTGGTTTATATTTTTCTTTATTCATAATATATTCCTTAATTATTTCTTTAAAAATACTACATTTTAAACTATATTTCAATTTTTTATATAAAAATTATAAATTTGTTAAAAAAAAATAATAATATTGACAAAAAACCGGTAACATTACTATTGACAATAATACTATTTAGTATATAATACTTTCCAACAATTAAAAAAATAAAAAAGGAGATTAATTTATGTCTTCTCAAATGAACGAACAATTAGAAGCCATTTACAACAAAATAGTAAAAAGAAATCCTGGTGAAGCTGAATTTCACCAAGCAGTGAAAGAAGTGTTAAGCACCTTAGAAGTTGTATTGAAGAAAAAGCCTCATTATATTGAACAAAAGATTATAGAAAGAATATGCGAACCTGAAAGACAAATTATGTTCAGAGTTTCTTGGATGGATGATAAAGGAGAAATACATGTAAACAGAGGTTTCCGTGTACAATTCTCAAGCGTTATAGGACCATACAAAGGAGGACTTCGCTTTCACCCATCTGTTTATTTAGGTATCATCAAATTCTTAAGTTTTGAACAAATATTTAAGAATGCTTTAACTGGTTTACCTATAGGCGGCGGTAAAGGAGGTTCTGATTTTGATCCTAAAGGAAAAAGCGATAATGAAGTTATGCGTTTCTGCCAAAGTTTCATGACTGAGCTTCAAAGACATATAGGATATGATATAGACGTACCTGCTGGTGATATAGGAGTTGGTGCTAGAGAAATTGGATATTTATTCGGTCAATACAAAAGACTTAAAAATAGATTTGAACCTGGCGTATTAACAGGTAAAGGCTTAGGTTACGGCGGTTCTTTAGCTCGTACTGAAGCTACTGGTTACGGACTTGTATACTTCACTGACCTTATGCTTAAAACTAACGGCAAAAATGGTTTTGAAGGTAAAAAAGTAATAGTTTCAGGTTCTGGTAACGTTGCTATATATGCAATGCAGAAAGCTACTCAATTAGGTGCTAAAGTTGTTGCTTGTTCTGACTCTAACGGAGTTATTTATGATGAAAACGGTATCAATTTAGATACTGTAAAAAGATTAAAAGAAGTAGAAAGAAAAAGAATTAAAGAGTATGTTAATGCTCATTCTTCTGCTAAATATATGGAAAATGGAAACATTTGGGACATTGCTTGCGATATCGCTTTGCCTTGTGCTACTCAAAATGAGCTTGATGCTAAAAGTGCTGAAACATTAGTTAAAAACGGATGTATATCTGTTACTGAAGGAGCTAATATGCCTGCTACTCCTGAAGCTGTTGAAGTGTTCCAAAAAGCTGGTATTCTTTATGCTCCTGGTAAAGCTACAAATGCTGGAGGTGTTGCTACTTCTGCTTTAGAGATGCAGCAAAATGCTTCTATGGATAGATGGGATTTTGATTATACTGATAACAAACTTAAAAATATTATGACTAATATTCACAATACTTGTTATCAAACTGCTGAAGAGTACGGATTCAAAGGTGATTATTTGAAAGGTGCTAATATAGCAGGATTTGTTAAAGTTGCCGATATTATGATTCCTTACGGTTTAGTTTAATTTTATTTAATAAAATGATAATTGCCGTTAGTATATATTTTATTTAATATATGCTAACGGCTTTTTTATTATTGTCTTACTAAATAAAATAATTAATATTTTAATAAATAATTATTATGCCTCTTTAGCAGCGGCTATTTTAGCATAGCCCTCCCAAGCAAATACAGGTTTTTCTTTATAATCTGCATATACTTCTTCAACATCGCATATATATAAATAATGATCTCCAGTTTGAATAAATTCTTTTAAATTACACTGTATAGCAGCAGCACTATGAAGAGGAATTTTTATATCGCTTGTAGGTATACTATGCATTTTTATCCCCAAGTTTCTTATTTTATCAATATCTCTTCCGCTATACATACCGCATCCTACTACAATTTCTTTAATATTTTCACTAGGAATCGTAATTATCACTTTTTTATTTTCACGAACTAACTCGCCGCCATAAGAATCTTTAGCCATTGCATAAGCTATCATACTTGGATTATAAGATAAATAAGTATACCAAGATACTGCAGTAACATTAGTTTCTCCATCAGGTTTATTAATGCATACTAATGCCACAGGATTTGGAGAAGTAATTAATGATGCTTTTGCCAAATTTATTTTTTCCATAATGAAATACTCCTTAAATATTAAAAAATATTTAACATGATAATTAATTTATAATAAAAAACAAGTACAAACTAAAAATAGAAATGAACTTTTAGTAAAGCTGGAAATTATGATTTTTGAAAATTACTTATATACAAATAATATATTTTTAATATACAATTAATTATTAAAAAAATAGCAATGCACTAAAAAAGCACATTACTATTTCTTATTTAATTAATCATTAAATGTCTTTATAACTTCCGAATATTGTCTGAATCTCAATAATTTAAATTTATAATTGTATTTTTTTAATACTTCTTCAGCTCTTTTTATAAACTCATCTTGATTGTATAAAAGTAAGTCTATATATCCGCATAGTATTCCAAAAGCACTGCCTAACACAATACCTATTTCTTTACCACTTCCTTTCTCACCCATCATGCTTTCAAGCTCATCTGAAATATTATTTCTTTCATCAAAGAGTTTTTGATTTATATTTTCATCATTAAAATCATTATCTTTATTATCTGAAAATGCATAAGTCAAATATACAGCCCTTGCTCCCATTTTGGAAATATTAACAATAGCATCTATATTGTAATTAACATAATCATCTATAAGTTCCATATAGCATGTATTCCCCATAAATATATCTTCTCTGAAAAAATTATCTGTAGGCTTACACTCATAAACTGTATATCTATTTATAGGGTCTAGAATAATATCCTTATTTTTATTTTTTAGAGTTTCCATTATAAAGTCATAAAGTTTTGTAAGCTCTATCATACCATTAAGTTTTTTATCTGCTTTTTCAATATTTCCCAATAAATATAATTTGGATATATTCTCGCCTACAGCATGTTCAAGCATTATATAAAAAGCATTGTATGCATAATCTTCTTCTAATTCATTTAATTTTTTATTATAGAATTTCAAATTGAAGAAATTGGTATCTTCATCATATTCAGAATATACCAAAATTTCTTTAAAGCTTAAATCTTTATTATACATTCTAAAATTAGAGTTAGCTATATCTTGTTTTTGCATATAAGGAAAGAACTTCCATTTACTTTTTAATTTCTCAGGCATAGCAGCAACTATTCTAGGTGTAAAATAAAATAAATATTCTTTGCCCTCTACAGTAAATGTAAACTCATAATTACCACCGAAAACAAACTGCAAATTGTTTGATATTAAAGCTACACCATTAGAAATAAATTCAATTATTTCATCTGATGACATATAAGATTTTTGCTCTATAAAATCAGATATAACTTTTTCATTTTCCTCAAACCATTTCCAAAACCTATCAACTCTCTCTTCAAAATTTATTCCATCATCTTTATCTTCAGAACATAGCACATAAAAATTATAAGCATCTGTATCATCATTATTTAAATCATAAGCCTTTTTAAAATACATCTCTGCATTTTCTTTATCGCCTTTATAATAATAAGCATAACCTACCCTATAATTCCATAAAGCATCATCAATGCCTTCTTCTCTTATATACATTAAATTGTCCAATGCTTTATCATACTTTTCTATATTATTATAAGCTCTGGCAAGCAAACTAAAAAGTTCTGCACTTCTTTCATCTTCTGGAATTTCAGTTATAATATCAATAATTTTTTCATGTTCATCATTTTCATGTAATTCATTAATTTCTTCTATTATATTCATAATACTGTTCCTTTAATTTTTTATAGTTAATAGTGTAATAAAAGATATTATATTAATCAAGTTCAGCCCTTGAGAATAGATCTCTTATTAATTTATCGTCTTCGCATGCCTCTTTAAAAGATAAAGCAAATTTCTTTAATGCTTCAATATCACTGCTATAAGCACAGAACATACTTGCTTCAGAATCAAAATCAATAACATCTATTAATTCTGGAACTTTTTCATTTAAAAATACTAAAGCTAAAGACTGCCAATCATATCCGCCGCCTTCAAATCCTTCATCTTCTCTTTCTTCAAATATTTCTGATTTATACTCTCCTACATTAAGACAAAGAGAAGCAGTATTTTCATGCTCTACAAAAAAGAAAGGTTTTATTTTTTCATCAAAACTATTACTCACTATTATTTCCTTTTTATTAAATTATTATAATTACATAAACTTATTTACAAAAACAAGATTATACTATATTAGAGTTTATACAAAATAAAAATATTATAGCTTTCATTGAATTAAAAAATTTTATTAGAAAATAATATATATTATTATGAAATAAAAGACAAATTTAAATAATGTATTAAGAAGTTATATTAATGCTTTAATTTATAATATCATCAAAAATACCTATTTCATAATTTATTAATAAAAATCATGAAATAGGCAGTATATTAAAATGCTATATATTAAAGCTTATGAGTTATGTTCCTGAGTATCTAAATTACCTACAAACTTATCAAATGTATAGAGATTTCTTCCTTCTAAATCTCCTAGGATTTTTATTTTTTTGATAATATCATTAAATAGTTCTTCTTCCTCAAGCTGTTCTTCAACAAACCATTCCAAAAACTTCAATGTTACATAATCTTTATTATCCATTGCTATACCAACTAATTTATTGATGCAATTAGTAATATACTCTTCATGCTTAATTACTTTCTCAAATAACTCTGCCACAGAATGAAAGTTACATTCAGGAGCTTTCATCTCTCCCATTATAGCTTGACCTCCGGCTTTATTAATATATTCTCTAAATTTTTCTAAATGAGTATGCTCTTCTGATGAATGGTTATATAAAAATTTACTGCATCCTTTAAGCCCCTGCTTCTCACACCAACCAGCCATATTAAAATAAAGATTTGCTGAATAATGCTCTTCATTTAAATGATCATTTAATAATTTTACTGTTTCTTCTTTTATTATAGGCATAATAAACTCCTTTTTTAGATTTATCTAACATTATTTTATACTACTCTAACATTTAAAACAATATATTTACATTATAAAAATATCCTAATACTATATTTTTTAATACAGCATCAGGATATTATGAAACATATATAACAATTATATTTAAATTAGAATTTTAATTTGAAATACTCTATAGATCTCACTAATTCATTAGCCTCACTAAGTAATGATTCAGAAGCAGAAGTAGCCTCAGTAACTAAAGCAGCATTTTTTTGAACAGCACCATCCATATTACTTATAGCTATATTGATTTGCTCTATTCCTTTTTCTTGTTCCTGAGCAGCTATATTTATTCTATCCATCAAAGATGAAGCCTTGTCCATTTTATCTGAAATTTCATCGAATATTTCTTTTGACTCTTGAACACTCTTAGCAGCTAAATTTATTTTTTCATTACTGTCTGTTATCAATGAAGTAATATTTTTTACTGATTCCTGCGTAGTTTGTGCTAGATTTCTTACCTCGCTTGCAACAACAGCAAAACCTCTTCCCTGATCTCCGGCACGTGCTGCTTCTACAGAGGCATTCAAAGCAAGTATATTTGTCTGAAATGCAATTCCTTCTATAAGTTTAGTAATATCCATAATTTTATTACTAGACTCATAAACATCATTCATCTTGCTTACACTATCCTCTACAATATTACCAGCCTTGATTAAATGTTCTTTAGCTTCTGATACCATATTTGTACTAGTAGATACATTTTCAGCAGATTCTTTAATAGCACTAGCCATTTCATTCATAGATGCTGCTGTCTCTTCCAAACTAGAGGCTTGAGATTCTGTTCTTTGTGATAAATCATTATTTCCTATTAAAACTTCATTTGCTGCTGTAGAAACTTGCTCTGCTGAATTTTTAACAGTATTTATTACATTATTAAAATTTTTCATAGCCTTATCCCAGCCTCTTGCTATATCGCCCCATTCATCACTTCTTTTTTCAAATCCTTTAGGTATTTCTCTAGTTAAATCACCTTCAGCCATAGCTAAAATATCTCTAGATAATTCATTTATTATATTTGAAACCTTTCTTCCTATAATATATGGAATAATTAAGAATAGTACAACAATTATCAAAATCAAAATTATAAGAAGAACATTTCTCATAACAATACTATCCTTCAATACTACATTTTTTGAAGAAGCTAATTCTAAAAACCAATAAACACCTTTAGATATCTCTATTGGTGTAAATGCATATAAAAGACTTTCCTTAGAAACATCACTATATCCCTCTATCATTAATGATTTACCATTTTTAATATTATCTAAAACATTATAATCTTCATAATGAGGATATACTTCATAAACATTTTTAGATACATTATCCATATTATAACTATCATATACTACAAGTCCATTTTGATCATATAAGGCAACAGTTGTATCTTCAAATATATTAATATTTCCTAATAAAGCAACAACAGAATCAACAAATATATCAACATAAATAACGCCTATAAATTTATTATTAGGCATTATAGGAATACATAATGTAAATAATACTGTATCAGTATTAACTGTAGAATTATAAACCCCAGATACATATACAGACCCTGTTCTTTTAGGTTCTGTATAATAATCTACATTAAAAGTATCTAAACCTAAATATGCTTCTCCGTTTCTCGATATATAATAATTAAATCTTCCATTAGCAGCTATATATTCTGAATTGGTATAATCTGCATCATTATCTAAGGAATTAGGTTCAAAAGCTATGGATAAACCATTTATATCATCAGGAAGGCTATTAAAAAATACTGAAGTTAACTGTTTATAACTTGCTCTATCTCTTATTCCTCTATTATAAATATTTTCTATATTAACCTTAAGCCCCATAACATTATATAGATGTTTTTCTATATTAAATTTTATATTATTAGCTTCTTTTAACGAAGTTTCCTCTAATATTTTATAAGATAAATTTTTAGTTATTCTACCTACATACAACATAATTATGGTATTTGCTAATATAATAATTATTATAATAGGAACTAATATAATGGCTGTGATTTGAAATTTCAATCCGACTTTTTTAAACATTGATAACTCCAACTAAAATTCTTTATACAGAAGAAAAAAAAATTTTTATAAAGATATTTTAATAAGGCTACAAAATAAAACCCTACAGTTAAATAATATATAATAAAAAAGTAAAAAATACAAGCATATAAAAATTTAATTATAAAAATCAAAAAAAAATGCTTGATTTTTTATCATTCTACTAATAGAATGCATTGGTATATTTTTAACAATTTTTATTAAATGGAGAAATAATTATGGGTTTCAGAGAAAATAGTTCTTTAAGAAGCGATAGAGTTTTAAAAGGTGATGAAAGAGCACCAAACAGATCTTTATTCTATTCTATGGGATATACAGATGAAGAATTAAAAAGACCTCTGATTGGAATTATTTCTGCATATAGTGAAATTGTACCTGGACATATACATCTTGATAAACTTTCTCAGGCTGTTAAAGCTGGTGTATTAATAGGAGGAGGTACTCCAATACTTATACCTGCAATAGGAGTTTGCGACGGAATAGCTATGGGACATTTAGGAATGAAATATTCACTTCCTTCAAGAGAATTAATAGCTGATTCTGTTGAAAGTATGGTTATAGCTCATGGATTAGACGGAGTAGTTCTTGTTCCTAACTGCGATAAAATAGTTCCTGGTATGATAATGGGACTTTTGAGAATGAATATACCTGGAATAGTAATAAGCGGTGGTGCTATGCTTCCTGGTGATCATGGAGATGACAGAGTAAGCTTATCAAATATATTCGAGGCTGTTGGAGCTAAAAAAGCTAATCTTATAAATGATGCTGAATTAGAAGATTTTGCTCAAAATACTTGTCCTAGCTGCGGTTCTTGTGCCGGTATGTACACTGCTAATAGTATGAACTGTCTTTCTGAGGCATTAGGTATAGCTTTACCTGGAAACGGAACAATACCTGCTGTTTATTCTGCTAGAACATTACTTGCTAAGAAAGCCGGTATGCAGGTTATGGAATTATTAAAAAAAGATATAAAACCTTTAGATATAATAACTCCTGAATCTTTCAAAAATGCACTTGCTGTTGATATGGCATTAGGCTGTTCTACAAATAGCGTACTTCACTTACTTGCTATAGCTAATGAGGCAGGAATAGAATTAGACTTAAAAATCATAAATGAAGTAAGCGACCGCACTCCTAATCTTTGTCATTTAGCACCTGCCGGACATAACTATATAGAAGACTTATACAAAGCCGGCGGAATACCTGCTGTTATGAAAGAGCTTGATAAAGGCGGATTTATAAACACTTCTCTATTAACTGCTACAGGTAAAACAATAGCTGAAAATATAAAAGATGCTGTTAATAAAAACAATAATGTTTTAAGAAATATAGAAAACCCTTACAGTAAAACAGGCGGTATAGCAATACTTTGGGGAAATATAGCTAAAGACGGATGCGTTGTTAAACGTTCTGCTGTTGCTGATGAAATGCTTGTACATAAAGGACCTGCAAGAGTATTTGACAGCGAAGAATCTGCAATAGCTGCTATATATGCCGGTAAAATAAATAAAGGCGATGTTGTTGTTATAAGATATGAAGGTCCAAAAGGCGGACCGGGTATGCGTGAGATGTTAAACCCTACTTCTGCACTTGCTGGTATGAAACTAGATAAAGATGTTGCTTTGATAACTGACGGAAGATTCTCAGGAGCTTCAAGAGGTGCATCTATAGGACACGTTTCACCTGAAGCTGCAAGCGGCGGAGAAATAGCATTCATAAAAGAAAATGACATCATAAGTATAGACATTCCTAATCATAAAATCAATTTAGAAATCTCTGATGAAGAAATGGACAAAAGAAGAAAAGAGATTCCTATTAAACCTTTAGAAGAAATTAGAGGCTGGCTTGGAAGATATAGAAAACTTGTTCAGTCTGCTAATACTGGTGCTGTATTAAAATAATTAAAATTAAAAAATAAATTGATGTTATAGATATTATTCTTAATTCTATAACATCAAATAAGCACTATTAATCTAATAATCTAAAAGTCATTATAAAAAATTAATATTACAGACTGCTTGAATATCTATCTTTTAAGCCAGGATAAAAATCGTTTAGTTTATAGCTGATATAAGCTTAGACTAAATTTATTTTAAATAAAATTTTTTAAAGGAGAAAAGTATGATTATTAAAAATTAATTTTGAAAACAATATTAAAAATAAAAACAACAAAATAAATAACAATAAATAAAATTATAAAAAAGGATAATTAAAAATGAAAACATTAAAACAAATAAGTAATTTCTTCGGTAAATATATGTCAGTTATAGTATTGGTTGTAGCAGCAGTATCTTTATTCTTCCCAAAATCTGTAAGCTTCATAAAAACAACTTATGTTAACTATCTTCTTATGACAGCAATGTTCTGCATGGGTATAACATTAAAAGTTGAAGATTTTAAAGTATTATTCACAAGACCAAAAGATATAGCAATAGGAGCAATAGCACAATTCACTATAATGCCATTACTTGCATTTTTACTTTCTTTAGCTTTCAGACTTCCTCCTGAACTTGCTATAGGCGTAATACTTGTTGGTACTTGTCCTGGAGGAATATCATCAAATGTTATAACCTATTTAGCTAAAGGTGATGTGCCTTTGTCGGTGGGTATGACTTCTGTATCAACTATACTTGCACCTTTAGCAACTCCGCTTCTTACCCTACTCTATGCTGGTGAAAAAATAGATGTTAATGCAGTTAGCATGTTTATATCAATACTTCAGGTTGTTATACTTCCTATAGTATTAGGATTTATAATAAATAAATTCTTTCATAAATTTGTTGATCACTTCAAAGATGTACTTCCTTTAATATCAGTAGTGGCAGTTGTGGCAATAGTAGCTGCTGTAGTATCTGCAAACTCTCAAAGACTTATGCAGGTTGGTCACTTGGTAGTTATAGTAATAATAATACATAATACTTTAGGTTATATGCTTGGCTATTTCTTAGGAAAGGTATGCAAATTCAATAATGCTAAATGCAAAACTATATCTATAGAAGTTGGTATGCAAAATGCAGGATTAGCTTCATCATTAGCTTCAACACATTTTGCTTATATGGCTTTGGCTGCTGTACCTGGTGCTATAGGAAGCGTATGGCATTGTATATCAGGTTCAATAGTTGCTAATATAATGGCGGCAAGAACAAGAGAATAAAATTTATTAGTGATAAGTTAGTATAAAAATAGATGCTAATTTATCACTTAAAAAGTAAATAACAATAATAAAAAATAATATTAATTAAAGGATAAAAAAATGAGTATAGAAAATTTATTTCTGCCTAACTTTAGTATAGGAAGCGATGCTTATAAAGATATATATAGTATATGTTCAAATTATGGTAAAAAAGCTGTTATAATATCAGGTAAAAAATCTATTCAAGCATCAATAGAGGCAATATTAAATAATACAAAAGATATAACCATAACAGGAATGTTCCATTACGGAGATAAATCCACTTTTGAAAATGTTGATTTCCTCAAAGAGAAGAAAGCAGTAATAGATGCTGATATGATATTTGCTGTAGGAGGAGGAAGATCATTAGATACCTCAAAAGTTTTAGCACATACTATAAATAAGCCTATATTTACTTTTCCTACATTGGCTTCAAATTGTGCTGCTGTAACTAGTCTTTCTGTTGTTTATAATAATGACGGAAGCTTCAAAAAAATGTTTAGTGATAAAAGGCCTCCTTTACATACATTTATAAATACTGATATCATATTAAATTCACCTGAAAATTATTTCAGAGCCGGTATAGGTAATGCAGTTTCTAAACAGTATGAATCATTATTCTCAACAAGAAATGAGAATTTAAATTATAAAAATTTCTTAGCAGTAGAGATAATAAAAAACTGTTCTAATGATATATTAAAACATTATTCAGAAGCTATAAACGATTTTCAAAATAAAAAAGTTACTGAAGTTTTGAATAGACTAATACTTCATATAATATATACAACGGGCTTAACATCAGTAATGGCTAAAGATGATTATCATATATCTTTAGCACATGGCATGCATCATGGACTTACAAAAGTAAAAAGAATAGGAGATAATTTGCTTCATGGTGAATTGGTATCTTATGGCATATTATTACTTCTCACTATGGACAAACAATATGAAGAAAGAGAGAATATTTTCAGATTCAATAAATCTATATCTCTTCCAACATGCTTAAAAGATATAGGAATAAATAAAGCAAGTTTAGAAGATGAAGAACTTAATAATGCTTTGGAAGTAGCCCTTGCCGGCAAAGACTTGAATATGAGTCCGTATAAGGTTGATAAAGAAATGATATTAAAGGCTATAATCGATTTAGAAGATTTTAATAATAAACAATAAATAATTTATAAAAAGGATAAAAAAATGAAAACATTAAAACAAATAAGTAATTTCTTTGGTAAGTATATGGCTGTGATAGTATTAATAGTAGCTGCTGTATCATTATTCTTTCCAAAGACAGTAAGCTTTATAAAGACAAGTTATGTTAACTATCTCTTGATGATAGTAATGTTCGGTATGGGGCTTACATTAAAGCTTGAAGATTTTAAAGTGGTATTCACAAGACCGAAAGATATCATAATAGGAGCTATAGCACAATTTACTATAATGCCTTTACTTGCATTTCTTCTTTCTATTGCATTCAAACTTCCTCCTGAACTTGCTGTAGGAGTAATACTTGTAGGTACTTGTCCTGGAGGAACTTCATCAAATGTTATGACATACTTAGCTAAAGGCGATGTGGCTTTATCTGTGGGTATGACTTCAGTATCAACTATACTTGCACCTTTTGCAACTCCATTACTCACTTTATTATATGCAGGACAAAAGGTAGATGTTAATGCTGTTAGTATGTTTGTATCAATAGTACAGGTTGTTATACTTCCTATAGCTTTGGGCTTCATAATAAATAAATTCTTTTATAAGTTTACAAACAGCATAAAAGAAATACTTCCTTTAATATCAGTACTTGCTATTGTAGCAATAGTAGCTGCCGTTGTATCAGCAAACTCACAAAGATTAATGCAGGTTGGATATTTAGTTATAATAGTAGTTATACTTCATAATTGTTTGGGTTATTTGCTTGGTTATTTATTAGGAAAATTATTCAGATTAAATAATGCTAAATGTAAAGCTGTATCAATAGAAGTCGGAATGCAAAACTCAGGACTTGCAACTTCACTTGCTGCAACTCATTTTGCTTCAATGGCATTAGCAACAGTACCCGGAGCAATATTTAGTGTATGGCATAATATATCTGGTTCAATAGTAGCTAATATAATGGCATCCAAAATTAAAGACTAAATAAAAAATAAACAATGGAGTTATTTTATTAATTCCATTGTTTAAATAATATTTATGCATTAATAATGATAATTTCTAAATATTTATATATACTAAAATAAATTATAAAAGAAAAAGCAATGAACTTAAATAATATATTCAAGCCCATTGCTTAATCAAAAAACTCCCACTATTATTTATATTTATTCCTTTACCCTATTGGCAGCATCATTAATATCAAGTTTATAAAGCTCATCTATAAAAGCAACAGCAAAACTAGCAGGACCTTCACATTTCTTCGAAGCTTTTTCACCAGCTGAAGCCATTATGCACATAGCTGAAGAAGCGGCAATCAAAGGCTCGGCAACCGCAAGCATAGCACCTGTTATAGCAGTAGATGTACATCCCATACCAGTATTAACAGGCATTAAAGGAGAACCTCCGCTAACATATAAAACTTTATTTCCGTCTGTTATAATATCAGTTTCACCGCTTATACTTACAACTGTATTATATTCTTTGGCTAAATGCTTACCTGCCTCAAGTGCCATATTAACATTAGCAGTACTGTCTACACCTTTAGTTTTTATACTCTCTCCGGCAAGCACCATTATTTCAGAAGCATTTCCTCTGACAACTTTAGGATTATAATTTTTAATCAAATCAATAGCAGTTTTAGTTCTCAATTTTGTAGCACCTGCTCCCACTGGGTCAAGCACGAAAGGAACATTTTTTTTATTTGCTGTTTCGCAAGCCTTATGCATAGCTTCAATAGAAGTTTTAGTCAATGTACCAATATTAACAACGAGCGATGAAGCAATAGAAAGCATATCTTCAAACTCTTCTTTCTCGAATGTCATCACAGGAGAAGCTCCCACAGCAAGCAATGCATTAGCTGTAATTTGCATAACTACAAAATTAGTAATATTATGAACTAATGGACTTTTACTTTTCATTTCTTTTATTGAATTAAATATTTCTTCTTGTAATGTACTCATTTTATAACTCCTTATAATTTAAATAAAAATCTCTGAAACACAATATAAACATGCCTTTCCGGCTATTTTTAATTTATTATTTTTAATATCGCAATATAAAACTCCTGTTCTTGGAGAAGCCTGAAATGCAGTAAAATAATCTTTATTCAATTTCTTTGAAAGCAAAGGTATAATATGACAATGCCCAGATCCGCATACATCAACTTCATCTGCGTCCAATTTCGGACCGAAAGTTCTAGTGATGCTGTCATATTGATTATTTTCTTTATATTTTACATCAGATGTTATATGAAATAAAAGTCCGTCTAATTTCTTTATAATTTCTAAATTGGGTTTTACATTTATAACCTGATTTTCATCTTCTAATACGCATACAATATCACGTCCTATATAAGCCTCTAAAGGTTTTATTCCTCCTATTGCTTCTATTATATCTGATGTAATTTCTATAGGCTTTAAATCATAATTAGGAGTATCCATCTCATATAGTTCATCTTTTTTTCTAATAGTTAATATACCCTCTTTAGTATTTAAACTCACCTCATTAGATTCTTTTTCAGCAAAATTTAATATAGCATAAGCCACAGCAAGTACGGCATGTCCGCAGAAATCTATTTCACATTTCGGAGTAAACCAATACACATCATAATTATTTCCATTCTTTATAGTGAAAACCGTTTCTGAAATATTATTCTCCATAGCAATATTTTGCATAAGTTTATGAGAAATATTTTTTTCTAATATACAAACGGCTGTAGGATTACCTTTGAAAACCTCGTCAGCAAAAGAATCTATAATATAGTATTTCATAATTAATCTCCCACTTATTATATACTAATTATCAACTGAGAAAGAAATATGCAAAAGGCACAGCGAATAACAATGAAAGTATTATTCTCTCAACCCATATTATCATCATATCTCTTATCTTTATAGGTATTCCTACAGCCAATATTACAGGAATAGGTGCAGCAAAATATAAAATCTCAGCAACGCATACCACAGCAACAATAGACTTAGCAAATTGACTAGTATACATTACAATACTTGAAGAACATGACATTTCAACTAATGTAACAGAACAAGCCTTTGCCACTATATAAGCCTCATCTCCAAGTCCAAGCAATTTAGTAACAGGTAAAAATATATAGCTTATAACATCAAACACAGGAGTATAATTAACTATTAAAAGACCTATAAATGTTATAGCCATAAAATTAGGCATTACTGAAATAGAAACTATAAGTCCTTCTTTAAGATTCTTAACAACACTATTTAGCACACTATCTGAATGACTGGCAACTTCAGCAGCTTCATTCAATGCCAGTTTAAAAATATTTCCTCCTCTATATATAGGCTCTTCCACAACCTCTTTATCCATATATCCGTCGCTAGGTTTATTTCTTAACGGATAAAGTCTTACAGTTATAGCAGTTACTATAAATGTTATTAACATAGTACCAAAAAAATATATATTCCATTTATCTATAACATTAAACATCTTAGCAACAACTATCATAAAAGTAGTTGAAACTGTAGAAAATCCTGTAGCTATTATACAGGCTTCTTTTTTAGAATAAAAACCTTTCTTATAAACTTTACTTGTCATTAAAAGAGCAATAGAATAACTTCCTACAAATGAAGCTATAGCATCTAAAGATGATCTTCCAGAAGTTTTCCATATAGGCTTCATTATACATCTCATAAATATACCGGCAAATGACATAAGCCCATAATCTACCAAAAATGATAAGAATATAAAACCTATACTATTAATCAATGCTATTTGAGTGAGCAGATTATAAGAAAAAAGAAGCATATTAGGTTTATGAAAATCAGCAGGTCCTAATCCAAAATATGCCATTATAATAAACGGTATTGATGTAAGTTTAATAAATGAAAATACTATTTCAGTTTTATTTTTATTCCAAGACTTATTTATAAAAGGATATATACCGCCGAACATAGTTATCAATATACCATAGTAAGGATCTACAAAAGGAATTTTTCTTATAAAACTTACTAAATGATCTATAGGTATTGATTTAACATCGCCTATTTTAATTGGTATAAATAGCATAAATATACCAATAAAACTAAGTATGATAAACTTTAAATAAATTGATTTACTAAATTTAATATTAGCTAAATCATTACTGTTTAAAACACTTTCAGAATTTGAAACATTATCCATAAAAATTTCCTTAAATATAAATTAATATTTTAGAGAAACCTTAATGAAAATAATGAGTGTATAAGAATTAAAAAGAAAATAATTTTAGAAAACTTATTCGATAATAAAATATTTCCCTACACTGGCATTATCCAACAGGTTATAAGGGTCTAAGTTATTAAACTTACTCTCAGCTTTTAAGCTCCCCTAATTTTTTATAATATTATATAACAAAATAAAATTATTTCAATTACTATTAATGATATTTTTTAGATTTTATTATAATCAAGCATGCTTCAAAAACATCAAATTTCTTTTAGTAAACTCAATAATCTCATCTTCAGTCATCTTATCAAAGCCTAGTCTTTTTTCTTCTTCAAGCAATTTTAATTTCTCCTCCCTTTCCTTCTGCATTTTAATTAGCTCTATTTCTTTAATCTTCTCTTCTCTTTTTATCAATTCTTCTTTACTGTAATGTCTTTTAATAGTGTTTTCTCTGTCGCCTTTAATCAAGTAAATTTTTAAATAGCTTAGAAAATCAAGCCATATACCTGATAAATTATCTTTGTCTTTAACTTTTTGCTTGGCTAAATTAATACATTCCTTCCAATCAAATTTTCTATCATCGAAAATAGATTTTATTTCTTCCTGTTTGTATTTAGTTTTAAAAGAATGTACTTGATACAATTTAATAGCTTTGCTTCCTGTAAGAAAATTAAAAGTATTAATAAGCTCATTAACAAATGAATCAAAACTATTAGAGAGAGAATTTATTTTTTTATCTATTTTATTTATATTATCTTTTTTATTATCTGATTCACTTTCTTTATTATTTAAGTTATTATCTTTATTATTATCTTCGACTTTTTTGTCTATACCGTCTGTAGAATTTTTACTACACCGTATAGGCATTTTTGATATACTTAATTTTTTATTTAAATATATTTTTCTTTTTTCATTATTCTGCTTAGTTTTATCATAAATGCATTTTATATAATTATATTCTTCTAACTGTCTTACTGCTCTTGAAATTGTATCCTTACTCACAGAATAAATTTCAGCGAAGTAATTATTATTAGCCCAGCAGTAACCTTTATCATTGGTAAGTGCTGTAATTTCACCATAAATTAATTTTGATAATGGCTTTAATCTTTTATCGTATCTTACGGCTGAAGGTATTATAGTATAATAGTTTTTATTATCTTTCATTTTCAATCCTATAAAAAAACTTTATACTATATACAAAAAATATAATGAATTATAAGTTTATATTAATACATTTTTGATTTTATTAATAATATTTTATCAATAAAAATTATATATAAATTATCTTATTAATTTTTTAATCGATAAGCCAATGGCTGATGATTTTAGTTTTAAGCTACATTTAAGCGAGTTTATCGCTAGCAATAATTAGTATTATAACTTCTCTATTTCTTCTATACTTAATCCTGTTAATTCACTAATAAGCTTTATATCCATATTCTTATTTTTCATATTTCTAGCCATTGATATTTGGGTTTCTTTTATACCTTCTTCTCTTCCTCTTATTCTCTCTTCACTTAATGCAAGTATGTCAAAATAATTCTTCTCATATTCTGCATAATTTTCAAATAAATCTTTTGTATCTGCAAACTTATTATACTCATCATAAACTTCTTTCATTATAGGATTTTTTTTAACTAATATATCCATAATTTCCTCCATTTTTTCTATTTTTTCTTTGATTGTTAAAAAATAAAACCAAGCATCTAATTCTTCTTTAAGATTTGAATTACTAGATAAATATTTCTGTAATTCAAGAAAATGCATTTCAAAATGATTAGTAAGTATATGATTGGTTTCAAGCTCTTTTATTACATAACAGCTATGTTCTTTGTCAATATCTTTTAACAAATTAAAGTCCAAAATATTAATCACTATTATCTGTTTTAAATCATTATATTTTTCATTATTCCTTAAATTAGATACATAACATTTAGCCCAATAATATAAACTTCTATAAACAAATGATTGATTTCCTATCCTCTGTATTTATACTAAAACAGTTTCTCCGCTTTTTGTAACTGCTCTTACATCAAGGCGTCTGCGACATCTGTCCACCTTGCGTGCCACCTTCGGTGCAATTGACTGCTTATCATTGATAGTTTCTTTTAAATTAAAAGTATTAAGTACTTTCACTTCCTCAAAAGGCTCTTGATTGTAATCTGTTCTTACCGCATTGATTAAATTAAGTAAAATACGCTCATGTCCTTCTTTGGCAAACATATAACGCATAAAATAATCATTTAAAACATTAATATTTTTTATTTCACTCATAGCTTTATTATACTAAATTAATTATAAATGTAAAGTTTTACATAATTTAGTTTAAATATTTATTATTAAAGATAGATTTTTTGACAAAAATAAAGATTATGGAGTATATACTAAAAATTTTTAAGTTTGTCAATTTTTTGTTGTTCTTTTTCCCGCCGCAAAAAGAACCAAAAAGTGCAAGTATAAAATTAGTACTAAATAATACTAAAATTGTCTTACATGTAAAATAATTTATTACATTTAAGTTCAAATATAGCCTTTTTGCTTCTCGCCGCAGGCGGGCTTCGCCTGTGGCAACAAAAGAAGTAGGGTATGGGGCAAAGCCCCAGATATAAAAACAAAAATATAAATTTATTTTTGACAAAATATAGTTGTTTAAGTATATACTGAAAATTTTTAAGTTTGTCAATTTTTTATTGTTCTTTTTCCCGCCGCATACGCTCTGCGGACTTCGTCAAAGAAGTGGGAGTTGCCCAGCGTGTGGCTAGTCCCCACAAATAATAAAACTAATAAAATAATTTTTGACAGAATATAGTTGTTTAGGTATATTCTCTTATAATCTCTTATATTTTTTATATAATATATAAGCATTATAAATATTGAAATTTATAAAATTATGTATTAATATTGAATCTATGAATAATGTATCAGTTTTAATCAAACCATCATCATCTTTATGTAATATAAATTGTAAATACTGCTTTTATATAGATGAAGCCAAAAACAGAAAAATAGAAAATAACGGCATTATGACTGAAAAAGTGATGAAAGCTATAATAGACAAAGTTCTTCAAAATGCTGATAAAAATGCATTGTTTTCATTTCAGGGCGGAGAGCCTACAGTAGCCGGTTTTGAATATTTTAAATCGTTTATAGATTATGTGAATATCAGCAATAAAAAAAATATCAATATAAATTACAGCATACAAACTAACGGACTATTAATAGATGATAAATGGTGCCAATTATTCAAAGAAAATAATTTTTTGGTAGGGCTTTCTTTTGACATAATAAAAGATATACATGATAATTATAGAGTAGATAAAAGTAATAATGATACTTACAACAGAGTATTAGAAACTAAAAAATTATTCGATGCGTTTAATGTAGAATACAATATACTTACAGTTCTTACATCTGAATTATCAAAATATCCTAAAGACATATACAAAAAAATAAAGAAGCTAAATATTAAATACACTCAGTTCATACCTTGCCTATCCAAAATGAATTCACCTAGTACGGAATATTCTATAAAACCTAAAGAGTTTTCAAACTTCTATAAAGAAATATTTTCATTATGGAAAGAAGATTTTTTTAATAATAATTATTACAGCATACAGTTCTTTGACAATATCATTCCATTATTTTTCGGCGGCTATCCTCCTATGACTTGCGGTATAAACGGCAAATGTACAAATCAAATAATAATAGAAAGCAATGGAGATGTTTTTCCATGCGACTTTTATTGTTTAGATGATTATAAAATAGGAAATATAGCTGAAGATGATTTAATGCAGATTTATTCAAGCAGTAAAGCAAAATACTTTATAAATGAAAAATCAAACAGAATAAATGATGATAAACATACATTATGCCGTTCTTGCAAATATCAAAGAGTATGCAGCTCTGGATGCAAGAGAATGGAAAACAATATGTATATAGATGAAAGCGGAGAGTTTTGCGGATTTAAAGATTTTCTTGACTATGCTATAAATGATATGGCTATAGTATGGAAGATGATATCAAGATAATTTAGGTTATTTGTGTGGACTAGCCCTGCAAAGCACACAGTCGTGCCGCTCTGCGTACTTCGTACCCCCCTCTTTTGTTGCCACAGGCACAGCCCGCCTTCGGCGATAAGCTATATCCTCGATAAACTCGGATACGCTTCGCGAAAGGCTATATTTTAGCTTAAATTAATAGTTTATATTACATGTAAAATAATTTTAGTATGATTTAGTACTAATTTTATACCTTGCACTTTTTGCAACTTTTTGCGGCGGGAAAAAGTTGAATAAAAAAATGACAAACTTAAAAATGTTTAGTATATAACAAACTTATATTAAAAGCATTATTTTCTAATGATAAAAATTATTTATGAAAATGATCATATATATTATTTGCTGCTTTATAGCTTATTCCGGGTATATTTCTAATGCTTTCAAATGATGCATTTTTTATATTGTCTATATTTATAAAATGAGAATATAATTTCTCTATAGTTTTCTTACCTATTCCCTCTATGCTTTCAAGTTCGCTTCTAACCATCTCTCTGCTTCTTTTCTTACCATGACTGCTGTTAACCCATCTGTGAGTTTCATCTCTTACCTTCTGTAAAAATAATCTTGCAGGCTCATTATCGCTAAGCTGTACAGGTTCATTTCTATTTGGCAAATATATCTCCTCAAACTTTTTAGCTAATGCCATTATAGGCTGACCTTTTATATCAAGTTCCTTCAATGCCTCTATAGCTGAATTAAGCTGTCCTTTACCTCCGTCTATAAGTATTAAGTCTGGGAAAGTAAGGTTCTCATCTCTTAATCTTTTGTATCTTCTGTAAACTGCCTCTTTTATTGAAGCGAAGTCATCTATGCCTGTAACTGTTTTCATATTAAATATTCTATAATTTTTATTGTCAGAAACGCCATTAACAAATCGCACCATACCAGCCATAGTATAGCTTCCCTGAATATGTGCTATATCGAAAGACTCTATTATGCTAGGAGCTTTTTTCAATTTAAATATTTCCTGAAGTCTTGTTATTCCTAAAGGTACTTCTCTTATCAATGCTTTTTCTTTGAATAAATGTTTGGCATTTTCATTCGCTATTGCCATTAAACCTTTTCTGCTTTTATCTAATTTTATATCAACATCTCTTCCTGAAACCTGCTTTAAATAATCTTTTATTATATCAATATCATTAAGAGGAAAATCTGTAGATATAGAAGCTGGTATCAAATTGGCATGAGTATAATATTGAGTAAAGAATGCAGAAAGTATTTCTGAATATTTTGACATACCATTTTCATTATAATAATCTTCATCATTAGGAGACTGCATACTGAAAGTTTTTCTGTCTGCAAGTTTACCTCCTTTAACAGATAAAATCACTATAGTATAATTGCCATTCTCTCCATAAGCTCCTATTATATCAATATCATCACTTTCAGGAATATAAATACTCTGCTCTACTGTTATATATTTAAGCAAGTCAATTTTATCTCTTAAATCTTTAGCCGCTTCAAACTCCAGCTTTTCGGCATGAACAAACATCTCCTGTTTTAATCTAGCCACCAATTCATCAACATTGCCCTCAAGCACCATTACGGCATCATCTATAGTTTTATCATACTCTTCTTCGGTGATTAAATCGGCACAAGGAGCGGTACATTTTCCTATATGATGATAAAGACATGGTCTTATAGGTCTTTTAAGCGGAAAATCATATTTACATCTTCTTAATTTGAAATTATCAATTATAAACTTTACTATATTATCCGCCCTTTCAGCAGCGACATAAGGTCCATAATATTTTTTATATTTTCTGGCATTATCTTTATCTATTACATTTCTGGCCTTTATAACTCTTGGAAAATGCTCATTTGTGATGGCTATAAATGGAAATGATTTCTGATCTTTAAGAAGTATATTATAATGAGGCTTATGCTTTCTTATCATCTCAGCTTCTAATATCAAAGCCTCAACTTCATTTTCTGTAAGTATATATTCGATATCTCTTATATGCTCAACTAATGCTGTAGTTTTAGCATCTTTATTTGAATTATTAAAATATGATGAAACTCTTTTCTTTAGAGATTTGGCTTTACCTATATAAATTATTTCGGATTTGGAGTCCTTCATAAAATATACTCCGGACTTATCCGGAATACGTTTTAATTTATCATGTATATAACTTTTAACTTCTTGATTCATAATTCTCAACTTTTTATCAATTATACATAAAATAAAAAACTTTGTCAAAGCAAAAGTATATTATATATTACTTTATATAATTTTTAATATTATAATGGTTAATATATAGTTAATCAATATAAATAAAAATTTAATTAAAAATTATAAATAGTACAAGTAATGAGGCTAATATTTTAATAGTATTAATATAAATAGCCAGCATTATAACTAATATTTTATTATCACATATCAAAATTAATAAATAAAATTATACTAGCTTTACATTTATAATTAATTTAAGTATAATAAAACTATGAAAGATTTGGAAAAATTAAAGCAAATATTAAATGAAACAGTTACAATAAATAATTTAAATAGAATTAATGATTATTTTATACGCTATTTATTTTCATATGAAGGCAATGAAAACATAGCTTTGAATTTCATTAATGCAGTATTTAAAGATTTAGACTTTGAAACTTTTAATAAAATTGAGATTTTAAACCCATTTAACATAGCAGAAAATTACAATGAAAAAGAATCTATAGTCGATATTAAAGCTATCACAGAAAGCGGAATAACAGTATTAATAGAAATTCAATCCAGAGGTAATGAAGATTTTATAAAAAGAGCTTTATATTATTGGGCTTATAATTATAGCAGCAGTTTAAACAGAGGTTCATTTTATGATGAATTGAAACCAACTGTAAGCATAAATATAACAAACTTCATACTAACAGATGAGGATAAAGTTCATAATTGTTATGTATTGAAAGAATTAAATAATAATAAAATTCTTACAGATCATTGTCAGCTGCACTTTATTGAGCTTCCTAAATTCAATTTTAAAAATATTAATAAAAAAATAGAAAATCTTGATAATATACATAAAGAATTCATTTCCTGGGTAAAATTCTTTAAAGGAGAAAATATGTCAAATTTAATAAAAGAAAATACTATCTTTGAAGAAGTAGAAAAGAAATGCCATACTTTCGTCAATAATACTCCTGTAATGGATAAATATAAAAAACGTGAAATAGATGCATATTTCTTTGATAGAAGTATAGAATTAGATTTAAAAAAAGCCAAAGAAGAAGGAATAACTGAAGGTATAGAACAAGGTATAGAACAAGGTATAGAACAAGGCGAAAAAAATAAAGCAATATCAATAGCTAGAAATTTCAAAAAATCCGGTATAGATATAAAAATCATAAGTGAAAATACAGGTTTAAGTATAGAAGAAATAAAAAAATTATGAGAGTCTATTAAATTTATCTAGTATACATTTAAGCGAATAATTTTTTATGAATATAAATAAAGAAATAAAAAACTTGTGAGTGCCTGACATTCTTTAGAATGGCAGGAGCTATTTACGAACAAGTTTTTTATATATAAATAAAAAATCTCTAGTATATATTAATTGTATTTAAATATAAAAAACAAACATATCCTATAAAAATATAAGAAAATGTTTGTTTTATTTATAATATTAAAATTTATAATTATTTACTAGATGCTTTAGTCTCCCAAGGAAATAAAAGCCAATTATCATGATTAATATTTTTATAACTATATCTAGGCTTTATTTTACTTGTATGCTCTCTTACAAATAAAGTGGCAATATCAAATTTCTGATCATCAAAATATTTTAGAGTTTCACCAGTATCTGATATATCATCAACTATTAAAGCGGCTTTATTCTTTACTTTCAATCTCCAAACTTCTTCCATATTTAAAACCATAGGAATTTTAAGCCTATGAGAAAGCATAACAGCAGGTACTAATCCGCCTCTTGCCAATCCGTAAATAACTTCATAATGAATCTTAGAATCTTCTATTTGTTTAGCTAATACTTCTATAGCTTCATCTATATTTTCCCAAGTTATTATATCGTATTCCATTATAAAACCTCTTTTACAAATTAAGCTCTTAAATTAATATCAAATCTTGTTTTAAGCATTTCAAGCAAAGATTTTTCTACACTGTTAATATCTTCTTCTCTTAAAGTTTTATTAGGATCATAATAAGTTATAGATATTGCAATTGACTGTTTTCCTTCTTCTACCTGTTCGCCTACATATCTATCAACTACACTAACATTCTGTATAATATTATTAAATTTACTTATAGATTTGATAACTTTGCTGAACTCTATATTATTAGAGCAAACCAAAGCTAAATCTCTGAATACTGCAGGATATTTACCTATATCTTTTAATTTCTGTTTTTTAACTCTCTCTTTAACCAATTTCAAAGTTTTTCTGATATCAATATCCAAGAAATAAACCTCACCGCTTATGTCAAAAAGTTTAAGAAGTTTAGGATGAAGTCTTCCAATGATACCTATTTTCTCACCAAATATAACAATTTCACCAGACATAGTAGGTATAAACCATTTATGCTCTTTAGGTATCAAATTATAATCAGTACATTTTAAATCTCTTATTAAAAGCTCTTCAATAACTCCGCTCATATCAAAGAAGTCATAAGCTCTAGCATCTTTATTCCATAATTTTTCCTGATAAAGTCCAAACATTACAGCAGATAAATGCTTTTCTTCCATAAAGTTTTCATTTTCTTTATAAAATATATTACCTACTTCAAATAAAGCACCGTTTTTATGTCTATGATTCTGATTATAAGCAACACTATTAAGAAGAGAAGCCAAAGTTGTAGGTCTTAAAACATCCATTTCATTAGTTAATGGATTTACTACTTTTATTAGTTTTTCTTCTTCTATTCCTAAAGATTTAAATATATTACTATCACCCATAGAATACTGTTTAGTTTCATAAAGTCCGTAAGAAGCCATTCTATGCTTAACAAAGCTCACTTCAGAATAATCTGTATTTATAGGATTACATTTAATATGAGGTACATTTGAAGATATATTATTATAGCCATAAACTCTAGCTATTTCTTCTATCAAATCTTCAGCTATAGATAAATCATGTCTGTAATAAGGTATTTCAACTTTGAGGTTATTCTCTCCAAGAGCTACAGCTTTAAATCCGTATCTTTTGAATATAGAAGATATTTCCATCTTATTCATATTAAGACCTAAATATCTTTTTACAAGTCCGCAGTCAAATACTATTATATTAGCATCAAACTGCTTAACATTAACCTCTTTAGATCTTGAAGCTATTTTACATCCATTATCTAAAGTAACTATTAAATCAACAACTCTATTCAAAGCTGCAAGAGTAAGAGTATGATCTATATCTCTTTCAAATCTGTATGAAGCATCTGTTTTTGTCTTAGTTGCTATTGTAGATTTTTTCACAGCTATATGATCAAAATATGCACTTTCTATTAAAATAGTTTTAGTTTCGCTTTCAATTTTTGTATTATCTCCGCCCATAACTCCGGCAACACCTATAGGCTTTTCACTGTCGGCTATAACTAAAACATCATCTGTAAGGTCTATTTCTCTGCCGTCAAGTAAAGTAATTTTTTCTCCATTTCTGGCATTTCTAACTATTATTTTACCATCTTTTATTTTATCAAAGTCATAAGCATGCAAAGGCTGTCCGTATTCAAGCATAACATAGTTTGTAACGTCTACTATATTATTGATAGGATTGATTCCGCACATTTTTAATCTTTTCTGCATCCAATCAGGAGAAGGTCCAACAGTTATATCTTTTATAAGCCTTCCTACATATTTATAGCAGCTTTCCTGATTTTCAACTGTTATATCTATATTACCGCCTGCAGCATCATAAGTATTAACAGAAGGTATGCTCACTCTTCTTTCTAAAACCAAAGAACATTCTCTTGCAAAACCTATAATACTTACTAAATCACCTCTGTTTGCTGTGATTTCAACATTGAATATATGATCTGTGCTTCCTACTATAGTTGAAAGCGAATTACCTAATATACTGTCTTTATCAGCATGTACTTTTTCTATATCTTCATCTAATATCCAAATTCCGTAAACACCTTCAGCTTCTTCATAGCCTAATTCAGTTCTGGAACATATCATACCATTGCTTTCAAAACCTCTTATAGAAGCTTTTTTTATGGTAAGACCATTTGGAAGTTTAGCACCTATCATAGCTATAGGAACATATATGCCTTCTTTTACATTAGGAGCACCGCATACTATTGAGAGTGTATCTCCATCACCGACATCAACTTTACATACACTTAATTTATCCGCATCTGGGTGTTTATGTACAGATGTTATTTTACCAATAATCACACCTGGTATATCTCCTCCAGTAGTTTCTATTGATGAAATCTCACTTCCTGCAAGTGTTATTTGTTTGGCAATTTCCTCTACGCTAAATCCGTCTAAATTAACAAATTCTTTTAGCCAACTTAATGGAACTCTCATTATTATATCCTCTAACTTAATTCACTTATAAATATTTTAGTATGCTTTTTTGCTATGCTCTACCTATAATAGGCTCAAGCCAGCTTTTTACTATTGTATATAAATCAGCCTTCTTGGCTTACTTAATTAAATATTGCTGCTCACTATTACCATTGCTTTAAGAAATCTATATCATTTTCATAGAACATTCTTATATCAGTTATACCGTATTTAATCATTGCAACTCTTTCTATACCCATTCCAAAGGCAAAACCTGTATACTTAGTTATATCATATCCCACATGTTTAAATACATTAGGATGAATCATACCGGCTCCCATTAATTCAAGCCAGCCTTCGCCTCCACAAGTTTTACATCCGCTTCCGCCGCATATTACACAAGTAGCACTTAAATCTGCACCAGGCTCTACGAATGGGAAAAAATCCGGTCTTAATCTTATTTGAGTCTTATCTCCGAACATTCTTTTACAGAATAATTCTAATATACCTTTTAAATCATTAAAGCTTATTCCTTTATCAACCATAAGTCCTTCAACTTGATGGAATACAGGAGAATGTTTTGAATCTATAGCATCTCTTCTAGCACATTTACCAGGAGAAACTACCGCTATAGGAGGAGGTGTTTCAAGCATAGTTCTTATCTGCATACCTGATGTATGAGTTCTTAATACATGCTCTTTTGAAATAAAGAAAGAGTCATGACTGTCTCTTGAAGGGTGATAATAAGGTATATTTAATGCCTCAAAGTTATGAAAATCATCTTCTATTTCATTACCTTCCACAACTCTGAAACCTATTTCTGTTAAAATAGAAACTATTTCCTCTTCTACTCTAGTAAGAAGATTAACCCCTGCAGATTTAGGTCTTCTTCCAGGCATAGTTATATCTATTTTATTTTTCTCTAAAGAAGATAAAAACTCCTGTTCGGATATAGCATTTTTCTTTTCCAATAAAGCATTCTCACAATAGTTCTTTATCTCATTAATCTTTTTTCCGAACTCTTTCTTCTCCTCAATATTATCTATAGAAGATAAACTTTTCAAAAGCTCTGTTATTTTTCCTTTTCTTCCTAAATAACGAATTCTTATATCATCTATTTCTGCCTGAGTATTAGCATTTTCTATGCTGTTTTTTAAAAAGCTATGAAGCTCCTCTAGATTCTCCATTGATTTTTCCTATAAAAACAAAATTAAATACCACAATATTATATCATAAAATTATTTTCAATACAATAAAAAAATAATATAATATATTGATGAAATTTATGAGTTATAATTTACAAAATTTTCTGAATATTTTCAATAAGAATTTTAACTTTTTCTAAAATATTCTTATTATTTTTATCATAAAATATAACATTTTTTATATCTTTTTCAAAATTATCAGGTATTTTACTACATAATTTTAATACATACTGCACAAGTTTCTTTTCTCCAACATGAAGTTCTTTATTCAAGGCAAATAAAATATCAAAATAAGATGCTAATATGGCACTAATTCTATGATTAATACTGACAATATCATCTCTTTTTACTGCTTTCTCTAATTGCTCATAGAATGATGCTGTTTTTTTACCATACATAACATTGAAATTCTTTTCTATTATATTATTTTTTAATTTTTCAGGATATTCCAAATTTAATTCATATTGAAATTTCTTAAACTTTCCTTCCTTATCATAAAGTATATTAGAATGTTTAATATTGTATAAAAAAGCAGTAGTATAGCCTATCTTTGAATTGCATCCTCTCCATACATATTCCATCTCTCCTTCAATCCAAGATAAATCCCTATACATAAAATCCAAACATATACCGCTTTCTTTAAGTATCATCTCATCGCCATGCTCAAAATAATCATTGCCTATTTCAGAGTAAGATGCATACTTCAAAGCAAATTCTTTTCTTGATTCCATATCTTCTCTGCTTTTTGCTAAACATGCACAATAAACATAAATATCATAATCAGACATATCATCATTAATCAAACTAGTTTTTGAACCCGATAAAACTATAGAATCAATATTATTATTCTTAGTCATTATTTTTATATAATCATCTATAATATAGTTAATATCATCTGCATTCATAAATTAATCCTAAATTTATATTTAATATAGAAACTATACTATTGTCTTTTTAACTTTAAAAGCATATTTATGAAAATATATACATGTTGGAATTATACCTATAGCCCAGCCTACAGGATTTGCAAACCATACTCCTATATATCCAAAAGGTATAGACAAAAATACAGAACCTCCTATTTTAATAATAATTTCTGTAATTCCAGATATTAAAGGAATCAATGCCTTTCCTATAGCTCTCACAGAATTATTATATAAAACTATTATACCTAAAAATGGATAGAACACAGAAGATATTCTTAAATAACCCTTACATATTTCTGATATTATATCTATATATTCATCTTTGCTTGATATGAATATTCTCACTAAATGATCGCCGAATAAAAATATTATTGCTGCTGCCAATATACTCAATGATAAAGAAAGTAATATTATGCTTTTAAAACCTTCTTTTATCCTATCAATCTTATCTGCTCCGAAATTTTGTGCTGTGTATACGGCAAAAGCTTCCGAAATAACAAAAAATGCCATAGAAGCAAATTGATTTATTCTGTTTCCTGTGGTATATGATGCCACAACATTAGTACCGAAAGTATTAACTACTCCGCTTATAATCATCTCACCTATTGATAAGAATATAGCCTGCACACTCATAGAAACACCTATTTTTATTATCATAAGTAAATTATCTGAATCAAATACCATATCATTTTTACTCAATTTCAAAATAGGAAATTTCTTTATAATATAGAGTATACTTAAAAAAGCTGAAATCATTTGAGATATTACAGTGGCTATTGCAACACCGGTAACATTCATATTTAATAAAACTACAAAAATTAAATCCAATATAATATTAAGTATAGTTGTAAGTATCAAAAAATATAAAGGAGTTTTACTATCTCCCAATGCTCTTAATATACTAGCTGCCCCATTATAAAAAAGCTGCCCAAATGATAATCCTACACATATTTTCAAATAAATTATAGAATTTTCTATTATATCATCAGGAGTCTTCAAAAGAATCATTAGAGGCTTTGAAAAAAATAAACCGAATATCAAAAGTATTAAAGAACTTCCCAATGTTACATAAATAGAGTTTAAAAAAGTTCTTCTAAGCATATTATCATTTTTAGCACCAAAGAACTGTCCCATAACTATAGAAAAAGCATTAGTAAAACCTACTGCAAATGATAAAAAGAAAAACATAGTTGAGGTTGTAGCCCCTATAGAAGCTAAAGCTCTGGAACCTGCAAATTTTCCTATTATAATAGTATCTGCTACACCGTAAAACTGCTGAAATATTCCTCCTATAAGCATTGGTATAGAGAAATATATTATAGTTTTGAATGGACTTCCGACAGTCATATCTTTTGTCATAATAAATCCTAAAATTTATCTTCTTCTTTTGACAAAAAACTTCATTACATCATTAACATAATCACTGGAAGTATCAAGAATTATACGCTCTATGGAATTTCTTTTCAAAAAATTGAGTCTTTCTTCCATGATTCTATTCTGTTCATTAAAATATTCTTCTCTTATCTTTTTATTAGACATATCAAAATAAACATAATCATTATTTTCCAAATCAGACAATACTAAAGTACCTCCCAAACTAGGAAGATGATACTCTAGTTTATCATTAACTAAGCATACTATAAAATCATGACGTTTTCTTGTAATGTCTATTTCCTTCTTTGGAAGTTCAGAACAGGCATCTGTAATTAAAAAAGTAATGCTGTCTCTTTTTTGTATTCTATTAAAATATTCTAAAGCATTAGCTACATTAGTCTGAGTACTTTTAGGATCAAATTCTATAAGCTCTCTTATTATTCTAAGTACATGATTCTTACCCTTGTTTAAAGGAATAAATTTCTCTACAGTATCAGTAAATATTAAAAGCCCTACTTTATCATTATTTTTTAAAGCAGAAAAGCTAAGCAATGCACTAAGCTCTACTATTAGATTATGTTTTGTTTTAGTGAATCCAAAATCTGTAGAGGCTGAAAAATCTGCAAGTATTACAACGCTAAGTTCTCTCTCCTCTCTGAAACGTTTAATGAAAGGTTCATTGTATCTAGCACTAACCTTCCAATCCATAGCTCTTACATCATCGCCTATAGTATATTTTCTTACTTCATCAAACTCTATACCTTGACCTTTGAAAGCAGAATGATACTGTCCTGCAAAATAAGAGTTAACTATTTTTGAAGTTTTTATTTCTATTTGTCTTACGGATCTAAGTAAATCCTGAGTTGTTATATTGCTGTCTTTAAACATTAATACCCTAATTATTTTTTATTGTGAATAGTATTATATTATTAATCAGTAAAAAAACAATACCCATTAATCATAATGAATAATTAAAATCATTATTTTAATTGCTGTAATATTAATATATATCATCAAATAAATTATTTACTATATATTATTATTATGCTTTTAGTATACCTACAATAAGCTAATAAATAAACTAACTTGATTTTTATTTTTTATTAGATATTAATCAAATTTTTTATATTTGAGCTTCAAGTATTTTTCTATTTTGCTCCATTAGCCTTTAAAAAATTAACCATTTCTTCCTGATCTTTTTCTTTTGCCATGCTCAATGCTGTTTTTCCATTATCTGCCTTATGATTTATATCGGCTCCGGCATCTAGTAAAACCTGCGCCATTTCCAAATTTCCTCTAATGGCTGCCCCCATTAATGCAGTATATCCTTCATTAGTAGTAGCTTCAATATCAGCACCAGCCTTTAATAAAGCTTCAACTATTACTATATGATCCTCTATAGCAGAAACTATTAATGGACGATATCCCACATTATCAGCTTTATTAATATCAGCATTATTCTTTATTAATTCTCTTACAATATCACTGTGTCCATCTATACATGCCGCTAATATAGGAGAAGTACCATCATCAGCTGTTATATTAATATCAGCATTATTCTTTAATAATTCTCTTACTACATCTGTTCTTCCAAATCTAGCAGCATATATTAAAGCAGATCCTCCGTTAGAACCTTTTTCATCTATATTTGCACCTGCTTTTATTAATTCTCTTACGATGCTGACATCTCCGATAATAGCTCCCATCATTATTGCAGTATCACCAAATTTATTCTTTTCATTAACATTAACATCTAATTTTATAAGCTCTTTAACTATATCAGTATATCCGCTGTCTGATGCTATCATTAAAGGAGTACTTCCATTAACATCTTTTATATCCACTTCAGCTCTTGCATTAACTAGCATTTTTAGAATAGATAAATTCCCATTAACACAAGCCCACATCACAGTAGTCCATCCATCTCTATTTTTTGAATTTAAATCTGCCCCTTTCGATATTAAAATCCTTACAGTGCTAGTTTTTCCCTCTAGTACCGCTGCCATTACAGGAGTATTTCCAAAACCATTACCCATATTAATATCAGCACCGTTTGATAATAATTCTTCTACTATCTTGTCAAAGCCCAAAAGTGAAGCCCATATAAGAGGAGTATTTCCTTCAGCATCTTTAACGTTTACATCTGCCCCATCTTCTATCAATTTTTGTAAAGTTTTAATATCATTGTTGGCTATAGCTTTTATTATTGGTATGCTTACAGGAGGGTCTTGCGATTCCTGAGAATATAATATACCAGCAATAAAAAGAAAAATTATAATTAATGACTTTCTTAACATAATACTTTCCAAACTATAAGATTGCATAATTATAACATATATGAAATATTATTATAATCACTATTATATAATTTTTTAATTTTTTTCATAAAAAACAATTATTCATATTGACATTAGTACGTATACGTATTATTATTTAAATAGATAAGGAGGTATAAATCATGTTATTTTGGCAAAAAACTTTTTTCATTTATTTAATATTAATTTTTTCAGTGTTTGCTGCTGAAAAGACTCCGATGGATTACCTAAACGATAATACTCCTTTAAAACCAACTAAAGTATTTGATAATGTATATTGTATAGGTACTGTGAGTGTTGTCGCTTGGGTGATAAGTACATCAGACGGCTTAATATTGATAGATTCTATGTGGGACGACAGGGATGCTAAACTTATAGAAGATGGCATTAAAGGCTTCGGATTAGACCCAAAACAATTAAAATATATAATATTGAGTCATGGACATGGAGATCATTACGGCGGAGCTAAATATTTAAGAGAAAAATACGGTGCTAAAGTTATACTTACAAAAACAGATACAGATTTAATGTACAATTTAAACACTGGAGCAAATTCTCCTCGTTCTCCAAAAACAAAAGTTGATATATATTCAAAAGATAAAGATATAATAAAACTAGGAGATACAAGCATAACTATATTAGAAACACCGGGACATACTGCAGGATGCACTTCTTTTATATTTCCTGTAAAATTTAGAGGAAAAGAATACACTGCTGTACTTTGGGGAGGCACAGGACTTCCAAAAGATAGAGATTTAATATCAAAATATAAAACTTCAGCTGAATATTTCAAAAAAGAAGCTATATCAAGAAATGCATCTGTATCATTAACAGCACATTTATTCGCTGACAATGGATATGCTAATTTAGAAAAAGCAGGCAATCTAAAAGCAAATGAACAAAATCCATTCATTATGTCAAAAGATAATATGGAAAAATATTTAAACTCTTTAATAGAAAGAGCTGAAAAAGAATTAAATAAATAAAAAACAACAGCAATTATTAACAAAAAACAAAATATATGCTATCATAATATTAGTTTATGATAGCATTTTTTATATAAGGAGTTTAATATTAAAAATATAGGATACGATGTTTGTTATACTGCTAGAAAAATATATCAGTATATAGGCAAACAAATAAATGAATTTGATATTACACCGGAACAGTTAATAGTATTAAAAGAACTTGCCAAAGAAGAAGGAATATCTCAAAAAGAATTATCATTCAGACTAGATAAAGATCAAAATACAGTAAAAGCTATGATAGACAAATTGGAATCAAAATCTTTTATAATTAGAAAAGAAAATAAACTTGATAAAAGAGCCTTTTCATTATTTCTAACAGATAAAGCAAAAGAGAATCTTCCCATTATGGAAACTTATGAAAGTAAAGTTTTAGAAAATATAGTAAAAGAATTAAGCGAAGAAGATACAAATAAATTTACATCTATATTAGAGAAAATAAGAAAAAATATATCAGATGTATAAAGGCAAAGGATAAAACTATATTATAAAATTATCCTTCACCTTGAAATATCATTTATTGCTGAAATAATACTGCTTTGAAATTTTTAGCTATATTGCAAGCAACTTCATAGAAATGTTCAGCAGGTTTTTCTTCAAACACTTGATCTAAACATTCTTTAAATAAATCAAGCCAAACATCAAAAAGCTTAATATCAAAAGGAAGCAAATTAATATGAGGCTGTACAGGGTTTCCCATATATAAATTTTCATTCAAAAGCATAGTCTTCCAAAATTTAGCTATTTTTTCTTTATGTCTTTCCCAAGAAGCATCATCAATACCAACTGCCCCATTAAATATAGGTCCTAATTGTTCATGTGTTCTAATTCTGGCATAGAATATATCCATTAACTTTTCTATACCTTCGTTGTTTATTTCATTGTATTTCATATTTTATCCCCATTTTTATTATTTATTATATAATATAATAAAATATAATAAAAAATTTAAACATTATTGAATATAATAGTATTATAATAAAATTTTTTTTATAATTCTTATTAAATTCTTTATAATTTCATAAATATTTAGAAAATAGTATTATTGTTAACAATATAATCATATTTAATATGTTAATGATATTACTATATTAATACAAATAAAATATTGCACTTCTTACATAATATTACATACAAAAATCAAAATAAAAAAATACGGGAAGATAATTTGCATATCTTACCCGCATTTTTGATATAAATGAGTAAAAATAATATTATTTCTTAGTATAATCGTAGAAACCTTTTCCAGTTTTCTGTCCTAGTAATCCGCCTCTAACCATTTTTTTAAGTAAAGCACTAGGTCTGTATTTAGGATCACCTGTTTCTTTTTGTAGAACTTCCATGATAGCAAGCACTATATCAAGTCCTATTAAATCACCTAAAGCTAAAGGTCCCATTGGGTGATTAGCACCTAATTTCATAGCATTATCAATACCTTCAGCTGAAGCTATACCCATAGAATATAGCTCAATACCTTCATTGATCATAGGAACAAGTATACGGTTAACTACGAAACCAGCTGTTTCTTTAACTTCTACAGGAGTTTTTCCTATTTCTTCAGATATTTTAATGATTTTTTCAACTATATCTCTAGGAGTATTAAGACCTGAAATAACTTCAACCAATTTCATAACAGGAGCTGGGTTAAAGAAGTGCATACCTACAACTGGTCTGCCTATTCCAGCACTTATTTCTGTAATAGAAAGAGAAGAAGTGTTAGAAGAGAAAATACAATCAGGTTTACAAATTTTATGTAATTCAGAGAATGTTGTTTTTTTAACTTCTAAATTTTCAAAAGCAGCTTCAACAATTAAATCTGCATCTTTACAAATTTCTTTTAAACCAGTAGTGATTTTAGCTAAAATTTTATCAGCATCAGCCTGCTGCATTTTACCTTTAGCTACTCTTCCAGCAAAACCTTTAGCGATTTTTTCTTTACCGCCTGCAGCAAATTCTTCTTTTATATCGCATAAATAAACTTCATAACCTTCTGTTTGAGCAAAAGCTTGTGCTATACCAGAACCCATAGCACCTGCACCAATTACACCTACTTTCATTTTATAACTCCTTTTTTTATTTATTATTTACGGCTATAAACCAAGTTTATGTAGATAACTGTTTATAGCTTTGAAATTTAATTATTTATTAACAAATTTTTCAACTTTTCTTTTTTCTAAGAAAGCTTTCATACCTTCTTTTTGATCTTCAGTTTCAAAACAAGAACCGAATAATTTTTCTTCTATAACGATAGCTTTATCCATATCTACTTGTAAGCCTTCGTTAATAGCTTTTTTACAATTACGTACAGCTATAGGAGCTGCAGCAGCTATAGTATTAGCTAATTTTTCAGCTTGAGCCATAAGTTCTGCTTGAGGATAAACAGCATTAACAAGACCTATTCTTAAAGCTTCATCAGCTTTAATATTTTTAGCTGAATATATGATTTGTTTAGCCATACCAACACCAACTATTCTAGGAAGTCTCTGAGTACCTCCGAAACCAGGAGTAATTCCTAGTCCAACTTCAGGCTGACCAAATATAGCATTTTCAGAACAAATACGTATATCACAGCTCATAGCTATTTCACATCCGCCGCCTAAAGCAAATCCATTAACTGCAGCTATTACAGGAATAGGGAAAGTTTCTATTTTTCTAAATACATCATTTCCTTTTTTACCAAAAGCTTCTCCTTCTGCTTTAGTACATGTACTCATTTCAGCTATATCAGCACCAGCAACAAAAGATTTCTCTCCGGCACCTGTTAATATTAAACATCTTATATTGTTAATATCTACTGCATCAAAAGCTTTTTCAATTTCACCTAAAACTTCAGAGTTAAGAGCATTAAGAGCTTTTTCTCTGCTTATGGTAATAATACCAATCATACCTTTTTCTTCATATTTAATAAATTCCATTTTTTTCTCCTTACCACAGTAAAATTATTATTATGAAGCATAATTTCATATTTATATACTAGCCTTTGTATATAGAAAATACACACTACAAAGGCTAGTATTTGATAACCTTATTTTTAAAAGTTATTTCATTAAATAAATCAGACTTAAACACTATCTATTATTAAAAAGTACTATTCTCTTTCTACTATAGTAGCACAGCCCATACCACCGCCAATACAAAGAGTAGCAAGTCCTCTCTTAGCATTTTTAGCTTCCATTTCATGAAGTAAAGTAACAAGGATTCTACATCCAGAAGCACCTACTGGGTGTCCTAAAGCTATAGCACCGCCATTAGGGTTAAGTTGTTTTTCTACATCAATACCTAATTCTTTACCAACTGCAACTGATTGAGCAGCGAAAGCTTCATTAGATTCAATGATATCGAAATCTTTAATAGTTAATCCTGTTTTAGCCATTAATTTTTTAGTAGCAGCAACTGGTCCGATACCCATAATTCTAGGTTCAACACCGCCTAAGCAACCTGCAATCCAAGTAGCCATAGGTTTAATACCTAATTCTTTAGCTTTTTCTTCGCTCATTACTACTACTGCAGCAGCTCCGTCATTAATACTAGAAGAATTACCTGCTGTTACTCTTCCGCCGTCTGGTTTGAATGCTGGTTTTAATTTGGCCAAGCTTTCTACTGTAGTTCCAGCTCTAGGGCCTTCATCTTTATCAAATACTATATCACCTTTTTTAGTTTTGATAGTTACAGGTACTATTTCTTTTTTGAAAGCACCAGCTTCCTGAGCTTTAATTGCTTTCTGCTGAGAATTAGCAGCAAATGCATCTAATTCTTCACGAGTAAGTTTCCAATCATCACAAACGTTTTCTGCTGTAATACCCATATGGTAATTATTGAATGCATCTGTTAAAGCATCATTAACCATAGTATCTATTACTGTATCATTACCAAGTCTGTAACCATAACGAGCTTTTTTAAGAGCGTAAGGAGCTAATGACATATTTTCAGTACCACCTGCTACTACGATATCAGCATTTCCAGCAGCTATCATATTAGCAGCTATATTTACTGCATCAAGTCCTGAACCGCAAACAACATTTATTGTCATAGCAGGTACTTCTACTGGTAACCCTGCTTTTATAGAACTTTGACGAGCAACGTTCTGACCTTGTGATGCTTGTATAACACAACCCATATATACCATATCAACTTGATTAGGAGCAACTTTAGCTCTATTCAAAGCTTCTTTTATTACTACTGCACCCAACTCTGCAGCTGGAACTGTACTTAAAGATCCTCCCATACTTCCTATTGCTGTACGGCAGGCACTAGCTATTACTATTTTTCTAGACATTTTTAATCTCCAAAGAATTATTAAATTCCACATTTCTATTGATGTGTTGCTTTTAGTATAGTACATTTTTTTATCAAATTCAATTAAATATTTATATTTTTTTTATAATACCTGACTATAGTATATTATTTGCTTATTTTAGTTAATAAACTAATTATAATAATCACATAAATGGTATATAATTATAAAAATTTCATAAAAAATCCCATATATACCATATACTCCTATTATATATATTTAATTATATCTTTTTATTAAATTTCATGATAAAATACAAACTATGATTAAAAATATTATAAAATTACCGCAATCGGTAGCTAATCGCATAGCTGCAGGAGAAGTTATAGAAAGACCGGCTTCTATGCTCAAAGAATTACTAGAAAATGCCATAGATTCAGGAGCTTCAAATATAGAAGTTTCTGTGGAAGAAGCTGGTATTAAATCTATGATAGTAGAAGATGATGGTAACGGCATAAGATTTAATGAACTTACTTTAGCTATAACACATCATGCCACAAGTAAAATACATTCTATAGAAGATTTGGACTCTATATATACTCTTGGCTTCAGGGGTGAGGCTTTGGCTTCTATATCCGATGTTACAAATTTAGAAATAGTTTCAAAGAGTGTAGAAGAAAGCAATGGAGGAAAAATAGTAGTAGAAGGTGGTAAAATAATAGAACATAAACCTGCCGCCGCTTCACAGGGTACAAAAATCATAGCCAAAAATCTATTTTTTAATATTCCAGCTAGATATAAATTCTTAAAACATGTTTCAAGAGAGTTTTTCTTAGTTAAAGAAGTTTTTGATATGGAAGCATTGGTTCAGCCTAAAATATCTATGAAACTTAAAAATAATGGTAAGGTTGTAAGTTCATATATAAAAGTTGATACTCTAAAAGAAAGAATAGAAAATTATCTCTCTGACAGCAATGTATTTAGAAATTTAATAGAAATTGAAATAGAAAAAGATGATGTATTAATATACGGTTTATTTTCAAATTCTAAAATAAGCCAATCTATGAGAAAGAATAATTTTATATTCTTAAATAACAGACCTATAGAGAATAGAGTTCTTGCTTATGCTATAAAAAATGCATATTCAAATGCTATACCTAAAGAGAGATATCCTTTCTTTTTCCTATACATAAATATAGATAGCAGTAAAATAGATGTAAATGTCCACCCTAGTAAAAAGGAAGTAAGAATAAAAAATGAAAGAGAGATTTCTGGGATACTGTATAATACTATAGTAAATAATATTAATTCTGGAAACAATTTTGATTCTGTTAATATAGAAGTGGATCTTGATAAGGATATCACCCCTACTTTTCCTATACAGCAGAATAATAATTACAATACATTTAGCATATCAAATTATAATACTGAATCAGCAAACGAAATAAAATATGATAATACTAGCTATTCAAACAATACTTACAATAAATATGATTCAAATGTAGAAAACAATGATAATATAAACGACAATATAATAGAAGAAAATAATATTAATAAGGAAACAAATTTAAATAACAATAATTTTACCTACAATAATATAGAATTTGGAGAGTACACAAGAGCAATAGGACAGGTATTTTCATCATATATAATAGCTGAACGAGGCGGAGAAATGTATATAATAGATCAGCATGCCGCTTATGAAAGGCTCAATTATGAAAGAATATACAAAACTCTTATGTCAAAAAAAATAGAATATGAAAAACTCCTTATACCTTGTGAAATTGAGTACAGAGACTATGAAATTGATATTTTAAATGCCTCAAAAGAATCTATAGAATCATTAGGAATAAAATTTGAAGCTAATTCAAAACATAGTATTATAATAGAAGATATACCAATATACATTCCTAGAAATCAAAAAATTGAAAAAATCATAAAAGACATTTTGGATATATACATTTCAAAGGGCGACAATAACAATTTAGAAAAAGTTATAAAATATACCTGCTCTACTATATCATGCAAATATTCTCCAAAAGCTGGAGATAAACTTTCAAATAGCGATATGCAGACATTACTTGATTTGCTTGAAGAAGAAAATATACTTACAAACTGCCCTCATGGAAGACCTTTTGTATTAAGGCTCTCAAAAGAATATTTAGATAAAAAATTCTTTAGATAATACAATTTTTTATTATTCTTCTTTTATTGCTATTAATAAAAACTATACAGGAATAAAGTCATTTTAATTGACAAAGCATAATAATTAATATATAATCCAGTATATACTTAGGGGGTATATATGAAAAAAGTATTTATTATATTATTCTTGTTTAATATTTTTTTGTATTCTCAGACTTTAGATGAATCGTTATTTTACGCTGTAGAAGATAATAACATAGAAGAAGTTAAATCATATTTAGCTAAAGGAGCAAATCCAAATGCTCGAGATGAATACGGCTGTACAGCATTAATGACAGCTGCTCTAATAGGAAACTATGAAATGGTTAAATTTTTATTAGAAAATGGTGCTGATATAAATACTAAAGACAATGATGGAAACACTGTATTATATTATAATATTCGCTATGATCATTATGGAAAAGAAGAAATGCTAGAAAATGCTAAAAAAATATTTAATTTATTAATAAAATATGGAGCTGATGTAAATACTAAAGACAATGATGGAGCATCACTTCTTAATAAATCTTATAGAGCTTCAACAGCATTGGCACAAAATAGAGAAATGTTTAAAGTATTAGTAGAAAATGGTTTTTACTTAGAATCAAGAATAAAGGCTGGGGAGCATTATCCTGAAGATTATGATTATACACCTTTAATGATAGCAGCTTTAAGAAATGACTATGATATGGTTAAATTTTTAGTTGAAAAAGGTGCCGATGTAAATGCCAAAACACATTCTGAATATAGCTCAGTAGAAACTCCTCTATTACTCTCATTAGATTATGAACATATTGAATCTAGATATGATGAAAATTCATCTGTTGCAGAATATTTAATAAATAATGGTGCAGATATAAATGTAAAAAATAATCATGGAGAGACACCTTTAATGTATGCTTCCAAACTTCATAATATAAAAGTGGTAGAACTTTTAATACAAAAAGGGGCAAATATAAATGCTTTCAATAATTATGGAAATACAGCCTTAATATATGGTGTAAATAATTTAGAAACAGTAAAATTATTAGTAGAAAATGGTGCAGATGTAAACTTTTATAAAGGAGGAAGTACTGCTTTAATATCAGCATGTGACTATAGTCCTGAAAGAAATATGGATGTAATAAAATATTTAGTTTCAAAAAAAGCCAATATAAATGCACAAGATAATAAAGGAGACACAGCTTTAAATAAAACTCTTGATACTTCAGATGAAGGAAGTATTGATATACTAGACTTTGAAATAGCTAATTTTTTAATAGAGCAAGGTGCTGATGTAAACATAAAAAATGAAGACCAATATACTCCTTTGATATATCTTGGTATGGGTGAAGGTGATTTTAATAATAAAAGTTTTCAGGAATATCGTATAAAATTAGCTGAAGTTTTATTAGAAAAAGGTGCAGATATTAATGCTCAAGATTATAATGGATACACTTCTTTAATTTGGGCTTGTGCATCATCAGGATCAAGGTTTGCTGAACCATATGTTAAATTTCTAGTAGAAAAAGGAGCCGATGTAAATATAGAAGATGACCATGGAGATACTGCTTTAGATATAGCAGAGAATCTTAAACTTAGAAAAATTGCAGGTATTCTAAAAAAAGCTCAAAGAAATAGAAAGTAAATTTTGATGATTAAACTTGTAACTTTACATTTATAGTTAATTTAGTATAATAAAGTTATGAGAAATATTAATGTTTTGAATGACTATTTTATGCGTTATATGTTCGCAAAAGAAGGACATGAGCATATTTTATTAAATTTAATTAATGCTGTAAGAACTGATTACAATCAAGAGCCTTTTGAGGAAGTGAAGGTACTTAATACTTTTAATCTAAAAGAAACAATTAATGATAAGCAGTCTATTGTTGATGTAAGAGCAGTTACAAAAAGCGGTGAAACTGTGTTAATAGAAATACAAAGAGTTGGAAATCAATCTTTTGTTTATAGAAGTTATACTATTGGGCTAAAGGCTATATATCCAATTTAAGAAACAATGAAAAATATAATGATTTGAAACAGGTAATAGTAATTAATATATTAGACTTTAATTTGTTAAAAGATATAAACAAAGAGCATAGCTGTTATGTAATTAAAGAACTTGAAACAAATCACATATTAACTAACCATCTTGAGATGCACTTTTTAGAATTACCTAAATATTTATCTTAAAGTTCTAAATTGACAGATGAATTATATGCTTGGTTTTATTTTCTAACAATTAAAGAAAAAAGAGAAAAAATGGAGGAAATTATGGAAATGTTAGTTAAAAAAAATCCTATAATGAAAGAAGTTTATGATGAATATAATAAATTTGTAAATACAAAAGATTTATTTGAAAATTATGCGGAATATGAGAAGAATTATTTTGATATATTGGCATTAAATGAAGAAAGAATAAAAGGCAGAGAAGAAGGTCTTAAAGAAGGTCTTGAAAAAGGAATAGAACAAGAAGAAAAAAATAAAGCAATATTTATGGCAAAGAATATGAAAGATAGAGATATGGATTTAAATCTTATCAGTGAATTAACAGGCTTAAGTATACAAGAAATAGAAAACCTATAATAAAAATAAAAAATCTTTAGTCATATCTACATAATCAGTCTATAAGTTAATTAATAAATAAAAAATTTTTAATAAATTCCATTTTATTGTATAATACAAATAATGTTTTAAAAATGATATTTAGGATTTATTAATATGAATAAAATGGAAAGCTATTTTTTACAGCAGAATAAAATAAAATTCTCAAATGTAGTTTGCTCTCAGCATAATAAAAAAATAATATTAAGAAATCCAAAAAAAGCAGTGAAAGCAGTAAAAAAAGAAGAAAAAGATATTAATGATAAAGGCATAGAATCAATGAAAGAAATAAAGAATGAAGAATTAAAAAAAATATATAGCGAAGTTGAAAAATGTATGAAATGCGAGGCTTTATGTAATAGCAGATTAAATGTAGTATTCGGAAGAGGATATGAAGAACCTGATATAGTATTTGTCGGAGAGGCACCTGGAGCTGACGAGGATAAACAAGGACTTCCATTTGTAGGAAGAGGCGGAAAATTATTGGATAAATGGATTGAAAGAATGAATATCAATAATAAAAAATATTATATTATGAATGCTTTGAAATGCCGTCCTCCTGAAAACAGAGATCCTTTGCCTGAAGAAAAAGCTAATTGCAGAGATTATTTTGTAAATCAGTTAAAAATACTTAATCCTAAAATAATATGTGCATTAGGACGTCATGGATTCGGTAATTTAATAGATTTTGATTTAAAAACCCCATTCGGAAAAGCTAGAAATAAAGTGCATTATTACAATAATAATGGAAAAGATGTGCCTGTAATAGCAACTTATCACCCTGCTTATATTTTAAGGAATCAAAAAGAAGAGGATAAAGTTATAGCTGATTTGGAGTTTATGCTTAGCGAATTAGAAAAAATTGAAAATAATTAAAATAATTTTTATTAATAAATAGGAGTTTGCTATTGAAGAAATATTTTATTTTAGTGTTAATAATATGCAAATGTCTGATGCCTAATTCATTCGACAATATAATAGATGCTGCCGATTATGAAACTTATGAAAATATAGAATATTCGAATATCCCAAAAAAGCCTACTATATTTGATTACATAAATCATAAAAATGAATTATCTGATATTATAGAAAGAATAGATAAATATTTAGATAATAACGGAGATATTAATGCTGTAAATAAAAACGGCAATACTCTTCTTATGGAAGCTGTAGCCATAGGATATTATGATTTGGCTGATTATTTGGTAGAAAAAAAAGCTGATATATCTATAACTAATAATAATGGAGAAAATGCTTTAATACTTTCCGCACATTATCCATATATAATGAATCTTCTTATTAATAACAATGCTGATGTAAATATTGCTGATAATAATGGTAAAACAGCACTTCATTATGCATGCGAGTACGGAGATTTATATTCAGTAAAACTTCTTATAAAAAATGGTGCTGATATTAGTAAAAGAGATATACTAGGAAAAACTATTCTTATGTATGCTGTTGAAAATGAGCATCTTTTATTAATAAAATATTTAGTAGAAGATTTGAAAGTTGATATTAATGAAAAAGATGATTGGGGGCAGAATGCTATGTTTTATGCCACAAAAATAGATATAGCAAGATATCTTATTTATAATGATATGAATTATACAGACGTTAACTCAATAGGTTTAAAGCCTTATGAAGTTATGAAATATAATGGCTATATAAATGTATCAAATTATCTGCAAAAATTAGAAAAAAGAAGATAACTTATAAAAAATACCTTTAAGTATTTTTTTTATAAACCGAGAATATTTACAGTATATTGGAGTTTATATGAATATCAAGGTTATTTTACTATTTATTACTATAAATATGCTTCTTTTTCCGCAATATCTATCTTTAACTAATAATAATATATTAGTTAATATAGGTGAAGGAAGAGTTGACTATACTACATATACAATATATGCGGATGCAACAGCCGATTTTGTTACAGATACTCGCTTACACCCTGAAGCATTATTAATATTGCAGCAGCAGGCTGAAGAAGAAACTATGAAAACTTTATACGACACATTGGGAAATATACCTATAGACAGTGAAGATAATATATACAGTATAATAGAAGAAAATAGATTATTAAAAGAAAAAGTAGTAAATTCTATAAATAATGCTAGATTAGTTGGTATATCATACCCTACAAGAACAAGCGTTAAAGTACTTATGGCATTAGATATAATAACAAATAATCTTATGTCAGATTTGATAAACAATATACATATATATAAACCTGAACCTATAGTAACATATTTTGATGCTGGCACAGATTATGATAGTCTTGTTATAGATGCAAGAAATATTGGTTTCATACCTTCATTATTTCCTACAGTATATGATGAAGATGGTAATGAAATATATAGTTTAGCTTATATAAATAAAAACATTGCTTCTACAAATGGATATATTACATATTCTACAAATTCTTTTCTTACAAATCAAAATATTACAAATACAATAGGAAAAAAACCATATAACATTGTAGCATGGAGATCAAGAGGAAGATTTGCAAGCGATTTAGTTATAGGAAATGAGGATGCAAGTATAATTATGAGCAGCCCTAACCTAAAAAATGCTATAAAAAACTGTAAGGTTATATTCATAATAGACTAATTTATTATATTTTTATTATTCATTTTTTTTTCAAAATATGGTATAGTATCTATTATCTTTTTAGGGTTATTTCTTATGAGTATTATAGACAGTTATATAGATGATATTTTTAAAAATCATCCATATATAGACAATATAAAAAAATATGTCAATAATGAAAATGATAATATAAATTTCGATACGGAAGAAATAAACCTGACTATTTCAAATAATCGTTCAATATATTCAAATCTATTAGATCTATATATCAATGATAAGCAAAATGAAAGTTTAATTAGATTATTTAAAGTTATATCTATGCAAAAAATAGAAAATATATATATTTTTGAAATGCTTATTATTAATATAATATCCGGTATGAACATCAAAGAAGCATTCTTAAAATGTGTATCTACAAAAAAAATTAATGATTGGAATAGAGAATACAAAAAATATACATACAATACAAATCATATATCAAATGAAATAATGAATGCTAAAATTAACATTCTTATATATTATTACTATGCAAAAAAATATTTCCCAAAAGAAACAGAAGAATATATAGATAATATATGCTCATCAAATATATATGATATTATTGAAGAATACGGAGATAATATATTAATAGCTTTGATGGCTTTAACTATAAAGATATATCTTGGAGATTACAATAAAATATCTTTAATATTAGAATATTCAAAAAAAGTAAATTACTTAGATTCTATACTTTCGCTTTTTGTTATTGTAAATATAGATAATAATATATCAAAAAGATTCATAGAATTAATAGAAAATGACATGTTAAATGAAAATAAATATTTATTTATAAACTTAGCATATATGATAAAATTATTTTTCTTAACTAGGAAAAATTACAGCGAAAAATTTGAAAATAAGAGTTTTGATGAATTCATACATGATCTTACTGATTTTAATATACCAAAATATTTAATATTTCTTATAAAATATTTAGATACAAATTTATCAACAAATTCAAATAAAGTATTTGAAGGGATAAAAAATCTATACAACAATGATAAAGAATCATTTTATAAACTTTATAATATATTAAAAGAAGTTGATATACCATATATTATAGAGATAAAGGCTGTATTAAATTGTGTTCTTTTGAATGCTAAAGATAATAATGCTGATGCTGCAGTGCTTGATAATAGCATAGATTATTTCATAGAAAATATAAAAAAAGAATTAGAAAAAATATACGATATAAAATCTGAAAATATATTTGAATTATTGGAAAACAAAATTATAGATAAATATGATTTATCTGTTAATCTCAGCAGTACATTAATATTTACAACAAAAATAATAGTCCTTATGTATGATTATAATGAAAAAGCAAGAAAAGTTGTTCGAGCTTTATTAAAATCATTGCCGTATAATTTAGCTATACCATTAATGATTAAAGATAGAAAAGAATTTTATAATATTAAATTAAAAGAGATATTAGATTATTTGCAAGGGTATGATTTAGATTTAAAAGACTTAATAATAACATATCTATATACCTACCCTATTTATATTTTCAGCACAAAATATATATTACAACTAGTTAATAAAAATTCTGATTATACAGTAGAAATGTTTCATGATAAAACATTTTTGAAAGCAGCTTCATATAAGAGTTATGCTTTAATAGATTTCTTAGAACTTCTATATAAAAAAGATAAAGCAGGATTCACAAACTATTCTGCAATTTGCTATGTACTTCATTTAAAAAATAAAGAAATTATAAAGTGTGCTTTAAACTTAATAGAAGAAGATGAATATAATTCCAGAGCTTATGTTGAAAACAGCATACATGCATATAGAGAGGATGTGCAGTTTGAATTAAAAAAGATAATAAAAAAATGGAATTACAGAAGAAAAGGATTTAAATTTAAAACTTTGGATGATATAAATCAGTATATAGATGATTATTATGAAGAAAATTACGAATATCTAATTGACTTTATAGATGAATCTTTAATATCTAATGCTGTTTTAAGAAATGATAAAAATACTAAAGTTCCTGTAAAAATTATAAAATATATACTATTAGAATATATGCTTCTAAAAGAACCTTATAGAATAAAAGATATAGACAGAATGATAGATTTATTTGATATGAATTCTATAAGAAATACATTTGAAAATATATATAAATATTGGAATGATAATAATTGCGATGAAAGCAAAAAAAATATTATTCTGCCTTATTGTATTTATGCTGATTATAGTCAGATAGTTAATTTATATGATAAGATAGAATATTGGCAGGAGAATTTTCAATCATCTCTGGCAGCATATATAATACCTGCAATAGCAATGAATGGTGAAAAATTTGCCTTAATGATAATAAATAATATTATATATACATCTAATAATAAAATAGTAAAAAATTCTGCAATAGGTTCTTTTGAAAAAGCTGCTGAATGTTTGAATATACCTATTGATAATTTATTCGATAAAGTTCTTCCTAATTTAGGATTCAATGTTGAAAGAAATAAAGTAATCAATTACGGCAAACAAAAATTAACTCTTCAATTATTAAGCGATTCCTATTTAGAAATAATAGATAATGAAAATCATAAAATATTAAAAGAACTTCCGGATGCTATAGAAGGTGATGATGAAAGAGTAGTAGCAGAAGCTAAAAAAGATTTAATATATATAAGAAATTCATTAAAAGCTATTATATCATATCAAACAGATAAACTTAGAAAAGTAATGTTTAACGGCAGAAAATGGGATTATGAAACTTTCTTTGAAGTATTTGTAGAGAATCCTGTAATGCAATATTTTACTCTTGCATTTGTTTGGGGAGTATATGATGAAGATAATAATCTAATAGAATGCTTCAGATATATGGAAGACGGTTCTTTAATTTCAATAGATGAAGATTTATATGAGCTTCCTAAAAATATAAAATATTATATAAGTTTATATCACCCTATTGATAATGATGAAGATTATCAGAAAATTTGGACTTATCAATTAGAGCTCTATGAAATAAATCAGCCTGTAGAACAAATAAAAATAAAAAGATATATATTAAAAGATAATGATGTTGAAAATGATTCTATAATCTCTCTAAAAGGTCAAAAATTATCATTAGAATATATGGAAAAATTATCTAAAGAATTGGATATGAAAACAGAATATTATGATGAATATGTATCTTACTATATGGCAGATAATGTTTTAAAAATAATATGCGAAATTAACTGCAGTATATCTGATGAAGACATGATAATAGATAGTATAAAATTTTATGAATTAGAAAAATATAATAAATTCGGAAGAGTGATTTCTCCTTTTGATATAGAAAGAAGATTTATCAGTACAATGATTTATTATTTATCTTTAGGTTTTTATGATTAATAATTCTTTATCAGCAAATACTTCTATAAGAACTGCAATAAAAAATGATTTAAGACTCAATTATCAAACTAGAGTATGGCTTGATGTTATAGCATTGCCTGCTATAGAGCTTAAAGAAAAAATACAAAAAGCAATGGAAGAAAATCCATTTTTGGAATATGACTTTAATGATAATTATTCAAAGTCTTCTTCATCGGCATCAAGCGATATTAATTCTATAATAGAAAACACAGTAGAAAATAATAAAGAAAGTTTATTTTCTCATTTAAAAAGCCAAATAGATATTACCTTTGATGATAAAAAAGAAATAGAGCTTGCAGAACAAATATGCAGTTTTATAAATGAAGACGGATATTTAACTATTGAAAGTGATGAGATATCAAATATACTAAATGCTGATATAAAGCAAATAGATAAAATAATTTCTATAATAAAAACATTTGATCCTTACGGAGTTGCCGCTAAAAACATTAACGAATGTCTTTCCATACAATTAAAGATGAAAAAAAAAGAAACTGAAGATAAAGAGATATATGATACAGCAATAAATATTGTAGAAAATTATTTAGATGAATTATCAAAAAAGAATTATGATAAAATAGCTTTAAATTTAAATATCGAAGTTAATACAGTATTAAAAGCCTTAAGATTAATACAAACATTAGAACCCTACCCTGCCAGAGAATATGATACATCAGCTGTTAAGTATATAGTACCTGAACTATTTATTTTTAAAGAAAATGATCATTGGATAGTAAAAACAGATGAAACTTTTATCCCCCACTTGAAAATTAGCAAAAAATATATTAAACTATTAGATAGAGAGGAAAGTAAAGATAACATAAACTTTTTAAAAGAAAAAAAGAAAGAAGCTGAAAGCCTTATAAATGCATCTAATGATAGGAAAAAAACTTTATTAAAAATAGGCGAAGCTTTGCTTAAATTTCAGATAAATTTCTTTGAGTATGGAAAAGAGTTTATGAAGCCATTAACTTTAAAAGATATGTCTTTGGAGGTGAATTTAAGCGAATCCACTATAAGTAGAATAGCTAATGGCAAGTATCTTAACACTGTTTGGGGTACATTTTCTATAAAATATTTTTTCTCTAGGGCTGTAAATGGCGGGCTTGGTTCTAGAGGCGTTAAAGAAATTATAAAAAGAATTATAGAAAACTCTCAGGCAAAACTAAGTGATGAAAAAATCAGACTCATACTTAAAAGCGAAGGTATTGATATTTCAAGAAGAACCGTAGCTAAATATAGAAAAAGTATGAATATTTTTTCATCAAGAAACAGATAAAACAAAAGGAGATTTTATGCATCAAAATATCATTGGAAAGAACGTAAGAATCACTAAAAATGTTAGGGAACATATAGCAAATAAGATGCAAAATATCAAAATACATGCTGATAGAATAATAGACGCCAATATTATCTGCGACTATATGCATGGTGAATATACTGTACAAGGCACTATAGCTTTTGGTAAAAAAGTATTTCATGATAAAGAAAAAGAAAAAGATTTATATGTAGCAATAGATGCTATGTTTCAAAAGATAGAAAGAGAAATAAGAAAATCAAAAGAAAGAAATATAGACAGAAGTCAAAGAGCTGTTGTAGATAAATCAGTACAGGCAGAAGATGATGATGATGCTTATTCAATCAATTCTGTAGGAATATACGAAAAACCTTTAGATGAGCTTGATGCTGTATTACACTTTAATAGCGATAAAAAACCTTATATGGCTTATTTACCTATTAAACAGGGTGAAGATTTATTCAGCATAAAAATAGGAAAATTCCCTGTATTCTTGTTTAAAGGCAATGACAATAAAGTACTTGAAATATACAATAAAGATGAAGAATATTGGAACATCGATGAAGTAAGTGTAACTCCTGATAATCATATAGATGCAAGTAAAAGCGAAAACTATTTGATAAAAGAATATAATGTAAGTGAAGCTGTAAATTATCTTACAGAAAACACTGATAAAAAATTTGTTGTTTATATAAGCAGCATAACAGAACAAGCAGAGGCTTTATATAAAGAATCTGATAATTCATTTGTTCTAATAAGAATGTTTGATATTTAATTTATTTATTATATAATTAACCATTTTGGAGGGTTTGATAATGAGTTTAATAGATTACATAAATAAAGATTCTATAATGATAGATGTTCAGGAAACCGAGAAAGAGCGTCTTCTCTCTAAAATGGTTGAGCGATTAGATGAATGTAAATTACTTCTCAATAAAAACGATGCTGAACATGCTATTATGGCTAGAGAGCAATTAATGAGTACGGGTGTTGGAAATGGTATAGCAATACCTCATGCTAAAACAGATGCCGTAAAAAGTATTGTGCTTAGTGTAGCAACCATTAAAAACGGAATAAATTATAAATCTGTAGATAAGAAAAAAGTATTTGCGGTCTTTATGCTTCTAGCACCAAAAACTTCAGCAAGCGAGAATTTAAAAGTACTTACTGCAATAGCTAAAATATTAAGAGACAATCCTCATTTCTTAGAAAAACTGATAAATGTTGAAAAACCTGAAGAGATTATGGAACTCATTGCTAAAGAGGAAATGAAAATATAATGCCTAAAATAAGCGTATCTAAATTCTTAGAACTTAATGAATTAAAAAATAATACTCTAAAAATAAGACGTTTAACAGGTCTTATAGGAATGGAAAATGACATACTAGGTTATGATATAAATAGACCTGGTATGGCATTATTCAAATATTTCAAAGACTTTGCCTATCAAAGAATACAAATATTAGGAAAAGGTGAGGCTAATTATATTATCACTTTAGATGAAGAAAATAAAATAGATGTATTTGAAGAAATGCTTAGTTATAAAATACCTATATGCATATTCACTTACAATATAAATCCTCCTGAATCATTTATAGAAATAGCTAAAAAAAATAATATTTGCGTAATAATAAGCGAATTAAAAACATCCGATATGATTAGAGGAATAGAAGCCTTAATAGAAGAAGAATTCGTTGAATCTTTCACTATACATGGAGGATTAGTAGAAGTCTTTGGAGTAGGAGTTTTAATTTTAGGTAAAAGCGGTGTTGGAAAGAGTGAAGCTACTTTAGAACTTATATCAAAAGGTCATAGACTCATATCAGATGATATAGTTGAATTTAAAAAATTAAAAGATGGCAGAATAATTGGAAGAAAAAACGAATATATAAAACATAATATGGAAGTACGCGGAATAGGAGTAGTTGATATAAGCAGACTTTCAGGTATGAGTGCTATAAGAGATAAAAAAAGGCTTGATTTAATAATAGAACTTGAACATTGGAAAGATGATGAACAATACGATAGAATGGGATTATTTGATAAAACTTACAGTATATTAAATACAGAAGTACCTTATCAAAAAATACCTGTTCGTTCTGGAAGAAATGTATGCATACTTATAGAAACCGCTGCTAAAAATTACAGATTAAAGCAGATGGGATATAATAGTGCTAAAGAATTAGATAAAGCATTAATAGCACAAATAGAAAAAAAGAAAACTGATAATACAAATAATTATTGATTATTATTTTGATCTTCTATTTTTAGATAAAGTATATCATTTTTATCGCCGCTTACAGAAGTAAATCCGTTTATTATAGCTGTTTCTATGAACCTATTAGGAGATGAGTATTCTGCTTCCTCAGCACTAAGTACCTTAACCTCTTTTTCCAAACGTTCTATTTCATTATCTAATTTTGATAATTCTACAACTATTTCATTAGCTTTAACATTTCTTGCAAAGGTAAAAATACTTATAACTATTACAAATAATATTATTACTATAAAAAGAGAACCTATAGAATAAGTTTTCCTTTCTTTTTTATCCATATTTTGATTCTTATCATTCATGTTTTTATCTCCACATTATACCTTTTGAGCTATTCTCATCTTAGCACTTCTGCTTGCAGGATTAGATTTTATTTCTTCATTTGTCGGAAGTTTAACTTTATTATTTAGAAGTTTAAATATACCGTCTTTATTCTTAGTTTTCTCATTTTCTTTAAAAAATCTTTTTATTATTCTATCCTCTAAAGAATGATAGCTCATCACAACAACTACTCCATTTTCTTTGAGTATAGAAGGTATATTCATTATTGATTTTTCAAGTATATTAAGCTCATCATTAACTTCTATTCTTATAGCCTGAAAAACTAAAGTTGCAGGGTGAATTTTGCCATATCTTTGAGCTTTATCAGTATTATGAAATATTATATTTTCTAATTCTCTTGAAGTCTCTATTTTTCTTCTATTTCGCTCTTTTATTATAATATTTGCCATTTTTCTGGCATTGTTAATTTCTCCGTAATCTCTAAATATTCTTTCCAACTCTTCTTCACTATATCCATTTATAACATCATAAGCACTTTTTTCATTTAGTCCAAGCCTCATATCAAGTCTTACATTATCTTTAAAAGAAAAACCTCTTTCAGCTTTTTTGAAATGAAATAAAGACACACCCAAATCATAAAGCATAAAATTAACATTTCCAATTATACTATCATCAAGCTCTTCCATCATTTTATCATAAGTATTATTATAGTAATGGAATTTATCATAATTTTTAAGTCTTTTTTTAGCTATTTCAAGAATGGCTGAATCTCTTTCAAAACTATGAACTTCAAGATTTAAATCAAGCATTGCCTTAGTATGTCCGCCCTCACCTAATGTGGCATCAACAGCAATTTTGGCATTCTCTGGTATGAAACTCAAAACTTCTTTAAGCATAACAGGTGTATGCACTATTTCTAATTCTTCATTATTATCCATTTGCAAATATTATCGGAACAATTAACATTAAAATAATTTCAATAAAAAATTAATTTAAAAATACTGCAGATTTTTATATTGATTTTTTTATACATTTTATTATCATATATAAATTAATATTTATAAAATAAAGGAGTTTTTTATATGGGAAAATTAGGAAGAGTTCTATGGCTCATTTTTGGCATTCTATTAATAATATCAGGAATAGCTACATTATTTAATCCAATAGAAACTGTTTTAATGTTAGCTTATATAATAGGATTTTTAACAATATTCTCTGGAATAAGTGCTATATTCTATTACTTTAGTTTAAGAGATAAATCAGGTTCTACTTTAATTTTATTAGATGGTATAGTATCAACAATATGCGGTATTATAATTATTTCTAATCTACAAATAAGCGGTGCATTTGTACCTTATATGGCTGCTTTCTTTGTAATAGTAAGAGGTGTTGTAGCAATATCTTCTTCTATTGAACTTAAAAAGTTTGGATATAATCAATGGGGACTTTCTATGTTCAGCGGAATACTTACTTTGATCGCAGGAATAATTTTAACTTTCAATCCTATACTTGGTGCTGTTTATGTTAGCGTTGTACTTGGATTAGGTTTAATACTATATGGTATAATAACATTACAATTATGGTTTGCTTTCGATAAATTCTTTAAAATATGAAATTATACTAATAAAGATGTATTGATTTTATTTACTAATATTGTTAAAATAAATCAATTATTAATATGGGAGAAAATTTATGTTTGAAAAGAATTTAAATAGCACTATATGCTTTTGTAAAAATATAAAATATAAAGAAGTTATTGATGCAATTAAAGAAAATAACTATACTACACTTGAAGAAGTTATGCATCATACAAAAGCAGGAATTACATGCTGGAGCTGCAGAGGAGATATCAAAGATTTATTGGAAGAATACAAAAAAACAGGAAAAATATTAAGTATAAAAAATCAATAATAAAATCGGAGATATCTAAATTGTCAAATAATGATTTTATATGCAAATGTAAAGAGCTTTCCATTGAGGAAATAAAATATTTAGAAAAAGAACATGGCATAAAAACACTAAAAGAACTCGTAAAACATACTAAAGCTGGTACAGAATGCGGCGGATGCAGAAATAAATTGAAAGAAATGTTTAAATTCAATTTAAAATAATATTGTGTAATATATTTAATATATAAAAAGGAGAGTAATTTTAATACTCTCCTTTTTTTTATTATAATCAATTTATTAATTATTTAACTATATTATAAATAGATTTAGCATCAAGACCATATTTACAAATAAGTTCTTCAACTGTTCCTGATTCGCCGAAAGTATCTTTCATTCCAATCCTTATAAGATTAGCAGGATATTCGTCTGTCAAAACTTCTGATATAGCAGAACCAAGTCCTCCTATTATAGAATGCTCTTCAACACTAATAAGTTTTTTATGTTTCTTGGCCATTTCTACAATGATTTCTCTGTCTATAGGCTTTATAGTATGAATATCAACAACTGTTACAGATATACCATCTTTTTCAGCCATTTGAGCTGCTTCTAAAGCTTCTGCTACAACTATTCCGCATGCAAATATACATACATCTTTACCTTCTCTTAATACATTAGCTTTTCCAATTTTGAATGGAGTATCTTGATTTGTTATTATATTAGTAGCAGGTCTTGCCATTCTTAAATAACATGGTCCGTCAAATTCAGCTGCAGCAAATACAGCCTTTTCAGCCTCAACAGCATCACAAGGAACAATTACAGTCATATTTGGTATAGAACGCATTAAAGATATATCTTCAATACTTTGATGGCTTGCCCCATCTTCTCCAACTGATATACCAGCATGAGTAACTGCCACTTTAACATTTAATTTAGGATAACAAATAGAGTTTCTAATAATTTCAAAAGCTCTTCCTGCACCAAACATAGCGAAAGTAGATGCAAAAGGTATTTTACCTTCAATAGCAAGTCCGGCAGCTGCGCCTATCATATTTTGTTCAGCTATTCCCATATTGAAAAATCTATCAGGGAAAGCAGATTTAAAAAGTTTTGTCATAGTAGAACCGGATAAATCAGCATCTAAAACTACAACATTTTTATTTATTTCTCCGAGACGTTTTAAAGCCTCACCATAAGCATTTCTTATTGCTTTTTTTTCCATAATATTTATTCCTTAATGTTTATAATTTTAATTAATCAAGTTTGTTCAACTCTTCCATAGCTTTTTCATATTCTTCTTTATTAGGAGCTTTTCCATGCCAGCCTACAGCATTTTCCATAAATGAAACTCCTTTACCTTTAACTGTTTTAGCAATTACGCATTTAGGTTTACCGAATACCTTTTTAGCAAATACTTCTTCAAGTTCTTTTTCATTATGTCCGTCAACAACAAATGTTTCAAAACCAAATGCTTTCATTTTAGCTTCCAAATCACCTAAACTCATAACTTCATCATTTTTACCGTCTATCTGTAATCCATTATGATCTATGATAAGAGTATAATTATCAAGCTTGTAATTAGCAGCAGCCATAGCTGATTCCCAGAAAGTACCTTCCTGAGCTTCGCCATCACCAGCAATAGCAAATACTTTAGAATCTTTTTTATCCAATTTATATCCTAAAGCTACACCTAAAGCAATACAAACTCCCTGTCCCAAAGAACCTGTAGATGCCTCAACTCCTTCTAAATGTTTTTTATCTGGGTGTCCTTGAAGTCTTGAACCCAACTTTCTATAAGTTAAAAGCTCATCTGTTGAAAAATATCCTCTATGAGCTAATGTAGAATAAAGCACTGCAGAAGCATGTCCTTTAGACATTATAAGTATGTCCCTGCCATCCATTTTTGGATTTTTAGGATCAATATTCATAATCTTAAAATATAGAGTATGCATTATTTCTACCAATGATAAAGAACCGCCTATGTGTCCTGAATTGGCATTATAAACCATACTTACTATATCTTTTCTTATTTGAGTATTTAAAGAAGACATAATAATTCCTTATATAGTATAATTTTTACTTAATGATACAATATAATAATATTATTGTCAAATAATATTATTAGAAACTACATTATTTACATATTCTATATTCTTTTTGCCGATGCTTCTAATACTTACACTACTCTTAAAACCTTTCTTCTTATTTTTCATTTCTTTTATATAATAACTTTTAAGAAGTCTGTTATTTTCTATAAACATACTTTTTACTTTTTTATCTACACTTTTTATATAATGCTCTACACTCAAAGCAATATTAACATTTTCAACCTTCCAAGCAGATAAATATTTTAAAGGCTTACGCAATTTTGTATAATTAGCACCCCTACCCTTTGCATGCTTATTAAATCTATTTATAAGATCATTAGTAATGCCTGTATAGTATGAATTGTTTTCACATAGTATTATATAAACATAATAAATTTTATTATCTTCCATTTCTTATATCGCTTATTATAGTATCAACATCAACATATATATCATTATTATATTTTTCAAAAATCTTGCATACATTATTATAATCTTCAATAGTATCAACAGTAGTTCTAAGTTCCGGCATAGCAAACTCTTCATTTACTTTAGGATTTTCTATTTTGAATTTATCTGGGTTTCTATAATGATACTGTGTGATATGCTCATGCTCAAAACTGTCTTTAGAATTATCATCAGCAATTTTTAAAGCCTCATAATTTATCACTTCCACACCGCTACCATAAGGAAGTAAATTATAATGACTAAGATCAGCATTTTTTTCTATATGATAATCTATAATCATATCCAAAGCCTTAACACTCACCAAAGGATTATCACCTGTAGCACGCACAACTATATCAGCATTAAACTCTTCAGCAGCTTTTCTATATCTGTTAAGTACATCTTCTTCGCTTCCAACAAAATAACTGCATTTCAATTCATCAAATATATTTTTAAAAGCTTCATAAGATTTTTCTTCAGTAGCCACCACTACATCATTAGCCCTTTTAGAACTTCTTAATCTTTTAATAATAAGTTCAAGCATACTATTACAATTAGCCATAGGTTTTAATGCTTTTTGAGGAAGCCTTGTAGAACCTAATCTTGAAGCAAGTACAATAACTATCTTTTTCATATTTGAAATTCCTATTTTAAATTACTAATTTTATTAAATATAATTCTATTAATTTATACATAAACTATTATATTTTGTCAAAAATAAAATTAATATTTATATCTTGATATTGGGGCTTTGCCCCCGCGAAGCGTACCCGTAGGGTAACCCCACTTCTTTTGTTGCCACAGGTGAAGCCCGCCTCGCGAAGCGTACCTTTGGCAGGCGAGAAGCAAAAAGGCTATATTTTATATTAAATCTCATCATTTATATTATAAAAATCAAATTGTATGATTCAATACTAAATTTTATACTTGAAGTTTTACATTATGAATGCTTACAAAGTAACACAACTGTGTGATTCATATGGTAACATTTATGATACTGATCATTTCAATATTTTAATTACAAACTATTAACTAAATCATTGATCTTTATAACCTGAGTCCACAACTCCTCAACCTTATTCAAATCAAATATAGTGCCTGAATCTGAAGGGCTTTTATCAGGATTAGGATGCACCTCCATAAATACAGCGTCTATTCCCAAAGCGACAGCCGATTTCAATATAGCAGGTATGAACTCTCTAGCTCCTCCGGATTGTCCATTATTAGCAGAAGGCATTTGAAGCGAATGAGTAGCATCATACATAACAGGTGCATAATTTTTCATTATCTCCAAATTCTTCATATCTACAACTAAATTACCATATCCGAACATAGTACCTCTTTCACATAAAAAAAGTCTATTCTCATTTATAGCATCAGTACATTTATCAGTTATATATTTACAATCATAACCGCTTATGAATTGTCCTTTCTTAACATTAACAGCCTTTCCTGTTTCACATGCCGCTCTAAGCATATCAGTTTGTCTGCATAAAAAAGCTGGTATCTGTAAGAAGTCAACATATTTAGCAGCTTCTTCAGCATCTGTAGGAACATGTATATCTGTTAAAGTAAGAAAATTAAATTCTTTACCAACATTCTGAAGTATTTGAAGTCCCTCTTTCATTCCAAGCCCTCTGAAAGATGAAAGAGATGTTCTGTTTGCCTTATCAAAACTTCCTTTGAAAATTAATTGTATATTTAATTTATCTTTTATCTCTTTTAATTTTTTTGCTATAGTCATTGTCATTTCTTCGCTTTCTATAACACAAGGACCAGCAACAAATATTAAATCTTTATTTTTATTAGTAATGCCTTTATAATCAAAAATCATATTATATCCTTTTAAAAATATAAAAATTATGTTTATATGATACAATATTAACACTTAAAGTCAATGTACTAGCTAGTTATTATACGATGATATACTACATAATATATATTGAAACAAATACTAAGTACATATACGTTATATAAAGTGTATGTATTATTGTCAATATTGTTAGAATCATGATTTGAGTCTTAGACAGCCGACTTGACATAACGTTACTAAGGTAGGCATGCATCAAGGAAAAGAACAACAAAAAAATTGACAAACTTAAAAATTTTCAGTATATACCTAAACAACTATATTTTATAAATTTTTATATTGTTCTTTTTCCCGTCTACAGCGAAAGTGCAAGTATAAAATTAATACTAAATCATACTAATTTTGTATTATATGTAATAAAAATTATTAACTTTTGTATATTAATAAGTAATCAGCCGCACGTATAGTGGACGTTTGATAAGAGTAGGCAATACTGTGAGGAAAGCCTCCGCGAAGCGTACCCAATGGGTATAGGCGAATAGTTGACAAACTTAAAAATTTTAACTATATTCACAAATAATAAAAAATAAATCAAATATCAAAAATACTATATTTACTTAATTCTAAAAATAGTATATAATCGGACTAAATCTAATATTGGAGTTTTTATTATGATTAAATTGATTGAAATGAAAGAAAATTTAGAAAACAGAGATTTTTATAAGAAATTATATGACGATGCTTTTCCTCCTGAAGAAAGATGGAATTTTGATATGACTTTAGAAAACAAAGATAATCATAATTATAAATTTTATGCTATATTAGATGATGATGTTCCTATAGGCTTAACTATGCTCTGGGATTTGGATGATTTCAATTATGGTGAATATTTGGCTATAGATAAAAATTTAAGAGGCAAAAAATATGGTTCTGAAGTGCTTACTAAAATACTAGAAATATTAAGCAACAAATTAATAGTTATAGAAGTAGAGCCTTATGATTTAAATGAAATCGCACAAAAACGCATTGAATGGTATAAAAGATTCGGACTAATACTCGCCGATCATGAATATGATATGCCTTGTATAAATGAAAATCAGGAAATATCAACTATAAAAATGAAAATAATGACAAGCAGAAAGATACAGGATAAAGAAGAGCATGACAATATCACAAAAATAATATATAATAAGGTATACAAGCCTAGATTAGATGAAATAGATAAATGGAAATAGAATTAATAGAAAGTATTGATTCTTCAAACTATAATGAAGAAATTATAAAGGACTCTTTTAATATCCGAGAAAATTGGAGTTTAAAAGAGTCTTTAAATAATAATAAGAAGAAAATCAAACAAAATCTTTACGACATAAAAAAAGATAATATTCATATAGGCGTTTGCTTGTCTTGGCTTCTTGAAGAATTTTTATATATAGAATATTTCGCCATAGAAAGAAAATACAGATGTATGGGTTATGGTTCTGCTGCATTAAAAAAATTAATGAAAATGCATGATAATATAATAGTTGAAGTTGTGCCTGAAGATACTAATGATTTAGCATATAGGAGAGTAAATTGGTATAGATCTTTAGGCTTCTATTTATATAATGATACATATCCATATCCTTATTTTCTTGATAATGGAGAAGTTACATTTATAGATTTCAGATTAATGTCATCGAATGAACTTACAAGTTATGAATACAAAAAAATAGTTAATCTTCTTCATAAGAATATATATAATTTATATTGATTTACTAAAATATTTATACTATCATATAAATATAATAATCAAATTTTGAGGTATTGAATTATGAATGATAATAAATACTCGCAAAAAATAAAAGAATTAATGAAAGAAATGACTTTGGAAGAAAAAGTCTCTCTTTTAAGCGGTAAAGATTTTTGGTCAACAAAAGCAATAGACAGATTGAAAATAGACTCTGTATACTTAACAGACGGCCCTCATGGAGTGAGAAAACAAAGCACTGAATCGGATGAATTAAGTTTACAAAAGTCAGTTTCATCAACCTGCTTTCCTACCGCCTGCTGCTCTGCCTGTTCATTCGATCCTAATATAATGTATGAAATGGGTGAAGCTATATCAAGAGAAGCAAAGGCAAATAAAGTTTCTGTAGTATTAGGACCCGGAGTAAATATAAAACGCTCTCCTTTATGCGGAAGAAATTTTGAATATTTTTCAGAAGACCCATATCTTGCCGGAAAAATGGCTAGCGGATGGATAAATGGTTTGGAAGATAATGGAATACAATCAAGCCTCAAACATTTTGCTGCCAATAATCAGGAAACTTTAAGACTTATAATAGATAGCGTTGTTGATGAAAGAGCCTTGAGAGAAATATATTTATATGCATTTGAAATAGCTGTGAAAGAGGCTAAACCTTCTACTGTTATGTGTGCTTATAATAGTGTTAATGGAACATTCGCGTCAGAAAATAAATACTTGCTTACAGATATACTTAGAGATGAATGGGGATTTGATGGTATTGTCGTTTCAGATTGGGGTGCTGTAAATGACAGAGTTGAAGCTTTAAAGGCTGGACTTGATTTACAAATGCCTTCAACTAATGGTGAAGATGATAGAAAAGTTTATAATGCTGTAAAAGAAACTATTATAGATGAAAAAATATTAGATAAAGCAGTAGAAAGACTTTTATATTTCTCTCTATATTCTATGGATAATATTTATGATAATTTCGATTATGATAAAGAAGAACATCATAATATAGCTAGAAAAATCGCTGAAAACTCTATAGTATTGTTAAAAAATCAAGATAAAATACTTCCTGCCAAAAAAGAAAGTAAAATTGCTGTGATAGGAGAATTCGCTCAAAAGCCTAGATATCAAGGTAATGGAAGCTCTCTTATAAATGCATACAAAATAGATACTGCAGAAGAATATTTCAAAGAAAATAATATAGAATTTGATTATGCTAAAGGATACGATTCAAATTCAGCTGATATAGATAATGCCTTAATAGAAGAAGCAGTAAATATTTCAAAAGACAAAGATATTGTAATAATATTTGCAGGACTTATAAACTCTTATGAATCTGAAGGATTCGACAGAAAACATCTAAACTTGCCTGAAAATCATAATCATTTAATAGAAGAAATTTCAAAAGTGAATAAAAATGTAGTAGTTGTACTTTCTATAGGTGCGCCTGTTTTAATGCCTTGGATTGATAAAGTAAAAGGTGTGCTTAATTTATATTTAGCAGGAGAAGCTGCTGTAAGTGCCGCATTTAATATAATATTCGGCGTAGTTAATCCTAGCGGAAAATTGGCTGAAAGTTTCCCATTAAGTTTAGAAGATAATCCAAGCTATAAATATTTTCCCGGAGGCAACAAGGCTGTTGAATACAGAGAATCAATATTTGTAGGCTACAGATATTATGATAAAGCACAAAAGAATGTTTTATTCCCATTCGGATTCGGTTTATCATATACAACATTTCAATTCTCTAATTTAATTGTTTCAGATGCCAACACTATTGCAGGACTTGATAATATACATGTGGTATTCGATATAAAAAATACAGGAGATGTATTCGGATGCGAAGTTGCTCAAGTTTATATATCTGCTCCAGAAAACAATGTGTTTAAACCGCATAAAGAATTAAAGTCTTTTATAAAAGTATTTTTAGAACCCGGTGAAACTAAAACTGTTATATTAAAATTAAATAAAAGAAGTTTCTCTTTCTATAATGCTGATACTAAACAATATGAAATAGAAAGCGGAGTATATACAATATATATAGGAAATTCATCAAGAAATTTATTATTAAGTAAAACTATGGAAATAAACTCTATAAATTATTATCAAAAAAGAATTGATAATTATTTCAACTTTAAAGAGATAAATATTTCAGACAATGAATTCCAGCAGCTTTTAGGAAGAAAATTAAAACCTATAAATATAAAAGCATCTAAACCTTATCATCTTAATAATAATTTATCAGATTTGCTTGATAATAATATAGCAAAAGAATTTTATAATAAACTTTTATCAGGACTTAATGATATGTTTAAAGATGATAAAACAGACACTAAGAAAATGTTTGAAAGTATGATGCTTGAAACTCCTCTTCGTTCGCTTCACACTATGAGCGGAGGTATTATTACAAGAGAAGATGTTGAAAATTTAATAAATACTTTAAATAAATAATTACTTTAAAAATAAAAAAGCGACAGAGATTAATTATTAATCCTGCCGCTTTTATTTTTTAATCTTTTATTTTTGCATTATTGATTAATCATCAAATTGCTGCCCCATTATTTGTCCGTTTCCAGATACCATAACTTCCATCATATTATTTAATTTTAATTTATAATTGCCCCACTCTTTTTCTGCATCAATAATAGCAGCCTGAGGATATGCTTTTTTTACAGCTTGCAACACAGCAGAAGGAAAAGCAGCATCTGGTATAGGAGCATATTCGCTGTCTATATTCTGCCAATCTCCATTAGCTAAAAAGTCTATAGATACTCCATTAGACAAATTTACATCAAATTTTCTTCCATCTCTTTCAACTTTCCAAATCTGAACACCAGGGAAAACTCTATTTATAAAAGCTGTAGCTTGCTGAGGCAATGCTGAAGGCGGAACTACCATATCAGCAAAAAGACTAGAAGCTGATAAAATAAGTAATGATGCTAAAAAGATAGATAATTTTTTCATGATTTACTCTCCTTAAATATTGATACATGTAAATTATATTTACAATTATAAGTATAGCATTTTTATATTATTTGTCAAGTTTATTTACAATATTTTTACTATTTTTTTACATTTTTTTTAATTATATTATATAATAATATGGGTAGAAGATCAACTCCTACCCATAACAAACAAACTTAAACTAACAAATATTAGATAATTGTACCGCTTTTAACTATTGTATTTTTAGGAATTATTACAATACCATCTCTAATACAATAGAATTCGCTGTCCTGATGCTGTATTTTCTTTTTATTAGTAATAACAACATCATTACCTATTCTTACGTTTTTATCTATAATTACATTTTTAAGAGTGCATTTCTTACCGATACCAATTTTAGGAATATGCTTAACATTTAATCTCTCAATATCATCACTATCTTCATAATAGTCACTACCCATCATAACTACTCTTTCTAATGTAGAACCGCTTTGAACTACAGAACGAACACCTATAACACATTCTTTTATAGTAGCATTCTCTATTCTACATCCATCTGCTATGATACTAGATGTTACTGTAGCCTTTTCAACTTTAGAAGGAGACAAGTAACGAACATGAGTATATATAGGAGCATTTTCATCATAGAAATCGAAAGGAGGATTTTTACTTCCGAAAGATATATTAGCTTCAAAATAAGCTTTAATAGTTCCTACATCTTCCCAATAACCTTGGAAAGCATAACTGAATACTTTATATTTTTTGATAGCTTCAGGAATAATATCTTTACCGAAATCTATCATAGATACATCTGCTAAAATTTCTTTAAGTACATTTCTTCTAAATACATAAATACCCATAGAAGCCAAATATTCTTTATTAGGATCTTCTATATTAAACATTTTCTTTTGATCTTCGCTTAATTTTAAAGCATCAAGCTCTTCATCTTCTTTAGGTTTTTCCATGAAGTTAGTAATCTGACCTCTTTTATTTACTAACATAACACCGAAACCTTTAGCATCTTCTCTAACAACAGGAACTGTACCAACTACTATATCAGCGCCTGTTTCAAGCATATGCTGAAGCATTACATTATAATTCATACGATAAACCTGGTCGCCTGAAAGTATAACAACATTATTAACAAATTCATTATCAAAATGCGGAAGATTTTTTCTAACTGCATCAGCTGTTCCCTGATACCAATCTATGTTGGTATCTGTCTGTTCTGCAGCAAGTATACTTACATGACCGCCTGAAAAGTTATCGAATCTGTATGCATTGTATATATGATTATTCAAAGATGCACTATTGAATTGTGTTATAACATATATATTTCTAAATCCGCTGTTTATACAATTAGATACAGGTATGTCTATCATTCTGTATTGACCGCCCAAAGATACGGCAGGCTTAGAACGTGCTTTTACTAAAGGATAAAGTCTTGTTCCTCTACCTCCTCCAAGTATCAAGGCAACAGTATTAAATGCTCTCATAAAAAAACTCCAATAATTTTTTATTATCTAAAATAATTCATATATTATAAGTATAGTAAAAAATTATTGACTTTTCAAGAATTATCAATTATATATTACAATACATTAAAATGTTTTAAAGCATTATAAACACCATTATTATCTACATCATCTGTAATATAATTGGCAACTAACTTTACTTCCTCATTAGCATTACCCATAGCAACACCAATAGCTGCATGCTCTATCATAGTAATGTCATTTCCTCCGTCTCCAAAAGCCATTGTCTCTGATAAGTCTATACCGTAATATTCTATTATCTTATCTATACCTATATGCTTTCCTCCGCCTTTAGTATTAACATCTGTAAAATCAGGATGCCATCTGCTAGAGTCGCAATTTTTAAATATTTTGCTCATCAATTCCTTTTCCTTTTTAGAATCTACAAATAAATTTATTTGCAAAATATCATTTATATTTTCTTCCAAAAAATCATAATAATTATCAACTGATGGTATAGGAAGATTTATAGATTCAGAAACTTTTTTAACTTTATCTGTAATATAATTAATATATATACCGCTATTCATCATTACAGAGCATGGAAATTGTTCTTTATTTTTTAAATAATCTATTAATGAATATATTTCTTCTTTAGCTATACCATGTCTGTAAATTGATTTATCTCCTATATAACAATCAAAACCATTAGCTGTTATATATCCGTCAAACTTCAAATCGCCTAAATTATTTATATGTTTTTTTATTCTTCCTGTAGCTATAAAAACTTTTATTCCTTTTTCTTTTAAAACACTTATAGCTTCTTTTGAAGAATCTGAAACCTTATGAGTATTAAAACTAACTAAAGTACCATCTATATCAAAAAATACTGCTTTTATCATATAAAAATCCTTTTACCATTATACATTAATTTAATATATTAAAATGTTTTAAAGCCTTATATATTCCATCACTATCAACATCATCTGTAACATAATCTGCTATTCTTTTAACACTTTCATTAGCATTGCCCATAGCAACACCAATAGCAGCATGCTTAATCATAGAAACATCATTGCCTCCGTCTCCGAAAGCCATTGTTTCTGATAAGTCTATACCATAATATTCTATTATCTTATCTATACCTATATGCTTGCCTCCGCCTTTAGTATTAACATCTGTCAAAGCCGGATGCCATCTGCTGGACTCACAATTTTTGAATATTTTACTCATTAATTCTTTTTCTTTATTCTCATCTACAAATAAATTTATCTGCAAAATATCATCTATATTTTCTTCTAAAAAATCATAATAATTTTCTGCTACATTTATTTTAAGATTAATAGACTCTAAATATTTAGAAGCTTCATCAGTAATATAATTAATAAATACACCTTTAGGCATCATAATAGAGCATGGAAATTGTTCTTTATTTTTTAAATAGTCTATTAATGAATATATTTCTTCTTTAGCCATGGAACATCTGTAAATAGACTTATCACCTATATAACAATCAAAACCATTAGCCGTTATATATCCGTCAAATTCTAAATCATCTAGATTGTTTATATGCATTTTAATTCTTCCAGTAGCTATAAAAACTTTTATTCCTTTTTCCTTTAAAATTCTGATAGCTTCTTTTGAAGAATCTGAAACTTTATGAGTATTAAAACTAACCAAAGTACCGTCTATATCAAAAAATACAGCCTTAATCATATAAAAACCTTTATTCACATATTAATCTAATAAATTAAAATGTTTTAAAGCCTTATATACTCCGTCATTATCAACATCATCTGTAATATAATCTGCTATTTTTTTAACACTTTCATTAGCATTGCCCATAGCAACACCGATAGCAGCATGCTTAATCATACCTATATCATTGCCTCCGTCTCCGAAAGCCATTGTTTCTGATAAATCTATTCCATAATGTTCTATTATTTTATCTATACCAACTTCTTTACCGCTATATTTTGAATTTACATCAGCAAATGAAAAATGCCATCTGCTTGCTTTAGAATTTTTTAATACATTATCCATCAAATATTTTTCTTTATTTTCATCTACAAAAATATTAAGCTGCAAGATTTTATCATAATTATTTGCTACATAGTCATTAAAATCTACAGAATCCGGAACTTTTACATTAGCCATAGTATAAAGATGTGTAATTATATCATCTGTATAATTAATAAGTATATCATCACTTGTTATTACTGTACAAGGAAATTTATCTTTATTGAGGTAATCAACCAAAGAAAATAAGTCATTTTTATCTATAGCAACTCTGTATATTTCTTTATGATTTCCATTATCATTGATTAAACAACATCCGCCATTTATTGTAACATAGCCGTCAAACTCTAAACCATCTAAATTATCTATTTGAAATAAAGCCCTTCCGCTTGCTATGAAAACTTTTATACCTTTATCTTTTAAAATTCTAATAGCTTCTTTGGAAGAATCTGAAATCTTATGCGTATCAAAACTAACCAAAGTACCATCTATATCAAAAAATACTGCTTTTATCATTGTTAGTACCATCTTTTATTTTATAAATTTGAAATCTGCTAGGAATTAAATAATAATACAATTATTATTAATTATATGCAGTTTGTTCTTTAATAAAATAAAAGACCTAATAAATTATAGGTCTTTTATTTATCAAAATCAATTAAGATATATTACTCAATACTCCTAAAATAGCATTGGCAAATTCTTTTGAAGAAGTAGGACCATTAGCTGTTATAATATTGCCAGAAACAACAACATTATCTTTCAAAACATTGGCATTACCATGTCTTACATGCGATTCATCAGCTGGTAAACAAGTAACATTAATACCATCTAATATTTTAGCATTAGCCATAATTACTATACCGCTTCCTATACCTGCTACTATTTTTTGATTATCCAAAAACAATTTAGCAAGTCCCTGAGTGCGCCAATCATCCCATAAAGTTATGCATCCTATACCGCCTACAAAAACAATGGCATCAAATTCAATTGCATCAACCTCACTAAATAGTAAATCAATGTTTGTCATACCGCCTAATTTTCCCTGAGCTGTACCTATAAATGTAGATGATACTTCCGTTTTGTAGCCGGCAGCCTCAAAAATTTTTTTACTCTCAAAATATTCTTCGTCTTGGAAATTCTGACCAGACATAACATATAATATATTATTAGTTTTTCCCATTATACTATATCTCCAATATTTATTTTCAAAAATATTTATAAACCACAATTTTTATCATAATTATTTTTATTCAAAATAGCAAGTTCATAAGCCTTAACATATTCTTTAGCACTTTTCTCCCAAGAATTATCTATTTTCATAGCTCTTTTCTGCATAGCAGTAAATCTATCTCTATGATCATAATAAACACTTACAGCCCAACCTATAGTATTATACAATGCCGAAGGAGTAGAATCATAGAATTTAAATCCTGTACCTTCTCCTGTTTGCTCATTATAATTTTCAACAGTATCTTCAAGTCCTCCTGTAGCATGAACTATAGGTAAAGTACCATATCTTAGAGAGTACATCTGATTAAGTCCGCAAGGCTCAAATAATGAAGGCATTACAAATAAATCGCATCCTGCTTCTATCAAATGTGATAATTCATTGCTGTATCCTATATAAGAACCTACTCTTCCAGGATATCTCTTAGGTATATCACCAAAGAAACCTTCAAGACTTTTATCACCTGTACCAAGTATACAGAACTGAACTTTCATATTATTAACTAAAGAATCTATTATAGATGCTATAAAATGATATCCTTTCTGATCAACGAATCTTCCTATTGCTCCTATCAAAACAACATCATCTTCTTCTTCAAGTAAGAATCTTTTCTGAAGTTCTCTTTTACATACTTTTTTGCCTTCCATTTTATCTACTGAATAATTTTCAGGTATAAATTTATCTTTTTCAGGAGACCAAACTTCTTCATCAATACCATTAAGTATACCGAAGAAACTTGTAGTTTTATTCTGCAAATAAGGAGCCATACCATGTCCGCCGTAAGGAGATGCAATTTCTCTTGCATAGGTAGGGCTAACAGTAGTAACTACATCAGAAAAGAATATTCCTCCTTTAAGGAAATTTATATTACCATGATCTTCAAAAGTATCAGGGCTGAAATTATTCCAACCTAAACCTAAATAATCATAAGTTGTAGTAGCATTATATATACCTTGATAATTTGCATTATGTATAGTAAGCATACTAGCAGCATGACCTATTGGATCATTCCAGTGCCAAGTTTTAATATATGCAGGAATAGCTGCTGTCTGCCAATCATTAGCATGAACAACATCTACATTTAATTGCAAATCTTTACATAACTGCAAAGTAGCTCTTGAAAAGAATCCGAATCTCCAAGCATTATCCTGATAATCATTAAATGAAGCATCATGATAAAGCCCTTCTCTGCTGAAGAAATTATGATGTTCTATGAAATAAAAATCAATTCCATCTTTTACAGTCTTAAATACCGAGCACCATTCTTCTCCATTACCCATCCATACTCCCATAGTTGGAAGCACATTCTCTAAATAACAATCCTGAAAATTAATATCTCTATATTTAGGAAGTACTACACAAGCTTCTACATCAAGCTTTTTTAGATAAATAGGTAAAGCACCAACAACATCGGCAAGTCCTCCTGTTTTTATAAATGGTGTTGCTTCAGATGATGCTATCATAACTTTCATTTTTGACATATAAAACTCCTAAAATGTGGAATATATTTTTAAATATATAACTTTATTTAAAAACTTCAAGTGAAATTATGACTTTAGAATATTATTATAATAAAAAGTTTAATAAAAAACAAAAGAATTCTATTTTTTATTAAATAGAATTCCTTTTTTAAATAAATTATTACAAATTAAATACTAATTTCTAATATTTCTAAAACTTTATCACCAGCAGGTACCTTTATAGTAACAACATCACCAATTTTTTTACCTAATAATCCTTTAGCAATAGGAGTTACTATAGTTATTTCATTCTTACTCATATCTGCTTCTAATTCGCCGACTATTCTATATTCAAAAATAGCATTTCTTGTTTTATCTTTCACTTTTACTCTTTTACCGAAAGTTACAGTGTCCTTATCCAAATTAGCGGGATCTATTATCTCGCAGCCTGCCAAATCACTCTCCAACTTTGATATTTGAGCATTCAATAAACCCTGCTTCTCTTTAGCAGCATGATACTCAGCATTTTCTTTTAAATCCCCTTTTTCTCTAGCCTCAGCAATAATAGCAGGCAAAGTTTCAAACTCAGCCTTTAATTCAGCTAGTTTTGATTTAGCTTTATCATATCCTTCTTTTGTTATTGGTTTAGCCATTTTCAATATCCTTAAAATTAGTAATTCTGATATTATAAACTATTTTTAAATATTTACAAATAAAAAAGATTAATGATTAACCTTAAAATCAGACAATTTATATATTGTTAAATTCATATCTCCAATAATCTTAAAAGAATATTCATTTGGATAATACCTAGTAGAAAATACCATCTCTCCATCATTAATAAATATTTCTATAGCTGAAGTATCTATTAATATTCTTAAATTTTCTAACTTTTCTAAATCAGAACTTCTTTTATATCTTCCGCCGCCTATTTTCTTTCCTATATCATTTATAAACTCTAATATGAATCTATTATTTTTATATCTAATAGAAACACCTTCAGAAATTAATAATTCAAAATTCTCAGAACTTTTTATATTATCAATTAAAACTTCATAAGAGTTAATATCTTTAGAAATTAAATTATCAGATAATGAATCATAAGAACATTTATCTACAAATATTTTTTTCTCTCTTAATTTCTCTAAACTTCTATGAGGTTTTTGATAAAGTTTTCCATTTTTTAAACTTAACTCCCTTGCAACAGTAAGACAATGCTGCCAACCATATTGAACAGTTAAGTTTTTATGAGTATCTTCAGTATCAGGAACTCCCATCCAGCCTATTATAATTCTATTTCCATTTTCATCTAAAAAAGTCTGAGGAGCATAGAAATCAAATCCTCTGTCAAGAACAGTAAAGTTATTAACTTCTATATGTTCTTTATTTTTATAATCATCATTAATCAAAAAATATCCTGAAAGATAAATATTTTCATATACATTTTCAATTTGCTCTACACCTTGAGGACAAGTAATTAAAATATTATGTCCGTCTAAATTAAATAAGTCAGGACATTCCCACATATAGCCGAATCTATTTTTAGAATTTATAGTGCTTGTATGATTCCAATTTCTTTTATCTTCAGATTTAAATATTAATACCTCTCCAATATCATTATCTCTATCTGTGCCGTATTTTCTAGCACCCTGAACCATATAATAAGAATCATTTTCTTTCCATACTTTAGGATCTCTTATATGATTAGTTATATCTTTAGGATAATCCTTCATTTCCATTAAGCATTCTTTTTCAGAGAAGTTAATACCATCTTCGGAGACTATAAGCATGGTATTAGCTTCTCTTCCGCTTTCTATGTAATCATGTTCTCCTAGAAGCTTTACATTACCTGTATAATATATGTACAGTTTATCATCTTCTATAAAAGCAGAACCTGAATACACACCATGGCAATCGTATTTTTCATCTGGATATATTGATACTCCCACATATTTGTGATTTATTAAGTCTTTAGTTATATAATGCCCCCAAAATTTTAATCCGCCATCAACATCAAATGGAGAATACTGAAAAAATATATGATACTCTCCTTTGAAATATGATAAAGCATTAGGATCATTAAGCCAGCCTACAGGAGGCATTAAATGAAAATTTAATCTCCATTTATTGTTATTATCATTAAAATATTCAATTTCTTTTCGTTTTATCGCCTCTTCAAATACTTTACTAACCAACCTCATTTATTTTCCTCATATCAAATATTTTTATAATAAGCAAATAATGGACTTAATATCATGTATTAAAACTAATACATGATATTAAGCAAATAAATTATTTTATTGGATTTATGTAGAAATTATGTAACGTCTTTTTTGTTTTAATCCTCATCTTCCTGCATATATTCATCAGGAACACCAAAAAACCAAGTAAGAGTAAAAGATAAAATAACGGTAACCAAAGCAACAATAACATAACCAAATAATTGCTTTCCGTCATAAATATAAAGTAATGCTCCAGGTATTCCTGTAACTCCATTAGCAGTAGCCTGTAAATTCAATAATCTTGCGATCAATCCTGTTATACCAGCAGCAATAGCACCGCATACCATAGGTTTTATTCCGTATCTTATATTTATACCGAAAATAGCGGGCTCTGTTATACCAAGCCAAGCCGATAATGTAGCACCATATCCCATAGCTTTTACAGTTTTTCTTCTAGTTTTTAATGTAACAGCTAAGCAAGCAGCACCTGCAGCCAAATTGGCAACTGATAAAAGAGGATTGATAGGGTTAAAAGTAGTAGCAGCAAGTAAGGATATTTCTATCAAGTTCATTATATGGTGTACTCCTGTTACAACTATGAATATTATTCCAAACCCTATTATGAATCCTCCTATTCCAAAAGGTAATGATAAAGAAAAATTTATAGCTATCAATATCCATTGTTCAACTATATGAAAAATAGGTCCTATTACAGCTAAAGATAATATCAGCATTATGAGTAAAGTTAAAAAAGGAGTTGCCAATATATCTATTATATTTGGTATTACTTTTCTTAAATTTAATTCCACTTTAGAACCTATTATGCCGGCAATAAGTGCAGGAAGTATGCTTCCTTGATATCCTACTATAGGTATAAATCCGAATAACATTATAGGCTTAACTCCGCTGTCCGGATTGGCTACTAAATATGCATTAGGCAAAGCAGGAGAAACAAGCATTAATCCCAATAATATACCTAATATAGGAGATCCTCCAAATACTCTGAATGTTGACCAGCATACCAAAGCAGGTAAAAATGCAAATGTCGTTTCTGTTAAAACACTCATAAATGTCATAACAGAAACAGGTATATTAGACATTTGCAAATTAAATAACCCTAAAAAACTATCATTAATTAAAGCACCTTTAAGCCCTAAAAATAAACCAGTTGCAATCATAGCAGGCATTATTGGTACAAATACATCAGCAAATATACGTATAAACTTTCTAAAATTATTTTTCTCTCCCACTTTTTTAGTTTCCTGCGTATTTTGTTTTGCTGCTCCTGTAACACCTAAATTAACAACTTCATCATATACTTTATTTACTACTCCTGTACCCAATATTATTTGATATTGCCCTGAATTAAAAAATACTCCTTTAACACCTTCTATTTTTTGAACATCTGAATCTTTTATGCTTTCTCTTGTTTTTACTATTAATCTTAATCTAGTGGCACAGAAAGTCGCTGAAATAATATTATCCTTATCAACTACTCTAATAATTTCTTCAGCAGTTTTTTTATAATTAATAGCCATAATAAAAATCCTATTGAAATTACCTATATGTAACCGGTTACATAATATATTATAGCAATATTTTAATATTTGTCAAGCATTATATATTTTTTTATAAAATAATTATATAAATTTGTATTTAACTATAAAAAGTATATACTTTATTAATATCAGGATAATGAAAAATGGCTACTAATAAAAAAATTACAATGAAAGAAATAGCAGAAATTGCTGGTGTTACAAAAACTACTATATCCAGATACTTTAACGGCGGGTATTTAAAAGAAGAAACAAAAAAAAGAATTAAAGAAATAATATCAGAGTATAATTATGAACCCAATACATTTGCAAGATTAAAAGCAAAAAAGAGTCATATTATAGGAATAATAGTACCTGCATTGGACTCTATAGTCGGAGCTAGAGTATTAACAGGTTTAGAAAAAACACTTAGAGAAAAACATTATATGCCTATAATAATGAATACAAATCATCAGCATAAATTGGAACTGCAGTATATAGAAAAATTAAAGAGATTAAATGTTGATGGTATAGTATTAAGTGCAACATATATAACAGAAGAACATAAAAATGTATTAAAAAAATTAGACATACCAATAGTAATTTATGGTCAGGAATGCAGTGAAGGTATAAGCATAGTTAATGATGATTATAATGCTGGTATAGATATAGGAGAATATATAGGAAGCAAAAATCATAAAAATATAGGATTTATAACAGTAGATGAAAATGATATTGCTGTAGGAATAACAAGAAGAAATGGGGTATTAGACGGATTGGCAAACTATGGTATAGAAAACATAACTATAGAAGTAGCAGATTTTTCTTATGATAAAGCAAAAATAGCAACAGAAAAATTATTAAAAAATAAAAATATAGATGCTATAATATGTTCAACAGATAGACAAGCTTTAGGAGTATATAAAGTATTAAAAGAAATGGGGCTAAAAATTCCAGATGATGTATCAGTAATATCTTTCGGAGGATATGATATTGATGAGATAATAGAACCTGAACTTTCAACAATAAAATTTGATTCTTTTAATGCCGGAGTATGCACAGCAAATACATTAATAGATTTAATAAATCATATAAAAGTAAAAAAAGTACTTTATGTTAATTATGAATTCTTAGAAAGAAACAGTGTAAGCAATAAAGAATAATATAAAAAATAAATAAAAATAACTGACTAAAAAATTATAGCCAGTTATTTTTTATTTAATTTTCTATATATATAAATATTTTTAATAATTAATTACAGTCAATATCTATATAATCGCCCAATTTGAAATGATTAGTAAAATCGGCATAATGATCTAAAGTTTTTCTCTTTATAAATTTACCGTCGCCTTTATTTCCTAAGAACTTATTATCCTTACATACAATTTTACCTCTTGATATAACTCTATCAATAGAGCATAAAAGTTCCATTCCTTCATAAGCAGTATAATCACAAGCACCATGCATATTTGATTTTGTTATAACAGATTTTTTATTAGGATCTATTATAGTAATATCAGCATCAGCATTTGGAATAATAGCACCTTTTTGAGGATAAAGTCCGTATATTAAAGCCGGATTATAGCATAAAGTTTCAACGAATTTATTTATGCTTATTCTTCCTTTCATAACGCCTTCAGAGAACATCAAAGGGTATCTCTCCTCTACTCCGCCTGCACCATTAGGGCATTTAGTGAAATTATCTTTTCCTTTCACCTTATCAGTTTCATAATTGAAAGGACAATGATCTGTAGCTATTACCTGTATATGTCCGTCTGCAATGGCTTTCCATAATCTGTCGCAGTCTTCCTGTTTCCTCAAAGGAGGAGACATAATAAATTTAAGTCCGTCTTCTCTGTCATACTCTTTATCAGTTAATACTAAATATTGCGGGCAAGTTTCAGAGAAAATATTTTTATGTCCCAAAGCTCTGGCATTAACTATTTCATCTACACTCTTTGAAGCTGAAGTATGAACTATATAAACAGGAGCATTTCCAGCTACAACAGATAAATGTATAATTCTATTAACTGCCTCAGCTTCAGCCTCTGCAGGTCTGCTTATAGGGTGATAATGTGCAGATGTTTTGCCTTCTTCAACAAATTTCTTCTTTAAATATTCCACTACATAATGGTTTTCAGCATGAAAAGCAGAAACTCCATTAATCTCTTTCATCTTCTTTAATACTCTCACAACATTATCATCTTCTATTTTATAATTATAAGTTAAATATAATTTTGTACTTTGCAAACCTTCTTCTTTCGCTAATACTTCAAGTCCTTTAAGTACATATTCATCAACATGCTGTAAAACTCCATGGAAGCTATAATCAATAACAGCCTTATTATCAGCAAGAGTATGATAATATTTTAATTGATGAAATACATCGCAGTCTTTAGGTCCGAATCCCATATGATCAACTATAGTAGTAGTACCGCCGCAAGCAGCAGCAATAGTACCAGTATAGAAATCATCAACAGCACGCCCAATTCCAACATCTATATCCATATGAGTATGAACATCAATTCCTCCAGGCATTACATACTTACCTGAAGCATCAATTATTTCTGCTCCGTCGCATTTTAAATCAGCACCTATTTGAGAAATTTTTTCATCTTCTATTAATACATCAGCCTTATAAGTTTCTGAAGCATTAACTATAGTACCATTTTTTATAATAATCTTTTTCATTTTATAATCCTATATTTATTTGTTTATTAAAATAATTACTAAATTTATATGAATTCAATAAAGTATATTCAAACAACATTCAATAACTTATAATTTTTTTATTTATCTATAAAAAAACTGTTCACTAAAAATATCTGTCAAGTGAAGTTGTCATATGTTCACAAATCTTTTATTTCTTCTATAGTTAAACCTGTAATTCTGCTTATAACATCAATATTCATATTTTCTTTTTTCATTTCTTTAGCTATATTTATTTGGCTTTCTTTATAACCCTTTTCTATACCTTTTTCTATGCCTTGCTTAAATCCTATTTCCATACCTTCTTTTTTTCCTTCTGCTCTCTCATACTGAAGCATAGCAGCCTGTCCATAAAGAAAAGTATCTCTTTCATTATAGGCAGACATCTCTTTTTCATCAGCTACAAACCTTTTATATTTATCTATTACTTTACTCATAATATGATTGCCTCCTATAAGTTTATTAATATCTTTTTCTAAATCTTTAGTAGTGAAAAAATCAATCCAAGATAAAAGTTTATTTTTATTATAATCATCTATACTAGCATTTTTTAATATTTCTGCAAATCTTTTAATCTCTATAAAATGTATATGAAAATCATCTAATTTAAGGCTAGGATTATTAATATCTGATAATTGAAGACATTTATGCTCTTTTTTTATATCAGTTTCACTTCCTATGTTTAAATTAAAATTTAAAAAACTAATACTAATCATTTGACTTATATTAATATAGTTTTCATTCTCTTTTAATTCAGAAGCTATATTTTTAGCTATATAATATAATATTCTTTTTATAAAGTTATTATTTCCTATCAACTGTATTTCAATAAGTATTTTTTTACCATCTTTTGTTTTTGCTTTAACATCTAATATAGATTCTTTTAAATTCTCATTTTCAGGCAAGTTATAAGGATTAATTATTTCAAGATTACTTACAGACTCAAATCCTACATCATTTAAAACAGCATTAACAATATTTTCTAATATATCCTCATCACCTTCAGTACCAATTAGATATCGTACAAATAAATCATTAAGTCTGTTAATTTCTTTCATAGATTAATTATACTAAAAATTTTATTAATATCAATTTATATTTATATAATTTTCATTCATAAAAAACTAATACATAAAATTATCATATATTTTTAATGAGTATATTATATAAATTATAGTTATATTGACATAAAATAACTTTAAACATATAATCCAGCATATACTTAGGGGGTATATATGAAAAATATTATTTCTATTTTTGTTTTAATAGTTTCGATAATTTCCTGCAGCGGCAATACTAAACAAACAGAAAATACTCAAACTAATCAAACTCAAACAAATGAACAAGTATATATTAATCCAACAACTACAAATACTAATGAATATGTTCAAGTTACAAAAATGTATCCTATGTATTCTCAGACTTTCTTTTTAGCTGTACAATATAATAACATAGAAGAAGTTAAATCATATTTAGATAAAGGAGCAAATCCAAATGCTCAAGATGAATACGGTTTTACAGCATTAATGTACGCTGCTTTAATGGGATATGATGATATAGCAAAATTACTTATAGAAGAAGGTACTGATGTCAATATTAAAGATAATGCAGGTGCTACAGCATTAATGTATGCTGCTAGAGATACAAATTATGAAATGGTTGAATTTTTATTAAAAAATGGTGCTGATGTAAACATTAGAGATACATCAGGAAAAACTGCATTATATTATAGTATTCAGCATGATAGTTTCGGACAAGAAAATGCTATAAAAATACTTAATTTATTAATAAAATATGGTGCTGATGTAAATACTAAAGACAATGATGGAGCATCTCTCCTTGATGTATCCTATAGAATTTCAGAATCTTTTGATAAAAATAAAGAAATGTTTAAAATATTAGTTGAAAATGGTTTTGATTTAGAGTCAAGAATAAAGACGGGTAGATCTGATTATGATTATACTCCTTTAATGATAGCAGCTTTAAGAAATGACTATGATATGGTTAAATATTTACTTGATAAAGGTGCCAATCCTAATACAGCAAATAATGAAAACAAAACAGCTTTAACGATTGCTAATGATTATGGAAAATTTGATATTTCAAAATTACTTATACAACAAGGTGCAAATATAAACACAAAAGATGAAGACGGTCTTACAGCATTAATGAACGCTGCTATGATAGGAGACTATGAAATGGTTAAATTTTTATTAGAAAATGGTGCCAATATAAATACTAAAGACAATGATGGAAACACTGTATTATATTATAATATTCGCTATGATCATTACGAAAAAGAAGAAATGCTAGAAAATGCTAAAAAAATATTTAATTTATTAATAAAATATGGTGCTGATGTAAATACTAAAGACAATTATGGAGCATCACTTCTTGATACAGCTTATACAACAGAATTGGCACTAAATAGAGAAATGTTTAAAGTATTAGTAGAAAATGGTTTTGACTTAGAATCAAGAATAAAGGGTGGGGAGTATTATTCTCCTGCTGATTATGATTATACTCCTTTAATGATAGCAGCTTTAAGAAATGACTATGATATGGTTAAATTTTTAGTTGAAAAAGGTGCCGATGTAAATGCCAAAACACATTCTGAACATAGCTCAGTAGAAACTCCCCTATTACTCTCATTAGATAATGAACATCCTGACTATAGATATTATTATTATAAAAATGAAAATTCATCTGCTGCAGAATTTTTAATAAATAATGGTGCAGATATAAATGTAACAAATGAGGATGGAGAAACACCTTTAATGTATGCTTCCAAACTTCATAATATAAAAGTGGCAGAACTTCTAATACAAAAAGGTGCAGATATTAATGCTCAAGATTATAATGGATACACTTCTTTAATGTGGGCTTGTACAAGAAAATCTAATGAATCATTTGTTAAATTTCTAGTAGAAAAAGGAGCCGATGTAAATATAGAAGATGACGATGGAGATACTGCTTTAGATATGGCAGAGAATCTTGAACTTAGAGAAATTGCAGATATTCTAAAAAAAGCTCCAAGAAATGTAAAGTAAATTTTATATTTAAATAAATTAAAATCTTCATTAATAAAATTGATATATACCTAAACAACTACATTTTGTCAATTTTAGTTTTTTTATTTTATTGTTTGTGGGGACTAGCCCCCACACCCCCACTTCTTTTGTTGCCACAAAGAAGCAAAAAGGCTATATTTAGACTTTAATTTAATAAACTATATTACATATAAGACAATTTTAGTATTATTTAGTACTAATTTTTTACACTTGCACTTTCGCGAAGCGTGCCTGCGGCAGCAACTTTTTGCGGCGGGAAAAAGTTGAATAAAAAAATGACAAACTTAAAAATTTTTAGTATAATTTATAATGAAGATTTTTTAATATGATTAATTATATAATATAGAAATTAATTATCTATTATATAAATACATCATAGCAGTAAGCACAGAACCGCCTAAATTTCTAGCCTTATCAGAAATAGTAAAGCAATTATCATATTCAGATTTTCTAGGATCAATATCAGCTATTTTCAAACCCTTATGAACTTTAAAACCATCTCTTATAATGCCTCTTAAAAGACCATCAAAAGTAGCAAGCACTTCTATTTTTTCATTGTTGTTATTTATGTATGCTATAACTTCTTTTTCTTTGACAAAATCGCCTATGTTTTTTACATTTTCAATAATGCCGTCAGAACTTGCATGTATTACTCTTTCAGCTTCTTTACCGCCTATATTACCGGGAATTCCTGTATTAGGTATAGCCTCGCCTTCTAAATACATTCTTCCAAGATTATGACCTCGCATAGTTTCTATAACAATATCGCAGTCTTTACCAGCAGTAAAACCGGGACCTAATGCTATAGTATATTTAGCCATAGATTTATTAGTACCAAGATTTTTTTTAGCTATTATAGCATCAATTAAAAATGTTGGTTTTATCTTTTTTAGTATATCACAATTAGGATCTATAAGAATAGGAATCTTTTCATAATTTTGATTTGCAATTATATTAAGAGCTTCTTCATAGCTTTTTACCAATACAGATTCAATATCCTCAACTTTACTTTCACCATCATAAACAGCTTCGGATAATGCAACCCTTCTTCTAATAGAAGAGGGGTATTGTGTTTCCAATACAATAACTTTGAAATGAGCCTTATATAATGAATACACAATACCTGTAGCTAAATCACCAGCTCCTCTTACAATTACAAGTTCATCGTTAAATAAACTCATAATAATAAAATAAATTATCTTGAATAAGGAGTATTTTTAAGTGGCAGTTCTGTTTGTAACTCACCGTTAAACTTATAATAAGCTAAAGCAACAGCAGGAGCAGTAGGTATACTAGAAATCTCTCCTATACCAGTAGCACCGTAACCATAAGGAACACCAGGTTTTTCTATAATAATAGATTCAACATCTGGAGTTTTATCAGCTCTGAATAATCCTAAAGTACCGAATTTCACTTTAGGAACACAATCTTCAAGCGGGAATTTTTCTGTCAAAGCATAGCCTAAAGACATAACAACACCGCCTTCAATTTGTCCTTCCAAAGCTATAGGGTTAATAGCCTTTCCTATATCATGAGCAGCAACTATTTTGTTTATAGTACCGTCATCATTAAGTATACATACTTGTGTAGCATAACTGTATGCAACGTGAGAAACAGGGTGAGGTTTATCAACGCCCATTTTATCTGTAATAGTTAGCCATTCGCCGTAATATTCTTTTCCTTCTAAATCTTTTAATGTTTTACCAGCTAAATCTTTCTTAAGGTCTTCACAAGCTCTCTTACAAGCCTCACCTGTAATAAGTGTTTGTCTTGAACCTGAAGTAGTACCGGAATCAGGAGAAGTTGCAGTATTAGGCTGATGAATTATTATTTCATCATCATTCAAATCAAGAGTTTCTCCAGCTATTTGATAAAGTACAGTAGCAATACCCTGTCCAATACAAGAAGCAGCAGAGTATACATTAACTTTTCCGTCTTTTACTAACAAACGAACTCTTCCTGTGTCAGGCAAACCAACACCTACACCAGAGTTTTTCAAAGAACAAGCTATACCAACATTTTTATTATTATAATAAATATCTTTAACAGCTTCTAATGTTTCAACAAGTCCTGTAGCCTCATCAGCTATTTGATAGTTAGGAAGCACTTGACCAGGACGTATAGCATTTCTATATCTTATTTCCCAAGGATCTAAACCGCACATTTCAGCAAGCAAGTTTATATTCATTTCAGTAGCAAAACAAGACTGAGGTACGCCGAATCCTCTGAATGGTCCAGTTGGAGGGTTATTAGTATAGAAAGATTTACCCTCTATATCTATAACTTGATAATTATAAGGACCAGCAGCATGTGTACAAGCTCTTTGAAGTACAGGACCTGATAATGAAGCATAAGCACCGGCATCTGTAATTAAAGTAGCTTTCATAGCTGTAAGTATACCGTTTTCATCACAAGCAGTAGTCATATCTATGCTCATAGGGTGACGTTTTGGGTGCCAGTTTATACTTTCTTGTCTTGTAAGTTTGAATTTAACAGGTCTTTTTGTTCTATATGCCATTATAGCTGCATAATGCTGAACACTCATATCCTCCTTACCACCGAATCCGCCGCCTACATATTTATTTTCTACTACAACTTTATCAGGTTCTATACCTAAAGCCATAGATACTTCTCTTTTTGTATCATAAACACTTTGGTCGCTTGAATATACAAATATTCCATCTCCATTGAAAGGCATAGCAACAGCAACTTCTGCTTCCATAAATGCATGCTCTGTCCAAGGAAGTTCATAATGTTTTGTAACTTTATATTTAGATTTAGCTATTACTTCATCAGCATTACCTTTAACTAATCTTTCATGAGTAAGTAAATTACTTTCTCTTTCTTCATGAACTAAAGGAGCACCCTCTTTCATAGCTTCATGAGGATTTCTTACCAATGGTAATTCTTCATATTCTATTTTTACTAAATCTCTAGCTTTTTTAGCAGTAGCTTCATCTTCAGCAACGATTAAAGCTAAACCGTCAGCAATAAATCTTGTAGTCTCGCCTTCACCAATAAGTACATCCCAGTCATGGAAAATATGTCCTATTTTCTTAGCACCAGGTAAATCTTTAGCAGTTATTACATCAACTACGCCTTTTAAAGCTTTTGCTTCGCTAATATCTATTTTTAATATTTTAGCTCTTGGATATTTAGTTCTTACAGCAACACCATGAAGCATACCTTCTAACTCTATATCATCACAGTATTCACCAATACCTAAAGCTTTTTCTTTAGCATCTACTCTAGCAATATTTCTATCGCCTAATTTTACTTTACCTTTGTATTCTTTAACATCAATGTTTTCTCTAATCATTTTAGCTGCTAATTCTATAGCATCAATGATTTTTTTGTATCCTGTACATCTGCAAATATTATTTTTTATAGCAGCAACAATTTCAAGTCTTGTAGGATTAGGATTTTTATCTATCAATCCTTTAGCACATATAACCATACCAGGTATACAGAATCCGCATTGAACTGCACCTGCAACTGCAAAAGCATGAGCATAAACATCTTTTTCTCTTTGAGTAAATCCCTCTATAGTTTGTACGCTTTTACCCTGCAATCTTCCTATAGTTTGTATACATGCTTTAGTAGGTTTTCCATCTATCAAAACAGTACAAGTTCCGCAAGCACCTTCAGAACATCCGTCTTTAACCGATTTACATTTACAGTCATTCCTAAGAACATCCATTAACTTTCTGTCTGAGTCAAAGCTCATCTCTTTACCATTAATGATAATCTTGGCACTCTCGCCCATATATTCCTCCTTATATATTAAAATCAAATAAACATAACAAGGGAAAGATACTTATCTCCCCTTTGCTATGTTATACAATAATCAATATAAAGTCAATTATTTTAATATTAAATACTTATAGTTATTAAATACGGTATCAACTATAGTGTAAACACCATTGTTCTTTCCGCCAACTTTATAAGATTCTTCTTTACCATCAATTCTAAGTTTAGCATTTCCTTCTTTATCTAAGAATAAGAAACCGTCATTTTTAGAATTTTTCATATCATCTTCAGTAGCAAACAATGTAAATTTATCTTTATAAGGAGCAGAACTATAAGGACAGAATGTTTCACAGTTACCGCATTCATTACACATATAATCAACGTGTATGATTTGTGATATCTTAGCATGTCCTGCAACTTTTATAGATACATTAGCTCTGTTAGGACAAACTTCAGTACAGCTTTCACAGATATAATCACAGCTTAAACATCTAGTAGCTTCAGGATCTTTTGATACTTCTTTCAAATTACCTTTTTTGCTATAAGATATTTCTTCAGTAGAAACAGAAGGTAAATCAGGAGCAACTGCTTTTCCTAATATAGCTTCAGCAACAACTTTAGCATCTCTTATAGCTTCAACTATAGTAGCAGCACCATATAAACCATCACCAGCAACATAAACATTTTTGATAGATGATTCATTAGCAGCAGAACATTTTGGCTTACCTTTATCATCAACATCTATGCCATTAGATTTGTAGAAGTCAGATTCAATTTGCTCACCAATAGAAGCTATAACACTGCTAGCAGGTACTTCTACTGTTTCATTAGTTTCAACAACGTTTCTTCTGCCTTTTTCATCATAATCAGATAATTCCATTTTCTTACATAGAAGTTTGCCGTTTTCTAATTTAACAGGTGCAAGTAATTCCATGAACTCAACACCATCTTCTAAAGCCTCTTGAAGTTCTTCTTCTAAAGCAGGCATATATCTCTTAGTTCTTCTATAAACTAATCTAACATTTTTAACGCCTTTATTTTTCTTAGCAGCACGAGCAGCATCCATAGCAGTGTTACCGCCTCCGATTACTACTACATCTTCACCTAAAGCAACGTTTCCATTAGTTTTATTGAACTCTTCTAAAAATTTAAGAGCATTCATAGATTCGCCTGCTTCAAGTTTTAAAGGCATATTTTTATGAGCACCTATACAAACAACAGTGTAATCATAATTTTTAGCAAATTCTTTCATATCTTTAATTTCTTTGCCTAATTCAAATTTAACACCCATTTGCTTACATAAGCTAACATCATTTCCAATCTCTTCAGCACTTATTCTGAAGCTAGGTATAATATTAGCAACTACACCACCAGCTTTTTCTCTCTTATCAAATACTGTAACATCAACACCAGCACGAGCCAAGAAGAATGCAGCAGAAAGTCCAGCAGGACCAGCACCTATGATACCAGCTTTTTTACCTATAGAAGCAGCAGGTTTTAAAGTTCCTATTACTTTACTATATCCAGCTTTAGCAGCTTCTAATTTGCAAGCTCTAATGCTTACAGGCTCTTCATAGAATTGTCTAGTACATTTATCCATACAAGTATGAGGACATAATATACCTGTAGCAAATGGAAGAGCATTTTTCTCTATAATAACTTTGAAAGACTCTTCATATTTTCCTTCAGAATTAAGTCTTATATAAGTAGTAAGGTCTTGATGAATAGGACAAGTTTCCATACAAGGAGCTATATAACAATCGATCAAAGGTACTTTTTTATTAACTTTTCTGCTAGCAAGAGGCTTAACAGGTTTAATATGATGTTTGCTTTTTTTGCTCCATTCAATGATTTTTTCAGTTTTAGCTACATCTACTTTAGTAAATGCTTTTGGTTCTTTAAGATTTTTAGCTATTTGCTCGCCTCTTTGATAACCGCCTGATTTTAAGAAAGTAGTAGCCATAGTTACAGGCCAAATTCCTGCATCTATAACATCATTGATATTGAAATAATCACATCCGCCTGAATATGAAATTCTCAATTTTCCGTCAAAATCTTTACTCAATCTTGAAGCAACTGTCATAGAAAGTGGGAATAAAGATTTACCAGACATGTACATTTCTTCAGATGGTAATTCTTTTTGTTTAACATCTACAGGGAATGTATTAGTGATTTTTACACCGAATGCAAGTGAATTATCTTCAGCTAATTTTTGAAGTCTTTGAAGCATAGGAATTGCATCGCTGTACTGTAAATCATCATTAAAGTGGAAATCAGTAAATGATATATAATCATAACCCATTTCATCTAAAGTTTTTCTAGCATATTCATAACCTAAAAGTGTAGGATTACATTTAACAAAAGTATTTAATTTCTTTTCTGTGATTAGGTATGAAGCTATTTTTTCTATTTCTGTAGGAGGACATCCATGAAGAGTAGACAAAGTAACAGAATTACATACATCAGCATTGATTTTATCTATATCTTCTTTCTTGAAGTTTTGGAATCTGCTGATATTATCTGTTAACCATTGTTTACATTCTTTAAATATAGGAGTATTAGAAGCATCTTTCATGCCTTCAATGAAAGTATCAATTTTTTCAGTTTTAATGCCTTCATAGTCATAACCAACAGACATATTGAACTGAAAACCGTCCATATCTCCTAAATCCCATTCTTTAGCAATTACTTTTAAAGCAACCCAAGCCTTAATATATTCATCAAAAGCCTGAGGAACATAAAGTTCTGTAGACCATTCACAGTTATAACATTCATCATTAGCTGTAATACAAGGTTTAGCAACACATTTGCTTAATTCTTCTCCGTCCATTTTCTGAACAGTTTTAAGTTCAAAGAATCTGCTTCCTATATAATAAGCAGCAACTATATTTTGAGCCAATTGAGTATGAGGTCCTGCAGCAGGTCCTATAGGAGTTTCCAACTTTCTTCCAAAAATTTCGTAATATTTAGCTTTATCAGCTTTAAACGCTCTTGAAACACCAAATACTTTACCGGATTTTTTTTCTTCTAGAATCCAATTCATAAGGTTTCCAAAAGGTATGGGTGTCATTACATCACTCATTATAATTCCTCCAATTAATTTTACTGTAATTTATTACAATACCAAAAAAAATTCTATATAAAAATCAATTTTATATAGAATTTCATGATATTATTTTTTATTTATTAATTTGTTTCCAAAGCTTATCAGCTTCTTCTCTTATCTTAGCATAAGCGGCTTCTTCATCAATCTTAGTAAGTTTTCTATCTCTCATCAATACTTCACCGTTACAAACAGTAGTATTAACATGTCCGCCGTTCATACCGAATAATATATGTCCATTGATATTTTTATCACTTAATTCTGTATAGTTTTTATAATCTACAATGATAACATCAGCAGCAGCACCTTCTTTAAGTACGCCAAGCGGAGTATCGAAATAACGATTAGCCATTTTAGCATTATTTTCAAATAACATTGTAGGTATTTCACCCCAAGCAGCATTTGGATCACAAAGACTATGTTTATGAAGTACATTAGCCACTTTGTATGATTCTGTCATATCATGAGTATATCCGTCAGTACCTAAACCTGTTAATATTCCTTTTTTCATTAATTCCATTGTAGGAGGACAGCCGCAAGCATTACCCATATTAGATTCAGGGTTATGAGAAGTCATAGTATCTGTTTCTTTGATTAAATCCATTTCATGAGGATTAATATATATACAGTGTACAAGTATAGTTTTAGGACCTAAAACTTTGAAATCATAAAGTCTGTCAACTATTCTTTTACCATGTTCTTTCAAACAAGCATGTAAATCTTCTATACCTTCAGCAACGTGAATATGGCAGCCTATACCTTCAGGTAAATCTTTCATACAAGCTTCCATAGTTTTATCAGAAATAGTGAAAGAAGCATGCATTCCCATCATACCTTTGATCATATCAGTTTTATCAGCCATAGCATGTTTAATAAAATCAAGATTTTCTTTAACTGAAACTTTAGATTTAGCCTCTCCGTCTCTATCAGAAACTTCATAACATAAACAAGAACGAACACCCATAGTCTTAGCAGCTTCTTCTATAGCAAATAAAGAACCTTCTATATGACCGAAACTAGCATGGTGATCAAATACAGTAGTAACACCGCTTTTAATAGATTCAATATAAGTAGCCATAGCACTTTGTTTAGTTTGTTCTAAAGTAAGATTTCTATCTATAGTCCACCACATACCGTCTAATATCTCTAAAAAGCCTTTAGGATTATAACCATTAATGCTGAAACCTCTAGCCATAGCAGAGTAAATATGTTCATGTACATTTATGAAAGCTGGCATAATAATGCTTCCTTTAGCATCTATATACTCAGCATCTTTATATTTTGCCTTCAAATCTGAAGTTGTACCTATTTCTTTAATTAATCTACCATCACAAAGAACTGCACCATCTTCAATGAATGGCTTAGCAGGATCTCTAGTAATTAATTTTCCCCCACCTATTAATAACATAAGCTGCCTCCTAAATTTATATTCTAGTAATTATTTATATACATTTTAATAGGATATTAAAAAAAGTACATTTGTCAACGAATTTTCAAAAAAAATTTAGATTTTTTCTTGAAAATCTAAAAAAAAATTAGTATACTATAAGCATAGTAATTAAACATTATAAAATATTTTGGAATATTTATGAGTTCTAATATAATACTTGAAACATTAATAAGCGTTGCTCATGGTATAGCAAAACAGTTTGGAAATAATTGTGAAGTTTGTTTACATGAACTAAAAGAAGATGACTTAGAACATACAATTATTTTTATTATTAATGGAGGTATAACAGGAAGACAAGCAGGAGAAGGTGCCTCTAATATCGTTATAAACACTATAGAAAAGCTAAAAAAAGGAGAACCAATAGTTGACCATTTATCATATCTTACAAAAGCATCAAATGGAAAAATATTGAAATCTTCAACAGTTTTCATAAAGGATATGAATGGTAAATACAAATATATACTATCCATAAACTTTGATATAACTAATTTCTTACCATTTAAAAGCGATTTAGATACATTATTACAAACTGAAAATAAATCTAAATTAGAAGAAATACCTAATAGTGCTCAGGAACTTATGGAAAAATTAATAATAAGAAGTGAGGAATTAGTAGGAAAGCCTGCTTCTATAATGAATAAAGATGAAAAAATAAAGGCTATAAAATTTTTAAATGACTCTGGAGTATTTTTGATAACTAAATCTGGAGATAAAGTATCTAATCATTTTGGAATAAGTAAATTCACTCTATATAACTATATAGATTCAAAAAAGGAGGATATAAATGAGTGATCTTAAATGGGCTGAAAATAAAATGCCTAAAACAGAAGATAAAAATCTACCAATTATGTCTATTGAGGAAGTAAAAAAGGCAAAAGCTTTTCACCAAAGTTTCCCTCAATATACAGAAACACCATTAGCAGATTTAAAAGAAATGGCTAAATATTTGGGTTTAGGAACTATAAAAGTAAAAGATGAGTCATACAGATTCGGTCTTAATGCTTTTAAAGTATTAGGCGGTTCTTACTCTATGGCTAGATATATAGCTCAGAAAATGGGTAAAGATGTAAGCGAATTCCCTTATGATGTATTAACTTCAAAAAAATTAAAAGACGAATTCGGTCAGGCTACATTCTTCTCAGCTACAGACGGTAACCATGGTAGAGGTGTTGCTTGGGCTGCTAACAAATTAGGACAAAAATCTGTAATTTTTATGCCTAAAGGTTCAACAGAAACTAGATTAAAAAACATTCAGGCTGAAGGTGCTACAGCTACAATAGAAGAATTCAACTATGATGAATGCGTTAGAAAAGCTGCTGCTGAAGCTGCTAAAGTTAAAAACGGTGTAGTTGTTCAGGACACTGCCTGGGAAGGATATGAAGAAATACCTGCTTGGATTATGCAAGGTTACGGTACTATGGCTTTAGAGGCTGATGAACAATTTGGTGAAAGACCTACACATGTATTCGTACAGGCTGGTGTTGGTTCTTTAGCTGGTGCTATGGTTGGATATTTCTCTAACAAATATAAAGATAATCCTCCTGTAATGGTAGTAGTAGAAGCTGATGCTGCTGCTTGTTTATACAAAGGAGCTGAAGCTGGAGACGGAAAAATAAGAATAGTTGAAGGTGATTTAGACACTATTATGGCTGGTCTTGCTTGCGGTGAGCCTAATATCACTTCTTGGGATATACTTAAAAATCATGCTGATTGTTTCATAGCTGCTCAGGACATAGTTGCTGCTAGAGGTATGAGAATGTTATCTGCTCCATTAAAAGGAGATCCTCAAGTAGTATCTGGTGAATCTGGTGCTGCTCCATTTGGTGCTTTAGCTACTATAATGCTTAATGATGAATATGCTGAATTAAGAAAAAAATTAAAACTTGATTCTAATTCTAAAGTATTATTATTCAGCACAGAAGGTGATACTGATCCTGAAAGATGGAAAAATATCATTTGGGAAGCTAAAGAAAGATAATTATAAAAGTAATAAAGAAATAAAAAATAAATTATAAATTTTTAGGAGAATAAAAACAATGAGTGCTATTTCAAAAGAACAATTTGAACAAATAAAAGCAAAAGCTGAAGGCTATAAAGCTGATATGACTAAGTTCTTAAGAGATTTAATTAGAATTCCTAGTGAATCTTGTGAAGAAAAAGGCGTAATCGAAAGAATAGCTGAAGAAATGAAAAAAGTAGGATTTGACAAAGTTGATATCGATCCTATGGGTAACGTTTTAGGATATATGGGTACAGGTAAAACTTTAATAGGTATCGATGCTCATATAGATACAGTTGGTATAGGAAACAAAGATAACTGGAATTTTGACCCTTATGAAGGTTATGAAAACGATGTAGAAATAGGAGGAAGAGGAACTTCTGACCAAGAAGGCGGTATAGTTTCTGGTGTTTATGGTGCTAAAATAATGAAAGATTTAGGTCTTTTAAATGACCAATATCAAGTTGTTGTTGTTGGTACTGTACAAGAAGAAGACTGCGATGGTTTATGCTGGGAATACATCTGTAAAGAAAGTAAAATTAAACCTGAATTCGTAATTTCTACTGAACCTACTGACGGCGGTATCTACAGAGGTCAAAGAGGAAGAATGGAAATAAGAGTAGATGTTAAAGGTATTTCTTGTCACGGTTCTGCTCCAGAAAGAGGAGATAACGCTATTTACAAAATGGCTGACATACTTCAAGACATCAGAAGCCTTAACGAAAACGATGCTAAAGATTCTACACCTATCAAAGGTTTAGTAAAAATGTTAGAAGAAAAATACAATCCTCAATACAAAGAAGCTAACTTCTTAGGAAGAGGTACTGTAACAGTTTCTCAAATTTTCTACACATCTCCAAGCAGATGTGCCGTAGCTGACTCTTGTTCTATTTCATTAGACAGAAGAATGACAGCTGGCGAAACTTGGGAAAGCTGCTTAGAAGAAATTAGAAACCTTCCTAACGTTAAAAAATATGGTGCTGAAGTATCTATGTATAACTATGACAGACCTTCTTGGACTAACTTAGTTTATCCAATAGAATGTTACTTCCCTACTTGGGTAATACCTGAAGACCATGTTGTTACTAAAACTTTAGAAGAAGCTTATAAAGGCTTATTCGGTACTGAAAGATTAGGACCTACTCCAGAAATAGATAAAGAAAGAAAAGCTCGTCCGCTTACTGATAAATGGACATTCTCTACTAACGGCGTATCTATTATGGGAAGAAACGGAATACCTTGTATAGGTTTCGGACCTGGTGCTGAAGCTCAGGCACATGCTCCTAATGAAAAAACTTGGAAACAAGATTTAGTAAACTGTGCTGCTTTATACGCTGCTGTACCTACTATCTATTGTGCAAATAAATAATTTGTAATATAATAAAAAATTAAAATAAATAAAAAAGGATGAAAAAATATGGGTATACAAAAATACATTTCAAAACTCGATAGCCTTGAATTCGGCAAAATGTATCAAAATGATTTCTTTTTAACTTGGGACAAAACTTTTGATGAATTACAAGCAGTTTGGACTGTTGCTGATGCTTTAAGATTCTTAAGAGAAAGCAACATTTCTACTAAAGTATTTGATTCTGGTTTAGGTATCTCTTTATTCAGAGATAATTCTACTAGAACTCGTTTCTCTTTCGCTTCTGCTTGTAACCTTTTAGGTTTAGAAGTACAAGACTTAGATGAAGGTAAAAGCCAAATAGCTCATGGTGAAACAGTTAGAGAAACTGCTAACATGGTATCTTTCATGGCTGATGTTATTGGTATCAGAGATGATATGTACATCGGTAAAGGTCACGAATATATGAAAGAAGTTTCTGAATCTGTAAAACAAGGTTACAATGACGGTATATTAGAGCAAAGACCTACTTTAGTTAACTTACAGTGTGACAGAGACCACCCAACTCAAATGATGGCTGACTCTTTACACTTCATCCATGAATTAGGTGGATTAGAAAACTTAAGAGGTAAAAAAGTTGCTATGACTTGGGCTTATTCCCCTTCTTACGGTAAACCATTATCTGTACCTCAAGGTGCTGCTGGTTTATTCACTAGATTAGGTATGGATGTTGCTTTAGCTTATCCAAAAGGTTATGAACTTATGCCTGAAGTTGAAGCTATTGCTAAGAAAAACGCTGAAGCTGCTGGTGTTAAATTAACTATCACTAACAATATGGATGAAGCATTTGAAGATGCTGATGTTGTTTATCCTAAATCTTGGGCTCCTTTTGCTGCTATGCAGGAAAGAACTGACCTTTATGGTAAAGGCGACACTGACGGTATCAAAGCTCTTGAAAAAAGATTATTAGAACAAAATGCTAATTATAAAGATTGGTGCTGTACTGAAGAAAAAATGAAAAAAACTAAAGACGGAAAAGCTTTATACTTACACTGCTTACCTGCTGATATTAATGATGTTAGCTGTAAAGATGGTGAAGTTGAAGCTTCAGTATTCGACAGATACAGAGTACCTCTTTACAAACAAGCTAGTTACAAACCTTATGTTATAGCTGCTATGATCTTCTTATCTAAGTTCAGAGATCCTCAAGCTGTATTAAGCAAATTAGCTTCTGATAAAAAACAAAGAATATTTGGATAATTAAAACTAAATAGATGGTAAGTATCTATAATATATATAGTACTTACCATTTTATATCTATTATATTGTGAAAAAAAGCACTTTTTACAATATAAAAAGAATTTAATTTTTGATTTAGGATATTAAAATATGGAAAATAAGAAAAGAATTGTTATTGCTTTGGGAGGTAATGCTTTAGGTGATACTCTTGCTGAGCAAATGGAAGCTGTAAAAATCACTGCTAAAAATATAGTAGATTTAGTAGAAAGCGGATGCGAAGTAATTGTAGCTCATGGTAATGGACCTCAAGTTGGATTCATTAACAATGCTATGAATGAATATACTAACAATCATAATACTGGAAATCCTATACCTTTATCAGTATGTGTTGCTATGAGTCAGGCTTATATTGGTTATGACTTACAGAATGCTATTATGGAAGAGTTCTCTAATAGAAAGATTGCTGTTCCGCCAATAGCTACATTAATTACACAAGTAGTAGTTGATGAAAATGACCCTGCTTTCAAAAACCCTACTAAACCTATAGGTCAATTCATGACTAAGGAAGAAGGCGAAGCAAAAGCTAAAGAATTAGGCTGGATAGTAAAAGAAGATGCAGGAAGAGGATACAGAAGAGTTGTTGCTTCTCCTAAACCTGTTGCTATAGCTGAAAGTACTGCAATCAATGCTATGCTTAATGAAAAAGCATTAGTAATTTGCTGCGGCGGCGGCGGAATACCTGTAATAAGAATAGGTAATCACTTGAAAGGTATGGCTGCTGTTATAGATAAAGACTTTGCTGCTTCTGTACTTGCTAAAGAACTTAATGCTGACATGCTTATCATCTTAACTGCTGTAGAAAAAGTTGCTGTTAACTTCGGAAAACCTGATGTTAAATGGCTTGATTCTATGACTATAGCAGAAGCTAAAAAACATTGCGATGATGGTCAGTTTGCTCCTGGTTCTATGCTTCCAAAAGTACAGGCTTGTATGCAGTTTGTTGAAGCTACTGGAAAAGAAGCTATGATAACATTATTAGAAAAAGCTAAAGATGCTATCAATGGAAAAACTGGTACTAGAGTAATAAAATAATTTTTAGTAGTATATAAATGAACTAGATATTTATATTAAACTATAAATTATCTAGTTTATTTATCATTTGTAAATATCTATAATATATTAATATTTGACTATTGATATATTATAGATATTAACAATATTTAAATTAAATAATAAGTTGAGGGCTATTTTATGGAAACTCTAATTAAAGAATTGAAAAATTCTGTAGCAAGAGTAGATGCTCTTGATAAAATAACAGGAAAAACTAAGTATTTAAACGATATTGATTTTGGAAAAGAAGTCCTGCATGCCAAAATTGTTCATTCTACAAAAGCCAGGGCTAAGATATTAAAAATCAATATTCCTGAACTTCCTGAAGGTTATTCTATAATAGACTATAGAGATGTTCCGGGTAAAAATGCCGCTACTATGATTATATCTGACTGGCGTCCTTTTGCTGATGATAATGTTAGATATATTGGAGAAACAATACTTCTTATTGTAGGTCCTGACAAAAATATAGTATATGATATAGCTGAAAAAGTTACAATAGAATATGAAGATTTGGAACCTGTATTAAATATAGAAGACTCCAAAAAATTATTAGGCGGTCCTATATATGGAGATGATAATATATTCATTTCATTTAAAGCAGGATACGGCGATGTTGATGAAGCTTTCAAAAAAGCTAAAACAATAATAGAAGAAACATATCATACACCATATCAAGAACATTTATATATGGAAGTTAATGGAACCGTGGGTGTTTGGGAAAATGACGGAGTAACTTTATATTCATCTACACAATGTCCATATTATGTACAAAAAGCTGTTGCTCCTGTTCTTGGTGTTGAAGATTCAAAGGTAAGAGTAATATCACCTACTATAGGCGGAGGATTCGGAGGAAAAGAACATTATCCTGATATACTATCCGCTGCAGTTGCCGTTGCTGTACATAAACTCAAAAAAACAGTTAAGCTTATATTAGACAGACAATTTGATTTAGCTTATAGTGTAAAAAGACAGCCTGCTCAAATCACAACTAAAATTGCTCTTGATGAAAATAATAATATCATTGCTCTTGATGTAGTTTCAGATATGGATGCTGGTGCCTATGAATCAAGCTCAAGAGTTATTATGCAAAGATGCACTTACACTGCTGCTAATGTATATCATTTTCCTAATGTGAGAGTTTTGGGAAGATTATACTGTACTAATAATGTACCTAGCTGTGCATTCAGAGGATTCGGCGGACCTCAGGCTATATTCGCTATAGAAAGAACTATGGATAATATAGCTAATAAAATAAATGTAGATCCTATAGAGCTTAAAAGAAAATATTTCGTAAAACAAAATGATCCTACAATAACAGGCGGAATATTCCATGATAATATAATACTTCCTAAAATGCTTGATTTAGCTTTAAAAGAATCTGATTATGAAAACAAAGTAAAAAAATATAAAGATGATATGTACAGAGGAATAGGAATTTCCTGCTTCTTACATGGCTGTGCTTTCACAGGAAGCGGAGAAAGAGATATAATCAAAGCTAAATTAAAGTTAAAGAAAAAAGGAAATAAAGTAACAATACTGACATCAAATACAGAAATAGGTCAGGGACTTCATACCACATTCAGAAAAATAGCTGCTTATAATTTGAATATACCATTAGAAAATATAGATATATCCGTATATGATACAAATATAATACCAAATACAGGTCCGACTGTTGCTTCACGTTCAGTTATGATAGTAGGATATTTAATACAGGAAGCATGCAAAAAATTAAAAGATAGATGGAATGAATCTGAAGAAATAGAAATAACTGAAGATTATAAACATCCTTCGCATTTAGTTGATTGGGATAGTACTAATTTAAGAGGAGATGCCTACCCTACTTATGGACTTGGAATAAATGTTGTTGAAGTTGAAATTGATAAATTTACATTAGAAGTAAAAATAGTAGGTGTTTGGGCTGTATTTGACTGCGGATATGCTATAGATGAAAAGATAGTTGAAGGTCAGATAAAAGGCGGAGTTGCTCAGGCACTTGGTTGGGGGGCTTTAGAAAACATAGTGAATAAAGACGGAAGATTCTTACAGGTAAAAATGTCTGATTATATGATACCTACTTCTTTAGACTTGCCTGAAATAAAAACATATATTATGGGAGAGCCTTATCAATATGGTCCTTCTGGTGCAAAAGGAATAGGAGAAATTACTTTTGACGGTGCTGCAAGTGCTTATGCATCTGCTATGGAAAATGCTTTGAAACATCATTTTACAAAAATTCCTATTCTGCCTGAAAACATAGCGGAGGTGATATAATGCCTATAAAATTTAAAGTAAATGGAAATGAAATTAATACAGAGTTAGATCCTTTAACTAGATTAATAGATTTTATAAGAGATGAATTAAAACTTACAGGTACTAAAGAAGGATGCGGAGAAGGAGAATGCGGAGCTTGTGCCGTACTTATGGAAGGAAAAGTAGTTAATTCTTGTTTAATACCTATAATTTTATGTGAAGGAAAAGAAATTATAACAATAGAAGGATATTCTGAAACTGAAAGAGGTAAAATAGTAACAAAGGCTTTTATAGATGAAGGAGCTGTTCAATGCGGTTTCTGTACTCCGGGAATGATAATGTCATCTGAAGCTATTTTGAATGATACTAAAGGAAAACCTACAGAGTATGAAGTAAGAAAAGGATTATCTGGCAATCTATGCAGATGCACCGGATATGATCATATAGTAAGTGCTGTATTAAGAGCATCTGATATAGCTTTTAAGGAGGGTAAAAATTTATGGCAGTAACTTTAAAAGCTAAAAATATTAATGAAGCATTAGATTTTAGAGCCTCAAATGATTCTGTGATTTTTGCAGGCGGTACAGATTTAATGGTAGAGCATCTTAGAGGAAGCAATTTAATAGCTAAATTTGATAAGCCTATATTATTTATAAATGATATAGAAGAATTAAAAGGCATAAAAGAAGATGAAAATAATATCATTATAGGGGCATTAACTACATTTGATGAAATTATTAAATCAGATTTAACTCCTCAGGTATTGAAAGACAGTGCCTCAGGAATAGCAGGACCTCCTATTAGAAATATTGCCACTATAGGCGGAAATATTTGCAATGCCTCTCCTTCTGCGGATAGTCTTCCTTCTTTATATGCTATGGATGCTGTTCTAGTATTAAAAAGTAAAAATTCACAAAGAGAAGTAAAAATAAAAAACTTTATCACAGGAGTAAGTAAAACAATATTAAAAAATGACGAAATACTTACCCATATTATAATACCGAAAAAAGATTATAAATATTCTTTTTATAGAAAAATAGGAACTAGAAAAGCTAATGCATTATCAAAACTTGCAATATGTGCATTAGTTTGCAAAGAAAATGACAAGTACAGATTCAAAATAAGTTTTTGTACATTAGGTATTACAATTACAAGAGATGAAGGTATAGAGGAAAAATTTATTACTTCAGATATCAATGAATGGAAGAATAATATTAAATCTATACAGGAAGCATATTCTTCAATTATGAATCCTAGAAACAGTGCTAGGTCAACAGCCTTATATAGGAAGAAATGCGCTTTAAATTTAATTGAATATTTTTTAGATAATATAAATCTATAAAATATAATAAAAAAATTGGAGTTAATTATGAGTACAAATGAAAAAACTCAAGACGTTTTGTTTCAGTACGAAGGTATGCCCAAAATGTCTCAAGCTTTTCCGTTAGCTATTCAGCACGTAGTAGCAATGATCGTTGGTTGTGTTACACCAGCACTTATTGTATCATCTGCTGCAGGTCTTAAAAGCGGAAGTCCAGAGCAGATATTACTAGTTCAATCATCTTTAGTATTTGCTGCTATTTCAACTATTATTATGTTGTTCCCAATACCTATTACAAAAAATTATCACATAGGTGCTAGACTTCCTATGATAATGGGTGTTAGTTTTGCTTATGTATCTACTATGCAATCTATTGCTAGAGGTCCTGAAGGTACTGGTCTTGGTGTTAGAGGTATAGCTATAATACTTGGAGCTCAAATCATAGGTGGTGTAGTTGCTATAATATTTGGTTTTGCCGTTGATAAAATAAGAAAACTATTCCCTCCTCTAATTGCTGGTACTGTTGTTTTCACTGTTGGTCTTTCTTTATACCCTACAGCTGTTAGATATATGGCTGGCGGAAGTACTTTGTACAAAATAAATGGTGAAGTTGTTCCTTTCGGTTCTTGGCAGTATTGGGCTGTTGCTGGTATAACTCTTGTTGCAGTTATTTTCTTCAACCAATTTACTAAAGGATTCTTAAAATTAGCTTCTGTATTATTCGGATTAATAGTAGGATATATAGCTGCTTTCTTCTTTGGTATGATTAACTTTACAAGTGTTGCTAATGCCGGTATTTTCCAAGCTCCTAAACTTATACCTTTTGGAATAGAATTTGATCCTTCTGCTGCTATAGCTATAGCTCTTTTATTCGCAGTTAACTCTGTTCAGGCAATAGGAGACTTCTCTGCTACTACTTCAGGAAGTCCTATAGGAAGAATGCCTACAGACCAAGAATTAAAATGCGGTATCACTGCTTATGGTCTTACTAATATATTATGTTCTGTATTCGGATGTTTACCAACTGCTACTTACAGTCAGAACGTAGGTATAGTTGTTACTACTAAAGTTATTAACAGAATCGTTTTAGGTATAGCTGCTATCATAATATTAATAGCTGGTTTATTCCCTAAATTCTCAGCTTTACTTACTACAATACCTTCTTGTGTATTAGGAGGAGCTACTATAATGGTATTTGCTTCTATCGCTATGACTGGTATTAAATTGGTATTCACTGAAAATATGGGACCTAGAAACACATTAATAGTTGGACTTGCTGTTGCTTTAGGTATGGGTACTGTTCAGGTTGGCGGTGCTTTAGATACTTTCCCTGCTTGGGCTAAAACTGTATTTGGAAGCAGTCCTGTTGTTATAGCTACTTGTGTTGCTATTATACTTAACGTTATTCTTCCTAAAGAAGAAGCTAAAAAATAATTAAAAATATCTTTTAATATATAAAAGCATAAGTTATTTATAGCTTATGCTTTTTCTTTTATTAATTTTTATTAACTTCAATTAATTTTTATTGATTAAATATATTTAAAATAAATCTTCTCTGGTATCTATATCTTTTAATTTATTTTCATCTATAGTATAAAAGAAACAATCTTCTATATTCTTTTTTATAATTCTAAGTGCTCCAACATCATTTTCTAAACTTAAAATATCATTAATATACTTAGATGAAAAAATAGCAGGATTAGAAGGTCTGTTATCTGTGAACATAGCACCTATATTTTTATGACTATAATAAAAATATTTTAACATATTGAATATATCATTACTTTCTAAAAAAGGCATATCGCATACAAAAAAAGCAAATGAATCAGCTTTTACTTTTAATGCCTCATTAATTCCAAGTTTTATAGAAGCACTTATACCTTCATTATGTCTGTCATTATAAAAAGCATAATAATCTTTATTTTCAAATTTTTTATTTATTATATCATCGTATACGCTTACAACTATTACATCGGTTTCTATATTTTTGAGATTTTCATCTTCTTTAAATAATTTTCTCACATCAGATATTTTATCTATTGTTTTTTCAAATAATGTTTTATTATCAAGAGATTTGAATTTATGAATTAATTTGTTTCCATTAAAACGTTCGCTTTTACCAGATGCTAGTATAATAAAAGATGTTTTTTTATAATAAATATAATTATTCTCTGTAAAATCATTTAAATATAGTTTTATATTGCTGCATTTATATTTAAGTTTATTAATATAATATTTATCAGCTATATAATTAATAGTATCTAAATCAACTATTCTTTCAGGCTCTATTTCATCACATAAATTATATCTGAAACAAGTCTCTTTAAATTTTCTTCCTAAACTATGAAGCCCCATAATAACAACTATTTTATATATTCTGCCATATAAAGAACTTGGTATAACAGGCTCTTCATCATTAGGTATTTTTAAAGAATGATATTTTGCACCGTCTGCCTCTATCAAAACAATATCAGCATATTTAATTGCATTCCCTAATTGTTCATCTCCTGCATATATTAATTTTTTTTCATCATACTTTTTTCCTAATACAATAATATTATCATTATCAAAGGAATGATTATTTATAGTTTCTGTATAATTATCAGGTTTGAATATTTTAGTAGTAGTTGTGATTACTATTTTTTTATCTTTATTATTTTCTGCTATTTTTTTATATATGAGGTTTTACCTCCGGCACCGCATACAATAATAATTTCAGACATAATTATCCTATAGTTACCTCACCTGTAGGTAAATCTATTATGCCGTATTTGCCTTTATTAATAGAACCTATACTCATAAATAAAGTAAGATAACCAACACGTCCTATAAACATTAAAACTATAAGTATTAATTTACTCCATACTGTAACTGTAGGAGTTATACCAAGAGAAAGCCCTACTGTACTTATTGCAGATATAGCTTCAAAAAGTATAGGCATCATAGTATTTGACTTTTCTATATAAAACATAATAAATGAAGCTAATACAGAAATAGCTATTGCAAGCGTAACTATAGCAACGGATTTATTAACTGTATCATCTTTTATTTTTCTGCCATTAACTACAATATATGGTCTATTAAAAATTGCTGTGATTACTGAAAATATAAATACAAATAAAGTAGTAGTTTTTACTCCTCCTCCTGTACTGTTTGGAGAAGCTCCTACAAACATTAAAAATATAACAACTCCTATAGTAACACTGCTCATGGAATTATAAGCAATAGTTTCAAAACCTGCCGTTCTTGGACTTACACTTTGAAATAAAGAAACCAATATCTTCTCTTTTAAAGGCAAATCTTTAAGTGAATTTGAATATTCATTAAAAAATATAAAAGCACTTCCAATTATTATAAGAAGAATACTTGTAAATATTACTATTCTAGCCTGAACATCAAATACATATCTTTGTCCTTTTATCTTATTAACGATAGCCCTAGTAACAGTAAGCATAACAGGATATCCTATACCTCCAAGAGTGATAAGAAGCATAATAGTAACATTCACTACAACATTATCAGAATATTGATGAAGATTATCTGTATAAAGAGAGAATCCGGCATTACAAAATGCACTTATAGAGTGAAACACCGAAGAAAATATACGCATTCCCAATCTATCATTAGTATCCATAACAGTAAATAAAGAAACAGCACCCAATAATTCTATTAAAAATGTTGATAAAAAGATCACTTTTATAGTAGATTGTATTATATCTTTATTCTGTGTATTAAACATCTCTAAAGTTCTTACCCTATCCTGAACACTACCCTTACTTATAGAAAATAAAAGCACTATTGCTGATATGGACATAATACCAAGTCCTCCTATTTGAATAAGAGCAATCAATACAATCTGTCCGAATAAAGTAAACTCTTTTGAAATATCTATAACACTTAGCCCTGTAACACATACAGCACTAGTAGCAGTAAATAAAGCATCTACAAATGATAATTTACCTGTTACAGTACTTAAAGGCAAATATAAAAGTAAACTTCCTAATGTTATAACAAATATAAAAGAAGCTATAATCATTTGATATAATGTAAATTTTGAATATGAAAGCCTAAGCCAATTTATAACTATAACTAAAAAGAAAAGTATAGAACCTGCTATAGTCCATATTATTCTGTTTGCATATACATCGTAATATTTTCTGCTGAAAAAATTTAAAAGCAATAAACCTATAAGCTGAATAATCGGCACAACTATATAAAGTTTTCTTGGTGCTATTCTTATTTGATCTATAAGTATAAATACAAAACATATTGTTATGATATTAATAATTTTATCATAATTATATATATAAAAGTTGTAAATACTAATCTGCCTTACCTGCATTAAAAGAACAAATATTGCAAATATTGAACCAGCTATAGCTATTAAATTTGATATTCTTCTTAAAAACTCATCTACAGCCTGAATTAAGCTTTTATTTGGATTACTTTGATTATTAACTTTATTATTAAAAATATTTTTCATAACTAATCTTTACTCTTATCATATAATTGTACTATTTTAATATATAATAGATTATATGTAAATATATAATTTTATTTTTTATAAAGTTTAAATATGTCTGTTAATATCAAAATCTCCTCTCATACCAGTAAGAATATAGCCAATATTTTCCATATTATTTCTAAGGCTTTTAACACCTTCAGCTGATTCGCTTCCTGTAGCAATTTTATCATTATAAAGCAAATATTTTTTTCTTACATTCATAGGAGATAAATTAGGCATAACTACATTAGCACCATGAAGTATTCCTAATTCTCTGCCGCCTTCTTTAATAGTACCTAAAGCTGTAGTAGCTGGTATCAAAGACAATGGAAAAATTAGACGAAGTATGCTTATAAGTATTAAAGTAAGTTCCAATTCTCCTTTTTTTTCATTTGCAAAAGGAGTATCTTTATGCGGAAGAAAAGGCCCTATACCTATCATCTCTGGTTTTATCTCCTGCATAAAAATTAAATCATCAGCAATATTCTCCAAAGTTTGATAAGGGCTTCCAACCATTATACCTGTACCAGTTTGATAGCCTAGTTTTTTCAAAGTTCTTAAACATTCTTTTCTATTTTCTAAACTCATATTATTAGGATGAAGTTTTGAATAATGAATATCATCAGAAGTTTCATGTCTAAGTAAAAATCTATTAGCATCTTTTTCTTTTAATGCTTTATAATACTCTTCTTCTTTTTCGCCTATTGATAATGTTAAAGCACAATCCGGATATTTTGTTTTAATTGCTTCTACTATATCAGACATAATTTCTAAATTATAATAAGGGTCTTCTCCGCCCTGAAGTACAAAGGTTCTAAATCCTATTTCATAACCAAGTTCGCAGCATGATAAAATATCTTCTTTATTTAGTCTGTATCTTTCTGCATTTTTATTGCTTTTTCTTATTCCGCAATATATACAGTCATTCTTACAATAATTAGTAAATTCTATAAGCCCGCGCATAAAAACATATTTGCCGAATACTTTATCAGCTTTTTCTCTTGCCTTTACTCTTAAATATTCTTTTAATTTCTTTACTTCTTCTTTTTCTTCATCATGTAATTTTTTTATATTTATATTATTATCATATTCAAAAGATGATAAAATAGTCAAAGCATCTTCTTTTGATATTTTTTCTTCTATTTCTATTTTGTTAATAATTTCTTTTGCTTTATTTATATTAATCAAGTTTACATTTCCTTTATAATTTAGAATAGTTTTTACTAAATGGAGAGTAATAAATTATAGAATATATCACTATATAATTTTAAATGTTTTACATTATAATTTTTCTATTTCTTCTATACTAAGTCCAGTAATATCTCTTATTAATGCTATATCCATATTTCTATTTTTCATATTTTTTACAGTTAATATTTGATTTTCTTTTATACCTTGTTTAAAACCTTCTTCAATACCTAATCTTCTTTCTTCTTCAAGTATTATTTGGTTGCCATATAGATATGCTTCTCTTTTATCATATTCATTCATCATAAGTCTGTTTTTTATAAAATTATTATATCGTGATTGTACTTCTTCCATTATAGGTTTCTCTTTTACTAATTCTGACATAATAACCTCCTTATTATCTTTCTCTTTCATAGTAAAAAATTTTAGCCAGCAATTCAAATCATGCTTGAGTAAATTATATTTAAACTTTTTTAATTCTATTATATGGATTTGTAAATGGTCAGTTAATAACCTTTGATTAAGAGTATCATAAATCATGTAGCATGAATGAATATTATCATTATCATCTAAATTAAAATTAAGTAAATTAATACTAATTACAGGAGTAAGGGCATCATATTTTTCTCCATGCTTTAGGAGTTTACTATAATTCGAAGCCCAATAATAAAGTATTCGTTCTGGAAATCTTGAATTACCTTGTAATTGTATTTCTATAATAACAACAGTTCCATTCTGTGTAATACATTTTACATCAGCAATAGTCTCTTTATCCTCATAATTTTCTTTATAATTAAATGGAGTCAAAATCTCAACTCTTCTAAAAGTTTTCATACCAGCATCAAGCATTGTGGAATTAATAAAATCAAGCAATATTAAATTACTATCTTTAGATGAGAATAAATATCTCATAAAATAATCATTTAATACATTAATATCTCTATGGCTCATAATATTATTATACTAAAATAATCATAAATGTAAAGTTATAATAAAAATATAATTATATAAAATATATTATTAATAATTTATTTTATTTGTAATACTAAAAATTACTTTTATATATATTGAACTCCATTAATCTTTGCTATAGTCATACCGTAATTAGTTATAGGTATATTCTGTTCTTCGCATATTCTTATTCTATTTAAAATATGTTTTCTAGTACCCATGCATCCTCCGCAATGTATAACCAAATCATATTTTGACAAATCATCTGGAAAATCATTACCTGCAACATAATCTATATCAAATTCAAAACCAAATTTCTTTTTTAATAAATTTGGAATTTTTACTCTGCCTATATCTCCTTCCAATGGTATATGAGTGCAGCTTTCTGCTATTAATATTTTACTGTCCTTTGTTAAATTATCTATAAAATCAGCACCTTTTTTATATATTTTCTCATCTCCTTTATAACGGGCAAATAATACAGAAAATGAAGTTAATAAACTTTCTTTAGGTTTTAATTTTTCCACTTCTTTAAAAACTTGAGAATCTGTTATTATTACTTTAGGTGCTTTGCTTAATGCTTTTAATGCATTTTCAAATTTATCAAAAGTAGAAGCCATTATCACAGCTTTATTGTCTAAAATATCTCTTATAGTTTGAACTTGAGGAAGAATCAATCTGCCTTTAGGTGCTTGAATATCCTGAGGCATAACAAGCATTACTATATCATCCTCTTTTATTATATGTCCTGTTATACTTATTTCTTCTGTTTTTGGAATCGTTAATTTTATAGCATCAATTAATTTATCTATATTAATTTTATTGTTAGCATTTATAGCGCTTATTGAAACAGTTTCTAAATTAAAAATTTCTTTTATATTTTGTTCTATATTTTTATAATCAGCATTTAAATCTATTTTATTTAAAACTGCTATAATTGGTATCTCTAAACTTTCAAGTTTATTTTTCCATTTAAGCTCTAACGAATAATCATTATCTACAAAACTAGAATCAAAAACGAGTAAAGCTATATCAGATGACTCCATTATTTTTTTTGTTCTTTCTATTCTTAAAGCTCCAAGCTCTCCCTCATCATCAAAACCTGCAGTATCAACTATAACACATGCACCTATGCCATTTATTTCTATAGCTTTTTTAACAGGATCAGTAGTTGTTCCTGCAGTATCAGAAACTATTGCTATATCCTGATTGGCTATTGCATTTATAATACTAGATTTACCTGCATTTCTTCTTCCAAATATTGCAATATGAGTTCTATTTGCATTCGGTGTATCATTCATATTTTTCACATATCCTATTCATAAATAAAATCAATTCAGCTTTCTTAATGCATATATCAATAGATGCAATTAAGAAAACTGAATCAATTATAAAATGAGTAACCCTAAAAATTAAAATTTGAAATCTCTCCTTCCCTCATCTATGCCTTTTAAAGAATCTACTAATTTTGCCTTTACATTTTCATTAGGCACTTTTTCTATTTCATTTATTATAACTTTATCTATAGATTTTTTAGTTTCTTCTTTAGCATAATCATTCTCATATTCTTTTAAAGTTATTATAGCATTAGCCTGACAGAAATTTTTTATTTGTCCGCTTTTAGCAAATGCCATGAATCTATCTCCTGTTCTTCCCTCTCTATAGCAAGCAGTACAGAAACTAGGAAGATAATCTATATCAGCAAGCCATTTTATAATATCATCAAGAGAACGGTTATCTGAAATTTCAAACTGTTTGGAATTCTCTTCTTCCTCTTCAACATATCCTCCAACGCTTGTTCTTGATCCTCCGCTTATCTGAGAAACTCCAACTTCCAAAACTTCTTCTCTTGATTTCTGACTCTCTCTAGTAGAAACTATTATTCCAGTATAAGGAACAGCTATTCTTAAAACAGCAACTATCTTTTTGAATAAGCTATCAGTAATAGCATTAGGAAAACTTTTTACATCAACATCATCGGCAGGTCTTATTCTTGGTACGCTTATAGTATGAGGGCCGCATCCAAAAGTATCTTCCAAATGCTTAGCATGGTAAAGCATAGCAGTAAAATCATATTTATAATTGTAAAGTCCGAATAATACCCCTATACCAACATCATCAATTCCGCCTTCCATAGCTCTGTCCATTGCCTCTGTATGATATTCATAATTGCTTTTTGGGCCACTTGGATGAACTTTCTCATAAGTTGGTTTATGGTATGTTTCTTGGAATAATACATAAGTACCAATGCCGGCATCTTTTAACTTTTTATAATTTTCTACTGTAGTTGCGGCAATATTAACATTAACTCTTCTAATAGCTCCGTTTTTATGCTTAATACTGTATATTGTTTTTATTGATTCAAGTAAATATTCCATACTAGCATAATCAGGATCTTCTCCTGTTTCTAATGCAAGTCTTTTATGTCCCATATCTTGTAATGCTATAACTTCAGCTCTAATCTCATCTTGAGTTAATTGCTTTCTAGCTATATGTTTATTTTTAGCATGATAAGGACAATAAACACAGCCATTAATACAGTAGTTTGATAAATAAAGAGGAGCAAATAAAACTATTCTCTTTCCATATATTTCTAATTTTATTTTCTTAGCTATTTCATACATTTCATTTTCTGCATCTTTATCATCGCAAAGAAGTAAAGCCAATGCCTCATTAGGTTCAAGGCCTTTCATCTCTTTAGCCTTATCTAATATATTTCTTATATTGTAATTACCGCTTTCTACTTGAGATATGGTTTTTAAAATTTCTTCATCATTAATAAATTCATTTGCATTTCTTGATTTTGAATCGTACTTAAACAAAGTAGCAGAAGACATGATATAAACTCCTAATAATTAAACTGATAATATTTAACCTAATTTTACTTTTTACTTGCATAAAGTGCTTTTGCAGAAACACCTTCAAGCATACCAAGTTTGCCTGTTAAACTATTAATTTTATCATTAGGAGCATTTAAGACTATGCTGATTATATTTATATTCTCTTCTCTATAAGGAATTCCCATCCTTCCTATAATAAAATCACTGTAATCATGCAGAATTTCATTAACTTTTGAAACATTTTCTGTTTTTTCTACTATTATTCCTATAACAGCAATTCTATTATTTTCCATAGGCTAATAAATCAGATTAATATAAATTTTAAATACCTTTATGATAAACCTTAATAGTTACTCACTTAGGTTAATAATATTATAATAATTATTTTTAATTTGTAAATAGATATTTTCTAAGTTTATCAAATTTTTACTGGTATTTAGATAAAAATATTACGCACGCAAAGCTATAATTATACCTTAATGATGCATTTTAAATTTAACTATATATAAAATTTAATTAAATGTGCGTTAATAAAAACTAAAAATTTAAATAACACTTGGGCGGGCACTTTACTTACTTATTTAGTAAAAATATAAATATAAATTATAATTTTATAATTAAATAAAAAAATCTTAAAGGGTGGGAGTTGTAATTAAAATTTAAAAATTTAATTACGTCTACCCACACTTTAATTTTATAATATCACTTCAATTTTTAAATAATTTTTTAACTTAAAGTAAAATAATAATATTTATCTTTCTATTCTAAAGAAACTCATAACAGACTGAAGTTCTTTAGCATCATCATATAAAGCTAGTGATGAAGCTGTAGACTGTTCCACTAATGCAGCATTTTCTTGTGTTATAGAATCCATTTCTGTTACTGCTTTATTTACTTGAGCTACTCCTGACTGCTGTTCTAATGCTGCTGAACTAATATCTTTAATAATATTAGCTGTTTCATCTATTTCAGTTTTTATATTCATAAATAGCTCTTCCTGACTTTCTACTATCTTATTAGCTTTATTAATCTTTTCATATACTTGATTTACTAATTCTGTTATATCTTTAGCTGAATCCTGACTACTCTGTGCCAAACTTCTTACCTCGCTTGCTACTACTGCAAAACCTTTACCTTGATCACCTGCCCTTGCTGCTTCTACTGCTGCATTAAGTGCTAATATATTAGTTTGAAATGCTATACCTTCTATAACTTTAATTATATCTTTAATCTTCTCACTATCAGCATTAACTTCGTTCATACTTCTAACTGTCTCTGATACTACAGATGTAGCATTATCTATAGACTCTCTACAATGATTCATCATTTCATTACCTTTAACAGAATTATTTGTAGCCATAGATATTGCTGAAGATATTTCTTCCATAGATGACGCTGTTTCTTCAAGATTAGCTGCTGTATTCTCTGATCTTCTTGATAAATCTTTATTGCCCGCTGCTAAATTATTTGCTGCAAGCGACATCTTATCTGCATTATGTAAAGTTGTTTCTATTACTTCTATAAGTCTTGTACGCATAGAAGTAAAAGATCTTGATAATATTCCTAACTCATCTTTTCTATTTAAAGGTTTTCTATTAATTACAAGTTTTCCATCTTCTATTTCTTTAGCCTCTTCAACAATTATGTTTAAAGGTTTTATTATACTTCTAGTAAATAAGAACACTACAAATGTCATAAGAAGCATAGATATTATACCTATAATAATACTAGTTACAAGTATAGATTTGTTTATCTCATAAATTTCTTCTTCATCCATAGCATAAGCTACTATCCAAGGATGAATTTTCATTTTTTTATAATACCCCAATCTTTTATGATTGTTGAAACTATATTCCACATTTCCTTCTAAACTTCCAGACTTAAATATGCTATCATATTCATTAGGTGCATCTTTAGCCACCTCATTTATATCAGTATCCATTACAACTTTAAGCTGATCATTAACTGCTACTATTCTTCCACTTCTTCCCAACTTTATATTACTAAAATAATTTTTATGTATAATAGACGATCTAACTATCAATACCAAATAACCTATAATATTATTTTCAAAGTCCAATATTTGAGTACCTATAGATACAGTATACTCACCTGTATCTGCTGATTTTCTCATATTATTTCCAATAGAATATTCCTCACCAGCCTTTAATTTATTCCACATACCAGGTCTAAATTCTGCCATACTCTGACCAGTCAATTCATTTTTTTTATCCAATAATATACTACCATCTACACCTACAACGTAAATATTTTCTAAGTATTCATTTCTTTTTATGAATAAATTTAAATCAATCAAACCTAATCTTCTATAATTTTCATCTCTGATTAGAAGATAGTTTCTAATATTAGCACTGCTGGAATAAGCTACTGAAACCATAACCTGAGCATTTAATATAGAATTAAATAGATTAGCATACCCTTCTACAGTATTTTTAAACCCAGTATCTGTACTTTCTGTTATTCCTTTATTTGAAAAAAATACAGAAGCACTTAATAAAAAAGTTAACATTAATATAGACATTAAACTAATAGTAATAGGCATTTTAAAAGATAAACTACTAAATCTACTCATTATGCAAACTCCTTGGATATTTTAGATATTTATTTTAGATAAATACGAAAATAATGATAGAATTTCTGATAATAAATAGTATAGTAAAAACTATTAGCCTTGTCAATTAAATAACACTTGATGCATACATAAAAAAGAAATATTAATATTATTATATAGAGAAAACTCAATATAAAGTTACTCTATATAATAATATTTTTTTAATTATTTTTCTATTTTAAAGAAACTCATTACAGATTGTAGTTCTTTAGCATCATCATATAAAGCTAGTGATGAAGCTGTAGACTGTTCCACTAATGCAGCATTTTCTTGTGTTATAGAATCCATTTCCATTACAGCTTTATTTACCTGAGCTACTCCTGACTGCTGTTCTAATGCTGCTGAACTAATATCTTTAATAATATTAGCTGTTTCATCTATTTCAGTTTTTATATTCATAAATAGCTCTTCCTGACTTTCTACTATCTTATTAGCTTTATTGATTTTTTCATATACTTGATTTACTAATTCTGTTATATCTTTAGCTGAATCCTGACTGCTCTGTGCCAAACTTCTTACCTCTGAAGCTACTACCGCGAAACCTTTACCTTGATCGCCTGCTCTTGCTGCTTCTACTGCCGCATTCAAAGCTAATATATTAGTTTGGAATGCTATACCTTCTATAACTTTAATGATATCTTTGATCTTTTCACTATCAGCATTAACTTCATTCATACTTCTAACTGTTTCTGATACAACTGATGTAGCATTATCTATAGACTCTCTACAATGATTCATCATTTCATTGCCTTTAACAGAATTATTTGTAGCCATAGATATTGCTGAAGATATTTCTTCCATAGATGACGCTGTTTCTTCAAGATTAGCTGCTGTATTCTCTGATCTTCTTGATAAATCTTTATTACCCGCTGCTAAATTATTTGCTGCAAGCGACATCTTATCTGCATTATGTAAAGTTGTTTCTATCACTTCTATAAGTTTATATTTCATATCATGGAAAGAATGAGATAATTCTCCAAGTTCATCTTTTCTATTTAATTTTCTATTATGCATAATAAGTCTTCCAGATGCTATTTCTTTAGCCTCTGAAACTACAATGTTTAAAGGTTTTATTATACTTCTAGTAAATAAGAACACTACAAATGTCATAAGAAGCATAGATATTATACCTATAATAACACTTGTTATAACTATAGATTTATTAATCTCATAAATTTCTTCTTCATCCATGGCATAAGCTACTATCCAAGGCTGAACTGTCATCTTTTTATAAAAACCTGCTCTAATATGATTATTAGCAACATAACTAATATTTCCAGATACTGATCCGCTCTTTATTATATTATCATATTCATTTGGTGCTTGTTTATTTATTTCTTTTGGATCTGTATCCATTACAACTTTAAGCTGATCATTAACGGCTACTATTCTTCCAGTTCTTCCTAATTGTATATTACTAAAATAATTATCATATATAACCATTATTTTTATAATAGAAACTAAATATCCTATCAATTGATTATTATAATCAAGTACTCTTACACCTAAAGATATTGTAAGTTCACCTGTAGCTGCTGATTCTTTAATTTCATTTCCAAAAGCTAAGTCTTCTCCGGCTAACAATTTTCGCATCATATCCGGTCTCAAATCCATAAAATTTCTTCCTATCAATTTTTCATTTTTATCAAAAACTATTACACCATTAGTATTCATTATTGAAATATTTTCAATGAAATTATTGTTTTCTATATATGAAGTTATATCAAGATTAACATTATTTCTATAGGAATTACTCATATCTGTAAGAAAATTCTTAATATTAGCACTGCTCGTATAAGCTTTATTTACCATTACTTGAGCATCTAATATAGAATCAAATAGATTGGCATATCCTTCTACAGTATTCTTAAAACCTGTATCAGTACTTTGTGTTATTCCCTTATTTGAAAAAAAGACAGAAGCACTTAATAAAAAACCTAACATTATTATAGACATTAAACTAATAGTAATTGGCAGTTTAAAAGATAGACTATAAAACCTACTCATAATTTACTCCTAACATTATTATAAAATTTTATATAAGACATAGATTGATAAAAATCAACAAACTCCTATATATGTAGTATATTAAAAAAAAATAGTTGTCAATACAATAAAATATTTTTGATTTTTTATTATTTATGCTGTTATACATTTTTAAAGCATTAAATTAAAGCACATATTCAAAATACTATAAAAAACTTTGTACTGATTTTTTATTACTTCTAATCAAAATTATTACTTTATATGAAATAATTTGTAATATAATAATAATTTTTATATTTAGCGTTAAAGCATTAAAAAAATTCTTTTATTATTAATTTAAAAATCATAATAATCTACTAAATAAATTGTGGTATAATTTTATTAGATCTTATAGATAAAAAATCTCTAGCAACTAATATAAAAATGTGCCAGAGATTTTAATAATCAAATTTATATTTAGAATTAAATTATTATAAAAATTGTTTACTTAAAATGTATAGTAAATAACTTTGTATATATTCAGTAAATTTACTATACACTAACAATTTTTATTTTTCTATACTAAAGAAATTAATAACTTCTTTCAAATGTCTGGCATCATCATATAATGACATAGAAGATGCTGTAGACTCTTCAACCAAAGCTGCATTTTCCTGAGTTAAAGTATCCATTTCTTCAACAGCCCTATTAACTTGAGCTACTCCTTCTTTTTGTTCAACTGCTGCTTCAGTGATACTCTTTATAGTGTCAGCTGTTTCTTCTATTTGTTCTTTTATTCCTACAAATAATTGTTCCTGACTTCCTACTATCTGATTTGCTCTGTTAATTTTTTCATATACCTGATTAATTAACTCTGTTATATCCTTAGCTGAATCTTGGCTGCTTTGTGCTAAGCTTCTTACTTCACTAGCAACTACAGCAAAACCTTTACCTTGATCTCCTGCACGAGCTGCCTCTACTGCGGCATTAAGTGCCAATATATTAGTTTGGAATGCTATTCCTTCTATAACTTTAATGATATTTTTTATTTTTTCACTGTCGGCATTAACTTCGCTTATACTTTTTACAGTTTCTTCAACTACTGATGCAGCATTTTCTATGGCTATTTTACAATCATTCATCATTTCATTTCCTTTTACGGAATTATTGATAGATACGGTGATTGCAGCAGCTATCTCTTCCATAAATGATCCTGTTTCTTCAAGATTGCCTGCAGTACTTTCTGCTTTTTCTGCTAAATCTTTATTTCCAGTTGCAAGACTATTAGCAGCTTGTGCCATTCTACTAGACTCATTCAAAGAAGTTTCTATTATATCTATAAGCTTATATTTCATATTATGGAAAGAGCGAGATAATTCTCCAATTTCATCATTTCTATTAATTTTTCTTCCATGCATAATTAGTCTGCCTTCTTCTATTTCTTTTGCTTCTTCAACAACTATACGAAGAGGTTTTGTAATCCTTCTAGCATACATAAACATAAATATAACTAAAGCAATTATAGAAAGAACAGCAACTAAAATACTTACAAACACAGTAGTTCTTATCTGTTCAAATATTTCATCTTCATTCATAGCATAAGTTACTATCCAAGGCTGAACATCCATTTTCTTATAGTATCCTATTCTCAATATATTACCATTTTTATAACTATAAGGACCTTCATCTGAAGCATTATTAAATATATTTTTATATGCTTCAGGTGCTGGTTTATTGATATTAGCAGGATCCATATCCATAGTAACTATAAAATTCTCATTAACAGCAACTATTCTTCCCGTTCTTCCTAATCTAACTTTTGAAAAATAATTATCATGTATAACTGAACCTTTAATGGTACTAACTAAATAACCTATTGTATTATTTGTGAAATCTGTAACTATAGATCCAACACCCAATGTTATTTCTCCTGAAACTGGGGATTCTCTAGGACTTCCAAATGCAACTTTTTCTCCTGTTGAAAGTTTTCTCCATAAATCAGGTCTTATATCAGCCATATTTCTATTTCTTAAAGCTTCTGATGTAGTAAGTAAAACATTTCCATTTATATCTGTTAAATAAAGACTTTCTACATAGCTATTTTTTTCTATAAAATTAGTCATATCTCTTCCACTGTATACACTATAAACATCATCTCTAAAAATCATATAGTTTCTAATATTAGCATCACTTGCATAAGAGTTTGCAAGCAACATTTGTGCTTCTGTTAAAGCATCCAATAAGTAAGCATATCCTTCTACTGTATTTCTAAATCCAACATTTATTGATTCTGTAATACCTTTACTTGAAAAAAACAACGAAATTACTAAGAGTACAATTATTATTATGCTACTTATACAACTAATGGACAAAGGCATTTTAAACGCTAAACTATTTAATTTTTTCATAGTTAATAATTATTTATAGTATAGATTACAATGTGATATATTCTATAATATAGTAAAAATTATCAATATTGTCAAATTATACAATATTACTATTATATATTATAAAATATAAAATACCATAGTAGCTATGAAATAAAAGTTATTTTTATAAAATAAGAAATATAATAATTAATTTTTAAATCTAAAGTATGATATATTATTTGCTATATTTCCTGTTTTATTTAATATTTCTTTACTTGATAAAGCACTATCATTTGCAAGCGAGCTATTTCTTTGTGTTATATTACTAATAGAAGAAACACTTACATTAATCTGCTCTATGTTATCCTTTTCTTCTTCTGCTGCATTTGATATATTTACCAACGCATTGGAAACATCAGTTACTAAATTATTTATTTCATTTAATAATGATGAAGATTCAGCAACAGTTTCATATCCTAAATTTATTTTTTGAATTGTACTTTCAACTATAGATGTTATATCATCTGCTGCTTTAGAAGAAGTTTGAGCAAGATTTCTTACTTCACTAGCTACAACAGCAAAACCTTTACCCTGTTCTCCAGCTCTAGCTGCTTCAACTGCTGCATTAAGTGCTAAAATATTGGTTTGAAATGCTATTGATTGTATCATTTTAATGATTTCTGAAATTTGCTTGCTTGCATCCGATATTTCTTCCATATTTGATGAAGTTTTAGAAACGATTTCCACTCCTCTAATACTGCATTCCAATGCTTTTTTACTTACTTCTTTAGCATTATTTGTATTATTATAAGTATCAGCTATAGAAGATGAAAGAAATTGTATAGCACTTGCTAATTCATTAATTGAAGATGCCTGATCAATAGTTTTATCAGATAAATCATTATTTCCTAAAGATATTTTCTCCATTTCACTATTAATAGAATCTATATCCAATTTTAAATTATAAATCACTGAACTAATATTTTTCTGCATATCATATATAGAAGATGATAAAGCATGAGCTATATTATTATGTTTTTTAGAATCATTCTCTTTAGTATCAAAATTACCTAAAGCCATATTATCTATATGATGAATAGCTTCATTTAAAGTATCTGTAATAGGTATAGTAATAACAGTTACTAAAACAACTTCCAATCCTATAGATAAAATAATAACTAAAAATAAGTAAAAAGTTAATTTATATATATTATTTTTTAACTCTTTGTCATTTCCTTTAGCTACTATGTACCAAGGAAAACCTTTTATTTCTTTAATACCATACCATTGATCTTTATATATAGATACTGCACTTCCATTTATCATGTTATTTTTAACATCTGAAAATTCCGGCATATTAAAAGCAGAATATCTATCATTAAGCAAATAATCTTTATTGCTATGATTAAGGTATCTACCGTCAGATAATATTACAAAAAACTCATAACCTTTATCATTTTTTATTTTATTCATTATTTCTTCTATTTTAGAGAAATACACATCCAATGCAGCAACTCCTTTAACAACTGATGAATTTTTAACAGCAATTGCTAAAGTAATAACAGAAGAAGAAGTTGAAGCATCTGTATATGGTTCACTAACATAAACATCATTTGTATTTATAGAATTAACATACCAATCTCTAGTAGTTTGATCATAATCACTTGGTATAGTATCAGGAATGGCAGTTACAAAAAATCTGCCATTAGCATAAGGAATATCTCCTCCAAAATAAACATCCACCAATTCACTATCTAATGATTTCATTTTATAAACAGCCGACATCATATCATTTATTGTCATATCTGTTTCAAAAAAACTACTTACAGTCTTTAATTGAATTTTGTATTCTAATATCCAACCTGATATATCTAATGAAGCATTATCCATAATATCATATATACTATACAAAAAATTTTCTCTATACTGATTATAATAAGTTATATATACAGGAACACAAATTAATACAAAAAATATGAAGTATGGAATGACAAATTTTAATATAATCCTGCTTCTTCTGATTCTTTTCTCTGTCTTAAGCATATCAAGACTCCTAAAATATATTAAAAAATTGATATACATTATATAAAATAAAATATTATTGTCAATAAAAATTTATTTATTATATAATTACATTACTACTTTTAAAGTTAATTAATAATTATTTTTTATCAATATTTTACAGTTTTAAGTTTTAATAATCATCATTTAAATGCTACAAATTCGATATAATTTGACTAATTATTTTTTTATTATAGAATATTTTTATTATGGAAAAAATTATTAGAAGAATAGCATTAACTATAATATACACTTTGTTATTATCTATAATAGCAGTTTCAATTATATTCATACCAAAAGGATATAATTTTTATAAATACTGCAAAGAATATATCAATAAACCTTTTTCAGAAAATGAATTAAATATAAATGAAGAACGTGCTTTAAAAATATATGATAGAAACTCAATACTTATATCAACAATATTTCCAAAGCATGGAGGATTCTTTGAAGAAGTAAAATATAATGATTTATCAACAAATTTAATAAATGCTGTTGTAAGTGCTGAAGATAAAAATTTCTTCAATCATAACGGTATAGATTATAAAGCTATAATAAGAGCATTTTTATCAAATTTGATAAGCGGAAGAGTAGTATCAGGCGGAAGCACTATAACTCAGCAGCTTGCAAAAAATATTATTCCTCGCGAAAGAACATATATAAATAAATTCTATGAAGCACTTGATGCAATAAGATTGGAAAGAAATCTCACAAAAGAACAAATAATTACAGAATATTTAAATAGAGTATTCTTTGGAAATAACTGTTATGGTGTAGGTGCTGCAAGCGATTTATACTTTCATAAAAAAGCAAAAGATTTAAATATCAATGAATCTGCAATGCTTGCTTCTATAATAAAATCCGGTACTAAATTTAATCCTTATAAATATGAAGAAAGATTGAAATCAAGAAGGATATATGTACTTGGAGAAATGAAAAATAATAATTTCATAACAGAAGAAAATTATAATAAATATACAAATGAAAAATTAAAAATTTTTGATGATAAAGAAAAATACACTTTCAAAGCTCCTCATTTTACAATGTATGCAAAAGAATCATTGGAACAATTAAAATATACTGGAGTAACAGAATTAAGAACAACATTAGATTATAAAATGCAAAAAGAAGCAGTATTAGTTATAAGCAATTCCAGTCAGTCGCTTCATACTTTCAATGTAAGAAATATATCATGTGTAATACTTAATGCCAAAACAGGCGAAGTTCTTTCAATGATAGGTTCTATGGATTACTTTGATGCTGAAACTCACGGAGCAGTTAATGGAGCTACTGCATTAAGGCAGGCAGGAAGTACTTTAAAACCCTTTATGTATGCATATTTATTTGATAAAGGAGAATCCCCTGCTTCAGTTATAGCCGATATTAAAACACATATCAATTCACCGGGCGGAGATTATATACCGGAAAATTTCGATCATAAATACAGAGGTCCTGTTACCATAAGAGATGCATTAGCTAATTCTCTAAATATACCTGCAGTTAAATGGTTGGCAAGATACAGTATAAAAGATTTTCAAAATATACTTTTAAAATCCGGATTAAGCTCCATAGATAAAAATCCTGATTATTACGGATATTCTTTGGTTTTGGGAAGTGCCGAAGTGCGTTTAATAGATTTAGCTTCAGCATATACAATATTTCCAAATTCAGGAACATTTATAAATAATTACTCTATAACTTCATTAAAAAAAGCCAACGGAGAAGTTATTACTCTACCTAAAAAAACTACAAGAAAAGTAATATCTGAAGAGAGTGCATATTTAATAACAAGCATATTATCAGATAGAAATGCCAGAATGGGTTCATTCAGAAGCTATAAAGGAATAGTTTATCCATTTTCTATAGCTATAAAAACAGGAACTTCAAAAGGTTCAAGAGATGCTTGGGCTATAGGATATACAAAAGACTATATAGTTGGAATTTGGCTTGGTGATTTTGCAGGAAGCGAGATGATAAATATAACCGGCGGTAATGGTGCTGTTCCTATACTTTATGATTTATTTACTATGCTTAATAAAAGTCAGAAAGAAACTAAATGGAATAAGCCTGATACTATAGTAAAAAGAGAAATCTGTCTTATAAGCGGAAAACTTAGAGGAGAGTTCTGTAAAGAAACAAGAATGGAAGAGTTTTCTCATATAAATGTGCCAAAAGAAGAATGCGATGTACATAATCTATATATAAAAACAAATTATGACGGATCAATTAGTGAAAAAGTATTTGTAAACCTTCCAAGTGAATATAATGGCTGGATTAGAGAACAGCAAATAGAACGCCCTACTTCAGAATGGACAAAAGTTAATAACATATATGCATACAATAGAATGAAAAATACTATCAATAATCAAAATAGAAGCTTAGAAACTCATACTGATAATACAACAGAAAATATTAATAATGCAGAAAATGCTTTTGCATACGATTCAGCTGAAAGAGTTCAAATGAATTTAAATGCTGTTCCTTATGCCTCACCTGAAAGAACTATAAATATAAAAGAACGTCTATCAATAAAAGAGCCTACAGACAACTCTGTATATAAAATAGATTCTACACTTCCTATAGAATATCAAAATATATTCATATCTTCATATATACCCAAAAATGTTGTAAGTGCAAATCTATATTGCAATAAAGAAATAATAGCAAATATTGATGATTTAAAAAAACAATACATAAGATGGAATTTAAAACAAGGTGATTACACTTTTTATATAGAAGCAAAAACAGAAGAAGGAGAAACTATAAAAAGTTCACCTGTTAAAATATATGTACAGTAAAAAAAAACAGTATTGAATAATTTTTATAATACCGATAATATTAATAGTGTAATATGTATTTTTCTATGGAGTTTTATTTATGTTGAATAAAAAAATTATTTCTATATTGTTAATGCTTTCTATAGCTTTTAGTTTGCAGTCAGCTTATAAAACAAATCAATATATGAAAGTAGTAGATGTAAAAGGAAAAGTAAAAATATCTTCTCAAAAGGCTATAGTAAAACCTGCACAAAACGGCGATTTATTATTCAGCAAAGATAATATTTCCACTGAAGCAAATTCTTCTCTTACTTCATATTTAGAGAGCAATAATATATTTAAAGTCAAAGGAAACTCATCATTAAATATTGATGAATCTTATGACAAAACAGGCAATACAAAATTGCATTTAAATAAAGGCGATTTCTTAATTGCAGCTTCATCTAATGCTAAAGCTGATTCTATTATAGTTTCTACTTCAAATGCTAATATTAAAATATCAGGAGTAGCTGCTGTAACATATAATAATGGCAATACAAAAGCACAATTCTTATATGGAAACGGAGAAATAAACGGTACTAAAGTTAATCAATTTATGGAAGCTAATATAGATAATTCAAATAAAATATCTATAAAAAATATAGAATTAAATCAAGATTTAACTAATACTATAAATGAAATAGCTTCAATGCCTTATATTGAAACAGTTGTTCCTGAAAAAATAGATATTAATAACATTAAAAACCATGTAAGTGCTGAAACTAATACTGTAGCAGAAATTACATCTATAAATTATGTAGGCAATACTAATGAAAATAGAACTACATTCATTATTACTAATGAAGTAAAAAGATAAATTATAAAATCATTTTATATCGATTAATTCCGATATACTATTAATGAAATATTGAAAGAGATTGAAAATTGAGCAGTAAAACAACAGAATTTTATAAAACATTCAGATATTGTGTTCCTTCCGATAAAGAAATAGCAAAAAAAGAAGAAGAAATATTAGAAAATATAATAAATATGTCTACCAAAGATATTACAGCCTATATGAGGCAATATATTATCAAATTAACTTATTATCGTAAAAATTTCTTAGATGTAGAAACTGCAGAGCTTATATGTAAAATGCTATTGGAAATAAGCTTTGTATTAAGAATACAATATATTGATTATTTAAAAGATAAAGAAAGTAATACATTAAAAAATGATGATTATGAAATAAATAATCTATCAAAAATACTTCAGCTTCTAATATCGGAAATAGCTATTATAATATCTACAAAAGAATATGAAACAGATAGCATGTTTAATAATTTTAGTGCTTTAAAATCTGATACTACTATAGGTCATAGTATTAGAGTATTTATAATGATAATTGAAGCAGTAAATTTCTTTAATAATAAACTTAATCAAGGCGCTGCCAATAAAATGAGAATTGACTTCAAAAAAACATATTATAAATATTCAGAAAGGATATACCAAAGATATAATTTAATTAATGAAGTAAATACATTAGATTCAAATGTAAAATTAGGCATAAGAAAAATAGAAAATAATACTATTTCAGAAATTGCTATAGGTGTATTAATGCATGATATTGCCTTGGATAAAGAAAAAGATTATATACCTATGCCAAATGAAGAAAAAGACAATCATTCTATAAAAGACTATGGTTTTACTAAATATTTTATGAGGGGTAATGAAGGAGTAGCCTTAACAGTATCTTTACATCATGAATATTATAGTCATGGATACGGACTTTTCACAGAATTATATAAAGCAGTATTAAGAAGAAACCCTCATCATAAAATAGAATATATAGTATCTTATGATTATAAAGATATATTAACATTACAAAGTCTTACATATCTTCCAGCAAAAATGCTTGAAGTAATTGATGTTTATGATACTCTTACAAAAAATATGAAAAAAACTCCTAAAGAAGCTATTTTCTTTATGACAGAAAATTTCTTGGAAAAAGATATAATGCTTGATCCTATAATGACTGATATATTTATAGAATATCTAAAAGAAATAAAAAAAATAAAACTATAATAAATTAAAAATAACTTTTAATAGTTTCTTTTATACCTTCTTTATCTAATTTGTAAATTTTTAAAAGCTCATCTCTAGTAGCAACTTCAAAAAACTTATCAGGCAAAGCATGAAGTTTAACATTCTTATATATTTCATTATCAGACATTAATTCTAATATAGCACTTCCAATACCGCCCTTTTTTATACTTTCTTCTATTATTAAAATTTTATCCGCTTTTCTAATCATATTTAAAATAGTTTCCTCATCTAGCGGCTTTAAAGTAGAAAGATTTAATATTGAAGAGTCAAAATTAATTTCATCAACAGCATCAACTATATCAATAAGCGTAGGACCGTAACTTATTATAAGATTTTTTTGTTTATTAGATTCTCTTACAATATGAGCATGTCCTATCTCAAAATTATCAGCTACAATATTAGCCTTTAATTCTCTCACAGCCGATTTATTATATCTCATAACTGTAGGACCTTTATATTCTACAGATTTTTTTACCATATCCTTAAAATCTTTTTCTCCAACCGGAGCCATAATTGTAATATTAGGTATGATTCTTAAAAAAGATACATCAAATACACCCTGATGAGTATCTCCGTCTTCAGGAACAAGACCTGCCCTATCTATCATAAGTTTAACATTAGCATTCATTATACCAATATCATGTATAACCTGATCATATCCTCTTTGAAGGAATGTAGAATACAAGCATACAAAAGGTATTATACCATTTTCAGAAAGTCCAACAGCAAAAGTGATGGCATGCTGTTCTGCTATACCTACATCAAAAAATCTATCTTTAAAAAGTTTTGCATATTCAGTTAAACCTGTACCCGATTCCATAGCGGCAGTTATTGCAACAACATTTTTATTTTCTTCGGCTACTTTTATTATGCATTCTCCTGCTAAATTAGAAAAAGTTTTTGAAGAAGATTTACTTTTTAATTCTCCAGTTTCTATATCAAAAGGTCCTATACCATGAAATTTAGATGGATTTTCTTCTGCTACTTTGTATCCTTTACCTTTAATAGTATTAACCTGAACTAATCTAGGTCCTCTTATTGATTTTGCCTTCTGAAAAGTACTGATTAAATCTTCAAAATTATGACCATCAACAGGACCAAAATATTTGAATCCCATTTCTCTAAAAGCAATTCCAGGAGCTACAAAAGTTCTAATAGCCCCTTTTCCTCTATCTATAAATTCATTAGCAATATCTCCGAAAGGTAAAGTAGATACAAGTCCCCTAACCTTCTCTGATGCTTCCTGAACTAAACTGTCATTCAATGTAGTATTTAAAAATTTAGATACAGCACCTATATTTTTACCTATAGACATTTCATTATTATTCAAAACTATTATTATATCTGTATTTGTATGTGCAATATTATTCATAGCTTCTAATGCCATTCCGCCAGTCATAGCACCATCTCCAATAATAGCTATAACATCACCTCTAAGTTCTAAAAGTTCTTTTGAACATGCTAATCCATAGGCAAATGATAATGAAGTAGATGAATGCCCTGTTTCTTCAATATCATGCTCAGATTCTATTCTTTTGGGAAAACCGGATATTCCTCCGTAAGTTCTCAAAGTATTGAATTTATCTTTTCTTCCTGTGAGAATTTTATGAGTATATGACTGATGCCCTACATCAAATATAAATGCATCTTTAGGAGAATCAAATAAATAATGAAGTACCAAAGTTAAATCTACCACTCCTAAATTACTTCCCAAATGTCCACCTGTATTAGATACATTATTTATTAAAAACTCTCTTATCTCTGAAGCTAATAATTTTAATTGTTCTATATCTAAATTTTTTATATCTGAAGGAGTATTGATAGATTCTAAGTACATACATAACCCTATAATTAAACTTTGAATTTAATTATAACCATAAAACATTTTATTTCAATATACTAAAAATATATAAATTATAAATTTATACTTGCTTTTTTTAATATACATGATATAATCCGTTCAATTTGTAAAGAATAGGATAAAAAATGAAAAACATGTTTCTTAAATACAAGATAATTTTTTATTTGCACGCCTATTCTATTTATTTAAATTTAATAATTTGGAATTTTTTAAAAAGGAATAAAGTTGTTATCTTTAACAATTTTATTCCTTTTTTTTATGCTAAATTTCAATAAAACAATTAACTATTTTTTAAGGGAGAAATAATGAGGAACTTTATATCTATTAAAGAGTTATCAAAAGAGGAAGTTATCGAAGTATTAGATGTAGCTAAGGAGTTGGATAACACTGATAGTAGAGAAAGAAGAAAATTAATGGATGGAATGATAATGACAAGTATATTCTTTGAACCTTCTACAAGGACAAGATTATCATTCACATCAGCTGCTTACAGATTGGGATGCAAAGAGTTAGGATTTGATAACCCGGATCAAAGTTCGATAAAAAAAGGAGAATCTTTAAGAGATACTATAATTATGGTTTCTGCCTATTCAGATATTATAGTTATGAGGCATAGTATTGACGGGGCTGCTAAATTTGCTGAAGAAGTTACAAACTGTCCTATAATAAACGCTGGAGATGGTGCTAACGAACACCCTAGTCAAACTTTATTGGATTTATATACATTGAGAGAAGAATTAGGGACTATAGAGAACCAAAAAATTGCTTTTGTAGGAGATACAAGGTACGGAAGAACTGTTCACTCTTTAGTTGATGGTTTAATGATGTTTAATGGTGAGTTCTATTTTATATCTCCTGATGTTATACAAATACCTGATTATATATTAAAAGAATTAGATAATGCAAATATAAAATATAAAAAACTTAGTAATTATGAAGAAGTATTGAAAGAGATAGACTGTTTATATATGACTAGGGTACAAAGAGAAAGATTTGATGATATCAATGAATATGAAGAAGTTAAACATGCATTCAGAATATCAAAAGACAATATTGTTGGAAAATGTAAAGATGATATGATAATACTTCACCCTCTTCCAAGAGTTGATGAAATTAATATAGATTTAGATGATACAAAATACGCTAAATATTTTATACAGGCTAGAAATGGTGTTCCTACAAGAATGGCTATGATGGCTTTGGCTACAGATGCTATAAAACCTAAGGTAAAAAGAAAAGAAATGAACTATGAAGTTGTAGAAAATAAAGAAATAGTTTGTCCTAATAATAAATGCGTTACACATTTTGAGGAAACAAAAAATAGAGTTGTAAAGAAAGGTTATGGAGATTTCTGTTATTACTGTAACAGAGAAATAGGAAAATAAATTATTCAGGTAAATTATGATAATCAAAAATGCTAAAATTCCAAATAATGAAAAAATAGTTTCTATAATAATAGAAAATGAAAAAATAAAAAATATAGACTATGATAATAACTTTGAAAAATATATATCTGATAATAAAACAGATGATATAATAGATGCTAATTACAATTATGTGCTTTCAGGAATAATAGACCCTCATACACATATGAGAGATCCTGGACTTACACATAAAGAAGATTTTAATTCAGGAAGTAAAGCTTGTGCCAGAGGAGGTGTTACAGTATTTTTAGATATGCCTAATACTGTACCAAACACTATTTCAAAAGAAAATTTACTTTCAAAAAAATCTATGATGATTGGAAAATCTTATGTAGATTACGGCTTTCATTTTGGAGGAAGCAAAGCAGATAACAGCGATGATATAAAAAATATTATCAATGATGCAGCATCTACAAAAATATTCTTTAATGCATCTACAGGAAATATGCTTGTAGAAGATGATAAAATATTAGAAAAATTATTTGAAGCATCAAAAATAGTTACTGTTCATGCTGAAGATAAAATGGTTGATAAGGCAATAAAAATAGCAAAAAATACTAATACTCCATTATATTTATGCCATTTATCACTTGAAAGCGAAATTGATTCATTAAGGAAAGCAAAAGACTCTGGAATGATAATTTACGGAGAAGCTACTCCTCATCATTTATTTTTAAATACTGAAGATGTAAATAAAAATGATAGAAATAAAATGCTGCTTAGAATGAAGCCTGAATTAAGAGAAAAATCAGACAATAAAGCATTATGGGATGCAATATTAGACGGCACTATAGATACAATAGGAACAGATCATGCTCCTCATTTGATAAGCGAGAAATTAGAAAAACTTACATTCGGAGTTCCTTCTGTTGAACATTCTCTTGAATTAATGCTCAAAAAAGTTAATGATAATACTATAGATTTAAAATTACTTACAAAAATCATGAGTGAAAAATCTGCTGAAATTTTCTCTATGAAAGATAAAGGTTTATTAAAAGAAAATTACGATGCCGATTTAGTAATAATAGATTTAAATGATAATTCAGAAATAGAAGAAAAAGATATAATTACTAAAGCAGGCTGGTCGCCTTATATAGGTTTCAAAAGAGGCGGAAAAGTTTTAACTACTATAGTACGCGGAAATATAGTATATAATAATGGCAAATTCACTGACAATTATATAGGAAAAGAGATAACTTATAATAATTAAAGCGAGTATAACAATAATAATAATTTGTTATTGATTTTAATTTTTATACATTATAATATTTATTTTATTAAAAAATAATGAGAGGAATTCAAATGATAAAAATTAAAATCTTTATTGCTATTTTATCAAGTATTATAATTCTAAGCTGTTCTGCAAATAACAATAATACAGCAGAAACAAAATTAACCGATTATTCAGACAAAAATAATTGGCTTAGTATACCTTCAACATCAAATGAAGTAGATGTATTTTATCTATACCCTACAACATGGAGCAGAGCAAATAGCAATGACAGTATAGTATGCCCAATAGACTATGAGCCAATGAGAAAAACTGTTACAAATTCAATGCTTGAACAAACAGGAATATTTGAAGAAGTTGGAAATGTATATGCTCCGTTTTACAGACAGGCTGATGCTTTATATTTAATGAATACAAATAATAACATAAGCAAAGAAGAACAAAATAAATATTTTTATTCTTCACCTAAAGAAGATGCAATAGCAGCATTCGATTATTATATTAAAAATTATAATAATGGAAAGCCATTCATATTAGCAGGACATTCTCAGGGTGCTATGATGATAAAAGAAATATTAATAGACTATTTCAAAACAAATGAAAATTTAAAAAACAGAATGGTAGCAGCTTATATATTAGGATATTCAGTTACTCAAAAAGATTTAGATGAAAATCCTCATTTGAGATTTGCAAACAGTGAATATGATACAGGAGTAATAATTTCTTATAATACAGAAGCACCAGATTTTAATGGATATAACCCTACACTTCTTGAAGGAGCAATTTCAATAAATCCTATAACTTGGACATTGGATGAAACTTTAGCAACTAAAGAACAGGGTTTAGGAGCTAATATATCTCATAATTATGGAAATCCTGATGCTAATATAGTTACAAATGCAGGCAGCCCTTCAAAGATAGCCGATGCTAAAGTAGATAAGGCAAGAGGCGTTATAAAATGCAGCACTATAAACCCTGATGATTTTTATGTTAGAGGCGGTGGAGTTTTTGAAAAAGGCGTTTACCATGTTTATGATATTGCTCTTTATTATTATGATTTAAAAGAAAATGTAAGAAAAAGAGTAGGAGCTTTTTGGAAATAATTATATAAATTAAGCCATAAAAATGGACAGGATAATATATCCCTTATTATCCTGCCCGCAACATGGTTTATAAAATATAAATATACGAAATTATCAAAAGTTAATTAGCGACAAATTCTTTGCCCCTTTTATCTAAAACATTCAAACTTATAGCATTAAGCCTTACAGTTTCATAATTATCTATCTCTAATATTTCTACAACACCCACAACTTCTATCCAATCCTGAGGATTAGGTATATTACCTTTATAATCAAACTCAAATCCAGCAACACCATCATATCCGCAGCATCCAGGTCCATATCTAAATACAAAATTAAGTTTCTCACCTGTTTCTTTATCAGTAAATCCGTCATATATTCCTTGCAATTTTATTATCTTTCCTCTGTAATCATCAGGATTCAAATAAACATCATTGCATTGATTTATAAACATTCTCTCTTTTATTTCTATTACATTATTCATATCAAGTTTTGATGTATCTATTTTATCCTGTTTAAGCTCATTATTATTTTGAGAATTATTGGCAGATTTACTTTCTATACCGCTGTAATCATATTTTTTTTGAGGTATATCTACATAATTTTTTTCTATATCAAACCAACCGTCATTGTATTCTTTTTTTGAGCAAGAAGAAAATGCTAATAATACAGCAAATAAAAATAATACTTTTTTCATATACAATATTCCTCCTTTTATTTAGCCCCTAATTTTATAAACCTTCCTACAATAGAAAAAATTAAAAGCATAGCTAAATTTACCATAACAATGCATGCTCCTGTAGGATATTCAAGCTGAAAAGAAGCTATCATCCCTATAAAAAAGCATAATACAGATAATATAGCCGATGAAATTACCACGCTCTTAAAAGTATTAAATACACGCATAGAGGTAAGTGCCGGAAATATTATCAAACTTGATATAAGCATAGCTCCCATCATTCTCATACCTAATACTATAATCAAAGATGTTAGTATAGATATAAGCATATTATAAAATTCAGCATTTATTCCAACAGCACGGGCAAAATTCTCATCGAATGTTACTAAAAATATTTTATTATAGAAAAGAACATAAAGTACTATAACTACAATACTTACAGCAATACTTATATAAACATCGCTTTTGCTCATAGCAAGTATACTTCCAAACATATAATTACATACATCTGTATTTATACCTGTTTTCACAGTAATGGCTATAATACCAACCGCTAAAGATACACTTGAAATCAAAGCAATAGCAGCATCACCTTTTATTTTACTGTTTTCACTTAATCTTAAAAGCAATATTGAAGCAATAGCAACTATAGGTATTGAAAGCTGAAGAGTAGAAAATCCAAACATTAAAGAAAGAGATAATGCTCCAAATCCTACATTAGAAAGCCCAATACCAATCATAGAATATCTTTTTAAAACTAAGTTAACGCCTAAAAGTGCCGCACATAATGATACTAATATGCCGACTATAACAGCCCTCACGATGAAGGTATATGAAAAAAGTTCCTGAATCAAAGCAATCATCTCATATCCTCCCCTGATATTCTTTTGTATATATCCGTTTTTGTATAATCTTCTGTGCTTCCAAAGAAAAGAATATTTTTATTTATATGAAGTATTTTATTAGAGTATTTAACTGCATTCGATATATCATGCGAAACCATTATAATAGTTACTTCATCATTTAATTTTTTTATTAAATTATATAAATCAGCCGTAGCTATTGGATCAAGTCCTGTAGAAGGCTCATCAAGTATAAGTAATTCTTTAGTAGAACATAATGCTCTTGCTAATGCCACTCTCTGCTGCTGTCCTCCTGATAAATCTTTATATGACTTATTTTTTAAATTTTCTATATTAAGTTTTCTTAAATTATCTAAAGTGATTTTTTTATCTTTAGAAGTGTAAAACGGAAGAAACTTTTTCTTATTTAATCTTCCTGAAATAACAACTTCAAATACGCTTGCCGGAAATGATTTCTGAACTATTCCCTGCTGAGGTAAATATCCTATTTCATTTTTCTTTATGCTGTTAAAAGACACGCTTCCTTTTTTAGGTTTTATTAGTCCTAGTATTGTTTTTATTAAAGTGGTTTTACCAGAGCCATTCTCACCTATTATAGAAAGATAATCTCCTTTATTCAAAGAAAAATTGATATTAGATAATACCTCATTGCTGTCATAAAATACCGATAAATCTTTTATATTCAACATCAATTTAAACCCTTTTTCAAACTCTCTAAGTTATCCCTCATAATAGATAAATATGTAACACCTGAATCAAATTCTTCTTTTGTAACATTTTGTCCTGAATGAAGCTTTAATTTTTCTGCCCCTGTTTGTTCTATCAAAGTATTTGCTATTTTTTCATTACTTAATTCTATATAATACAAATAAGGTATTTTATTGTCTTTAATATAATTCATCAAATAAGCTATAGTTTTTGGGCTTGCATCTACCTGACTGCTGCATCCTGTGAAAGGTGCTCTATATTCCAATCCATATTCCTCTGCTAAATATCTGAAAGGAAATCTATCACCAAATACTATATTTTTTCTTTTAGATGAGTTTACTGTATTTCTTATTTCTTCATCTAAAACTGTTAATTCCTGATTATATTTATCAGCATTTGCTTTATATACATCAGCATTATTAGTATCAATTTCGGATAATGCATCACATATAGCTGTAACCATTAATTGAGCATTTTTTGGAGAAGTCCATATATGTTCATCGTAAATTCCTTCATGAGTATGACTTTCTTCAATATGATTTTCATGCTCTTCATGATTTGCTTCTTCTTCATGATTATGATCTATGTCATGCTCCATACCTTCTACAATCTCTTCATCTAATGCTTTTACATAATCTATAAGTCTGATTATCTTTTTACCATTAGTATTCATAGAAGATATAATTTTTTCAGCCCAAGCCTCACTTTCACCGCCTATATAAATAAATACATCAGCATTTTGTATATCTATTACATCGGCAGGTGTAGTATTAAATGAATGAATCTCTATACCAGGTTTTATTATCATTTGAAGATTTACATTATCTCCAGCTATATTTCTTGTAAAATCATATATTGGAAATATTGTAGTTACTACTTTTAATTTACTATTATCAATTTCTTTATTATTTTCATTACTGCTTTTATTAGCATTATTACATGAAACAATAATAATTGAAAATAATAAAGTTAAAAAAATTAATATCTTTTTTTGCATTTAAAAATCCTTTATATTAAAATTATATAACAAATTAAATCATTAAAATATAAAAGATCTTAAATCAATTGATCAGCTTCACCTTCAGGCTTGTGGGGTTATTATTTAAAGAAAATATATACTTTCTTATTTTTACAAAAAATATACATGAAATAGATAAATATATTATCACAGAATTATATATATTATAAAATTTTATTATCTTACTTACCGCTTTCACTATAGAAAATATTTCCATACAAGTTTCGCAATTTTCGCTTAAATGATGTACATGATGATGCGAATGATGAATTACATAAAATGCTGGAAAAACATATACAGATAGGATAAAAACAAGTAATATTAATACTAATCTCATAATATTGCTATTATAATAGATAATAAATAATTGTCAATTATGAATATTTATTTTTATTGTTCAATATGAAATACATATAATAATATTTTTTATTATAATTCGATATATAAAACAGGATTATTCATACCTGAAAATATAGGAATTTCTATTAAAAATGCATCTCTTAAATCATAAACATTAACATCTTTTACATCATCATAAGAAGAAAGATAGCATGAACTTACAGTCGGTATATAAGATTTTGAAACTATTAATTTCATTTTCATAGAACTATACATAGATTCATATTCTTTATATTCAGATGTATTTTCAGAATCTTTAAAAGGAGTAAATAAAAATTTATTTCCATTTCTTACAGGCAATAATGAATTATCATCTTCAGTTATATCACTTTCCTTCAAAACACCATTTACATAAAGTCCTATTTCATTATCATTATTTATATGTTTGAATTTAAAATTTCTAGGATAAGAATCTCTAGCTTCACTTTCCATATCTCTTAATATATCTTCATAATAATAATCAGGAACTCCTTCTTCATAACCTTCTGAATAGGCTGCCAATTCTATTAAAGATTTAGACACTGTAACTATTGCCACAACTGTTACATTTTTATTCCCATCTACAGTTACATACTGAGTATAATCTAAACAGCTTACAAAAAATAGACAAAGAAATATAGAAAGTATAATATTTTTCATAAAAAATCCTTAATTTTACTTCATATATAATACCATAAAAATAACAAATAACAATACAATATTATATTTTTACTATTGATATTTATTTTATGATATATTAAAATCAGGTAAAATAATATACAAATATTTTCGGAGTTATTATATGTCAAAATTAATCGATAAAAAATTAGCAGATTATATCAATGATGTTGATAGTTCTCTTCCTGCTCCAGGAGGTGGAAGCGTTATGGGAGCTGTAGGAAGTTTGGCTTGTGCATTAGCTGGTATGGTTGGACATCTTACAGTTAATAAAAAAAAGTTTTTGGAATTAAGTCAAGAGGAACAAGATAATTTTAATAATGCTATAGAAAATATAAAAAATATAAAAAGCAGATTAATGGAGATAGTGGATAAAGATGCAGAAAGTTTTAATGCATTTATGGAAGCTATGAAACTCCCTAAAAATACAGAAGAAGAAAAAGCAAAAAGAAAAACTGCTATATCTGAAGCTGCAAAAAAAGCTATAGATATTCCTTTCAGTGCTTTAAAATCTTGTTATGAATTAATGCCGTTTTTTGAAATAGTAATTAAATACGGAAATAGCAATGTTGTTACAGATATTGCTTCAGCTTATGTATTAGCATTTGCATGTGCTAAAGGCTCCGTACTTAATATCAATATAAATATACCTCTTATAGATGATAATACATTTTTAAATAACATAAAAATAAATACAAAAGAATATATCAATACTATAGAAAATAATTTTTATAACATAGAAAAAGAAATATTATTATTTAGAATATAATAATATAATAATATTTATTATGTTTCTTTTTGTATAAAATTATGTTATAAATATAAGACTTTTTATACAAAATTCTAATTTTATTTTTTCATATTGATATTTTATTCATATTATGATAATCTTTATCATACAACAAGGGTTTATAAAATATATATTGGAATAAAAATATATTAGATTATCTATATATTTTGACATAATTTACCTAAATTATTTTTTGATATTTAACAAATATATTTTATTCTTTGACTATATTTTTATAATTTTATTCTTAAAAATCTCTCTATCCTTAATGTTAGTTATATGTATTCTTTTAATAGGAGGTTCGAATGAGTATAACAACTAAACACATGATATCCTTAAGTGAAGAGGAGAAAGAAAAAATCAAAGAATTTATTAAAAAGGAAGGAAAATCAAAAAGACTCATTTCTAGAGCAAATATCATTTTGGCATTAAATGAAAAGAAAAACACAGGACTTACTCATACTGATATAGCAAAACAATATAATGTTACTTACCACACTGTAGTAAACATTATTAATGAATATGTTAAATCAGGATTAGATGAAACTCTAACATATAAGAGAAATCCTAACAGTAATAGGAAAAAGAAACAAGCCAATTGAAATTAATGATATTTCTATGTGCGGGATTTAGTATTTTCGGAAATTATCTTTAATAATCTCGCACATGAAATGATATCAGCATCTATATCTTCAAACATATACTCTACATTTTCATATACATTGCTTATCAAATTAATACCAAAATTAATTCCTTTATCAATGCTTCCTGTCATAGCCAAATCATCTGTAATAACTACCCCATTAAAACCTAAGTCTTTTTCTAATATATCAGTATATTTTTTTGACATACTAGCCGTATTTTTATTGTCTATATATTTATTTTTTATATGAGCAACTAAAACCATTTCTGCTCCTGCATCTATACCGCTTTTAAAAGGAATAAACTCATTCAATAATAATTCATTTGTAGTTTTATTAATACTTGGAAAATCATTATGAGAGTTTACAGCAGTATCTCCATGTCCTGGAAAATGTTTTAATACACTTATTATTCCTGCATCCCTTTGGGCTTTCACTGTATTTGAAACCATTTCCGCAACTATATTAACATTTGTTGAAAAACTTCTATTATATAGATAAGAATTTGTATCATTAGGAACATCACATAAAGGACCTAATATCATATTAATTCCTAAATCTAATAAGAACTTAGATTTCTGATAAGCTATATTATAAGCATATTCTGAACTGTTTGAATCTCCTATATTCTTTGGAGATATATTTTTTAATTTATCAAAATTAATGCGATTAACCTCTCCTCCTTCCTGATCTATAGAAATTAACATATTTGGATTAACATATTTTCTTAAATCTGATGTTAACTTCTTTAATTGTTTTTCATCTGTGATATTATAATCAAATAGTATTACACCCATTATATGATTATCTTTAAGAGTTTTAATAGTTTCTTCAGAAAGCACCTTATCTTTTATACCTACCATTAAAAGCAAACCTTTTCGCTCTTTATCACTCATTTCAGAAACTTTATCTATATAATCAGATAAATCAGGATAATTTTTTTTCAATTCAGATATATACATGCTATCTCCAATTGCATTTGAAGCAGTTTTACATGCATATATAAATAATAATATCAAAATTAAATACAATACAATTTTCACAATTTTTTCATTAAATTTAAGACTTTTGAGCATACTTCCAGATCCGTTTCTTTTAAATTATTTTTTATCATATTTTTTATATTTTTGTTTCTATAATAATTATAGGAAAAAACATTTATTCCATAACCAATTATATTTTTATTATCATTAATATAATCAGTCATTATAATGCCTTTAAACTTCATATTGTTAATAAGAAAATCTCTGCATTTATCAGTATTTTTAATATGCGACATCACTATAATATCAGCATTAGCTTTTATTCCTGCTAAGAATGTTTCTCTATTATCCAATACGCTTTCTACATTATCTATTTTTTCATCTATATATAACTCATCATCATAGTATTTTGGAAAATATTTTAATGCAGTTATAATTCCTGCATCTTTTTGTGCTTTTACAGTTTGATATATAAGTCTTGAAGCAAGTATTTTATCATTTGTAAATATATTCTCTTTTAAATGTGATTTTTCATTACAATAGGTATTGCATATAGGAGATAAAATCATATTAATACCTAAAGACTTTAATTTTAATGCTCTTTGATATGCTATTTTATAAGCATATTCTTCGCTTTCTCTCTCTCCTATATAACTAGGATAAACTTTAAACTTCTGATGATATGCTATATTATAAGTAGATTTATAATCCTGATCTAATGTTATGAATATTTTTCTATTAATACTTCTTTTAATAGTTTTTATAATATTAGAAAGTGTATCAATATCTAAATTATCAATATTTATTATAATGCCTGATATTTTAGTATTATTTATTATGTTAATTAATTCATTATCATAATTCTTTACAGAGATAAAACTTAATATTTCTTTTGCATTATCAATATTATTTATATATGTTTTTTCCTCATTATTATTAAAATGAGTGATGAATAAAAAAACTAATAAGAAAAATAGTATTATAGTGATTATGATAATATACGACATTATTATTTATAACAACTTTCAAAAATATTTATTTTTTTATAATAAATTTGTTAGTAGTTTATATTTAGAAAATTAATTGATAGACACTCACAAGTTTTTTATTATAGTTTTTCTATTTCTTGTATACTCAATCCTGTATTTTCACTTATGAACTTTATATCTAAACCAGATTTTTTGAGATTTTTAGCTACTAATATTTGATTTTCTTTAATGCCCTCTTTAATACCTTCTTTAATACCTTCTTTAATACCTTCTTTAATACCTTCTTTAATACCTTCTTCTTTAGCCTTCTTTATATCTAACTCCATACTTTTATTAAAGAAATATGTATCTACTTCTCGTTTTTTATATTTATCCATTACAGGACTATCATTAACAAATGTACGGCATTTTTTTTCTACTTCTTCAAATATAGTATTTTCTTTCATTAATGTAGACATATCTTCCCCCTTAAAAAATTTAACCCAAGAAATGAATTCTTTATGTATATTATCTAAACCTTCTATTGCAGAAGTATTTTTTAAATTGAATTTAGGAAGTTCAACAAAATGTAATTGGCAATGATCTGTTAGAATTTTATTATTACTTAATTCTTTTAATATATAACAGCTATGAACCTTATCCTCATCTGTTAGTATAAAGTTTGTAATATTGATACTTACAGTTGGCTTTAATTCATCATAAAAAGAACCTCTATTTAAACTAGAACTATAATTATAAGCCCAATAATATAAAGCTCTTTTTATAAAATCTTCATTTCCTCTGGATTGTATTTCTATTAAAACAGTTATTCCTGTTTCTGTAGTAGCCTTAATATCTACTATAGATTCTTTTTCATCATAATTTTCTGAAATATTGAACGGATTTAATATTTCTATTTTATTAAAAGTTTCAAAATTTAAATCTTTAAATACAGCATTAATAAAATTTAAAGCTATATTTTCATTTCCTTCATGTGAAAATAAATAGCGTACAAAATAATCATTGATTCTATTTAAATTTTCAATTGTAACAGGTTCATTTAATATTTGTTTTAATTTATCTAAATCTTTCATAACATTATTATACAAAAAATAATTATAAAAGTAAAGTTTTAATTATTTTCTTACTTTTATATGTAAGTTAAATAACAATTGATTAGAAATAATATTAAATTTTAATTGATTTTGATATAGAAAAAGTTCATAACAAATAAAAGGCTCTAGTTTTTTAATTAACTAAAGCCCTTTTATTTTATAAATTAATTATAGTTTATAAAACTTTTATCATATATCAAAATTCATTTAAATACTTAATTATGTTAAGTGCTATATACTCAGCATCTTCTTCTTTTAATATGCTGTATAAAGGCAATGTTATTTGATTTTTATATAAATTAAATGCATTTTTATAATAATCCATTTTGTAACCCAAATCTATATAAGCCTTATGTGCAGGCAAAGGCAAATAATGAACATTTAATGTTATACCTAATTCTGACATTTTATCTATAAATAAATCTCTGTCTTCTTCTTCAAAATCCTGTATTCTTATTAAATATAAATGATATGAAGATTCACTGTAATCATCTTTAAAATTAGGGAGTATTATTCTTTTATTTTTACTTAAAATATAATTATACATATCCACTATTTTTTTTCTATGATTAAGCATAGAATCATATCTTCTTAACTGTGATAAACCAATAGCGGCATGCAAATCACTCATATTACATTTATATCCTGGCAATTCTATATTATATCTCCAAGCTCCTTTACCGCCTTTATTCTTATCGAAAGCACTTTTATTTTGTCCATGTAAAGATAATACAGAAAGTTCTTTGTATATATCATCAGCATTTATATTTCCTATTTCATTAAAAGACAATGCGCCGCCCTCTGAAGTTGTTATATTTTTTACAGCATGAAAAGAGAAAGAAGACATATCAGCCTGTGAACCTGTTCTTTTTCCTTTATAAACGGCACCTATTGAATGAGCTGCATCAAGTAAAAATAATGGTCTTTTTAATTCTTTTTGATATTTATTTTCTGATGCCTTAAATAATTCTTTGTTGCTTTCTAAAATATTTATAATAGCATCATAATCGCAAGGTTTTCCTCCAATATCAACTGCAATAATAGCTTTAGTTTTATTAGTAATAGCTTTTTCAAGTCTTTCTAAATCTATATTAAAATCATCTTCTTTTGCATCTATGAATACCACTTTAGCACCCAAATGAACTACAACATTTGCAGTAGAAGCATAAGTATAAGCAGGTACTATTACTTCATCACCCTCACCTACTCCGAATATTTTCAATGCCAATTCCATAGCTGATGTAGCGCTGGATAATAACTTTACTCTTTTTACATCTATATATTTACAAAGCTCTTCTTCAAATTCTTTATTTACCGGTCCTGTTGTAATCCAGCCTGATTTTAATACATTAACTACAGCCTCTATTTCACTATCTGTTATATCCGGAGGGGAAAAAGGTATTTTCTTATTCATATTTCATATCCTTCATATACAATATTATGTTTAGTTTACATATTTAAAAATTATGTTTACTAAATAATTACTATATAATATATAAAAAATAAATCAATAAGAATTAATATAAATTATTTGACAAAAAATCATCAAAGATATAATATCTATTGCTAATAAAAATTGTTTTTTAAAGCTCTGTTTAAGTAAATTTACAGATGCCTTCAATTTTTATAATCCATTATAAGATAAAAATATGCTTAGTATAGAAAATTTAATTATAATAATTATAGGCTGTTCCATAGCTGGTTTCGTTGATGCTGCTGCAGGAGGCGGCGGACTTATAAGTTTACCTGCATATCTGATAGCTGGTATTCCTCCTCATACGGCTTTAGCTACAAATAAACTCACTTCCACATCAGGAGCTGTAGTTTCTGCTTTTACATTCTTCAAAAATGGAAAACTCACAACCAAACTAATAAAGTTTTTGATACCTATGACAATATTAGGCTCTATTGTTGGAGTTCAGGTTATTGTACTTATAGATGCAAAAGTATTGCAGCCTTTAATAATGATACTTATTTTAGCTGTTGGTATTTACACTTTATTTTCAAAAACTTTCGGTACAGAAAATCAATTCGATGAAAATAATCTCAAAACTAAAAACTATATAACAGGAATGTTCTTTGCTTTTCTTTTGGGTTTTTATGATGCAGTATTCGGACCCGGTACAGGAAGTTTTTTAATAATGTTTTTTGTACTTTATTATAAAATGGATTTTCTTCTTGCCTCTGGTAATGCTAAGGCTTTGAATCTTACAAGTAATTTATGTTCATTAATAATATTTGCTATAGAGGGAAAAGTTAACTATATGGCTGGTGTATTCGTTATACCTTTTATAATGACATCAACTTACTTCGGTGCTAAGTTCGCTATAAAGAAAGGAATAAAAGTTATAAAGCCAATATTCGTAACTATTTCCTTACTAACTACATTAAAAATTTTATTAGATATCATTAGATAACAATATAGTAGTATATACCTAAACAACTATATTTTGTCAATTTTTATATTTTGTAAATATATTATCAACTTTTTTGTCGCACACGCTCTGCGGACTTCGTCAAAGTTGCAAAAAACGCATATACTACAGCATTATATTTTAAAAATATATATTAAAAGTAGTTTAATACCTTAAATTTTAGTAAAAAACGTAGTCCTTTTGCTTCTCGCCGTAGGCGGGCTTCGCCTGGGTCACCAAAAGAAGTAGGGGTTCGGGGAGTAGTCCCCGAAAATAATAACAATATAAAAACGAATTTTGACAAAGTTAAAAATTTTCGTATATATCAAATAATCATAAATTATTTTTCAAAAGATTATAAAGCTTAATCATAGCCTCAGCAATTTCCTCTGGGCTGTCTTTTTCTGTATCTATATAGTATACATATGGATTTCCTTCTTCAAAATTACTAAATATTTCCTTTATCGAAGACTCTTTATTTTTTAATTTTTTATAACTTTTTTCATTTTTATCTGAGTCACTATAAATAGAAAACTGAAATGTACCTGATTCATAGTGATATTCTAATAATATATCAGCATTATAATTATTTAAATTGTATTTTATATTATGACAAAAATCTTTACTATAAGGATTGTCTTTTATATTTTTAGTAATTTCATCTATTTTTTTATAATAATAAGATTTATCATCTGAATTTTCATTTAAATATTTGATTACTTTATCAGTAAAAAACAATATAGGTTCAAGTGATATATCTATTTCTTTTTCATTAATAATATCTATAACACTATTAAATATTTTTTTATATTCTTCCGCCTCCTCTACAGTTTGTATGTCTTTAAAAATATTGTCTTCCAATAGTGTTCGTATTTTTTCTTTTGTCATATCAAGCTCCTTTGTATTATTGCTTATCATATTGGCATTATGTATAGTCTGTATCATAGCAGATTTCAAAAGCCTATAATCTTTTATATATTTATTATCATTACCTGATTCATCATCATTTTCATCAAATAATGACTTATATTTATCTAAAATTTTCTCAAGCCATAAAGCTATATCGCTATGCTTTAATGTTTGAAAATTATTTCCAAGTTCTTTTTTGGATTTTTCTGATAAAGTATAAGGTTCATAGCCTGAAGGAGTGAGAAAAATCATATATAATTTTTTATAATTATCTTTTTTCTTATTCTGATAATAATCATCTAATTGATTATCTTGCTCTCCAGCGTATATTTTATTTTCTATTATAATTGCAAAGTCTTTTTTATAAGATATAAATAAATCTATTCTTCTGCTGCCTGCATATTCTTCTCTTTTTATTTTTATATATGAATGATTTATTTCTTCTAATTCTTCAATACTCTTAAATCCATAATAACCCCATTTAAATTTATCATTTAAATAAATTAGAAAATCTTTAACAAAACTTAATTTAGTAGCTTCATTCTCTATATTTATTTTAAGAAACTCGGCAAGTAAATTACTATTATAATTCTCATGTCTTTGTAAATTTACCACATCAAATATACAAAATTGATGAGGAAATTTTTTCATTTCATTTTTTACTTCTTCTATTATTATTTTAATTTTAGAGAAGATTTCATTTAATCTATTTGTTTTTAATTCTTCTTCATATAAAAATGATTTATGAATAGAATATATAGTATTGCTTACAGCGTTATATTTTTCTTCTTCATCTTTTTTGAATTCATTTATTAAGGTTAATAATGTGTTTTCAATAATTTCTTTATTCATATATTGATTATAATAAACAAAAATAAAAAATCAATTAATTTAATATTAAAAAAATTATTTACACACCCCGCTCTATATCTCTATTATTTCATTTTAAATTTTAATCTTTATTTCCTTAATGCTTCAAATAAAAAAAGCATGCCCGCCCAAGTTTTGATTAGATTTATAATTAACTAAACGCACGATTAAGAAAGTATTTTTAATATTAATAATATGCAGATTATAACTTAATTTATATTTGTTATTTTATTTACCGTGCGGTATTGAATTTTTTAATTAAATAAAAATAATGATTGACATTTTATAAGTTTTATAATAGAGTAATTGACTATGCGGAGTGGGTAAACGCGGTATTTAATTAACTAATACTGAGGAAAGTCCGTACCTCTAAAGGGCTTCATGCAAGCTAACGGCTTGAAGGCGAAAGCCTATGGAAAGTGCAGCAGAAAATATACCGCCAATTTGGTAAGGGTGAAAAGGCATGGTAAGAGCATACCGCATTTATGGCGACATGAATGGCAGTGTAAACCCCATGAGAGGCAAGAGCAAACAGAAACGGATTGCCCTTTTCCTATGTTTCAGGTGGCTCGCTAAAGCATTGTAGTGATATAATGCGCAGATAAATGTTTACCTTAAATGACAGAATACGGCTTATAGCTCCGCTTTTTATTATAATCTAAACATTTATAAAATTAAAATAATTAAATCATATTGTTATTTTTTTATTATGAATATATTATTTATTAATCATAAATAAATATTGGTAAATAAATGGTAAGCATAATTATAACAACTAAAAACTCAGAAAATTTCATTGCTGATTGTATCAATGCAGTAAAAAATTCTAATTATAAAGACACAGAAATAATACTAGTAGATAATAGTTCAACTGACAAAACTGTGGAAATAGCAAAAGAATTGGGAGCAAAAACTTTTATTAAAGGCCCAGAACGTTCTGCACAAAGAAATTATGGTGCTGAAATGTCAAGCGGTGAAATAATAGGATTTTTAGATGTAGATATGACTTTATCAGAAAATGTTATAACAGAATGTTTGGAAATTTTTGAAAATAATAAAGATGTTCAGGCTATTTATATACCAGAAAAAATTTACGGAGAGAGTTTCTTTAATAGAGTAAGAAGTTTTGAACGTTCTTTTTATGATGCCACAGTTATAGATGCTGTAAGGTTTTTTAGAAGAGAAGCATTTATAAAAATAGGCGGCTTTGATTTAAACTTAAATGGCACAGAAGATTGGGATATAGACAGAAGAATAAAAGAAATAGGACAAGTTGACATAATAAAATCACCATTATATCATCATGAAAATCATACTTTAAAACAATATATAGTAAAGAAAAGTTATTATGCATCTAATTTTGATAATTACTTCAAAAAATGGGGACATGATGAAACAACAAAGAAACAATTTGGTATGTTTTATCGTTATATAGGCGTATATGTAGAAAAAGGAAAATGGAAAAAACTGCTTCTACACCCTATTTATTCAATATCAATGTACTTTTTAAGGTTCTTGATAGGAGTTGTTTATATACTTTCAAAATTTAACATATCAAAAAAAGAAAATGTTTATAAAGATAATAAAAAATAAACATACCTATTTTTGTTCTTTTTTATAAACAATATAAATATTATTACTTGATATTATTGGCAGATTAATAATATTTGTATTATCCTTAGTATTTTCCAAATAATAAATAATATTAGCACTATTTGTAACTTCATTCCAATATCCATTTTTATTATAAACAAACCCCATTTGACTAAAATAAAGTGAACCATTTTCTATAATAAATTTTTCACCATTAGCATCATTAGCTATATTCTGAACTGTATCAATATAACTTTTCCATCTATATGGCTCCTGATAATTTTTATAAAACACCACTATATTAAAAGTCATGGCTATAGCACTAAATATATAAAATATAGAGAGATAATTTATATATTTATATTTTAAATTGATTTTCAAGCTATACAGTAAATACATCATAGGAACAAAAGATAAAGCAAATGCTCCATATTGATATCTAAATTGACCTGCTATACCTCTGCCTAAAAATGTTACAGCTATAGTTACTGGAAAATATAATAAGAAAATTAACATTAATTCCTTTACTAAAATCAATGTTTTATCATTAGTTTTTATATCAAATTTATATCTTTTATATTTAAAAAAAGTTATTACAGAATATAGAAAGGCTGTTAATATTACTAATATAGATATTATAAGCACAGCTAAAGTAAATACAAAAAAAGGATTATTTTGCAAATAAAAATTCATTATTTTTTCAAAATTATTAGCTGAATACATAACAGAAAATTCATTTGTAGGAAACATTAATAAAGAATGAACCTGAGGAAAAGGAAATACATTTCTTAAATCACTATTAACAGAAAAATTAAGCATTTTATTTGTATTATAAAAACCATTTTTTATTTCGGATACTAAATAAGGTAAATAAGTCAAAAATGCTAAAAACACACCCATAGCAAGAGCCTTAATATTTTTAATAGTATATTTATATCTTATAATAAGATAAACTATTACTGTAGGAACAATTCCATAATAAACGGCAAAGTGTGCCTGCCCCATTAATGCCAATAAAGGAAAAAACATCATAGCTGGAATATATGGTTTATCACCTATAATATATTCTCCAAGTAATGGTATTAGAAGAAAAGATAATGAAAGCGTTATATTAGGATTATAAAATATATTATTGGTATATACAAAATATATATTAAACAATGTTAATACAGATAATATTGACATTATAGATATACCAAATCTTTTATAAACCCATAATAAAAATATTACTGCCGGTAAAAACATTGTAATAAAATTAAACACTCTCGTTAACTCTATATTTTCACTAGCTAATTTATAGCAAGTTAAATAATGTAAATAAAAAAATCCGCCCGGTACACGTGGAGCTACTTCTTCAGTAAGCGGTCCCATTTGAAATCTAGCACCTACTACCGGCATAGAATTATTATCATAATATCTTTTCATATCATAAAAATGTGTGAGAAAATCTACAAAATCTGTACCCGCTTTTGGGAAAGAATACACTCTTGTAAATATAGTTAAAGAAATAGATATTATTAATAAAAATATAGAAATATAAAGTGTTGTTTTACTATTATTCATAATCAAAATAATCCAAAAAAATTATAGGTTATAATATCATATAATAATATTTTTACAATACAACTATTAAAATTCTATTATACCATTAAATAATTGTTTATCTCTCCATTTGATAAAATCTTTATAGGTTGTAATATGATATTTTAAAACAGCTTTATAATATTCTATACCCATTATTTTTATATCATCAGGAGTTTCATATTTTAATTTTAATATTGTATTTCTTTTTTCTTCTGTAAGCATATTCATTATATCGTAAGCAACTTTTTCAAAATATCCGTCATAATAAGAACCTTCTAAAATATGAATAATATCAATCTGCCAAATTTCATTATCATCTTTATCATTGTCTTGATAAAATAAATGCCATTCTATACAATGCTCATCTGTATCTATTAAATTTGTATAAGTAACTTTTTTTATTTTTTTATTTGAAGCTATTTTTGATATTGCTGAAAAACTTTTTTCTATATTTAATTCAGCGGTATAAACATGAAAATCAATATCTATATTTTTCATTAAAAGTCCCATTCTCAATGAACCAACTAAATTAATTCTGGCACCAATATTTTTGAAAACGTTCTCAATATCAAGATCTTTTATAATACTAAATGCTTTTTTCTGATTGTTATTAGCTATATCTATAATTTCATTAATATTATTATTCATAATTTAAACCTGCTCTAAACATTAAAAAATAAAAAAGAAATAGTCATCTTTAATAAAGATAAACTATTTCTTTTTATTATTCAATAATTATAATATTTTATTTTGTTTTATTTTGTTCTAGGTCCGAATTTAAATCCTAATTGTAAACCTATATCAAAACTAGAGTAATTAACTTCATCAACTACTAAAACATTATTACCTAACCAATTTGATGGAAGATCTGCATTGATTGAATATAAATTAGGCTCTACTCCGAAATCATATCCTAGATATAAACCTATATTAAATGCCATTCTTTCTGTAAAGAAAATAGAATAATCAAAAGTAAATTTGATATAAGGAATTACACCTGATTTAAAATTTCTTTTCATATAATCTGAATCTATTTTTGTATCAGCAGTAAGCGAACCTACTTTTGTATGATAGTTTCCAGCCATAGGAAATTTAATACCTCCTCCAATTCCTACAGCAAAATTGAAGAAATTGAATTTAGGAAGTATACCTAACTGTATACTTTCAAAAGAATATGTATATGATATGTTTTTATTAAGTTTACTAATATAAGAATAAGTATCATGACTATATCCTACTTCACCAAGAACGCTTAATCCCAAATTATCAGTAAACTTAAACATATAACCAAGCTGAGCAGTTAAACCTATATCAAAACCAATTCCGCTATTTCTTCCTACATTATTTCTTATTTCACCATTAAGCCAAACATCAGCATTTTCAGCTCTATCAGTTAAATCATAATCATAAATACCAACACTCATTCCAACAGGTACATTTAATATAAACTCAAAACCTCCATCAATTGCAAATGATGTAGATACAATAAAAATAAACATTACAATAGAAAGTACTATTTTTCTCATAAGTTTTCATACTCCTTAATAATTTAATATGTATATTTAAACTTTAACATTTTAAAGATATTTTACAATACAAAAATTATTATTTTACATATACTAAATATGAAATATTGATGCATATATAAAAAAAATTCAATAAAAAAACAAATTATATGGATGTTCAGTTTTAATAATATTTTACATTCTTGACAATTTAAAATTTTATAGTATAAAGAATTAACATAATATTAATTACATTCATTAACTTAAGGGAAATAGATGAAAAAAGGCAAAAAATATGAAATAAAAAAATTAAGAGTGAAAAAACATAAAAACCTCTTACTTGTCAAAAGCGACAGCGAAGAAGATAAAAAAAAATTAGAAATTATTAGAGATATACTCATAAATGATAATGAAGATCAATCTAAATATGATTTACATAATTACTTTTTGGATAATAAAGGAGAAGCTATTTTCAAACATCTACCTTTTTTTGATATATATGAAAGACATTTCTCTAAATACAGAGGTAAAGATATTAATATGATGGAAATCGGTGTTGGCAGCGGTGGTGCTGTAAAAATGTGGAGGGAATATTTTAGAAACAATAACCCTGAAGCCAATGTCAACATATATGCAATAGATAGAAACCCTAAATGCAAACAATTTGAACAGGATAATATAAAAATATTCATAGGCTCTCAAGATGACAGAGAATTTTTAAAAGAAGTAAAAAGCCAAATTCCAAAATTAGATATTTTAATAGATGACGGCGGACATAGAATGAATCAGCAAATAACTACTTTTGAAGAGATGTATGAACATGTAAAAGATGATGGAATTTATTTATGCGAAGATGTTTATACTTCATATTGGCCTAATTTCGGAGGCGGTTATAAAAATCCTAACTCATATATAGAATACACAAAAAATTTAATAGACTCACTTAATGCTTATTGGGCTACTGAGGAAGACGATTTATATCCAAATGCTTTTACAGACAGCACATATTCTATTCATTATTATGACGGTATAGTAATAATAGAAAAAAGAAAAAGAGATACTAGATATAATGATATATGTCAGCAAGCTATCATAGGTAAAACTAAAGAATAATATATAATAATCACTTACCTTTTCTTTTTGCCAATATATAAGCAAAACTATCAAAATACTTCATAATACTTTCATCTGTATTATATTCGTTTTAGGTATAGTATTAACAGAAATATAATTTCTTCGTATATGAATTTAATATATGCATAAATGTTTTTTATAATTTATATTCCGATAAATAAGAATAGTTTTTATTATTGTTATAAAAATAATAAAAATTTAAATGCTATAATTAATGCTAATTTTAAAGCTATAAATGAGCAGCTGATAACTAACGAAGGAAGTTGTCAGCTTATTAAAAGCGAGTTTATAGCTAGCAATAATAAAAAATATAAAAAGTGAGCCGAAGCCAGCAAATAAATTTATTTATTTGCTCATTGCAGGCGTACCAAGTAGGCACCATACAGGTGGGCGAACATAGCAATAATAAAAATTTTGAGTGTCTGATAAGGTTATTTGTCAGAAGTTTTTATTTATATGTAATAAATAAATTATAATTAGTGATAATTTTAAAGCTATAAACGAGCAGCTGATAACTGACGAAGGAAGTTGTCAGCTTATTAAAAGCGAGTTTATAGCTAGCAATAATACTAAAAAAATAGTAAAAGAATTTTAGATTATTACGAAAATGGAAACGATATAATAATTATTTCTATATTAAAACAGGAGATAAAAAATGAGAGTTACTGAACAAGCCCAATTTAATAGAACAGTTAGTACAATAAAAAGAAACTATAATGAGATGGAAGCTTCTCAAACTAGATTATCTACTGGTCAAAGGGTGCAGTACCCTCACCAGAATGTTACTTCAACTATTAATTCTATATATTATAGAACTAGAATGTCTTCAGTAGACAGATATCAAAGCAATATAGTTGATGGAAAAGAAAAATTGAGCGTAGCACATGATTCTATGTCAGCTATCACTCAGGCTTTGAATAGAGCAAGAGATTTAGCAGTTCAAGGTGCAAATAGTACTTACGGAGCAGATGACAGAGCAAAAATGGCTATGGAAGTGGAAGAAATGATAGAGAGAATATACGACATATCAAAAACTCAGAGCAAAGGCGAGTATATATTCTCAGGAACAAGCATTAAAACAGCACCTTTCAGAGCACTTTATGGACATGATGAAAAAGCAGGACGTTCTATAGTAAAATCTGTTATATATGAAGGTGATGGAAATGCTCAGAACAGAGAAATAGAAAACGGACAAGTTATTAATGTAGCAACTCCAGGTAATTATGCTTTCTGGGGAACTGATATGGAAATAATATCTACAACTGATGCATCAACTTATATTGCTGCTGAAGACCAGGATATTATGATAGATGATATGGTTGTAAATATTAAACAAGGCGATAATATTGAAGCTATAGTTCAAAGAATAAATGATGCTAATGGAAATGTAAGTGCCAGTATAGGTGATTTAAGAGGCGGAGAAAAAGTTATACAATTAAAAACAGGCTCTCCTCATAAAATACTTTTACAAGATTTAGCCGGTGGTACAGTTTTACAAGATATAGGTTTAGTAAGAGCTGGAGCTGCTAATAATCCTGAAAACAACTATGAACCTAGTGCTTTAGTTACAGGAAAAAGCGTATTTGAAACTCTTATTTATTTAAGAGATGCTATGCTTAATGATGATGTAAGAGCTATAGGAAGCGAAGCTTTAGGTTATATAGATAGTTCTTTGGATAATGTTGCTACTGTTCAGGCTAATGCATCTTCTAAAGTTACAAGACTTGATATGGGTTATGCTAGTTTTGAAGATCAGAAATTGGCTATTGAAGAAGCTTTGGCTAAAAATGAAAATATAGACTATGCTGAAGAAATTGTTAATTTCAATATGTGGCAATATGCTCATAATGCTTCATTACAAACAGCAGGAAGATTATTAGGCAGAACTCTTATGGATTATTTAAGATAATAAAATTAAGATAAGAAATAAAATGCTGACAATATAAAATATTATTAATTGTATAAAAGGAAATAATTATATGCCGGAAATAGAATCTAGGATACTAGGAAAAATAGAAGTTTCAGATGATTCATTATACCACTTAAATGGTACTATATTAGCATTTGAGGCCTATGATGAATTTTATCTCCTCAATATGGACGAGGAAGGAACTTTTAAAATACTTCAATCTAAAGATGATAAAAATGTATGCTTTATACTTATAGATCCATTTTTGATATTTAAAAATTATGAACCTGATGTACATGATGATGATATAAAATATTTAGGTATAGAGAATAATGAAGATTTATACCTGCTTACTATTGTCAGCATTCCTAATAGTGATTTTAAATCTATGAGTGCTAATCTAGTGGCGCCTGTAGTTTTTAATATCAAAAATCACAAAGCTAAACAATGTACCGTTTCAGGTGATAAATATACAACCAGACATTCAATTCTTTTAGAAGATAATGATTCTTCAGAAAATGGTAATACAGAAGAAAGGAGTTCATAACAATGCTTGTACTTTCTAGGAAAATTAATCAAAGCATAGTAATAGGAGATAATATAGAAATAATGCTCGTAGATATACGAGGCGATCAAATAAAACTAGGTATTAATGCTCCTAAAAATGTAAAAATATTCAGAAAAGAAGTTTATGAAGAAATAGAAAGCCAAAACTTAGAGGCATCAAAAGAAGCTACTGCTGATAAATTGAATATTTTAAGTAATTTTGTTAAAAATAAATTTGGTAAAAAATAATAATTAAATATAATCTTATTTTTTTCTTAAAACTATTCTAAAATCTAATATTAATTATATTTATGTTTTGAAATCAGAATAAATAATATTATAATCAGCTAGTAAATGGATTAATTAAACTGCCATTTTTTATTAAATTAATAGGCGTCAAAATTATATATGATATAAGAAAATTGAATAATGATATTATGGCTGAAAATATTAACAGCATATTATATGTTTCTAAAATTCTATTAAAAAACTGATTTATAAAAATAGGAATATCCAATTTAAAAAATACTTTCATTATTATAAATAAAGTATTTAATATCAATGATAAAGCAAATATAACTATAATACCTTTTGAAGCATGTGAAATATCAGCAGGACTTAACTCCATATGAGAAGCTATTGCTATTGAGAAATACAAAAATATCCAAAAAGTAATATTTTTAAAAGAAGAATATTCTATAACATTCTTTATTATATTCACAAAAATATTATAAGTGTATACAAATATATTTGATATTGTATAGTAGAATATTGAAAGTATATCTGAATTAAATACTTGTTTATATTTAATGACAGGTATTTCAAATACATTATTTTTTAATTCAGGAGCTAATAATATAAATAGTAAATAAACTATCAAAGTTCCAATAATAATCGGCCCTACCCCTATAAAAAAATTACCCATTTGCTGATACCAGCTTCTTGAATCATAACTATGAAGCACATATCCTATAGTATCAGATTTTGTATTAAATAACTTTATATCATTAATTTTATGTCTGAATAATAAGCAGAATAAAGCATGTGAAAGTTCATGTATAGGAGTACCAATCCAGCCTGTGATATAAACTTCTGTCTTAGAACCTAAAGTTTTAGCAAATATTCTTCTAGTGACAGAAGAAAGAACATATAAAATAAATCCGAATATTATAATACTTCCAAATGATCTAAATAAATCTATTATAGTTTTAGATAGTATAATAACTATAAAATAAAAAAAATCTTTTATCATTTTTAATTCCGTATGTAAAATTATCGGAAGAAAATACCTTTTAATTTACTTTTAAGATAATAGAAAAAATATGTAGAAAATATGCACTTGAAATAATAGTGTTTCTGCTATAAACTATTAGAGCAATTAAATTATACAAAATACTATTACATTATTAAATAACATCTGTTTTGTAATATAATTATTAATAATAAGTGGAGAAAAAATGAAAAAAATAATATTCCTGATGCTCTTAATATTAAATTCTTTTGCTTTTGCTATAGATGATATCTTAGATAAAGATAATATGCATAATTTAATAGAAGGAGTAACTTCAACAAGATTTGGATCTGACAGAGTAAGTACAATATACGATTTTGCTCCGCTTATGAATCATAATACGCCTTTAAAATTGGGTGTATCAATATTAGATTTATCACATATAGTAGATAATAAAACAAATGCTGCTGGAGAAAGAAAGTTAGCATTTTTACCTAAAGGATTTGTAGGACTAAGCTATGGTATATTCGGATTTGGATATCAATTTAATTTATATAATGATCTTAGTGAAAAAAATATGCCTATTGCTCATAGCCATTCATTTTCTTTTGGTCTAGCTATGGAGAAATATAGATTTACTTTACCTTTTTCATTTTATATTGCTGATCAGAATCATTATGGCGGAAAATTAGCATTTAGTACCACACCTAAATTTTCTTTTATGTTTAGAGGCGGATTATTAGATGAATTTACTATGTCGCTTCATTATGGAATACAGCTTTCAACTGTTATAAATGATGTTGGCGGAACTTCTATAGCACCTATGGTAATAGGAGGTTCTTTATATGGAAGTGTAATGCTTACAAGATTTGATAATTATCCGGTACAAATAAGTCTTCCTATAAAATTAGCTTTCTATTATGGTATCGGGTCAAGATTTGCTACTATAGATGCCGGATATGCAGAAGATGCTTTGATTAATTATTTATATGATGATGAAGGCGGAAGATCTACTGACAGTATGTATTTCTATATATTATTACCAGCTAAATTTGAGGCAAAATTAGGGGCAATATATACATACATAATGCCTAGACTTATGTTTGAAGGTCAGTTATATAAAGTAGATGGAGAATACAATTTGCATTATGGTGTGGAAGGAGAACTTCAAGTTACTTTAATAGAAAATCTAACATTTGGTTTGACGGGATATGCCGAAGGTCAGGGAATAATGAGAAAAAGTGCCAACTTTGAAATAAATAATGCATTCGGCGGCGGATTAGATATTTGGGGAATTTGGAGATACTAATAGTTATAATTAAAAATAAATAAAAGCAATGCAAAAATAAAATGCATTGCTTTTTTTAATATATCATATAAAAAATATATGTAATTTTTATTAATTATTCTTTTCAATATAAATCTGATAAATACTAAAATAGCTAAAAACAAATATATCATAAACTTCATATTTTATAATTTACTTTAAATCTAAATAAAAAAATTTCTTGAATTTATTACACAATTTATTATATTATTAATAGATGCTTGTGATAATTAATTACAAGATACAACTTGTTCATCACATAAAAATTTAAATTTATTTATGATGAAAAAGGAGGTCTATTATGACTAAATTATTCAACATATTAAATAAAGAATGTAACTTTTTAAATGATGAAGATTATAGGCTATTAATAAGCGAATATTATGAAATAATGAGGAAATATATAGAAGAATGATATTATTTGTTTCTCCTTAAGCCTATGCGATAAATGCATAGGCTTTTTTATTATTCTTGTTTATCTATATAAAATTATTTATTAAAACCAATATAAAAAACTTCTTGCCTTTATATATTAATTTCTTATATTATTAGTACAAATCGTGATAATGAACTACAATATAAACTTAATATATCACATAAAAAATTAAGGTTTATTTATGAATGAAAGAAGGAGATTTACATGAGCAGATTATTAAACAGTTTGAATAATGATTGTATTTTATTAGATGATGAAGAATATAATTTATTAATCAACGAATATAACGACATAATAGAAAATGTAGAAGAATAAGCTTTATTTTTTCCCATAAGCCTATGCATTTATTGCATAGGTTTTTTTATTATAATTTTATTTTTTGTATTTTTTTACGCACGGTTAGTCAATTCTATTTTATAATTAATATTTGATTTTTTATTATTCTTTATTTCTTGTTTTATTTTTTCGTGCGGTAAATAAACTAATAACTTTAAAAACATTTTGGGTGGGCATGCTTTTTTAATTGAGGCAGTAAAGAAGTAAAGTCTAAAATGTAAAATGTAATAATAAAGCAAGAGGGTGGGCAGATGTAATTAAACTTTAAAGTATTATTTACATTCCCCGCCCTTAATTCTTTGTTGCTTTGTTCTGTAATTATAATTTAAATTGTTTTGATACTTTATTAGAAATTAAGGCACCCGCCCAAGTTATTTTTAAATTTAAAATCTATTTAACGCACAGTAAATGCATTATCAATTTATGATATAAATTGTATAATAATATAATTATATTTATGATTTATACTGCGTGCGATGGGGGTTATGTTAGGTAAATAGAACTTAAAGAAGTTGACAATAAATAAAAAAATATATATACTATACATTAATATAGATTAAAAAATGATAAGAGGTGAATTTATGAACTTAGAAGAAAAACTTGCAATATATTATCAAGGCTCTGCTATAGAAGATGATATGGCAAAATGTGAAGCTACAAATGATTTCAGTAAAATAAGAAGGAATTCTTATGATTATTTCCATTATAAAGAGGAATTTTTGAAAGATTACTTTTCTATAGAAGATGAAAAATTAAAAAAAAGATATGAACATTTCATGAAGATACTTATTTATGGAAAAGATAAGGAAGGAGAAGGCGGAACTAGATATGTTATTTTTGATTATATAGTCAATAGAGATTTTGAAAAGTCACTCAGATATCTTGTTTATGGATATGAGAAAAGATATAAAGAACAGGCAAGAACTTTAAATGGTGAAACTTTAATATATACAGTTTTTGAAGATTTTAATAAATACTTCAGTAAAGAGTTTCAAGAATACACAGATAAATATATTGATATTATTAATAACAATGATAATAAAAAAATATTAAAAAAAATGGATAGAGATGCTGTAATACCATTGATTGCAATATGTTCTGTTATAAAAAATAATAAAGAATGTGATGAGAAATATATAAATGCAGCTATAAAATCATTCGATGTTCTTCCTAATCTTTATGACACTTTAAATGTAATTGCTGCTATCTTAGATAAAAATGAGGCTATAAAAAATAAATTTATAGAAGTGCTTAATAAAAATGAAGAATATATCATTGACATTAATATTATACTTGGATACCATTTAAGATCATTAGATTATAACAATCCTTATAAAGCTAGAGAGAAATTCTTTAATGCAATAAATTATCCAAATGATTTTGCATTTATAGCACAGCATTTTGAGGACTATTTTCATTATGCCTTCATTTATGGTGCAAGAGATTTATATTTGAATCATAAAGAAGATTTTTATAAAATTTATAATTTTGTAGAAAATAGTTTAAATAGTGATAGGTATAATAATAATAGAAATAATGATAGAAATAAAAGAATATTTATAGTTCTTAGCGGTGTTTTACTAGAACATAATGATAATAATTTAGATACAAATAATTTAAAAAAATCTATAACTGTATTAGAAACTATAGTTAATAAATTTACAAAAGATAACTCTAATAGATATAATCCAAGACCTACTTTTACTACTACAGAAAAAATAGAAGAAATATTTGATAAAGATAAAAATAAACTATTTGATACGCTTATAGATTATTATACAGACAAAAAAAATACATACAATCTATACAGCACATACAGATGGGGAAATACTCTCCCTGAATATTGTCTTAGTACAGAACTTTATTATTTATTCTCTTTATTTAATTATGATATCCCTGAAATAAAAAACTATAAAAAGTTTGCTCTTGATATTTTTAAATATTTACCAATTCAGCTTGGAATAAGAAAATATATAGAAGTGCAGGCATCTATAGGAAGTAAAACTTTAAAAGAAGTTATTGATAGTTTATTAAATAATAAAGAATTGAATATTACATTAAAAGAAATTTTATTATCATACTATTTTGATTATGCAGGAGATCTTTCAAATTATTATTATGACTATGGAGGAAAATCTCTTCCTACATTATATAAAGAACTTAGATGCGTAGATGAAAATAATAATGTTATTATAAATAGCGTAAAAGATGAATTATTAAAAAGCTATTTTGATGAAGTGGTAAATATATTAAATGATGATAAGTTTATAAAAGATAATATAGCAAGCAATAAAAATACAGCCTTAGATATATTAAGAACATTGTATAATAAATGTCATTATAATGATTATCATTTAGTTTATACGATTCTTGAAAATACAAAGAGAGCCGAAGTAAAAAGGCATTGTATTAAAGTTATTTCTGATAATGAAGCTATTACAAGACCTTATGTCGAAAAGATGTCAGAGAAAGCAAGATCATCAGAACTTAAAGGAGCATTAAAAAATATTATTAAGAATTGGAACTTAAAAAAATACGGCGACTATTTCAAAAGTATCGACGAGGCTTTGGAGTTTATTGACACTTACTACAATACAAACTATGAAAAAAATATAAAGTTCCTAGATGATGTTCATTTGACAAAAGTTTTATACAATAATGGAACATTGGCTGATGAGAGAATATTTAAATATATTATTATGGAATATATGAATTTAGTAGAGCCTGCAAGATTAAAAGACTGCGATATGCTTGCTGAAATGCTTGATACTACTTCATTTACTAATGCTTTGGAAATGTTATATATCCATTGGAAAGATTCTAATTATGAAGCAACAAAAAAGAATATTTTAATACCTTATTTAATATATTCTGATGATTTGAAAATAGATAAAGTTTATCCTCTTATAAAAGAATTTGCTAAAGGTTCACGTACTGTTATGGCAGCATTTATTGTAAAATGTATGGCATTAAACGGAAAGAACTATGCATTAATATTAGTAGACGGTCTAACAAGAAAATCACCTACAGCAAAAATAAAAGAAGTGGCAATAGAAACTATGGAGAATGCTGCTTATATGCTTGATATGACAGCTGATGAACTTTCAGACAGAATAATACCTAATTTTGGATTTAGTCAAAAAGGTGAAAGAGTTCTAAATTACGGAGGAGAAGCAAGAAGAACATTCACATTATCAATAGACAATAATCTTGAACTCACTATAACAGATAATGAAAAACAAAAAGTAATAAAATCACTTCCTGCACCAAACAGCAAAGACGACAAAGCAGAAGCAGACAGTGCTAAGAAAGAATGTACTACACTCAAGAAAGAAATAAAAACTTTGATACAGAATCAGAAAATAAGACTTCAAAAAGTTTTATTAAATGGCAGAAAATGGACTTACAATAATTTCAAAACAGTATTTGTTGAGAACCCAATAATGAACATATTTGCTTTGAAGCTTATTTGGGGTGCTTATGATGAGAACAACAATTTAATACAGAGTTTCAGATACATGGAAGACGGTACTTTCAATACAGTTGATGAAGAAGAGTACACTTTACCTGAGAACAGTTTAATAACTTTAGTTCACCCTTCAGAATTAGATGCTGACACTATAGAGAAATGGAAAACTCAATTATCAGATTATGAGATATCACAGCCTATAGAACAGCTTAATTTCAAATATGAAGAGATTAAAGAAGAAGACATAAAAGAAGATAAGATTCATTCTCTTGATTCTAAAACAATAAAGGCTGGTGTATTAATGTCATTAGCTACTAAGTACGATATGGCTAGAGGCGAAGCTATGGACGGAGGAACTTTCTGCGAGTACATATTAAAAGATACTTATCTCAACATAGCAGTTCATCTCTCATTCGACTATATGTACTTTGGAATGGATGCTAATGAAGATATTAATTTTGGTGATATTGAGTTCTGTGAAATTACTGACGGCATTGAAACTTTGATTAATCCTTTAAAAGTTAATAAGAGATTTGCTTCTTCAATTTATAGCATAGTAAAAAGTGTTTTTGGAGATTAATATTTTATCATAACGCACGGTAAATAGATTTTAAACTTAAAGTAGTTAATAATACAATTTGTATTGTTAACTACTTTTTTATTTAACGTGCGGTTTATTCGCTAAAAATTTAAATGACATTAGGGTGGGGCTTTTAAATTCTGTTTAAGCAAATAAGAAAGAATAAATTAAAATTAAAAATGAAGTTAATAAAGAATAATGGGTGGGATTGTAATAAAAGTTTTAAAATCTAATTACATATGCCCGCCCTTTAGGCTTTCAATATTTCTCTCTCATTTTTGTATTATTTTTCTTTTTTACTTCTACTGTTATTTTAGCTGCCCACCCAAGATTTTTTTAAATTTAGAATGCATACAACGCACGTTAAATTAAAAATAGGAATATAAGTCGATTAATAATACAATTTTTATTATATTAAAAAATATGTTTACCGTGCGGTATAAAAATTTTAAATCTAATTAAAACTAGGGCGGGTGCTTTTAAATTATTTTTAAGCAAATAAGAAAGAAAAATTAAAATTGCAAATGAAACTAATAAAGGATAATGGGCGGGGAACGAAAATAAATTTCAAAATCTTTTTAACTATCCCTACCCTATTTATACAATTATTCTGAAGGCTCTATCACAAACATAGTAGCTATCATCTTAGCAAGCATATTATCTTCTTCATCCCTTACAGTAGTTTCTACTATAATTAATCTTTTACCAGCACTTAGAACCTCACCTGTAGCTATTACCTTCTTAGAAACAACCGGCTTCAAGAAATGTATTTTCAATTCAGAAGTTACTGTTTTATATCCCTCTTTAAGCATAGTAGCGGCAGCATGTCCTCCCGCAGTATCTGCAATAGCTGAAACCATACCCCCATGCATATAGCCTAAATATTGAGAAAACTCCTTTTTATTTTCACATGATATAACAGCTTTACCTTTATCTATATGCTCAAGCTTCATCCCAACAAAAGATAAAAAATTCTGAGACTCAAATCTCTTTTTTATTCTTTCATAAACTTCTTTTTCCAACATATTAATAACTCCTCTAAATAAATTTCATAATAATTTCAAACAATCATATATTTTATAAAGTAATTGATTCAATAAACATTCATTTATATATAGCATGAAATACAATTATGATTTGTTTAATATATTATTATCATTATTTACATTTAAAGTCAAATTCTATATATAATATAATTTAAAACATTTACAAATTATAAAAATTAATTATAGTCAATTATAATATACATAAACAACTATATTTTGTCAAAAATAATTTTTTTTAAATTTGAAATATTTGCATGGCTTTACTGCGAAGAACACAGACGTACCACACACAACTTCTTTTGTTGCCACAGGCGAAGCCCACCTACTGCAAGAAGCTATATCATTAACAGGCTAGGATACGCTTCGCAAAGAGCTATATTTTAGCTTAAATTAATAATTTATATTATATGTAATACTATTTTAATATGATTTAATACTAACTTTATAGTTGAACTTTTTAGTTCTTTTTGCAGCGGGAAAAAGAACAATATAAAATTTACAAGGTTAAAAATTTTTTAGTATATAATAATTTTTTATAAAAAAGCCAAGTATTTTTATACTTGGCTATGAAATCTAATTTAATATTTTATAGAAAAAATTTATATATATAATTAATAATAAATATAGCAAATAATATTAGAGGAAGAAAATAAGTTACATATATTCTTGAGAATTTAGGAAATTTTATTCCAGCCCCAGAATCTACTTCCTTAATAAAATTATCCCATCCCCAACCATATTTAGATACGCAAAATATTATTATATATATTCCTCCAAGCTCAACTAAATTATAGCTTATTATAAAATCAAATAAATCTAAGAAACTAGTATTTTTTCCCATAGGCTGTATGAATGATAATACATTAAAACCCAAAGCAGTAGGAAGAGAACATATAAATACAACTATTCCCACTAATATGGCAGCTTTATTTCTAGGCATCTTAAATTCAGACATAGTAAAAGCTATTAAATTTTCAAAAACAGTAACAACAGTAGTTAATGCCGCCATAGATAAAAATAAGAAGAACAATGTTCCCCATACTCTAGGCATAGGCATAGAATTAAATATATTAGGCAATGTTACAAATGCTAAACCAGCACCCTCTCCAGGATTAACTCCAAAAGCAAAACAAGCAGGAAATATAACAAGCCCAGCAAGAAAAGCTATCGAAGTATCTAATATTACTATTATTATAGATTCATTAGTCAAAGATCTCTCCTTTCCTATATAGCTTCCAAATATAGTCATACTTCCTACACCAATTCCCAATGTAAAAAACGCTTGTCCTAAAGCTGCATATATTACTTCAAAAACATTATCTATTCCACCATCAAACATCTTAGATAAATCTGGAAGCAAATAGAATTTTATTCCTTCTACAGCACCGTCTAAAGTAATAGATCTCATTATTAATATTATAACTATAACAAACAATGAAGACATCATAATTTTAGATGCTCTTTCAACACCTTTCTGAAGACCTTTAAAACATATTAATGTTCCAAAAAATACAGCTATAAATAAACTCAAAAGCATTATAGCAGGATTAGAAAGCATTTTTCCAAAGAAATCAGCTATTCCATCAGGGGTAAGTCCTAAAGTAGCGCCTGTAGCCATATAATAAGCATAAGTAATAGTCCATCCTGTAACACTTGTATAAAACATCATTAATATTAAACAGCCAAACATTTGCACATAACCAATTAAATGCCATTTACTACCTTCTTTTTCTATCACCTTATATGAACCTGCTATATCTTTTTGTCCGGCTCTTCCTATACTAAATTCCATTATAAGTATTGGGAGCCCTACAAGAGCCAAACATATTAAATATATAATAACAAAAAGAGCTCCGCCATATTTTCCGGTTATATAAGGAAAACGCCATATATTTCCGAGACCTATAGCACATCCGGCTGATACAAGAATAAAACCAATCCTGCTAGATAATCTCTCTCTTTTATCATTTTTCATATAAAACCACTCCATAAAGTTTATTAATTATAATATTATACAAAATTTATAAATTACTTCAAGAAGTAATAAACAAAATATTAAATTTTTATTTAAGTTTTTTATTTTTTATATAAAAATATACTATTTATAAATAATAAAATTAATTACATCTATATCAGAAAGTATTAAAAATAAAAGGATTACTACGACTTAATAGTAATCCTTATAAAAGATATAATATATAAATTAGTGTATAACAACTACACGTACACTATTTTCCTGCCATCTACCCTGCCATTTGCTTCCGCTGACAAGTATAGCTTTATCGCCATGATTAGCTAAATTATGTTTGATTAATGTATCTTCAAGTACATCAATCTGACCTCCGTGACTTATACCGGCACTGAAATTCAAATCTTCAGGCATGAGTATGGTATAAACATTATGACATATAGCTAATCTATTACATGAATCAGTATCAGCAGACATAAAAACAATAGGTGTTTTAGGTCTTTTTTTAGATAAGTTTTTAACAGTATATCCTGATCTTGAAAGAGCTATTATTACTTTATTATCTAAACAATATGATAAATAAGAAGCACTATCAGTAAGAGCATCATTTACACCTCTATCCAAATAAGACATATTTTCATGTGAAGCTCTCATAACAGATTTCTCGGCAGCCTCAACTATTGAAACCATAGCCTTAACTGATTCTATAGGATAATCACCAGAAGCAGTTTCTGCAGACATCATTACAACATCTGTACCATCTAAAACAGCATTAGCAACATCGCTAGCCTCAGCTCTTGAAGGCACAGGGCTTTTAGTCATACTTTCAAGCATTTGAGTAGCTATAATAGTAATTTTTCCTATATCATTTGCCATTCTTAATATTTTTTTCTGCCAAACAGGTACTTCTCCAAATGGTATCTCAACACCTAAATCCCCTCTAGCCACCATTACACCATCAGAATGCTTTATAATTTCCTCTAAATTCTCAAGAGATTCGGTATTTTCTATCTTTGAAACAATGCCTACATCTTGAAGATTATTATCATCTAATATCTTTCTAAGTCTTATAACATCTTCAGCCTTTCTTACAAAACTCATTCCTAAATAATTAACACCATTCTTAGCAGCAAATAAAGCATCGCTTACATCTTTTTCAGTTAGAACTTCTGTTGTAACATGTGCACCAGGAAGATTAATTCCTTTACTGCTTAATATAGTTCCCCCTGTTATAACCTTACATACAACAAGCTTTGATGCCTCATCACTGGATTCAACTATAAGCTGTATAGTACCATCAGCTATCAAAAGCATAGAACCTGATTTTACATCATGAGCAATATTAGAATGTGTTGTTGGTATAATACTATCATCATTAGTTTCTTTGTATCCGCTAAGTTTTACTATATCACCTTCTTTTACAGTAATAGGCTCTTTTAATTTACCTATTCTTATTTTAGGACCTTGTAAATCCGCTAATATTGCAACTGGTTTTTTAAGCTCATTTGAAACTTTTCTTATTATATTAATTCTTTCTAAATGCTCATCATAAGTTCCAAAAGAAAAATTTAGTCTGCATACATCAGCACCATTCTCTATAATCTTTCTTACCATATCTTCACTAGACCATCTTGGGCCTAAAGTTGCTATTATTTTTGTTTTTCTCATTCTTAAATATCCTTATCAATTTCTTCAAAATTAAAGTCAAATATATATTTAAATATAAAAAAATAATTTAATAATTAAAAATAATTTTTTATTTTTATAAAAAAAAATGAATATATAATAATTTTTACTTTAAAAATATATAATATGATATATAATATTAATATGAGTAAAACATTAAAAAAATTAATTAATACTATAATAATAATTTCAATTGTATTATTTATTTCTTCTTGTACTCAAAGAAATAAAACTATAATGCTTACAAATATAGCAGTAGATGTACCTGAAGATTTCAAACCAGGATTCTTAGATGGAACAGTAGCTATTGATGATACCGTAGCATTTAATGAATCTTATGGTATAGAGAGAAATACAGCTATATATACTATAGTATATACAAAATATAAACCAGCATATAGCGGAAGTATAAATTTAGCAAAAGCTAAAAATAGTGTAATAAACGGACTGAGAAATCATCCTGCCATAAAAGAATTCGAAGTAGTATCAGAAAAAGTGCCTGAAAATATGTCTAATTCATATAAAGTTTTAAGTAGTTTCTATTACGGACCTAATAAAACATACCATAAATCTTTTCTTATGCTTCATGATAACGGAATACTACAAATAATATGTATGTATAATGCCAACAGTAAAAAAGATGATAAAGAAATAGAAAATATTATTAATTCTGTAAGAATTTTAGAGCAAAACAATACAAATAATTAAATATATTCTTTTACTATATTGGAAAGTTCTATAACTCTATCTATATGTAAGGTTTCTCCTCTTATATTTCCATCTATATTTGCTTTATTTAATATTTCATCTACATATTCTTTGTTAATATTTAAATATGGAGAACTAATAAAATTATTTCTTATAGTTTTTCTTCTATTATGAAATAAAGTTTTTGAAACAGATTTAAATATTTCAATTATATCAATATCAACTTTTTTGGGAATTATACTGATAACAGATGAAGTAACCTTTGGAATAGGATAAAAAACATCTTTTGAAACATTGAATTCCAATTTAATATGCGACATAAAATTAGCAAATAAGGTTAAAGAAGAATAGTTTTCAGTATTTTCTTTAGCTATAAGTCTTTGAGCAAAATCACTTTGAACCATAAATACAGCATAATTCCATTTATCATATGATTCATATAAAAGCCATTCCATTATAGGGCTCGCTATATTATATGGTATGTTTCCATACACATCATATTTATTTTCTGAATTGGATATATCAAATGTAAGTATATCTTTATGTATTATATTGATACCATTAAATTTTTCTATTAAATGATTATATAAAGCATTATCATATTCTACTATAGTGAGATTATTTTGGTATATATCATACAGCATATTACTTAAAGAACCAAGCCCCCCGCCTATTTCTAAAGCATATTTATCTCTTGATAAATTATCAGGAATGGTATTAGCAATATTGTATGCTATATTTTTATCGCATAAAAAGTTCTGTCCTCTATTCTTATTTGGAAAGATGGACTTATGTTTCAAATATTCTGTAACTTCTCTTTTTGAATATAAATTATCTAACATCTCTAGGAATTCTAGCCATTTGGAATATAACATATAGTATAAGGAATGCAAATACCACAACAGCAATGAGAACACTTATTGTAATATGCGATGCCATTAACATCAACATTCCAAGATAATCTATCAAAACCTTATAAACGATAACAAATAATAATGTACCTAAAACACCTGTAATTCTATTGTAAAAATGGAATTTATCGGTAGATGCTGCTAATCTAAATCTAAATGAATAATATGCTATTATCATAAATAATAATAAATAAGCTATGGGTTCAATATTTTTCACTAAAAGCTCAAAATTAATATCCTTATTAGAATACCCAAATTTTTGAATTTCTTTTCTTAAAGTAAACAATTCTAATAAATTTACATATCTTAAATTCAAAGAAGTGTAATTCTTAATAATATCCAATGTGCTGTATGATATATTAATAGGAATAACTTTACTAATAGCATCATCATATATATATTCATTTTTATTAGTATCAAAATAAGCTTTTAATATAATATTTTTAGTATTATTAGTATTATTGAAAGAATCAGCTATTTTTCCGAATAAAAAATTCTCACATCTTACAATTTTTAATTCATCATCTAATTCCATAAGTGAAACATCAAATATATACAAACTATTTTTAAACATTGCACTTGTAGATGAAGATAAGAGAACATTCTTACTTAACATTATATTTATACCATTATGACTAAAAACAGAAGAATATTTCAACAAATCAGGATTATTAATATATGCTTCCCTAACCTCTTGTGCTTCCTTAATAAAGAAATCATATCTAGTTATAGCATCTCTTATAATAGAATAATAGTTATTTATTTCAGCAATATTAGGATAATTCAAATACAAATCAGAAATATTATAATAAGCCTTCCATAAATATCCGCTTTCATACATATCAATAGTTTCTGATAATCTTGAATATATGGAAGCTTCCTGAGGTGTAGCATTACCATAATACAGAGGTTTTCTATTCATAGCTATACTTATTCTATTCATATAATATAGTGCCATAGGATTATTTTTATCCAATTCCAACACTTGATTAAAATAGTTATTTGCTGCATTATAATTAGATAGGCTAAATTCTCTTGTACCAAGACTCATTAAATTATTTATATTATTAAATTTTTCCTCATGAATCTTAGCTTCTTTAATCATTTTTTCTTTTTGTATTGATTTTATAAGCAAAAGAGTATTTCCATCATTTTTATCATAAAATAATGCTTCCTCAGCTAAACTAGATGCTGCATCTAAGTTACCAGCCATCAATTCTTCTTTTGCTGCTTCATAAGCTCTATTTTTTAATGTTAATTCATATTCATAATATATTTTTGCATCTCTAATACTATTATGCTCCTTAAGTTTAGATATAAAGAAATTAGTAAAAGAATAATCATATATAGCATAAAAGCAAACAAGTAATACAATAAGCCCTATAGGATAAGCTATAACCTTAGATATACTTTCCTGATATAAATATTTAGCTTTAAAAAATGAGAAATAAACTGATAATGCTATTACATAAGGTATATAACTTTTAAAGAATATTAAACTATATAATATATATGATGTAAGAGAATAATCCTCTCCCTCCCCTCTGCTATACAAAATATATACAAAAAGGATAATAAATATACTTAAAATACTAAGCAATAGGAAACTTAATATAATACTCTTAGTGATGCTATTTTCTTTTTTCATGAGTCTATATTTTCTTCAATAACTTCTATTTCCTCTTCTATAATTTCAACAGGTTTTAATTTAGGTTTTTCTTCATAAATATCTTGCATAACTTTTTGAGCTAAAATTTTAGGAGGCAAAACAGTAAAATTATTAAGAACTATATCAAAATACTTTAAAGCTTCTTCATACTTTTTTTGATAATAATAACAAAAACCTATCTCATAATAAGCCCAGGCTACATCTTTAGCATAATTTTCTCTATCAAAATTATCTATTATGTACTGATAATAGGCTATAGCAGTTTTATAGTTTTTATTACCAAATTCAGTGTATCCTTTTTCAGCTATTATTTTAGGATACTGTCCTTCCTCTACAGAAATTTTAACCGCTGAAGCACATGAAATTAATAAAAAAACAACCGCAGCTAAAAAAATCAAACCTTTTTTCACTAAAAATCCATTATTTCTTTATAGTATATACTTCATCACGTACAGGCAAACTTTTACGCAAAGTTTTAAGGAAACTTCTTAAATCGCCCATTTCCTTATAGTCATCGCATTTTTCTACAGTTCTTCTAGCAACTGTAAAATACTTGTACATTTTTTCTTCGCCAAGTTTTTTGCGCCATTGCTCTTGTGCACATTTTACTCTTAGCAAATATTGATTACCGTCTATACCACTAGCTTTTCTGAATAAAACGCAATATCTGCAATTGGCACAATATATGCCTGTTTCTGACAATTGTTCATTTTGTTCTTCGCTCATAAATACTTACCATAAATTATATTTTTTATACTGCAAGTATAACAAACTTTAAAATTAAAGTCAAGATTCTAATGTATTAATAGTTTTAGTATAAAATCGTATTAATTTATCAATAATAACATTTAAATTTTATTTTTCTATATAAAATTTACAAAAAGTATAAAATTATTTTTTATTATTGCTAATTAAAAATATTACGAGAATAGTAATAGTATGAGAAAAATAGTATTAATAATAATCACAATATGTATTGCATATACTTATGCATATTCTCAGGATGCAAACTTTCAGGATATATACGAAAAAATGAAAGAAAAATATTCTGCAATTTATCCAAGAAAATTTGAATCCTATATAGACGGAAAAATAGTACAAAGACAAATAGATACTATTCCTGCAAAAAGTTATACAAAAACTAAAGAAGATATAAAATTAAGATTCACTTTTGAAAAAGGATACAAGCCTACCCTAATACTTGAAAATGTAGATAGCTTTTATAGAAATATGTTTTCTGTATTTGAAGGAGCTTTAGAAACTGTTGGATTTTATGCTTTAGTAGGAAATAACAATGATTATAGTTCTATATCAAAAAAAATTACCTTTGAAAATATAGAGGATAAAAAAGATGAATATAAAATAACTCTAAGAGCAAAAGGGGAAAATGAGAATTATAGTGTAACTTACACTGTAAACAAAGATACTTACATAATAGAAAGAGCAGAATATTATAATAAAAAATCTAAAATATATGATGTTAATATTTCATACGAAGAAGTAGATGATTATACTTTACCTAAAATAATAAAATATAAAAGTTCTGACGGAAAGGTGAATTCTGAAATAGAATTTGTTGATATAAAAACTTACAAATAATAAAATAAAACGGATGCTAAATTATGAAAAAAATATTATCAATTATAATCTCTTTAATATTAACTATGCCTCTTTACTCTATTGATGTGCAAAGTTTATTTAATCTTTCAGGCAATGGAGAAATTGTTTATTATAAAAGCGACAATATAAATAATGCTGAATATACTCAGGCGGAAAAATTAAAATCAGAATTACAAAGCAAAGGATATAAAGTATATTCTATAGTTATTGCTGATGTTCTTCCTAAAGAAGGTAATGAATTTATAGCTTTAGTATCTTCTGCTCAGGGAGATAAAATATACATATACAATAAAGACAATGAAGAATTTTCTTATAAAACAGACAGATTAGGAAAAAATGCTGCTATTGATTTAGAAAATTTTTATGATAAAAAAAATGAAATAGGAATAATAAAATACTATATCATAAATGATGACGGTACTGATAGAGATATATACATGTATATGTTTAGAATAGATGGTACTAGTGTAAAATTTATTGCTGATGTAGTTTTTTATAAAGAAATTAATTCTATGAAAAGCTCTGTTATAACTCAAATGGATAATATATTTGAAGATATTGACGGAGACGGAATATATGAAATGCTAGTTGAGTCAAGAGAAACTATTGACGGCGGAAACGACAGAGTTGAATATCAAATTTACAAATTAAGCAAAAGCAAAGGTAAATATGAATGCATTATGTCATCATGGCTCGAGGAAACTCCCGTTGATTTATCAGGATATTTTAGAAAGAGAATACAAAAATAATTAATATATAAAATAGTTATAAAAAAATTAAAGCCTTAGTAATATTTTTAATAAAAATTACTTAAGGCTTTTTTATATTTTTATAATAATATCAATTATTTTTATTAGCAGAATTTTTAAATATAGAAATAGCATAAAGAATTGCCGCTAATATTATTATAGACAAAGTAATAGCCCTATTCAAATTAACTTCTTCCTTATATACAAAAATTGCAAGTAAAGTAGCAAAAAATGGAAGTAAAAACTGAAGAAATCCAAGAGTAGAAACTTGAAGTCCTTTAGCCGCTTTGGCATATAAATATAATGGTATTCCTGTAGCAACTCCTGCAAACATTAATGATACCCAAGAATAAATTGGCTGAGGAGTTTTAGGAAAATATATTGTACTTAAAATTATTGATGGAATTAATATAGCAGTTGTTTCTAAAAATAAACTTTCCCAGCTTGAATATATTGTAAGTTTTTTGAATAAGCCGTATATTGAAAAAGTAAGACCTATAAAAAATGCCATTATAGGAGGCTTGCCTAATGTGATAGTTTGATAAATCATTCCTATAAACATTAAAATAATTGCTGCATATTCTAATGGAGTTTTTTTCTCTCTAAAAACTATAATGCCTACTAATATACTTAAAATAGGTGCTATATAATAAGCTAGCCCTGCCTCAAGAACATGTCCTGAATTAACAGTGTAAATATATAAATACCAATTAAGTCCTAAAAAAAATCCCGCTATTATTATAGATATTAATGGCTTAATACCTCTGTATAAATTAGCCCTTTTATATATTATTATTATCAAAGTAAATATAAAAGTAGTTATAACCCTTAAACCCAAAACAAAAGCTGAATCAAAATTCTGAACTGATTTCCAATAAAGAGGAAGAAGACCCCAAATTATATACGCTGTCGAAGCTAGTAAAATAGATTTATTATTATTATTATTTGACATCAATATATCCTACATATTTTTTTGACGGTAATAATAAAATTTAATAAAAATATTTTCAATATATTAAATTCAAATATTTATAAAAAATTCAATCTTATACTTTATGAAACTTCTTTATATGAGATTAAAGAGTTTATTTTTAAGTTTTTTAATAACAAATATCACTTACTATTTTTTTAATAATGAAACTGTCTTAAACATTAGAACAAAAATTACTGTAAATAAAGGTAATGCCATACCAAGATTAGCTTTTGTTTTGAATAAAAATATACCGCATACAATAAGAACTAAAATAAACAAAATTGTTACCCAAATATATGCAGACTTGAAAAAATTTGCTCCTACACTTTTTAAGCCTTCTTTATATGTTTGATTATAAGGATTTATTTTCAAAGCTTTTTTATATGCTTCTTTAGCTTCTTTATTTTGATTAGTATTTTTCAATGAATTACCTAAATAATACCAATATTCTGCCTCATTAGGATATAATTCTGTTAATTTCAAAAAAATATTTATAGCACTATTATATTCTCCACTATCATAATATGATTTTGATAAAGATTTTAAATTATCTGTATCATTAGGATTTAAACTATCATATTTAACAAACATTTCTATTGCTTTTTTATGATTATTTACAGAACTATATGATTTTCCTAATAAAGTTAAAATCTCCAAATTGTTTTCATCTTTTTCTAACACTTTCGATAAAATGGAAGCAGATTTTTCATATTTTTCTGATTTGTAATAAGACTTTCCTAATATTGATAAGTATTCTATGTTTTCATCATCTATTTTTAAATTATCTATTTTTGACGCATTCTTTATAACTTTATCATATTTACCTATATTATAATATGAATCAGCAAGCCAATAATAACTATCTATAATATCGCTGCTTAAATCTATATTTTTCAATAGAAAATTTATTGATGCATTATAATTTTTATTTTGATTGTATGTAGATCCAATCCAATGAAGATTGTAAATATTTTCATTATCTAATTCATACGCTAGTAAGAAAAAACATATTGATTTATTATACTCTCCAATTTTATTATAACATTTTCCTAATAAATGATAATAATCATAATTTTTTTCATCTAAATCTAAATTTTTACAAAGCTCTTCTATAGATCTATCATTCAATTCGATTATTCTATTTTTTAATTTTCTAGATTTAATATTTATTAATTTTTCTTCTTTATGATTTTCTTTTAATAATTTTAATGTATTCAATAATATTTCTATAGATTTATCATAATCTTTATTTTTATAAAATGCATTAGCTAATACATAAGAATTACAAAAATTATTTTTATTTAAATTAACTGCTTTTAACGCTGAATCTATAGCTTCTTTATATTGATTTATTAATATATAAACATTTGCAAGCAAGTTATAATTAAAATCATCATTAGGATACAAATCTAAGTTTTTTGATAATGTTTCTATTGCCGTATTATACTGCTTATTTTTCATATATAGTATAGAAAGATATTGATATACGAAACATTCACTATCTGATTTTTCTTTTATATGATCTAAATATTTTAATATAGATTTTATAGCTTCATCATATTCGCTCTTAGCATCATAAATATAAGCTAATAAAAGCAAATTATTATAATCATTACTTTCTAATTCTATAGATTTTAAAATTAAACTTAAAGCATTATCATATTGATTAATATAATAATAAACTATTCCAAGTCTTTGAAAATACTTATAATTTAACGGATCTAATTTTAAAGCTTTTAATGTATAATCTTCTGCTTCTTTATAATTTTCATTTAATATATACAATCCGCCAAGCTTATATAAATACTGATGATTATTAGTATCTAATTTTACACATTCTGATATAGCATATACTGCATCATTATATCTGCCGCCATTTAAATATAAATAACTTAAATGCTCCCAATATTCTGTATTATTAGGATCAGTCCAAAGTATTCTAAAATATGCTTCTATAGCTTTTTCATATTCGCCTTTATCAGCATATTCATCTGACGTTCTTTTCCAATCTTCAAAAGTTTTTTCATCTGGTTTTGGAGGAGTTATTAATATTTGACCTGATTCAAGAATTTGAGCATTATTTATAAATACTTTTGGAGAATCTTCATTTTGTTTTTCTTCTTCATTTTCATTATTGTTACTATTATCTAATTCTTCCATCTTTTCCTTTCTTATGTTGTATAAGACTTATATCAAAACTAAGTTAATAAATATTTATAATATCTATATTGGGCATTATAATAAATTAATTTCCTCTCAATTTATTAATAGTATCTTTTTTATTATCGCTGTCTATTATTGCACTTCCAGCCACAAGGAAATTTGCTCCTGCCTCAACTACTCTATCACAAGTTTTTAAATTAACTCCGCCGTCAACTGCAAGTATTATATCTCTATTTCCTATTAATTTTTTTGCTTCCTTTAATTTATTCAAAGATGATTCAATGAATTTCTGTCCCCCGAATCCCGGATTTACACTCATTATAAGCAAATAATCAATATCATCAATGATAGGTTCTATTACATCAACTCTAGTATGAGGATTAAGAACAACACCAGCTTTTATATTATGTGCTTTTATCTGATAAATTAATCTATGTATATGTATATTACCCTCAAAATGAACACTTATAATATCTGCACCAGCCTTAGCAAAATCATCAATATGTTTTTCAGGATTTACTACCATTAGATGTGCATCTAAAGGTATTTTACTTACCTTTTTTATATCAGAAAGAACTTTTGCACCGAATGTAATTTGCGGAACAAATACTCCGTCCATTATATCTAAATGCAAATAATCACTTCCTGCTTCTTCAAGTTCTTTTATAGTTGCATCCAAATTAGAAAATGATGCTGTAAGTATTGATGGTGCTATATTAATTTTACCCATGAAATTTTCCTTTACTATTTTTATATTCTCTGAAACTATTAATAAGCTAAAACTTCAGTTATCAATTATTTCAGATAATTTACTTTTGCTATATTCCATTAGCATTAATAAGATGTCAACTAAACTTCTAAATAAATTAGCCTCATTATTAATTGATATGCTATCTTAACAAAAATACTAAAATTTATATTTTTTAGTATTTCAACATTCAAATTATTACTTATTAATTTTTTTATTTTTCTTTATTGCCATACTAGCCATTTCTATTTTATCCAATGCTTTTTTGGCAGCATTAGTTTCCGCTTCTTTCTTACTTTTACCTATACCCAAAGCAAAATTTTTATCATTTACATAAACTTCAGCTTTAAACATCTCATGATTATTATCATCATAATATTCATAAGATTTATAAATAGGACTAGTTTTATGTTTTTTCTGTATAAGCTCTTGAAATATAGTTTTATAATCTTTATCAAAGTTTTCAATATCCAAATTGCTAAGCCTTTCTTTATAAGCCATCATAACAAATTTGGATGCACTTGTAATACCTGAATCTAAATATATAGCACCTACTATAGCCTCGAATAAATCTTCAAGCATATTATCTCTATACCTTCCACCTGAAGCCTCTTCTCCATGTCCTAAAAGTAAAAAATCTCCGAGTTTAAGCTCTTTTGAAATATCAGCCAAACTTTTTTGCGATACTAAAGAAGATTTTACTTTAGATAATAAACCTTCTTTACTGCTATTATATTTTTTAAATAGATAATCTGAAATAATAAGAGAAAGCACAGAGTCTCCTAAAAACTCTAATCTCTGATTATATTTCATTTTCTTTTTAGATTCATTAGCATAAGTTCTATGAGTTATAGCCTCTAACAGATGATTTCTGTTTCTAAACTCATATTTTATAGCCGTCTGACAATTATTTAAGATTTTATCTATATTCATACCCATATCTGCCTAACAGTATTGTATTTATAATACAATGAATAAAATAACAGTCAAGAAAATAATATAAAATTTTGATATTTTTTGTGATTTTATTATATATTAATATATTATTAATGTCCGAATATACTTGAATACATATTTCCTGTAATCTCTTTAATTGAGCCTATTGAAGAATCATAGCACCAATTATAATCAAATATACTGTTTTCCACATTAAACATAGGAGTACTTCCTATTACAAGAGAATAAAATCTATTTTCTTTTTTCTTTTGTTCTTCAGCCAATTTATAATCTTCATCTGTAAAACCATTAAATACAAAGTCAGAAATAAAAAGCAAATCAGATTTTTTATAATTCTCGGTATTCATAGTTTTTATAGCATGCCTCAGTGCCGGAATGGGATCTGTACCTCCATTGAAACTCAATCTCAAGAACTCTATTAAATTATCCATAGTATTAGGATATGTCAAATCCATAGTTTTTATTTTAGTACTAAAATTTATAATATAGCAATTTCTTTTCTGCTTCATTGCACGAGTAGCCAAATATAATGTAACAGCCTTTGAAACAGTTTCAGGCACTCCGCTCATAGAACTGCTTGTATCAACGCATATTATAATAGGTCCCTTTTTATCTTCTTCTTTTACTTGAATTTCTTCTTCAATATATCTGTCATAATAAGAGTCAATATATCCTTCTTTTTTGAAAGTTAAAAGTCTATTCTCAAAATATTTTACTCCAAATAAAGTTTCAAGTACGCCTTCAGCCAAAAGCAGTTTCTCCTGAGGAAGTATATTATGTATATCTCTAGAATAAGTTATTCCTACAATCTCCTCTTCTGAATTAATATCTCTTATTTTTCTGCTGAATGTTTCTTTTCTTAAAATCTTTTCTGTTTTTATAGTTTCTTCAGACTTTATAAACCTTCCGAGCATATCGCATAATCTTTTTATATATGAATTTTCTTTTAATAAATTTAAAAGTCTTTTTATATATTCAATATCTTTTTTTAATAATTTTCCTATACTCAAATCAAATAATAATTCTGTATCTTCTCCAAATATATCCTGTATATACTTTAAATTATTCAAATAATCAAAAAATTTTTCCATATCTTGAAAAAATTTATTTCTGTATTTATCTATTTCATTTAATACCCAATTCATATATTGTTTATCAAGTTCATCTTTCCAACTATTAAAAACTGATTTTCTAATAGCTATTATCTCATTATTATACTCATCTTTTTCTAAAGAATCTATTTTTGAATAGAAAAAGTCAGCATTATCATCGCCTGCAATTAATCTGTAATTTTCAATATATTTTAAAAGTGATTCTTTATCTGTTTCATTTTCTGTAAAACTATTTTTGGCTTCTTCATAAATAAAATATGAATCTTTAAATGGATTATCATCTTTTAAATGTTTTTCTAAATTATAATTAAAATCATTTATTTTCTTAGTAATTTCTTTTTGCATATCATTATTGCTCATAAATATATCATACTGAGAAAATCTTTCTTTTAATATATATTTAGTTTCTTTTAAAATATTGTTAATATCATGAATATTCATACAAAACCTTAATAATTATTCTTTAATTTATCTATACAATGCTCAATATTAATTTTAAGAGATTTCAAACTAGATAAATAATCATTATTATAAATAAATTTTTGTATATATCTTTTATTTATAAAAACAGAGTCGCATTTTTCAATCATAGATTTCAAATCACTTTCATAAGACTCTATTTTATTATTTACTGCATTAAGCAAATCCGAACAAACATACATATAACTATTTCTTTTATTGTATTCTATAGGTTTTATATCTCCTTTTCTAAACTTAATAGGAATAGATATATTTAATGATGATACTATATCTCCATTTTGATCAACAAAACGGTTATAATAATTATTAGTTTTTACTTGAATAGTATTTGCATTTGTAAATGAACAAAATACATTGTCAGCTGCAACATAATCAGTAGATTTTTTTAAATTACTATAATTATCATAATAATCATTATATTTTGGGTTTCTGCCATTTGCATTATTAAAAGCATCATTATCATATATATTCATTAAAGGATTAAATTGAGTATTATTATTTATTTTATTAATTTCAATATAGAGTTTTACAATACTCACTCTATTATTTCCATAAGTATTTTTATATTCATAAAATACATCTATAGAAAAATACATTTTACCATTTATATTAATTTCATTTTTATACTCATCTCTGTCACTTATAGAATCTTTATCTATATTTGTTCTAAGTTCTTCTGCTTCATCGTATATTTTATCATAATCAAATTCTTCATTATCATCATTCAAAAAACGCATTATAGATTTTTTCACTATGCTATTAACAGCATTAATATTTTCTTCTAATGTCCAAATACAATTAGAAATTAAAAAACAGTCTGAAGGAAGTATTTCTTTTCTATCTGAAAAATATGCAGAAGCTTTTAATATATAAACGATATTCTTCCATCTTCTATCCGAAATATAAATAGGTTCATTATTCCCGTTATTATATTCATCTATTTCATTTTTTATTGAAATTATAATATTAAGAATATTAGAAGGTACTTCCACTTCTTCTATATTGCTTTTTAAACTTTCCAAATCTTCAGCTGATATTTTATCTTCCTCATTTAGATTAGCATTAAAATCAACATCTTTATCAACTATCAATGATTTGAAATTGTCTATATCTTCAGCAGGATTAACTAATAAACGCATTATAAATCTATCATACATAGCATCAAGTCCCTGATCTTTGGGAGGAGTTTCATTACTTGCCGCAACTAATATTTTTAAAGGCACTTTTTCTTCAATGATTCCATTTCTGTATATTTTTTCATTTATTATAGTTAATAATGTATTTAATATTGCAGGACTGCTTTTCCAAATTTCATCTAAAAATACAAAATCAGCCTTAGGCAAATAACCTTCAGTTTGTCTTTCAAATTTATCTTCTTTTAATTTTGATAAGCTCACAGGACCGAATACATCTTCGGGGGTTGTAAATCTATTCATAAGCTGACCGAAATATTTGGAATCTCTAAAAGCAGAAGCTATTCTTCTTACGATTAAACTTTTAGCAGTACCGGGAGGGCCATATAAAAATACTGATTTTCCAGCTAAAGCACATAAAAAAGTAAATGATATAGCATCTTCTTTTTCATAAAGTCTATCTGAAAGTTTTTCTATAATGTAATTTATTTTTTCTTTATTTAATTCCATATTTAATGCCTTTAATATTTAATGATAATATTATAATTAATTAAATAGTTATTTACAATATAATATTTAAACATATACAAAAATCATACATTTCAAACATATACCTTTTGTAATTTTATAATTGTTTTTTTACTTTATATATATTATAATGTTTTCCTACTTATATATTTTTTAGATTATTAATTTTTAAATATATCAAACAGTAAAGGAAGAAAATGATATCAGTAGAAAATTTAAACAAATACTATGGTGATTTTCATGCCTTAAAAGGCGTAAGTTTTGAAATAAATGCTGGTGAAATTGTTGGAATATTGGGACCAAACGGAGCAGGAAAATCCACTACTTTAAGAATATTAACTTGCTACCTTTCTCCTACTAGCGGAAATGCTATTATTGACGGAAAAAGTATATTAAATAATGAAAGAGAAGTAAAAAAGGTTATAGGATATTTACCTGAATCAGCACCGCTTTATGATGATATGAGCGTATTTGATTATCTGGTTTATATGGCTGAGATTCAGGAGCTTGAAAGAAACAGATTAAGTGAAAGACTTCATTATGTTGTAGATGCATGCAGCCTTAAAGATGTTATATCAAAATCAATCGGAGAGCTTTCAAAAGGTTATAAACAACGTGTAGGAATTGCTGGAGCTATTATACATGACCCTAAAATACTTATATTAGATGAGCCTACTAACGGACTTGACCCTAACCAAATAGTAGAGATTAGAGAGCTTATAAAAGAATTGGGCAAAGAAAAAACTGTTCTTATATCTACACATATATTAAGCGAAGTTGAGGCTACTTGTTCAAGGGCTATAATCATCAATCAGGGTAATGTTATTGCAGATGCTGATCCTAAACATTTAACTTTGAATAACAAAGAAAATAATAAAACATCTGTAAGAATAAAATTATCTATAAAAACAAATGATGATAAAAATAAAATAATAGAAAAGTTAAAGAAAATAGAAAATATTTATGATGTTAAAGCAGAAGATAATGGAGAGTTAAAAGACATCACAATATATTCTAATGAAGAAGAGCCTAGAGAAAAGATTTATTCATTTATCAAAAGTACAGAATGGGTAATATATGAAATGTTCAGAGAAAGAGAAAATCTAGAAGAAGTATTCCATACATTAACAAAAGGAGATAAATAAGTGCAGTCTATAAGTTATACTATAAATAAATCTAATGTTATATTAAAAAAAGAATTAAGGCATATTTTCTTTTCACCTATAGCATATATATTTTCAGCAATATTTTTAATTGTTAGCGGAGTATATTTCTTCTCAAGATTCTTTATACTTCAGCAGAATGATATGCAGGATTTTTTCAGTATTCTGCCTTTAATACTATCGCTTATAATTCCGCCTATCACTATGGGGCTATTATCAAGTGAGTTTTCAAGCGGTTCTTATGAGCTTATAAGCACACAATCAGTTTCTACTTTAGAAATTATACTAGGTAAATTCTTTTCAGCAGTGATATTTATGCTTTTTGCATTAATGCCTACTATACTCTACCCTATGACATTAACTTTTTTGGGAAGATTGGATATAGGACCTGTAATTGCCGGATATATAGGAAGTATATTTCTTATTATGGCTTTATGTGCTATAGGCATATTCGCTTCATCTACTACAAAAAATCAGATAGTAGCTTTAATTGTAGGGCTTGCAATTATGATATCTTTGAATATGTTTTTAAGATATTTAACCTTACTTTTCCCTGCTTCTGTTAATTTCATAGAAGTTATAAGCGGTGATTATCATTTTGCTAATATAGCAAGAGGAGTATTGGATTTAAGAGATATTATATACTTCTTATCAGTTACAATAATATTCCTTTATTTAGCAAATATTATGCTTGAAAACAGAAAATAATTTACGATATTAAAAATCAAAAGAAATTATAAACTTATAGGATAAATAAAATGAATAAAAATGTTACAAAAATCATAGTTTTGCTTATAGCATTGGCAGTAATAAGTGTTGCAGCATTTCTAACAACTAAACAAAGCCGTAAAAAAATAGAGGCAAACAAACCTAGAACTCAGCTTTTTGAACTTAATGAAACAAATGTTACAAAATACGAATTAAAATATGCTGAAGAACCAATAATTGTAGAAAAAATAGATGAAACTTGGAAAGTAATAGCTCCATCTAATGATTATAAAATAGATCAGTTAGAGGCTTTTGCAAACGTTAAAAACTTCAATACTTTGAATATTGACTCCACAATAACAAATCTTGCTGAATTAGATTCATTCGGTTTAGAAAATCCAAGCAATGAATTTACTGTTTGGGAAGGCAATAAAGAATATAAAGTATTCGTTGGAAATAAAACAGCTGATGAAGAAAAATATTATGTAAAATATAATGATGAATATTTCAGCGTAGAACTCGTTTATATAGAAGCATTGAAGAAAACTATTGATATGCTTAGAGATAAACAAATATTTGATAAAACTATATATATAGATTCTGTAGTAAAAACAGAAAGTAATATAAGAGATTATACAAACATAATAAGAAAAGAAAATAGAACTAATTGGGTTGTTGATGGTATAGATGAAGAAATTAGTTTAGATAAAGCTTACAGAGATTTTGAGGCATTATCTTTAGTTAAAGCTACAGGTTTTGTATATGATGAAAATATGCTTAAATATTTAAATAGATTATTTAGAATACCTGATGCTGTTATTACAATATATATGGAAGATAATACAAAAACACAGTATCAAATAGTATATGATAATAATGATAACAGAGTATATGTAAAACCTCAAAGCGGTATAATATATGAAGTTGATTATAATATATATTCTGCTGCTATGCGTGACAGAAGCTATTATATAAAAACTGAAGATGATGAAAAAGAGACAAATAATGAAAATGATCCTTATATGGATACAGCAGAAGATAGTATGAGATTAGATGAAAATTTGCAGCAATAAATTAATAAAATTTAATATAATTTTTTTAAGGAAGTAATTTATGAAACAGCAAATACCTAATTTACTAAGTATAAGTAGAATAGTTTTATCACCTCTTGTTATATTTCTGTACTTTTATAATTCTATGATAAGTGCAGTATTGGCATTGATATTTCTTATTATACTAGAGATAACAGATGCTTTAGACGGTGCTATGGCTAGAAAATTTAACCTTGTAAGTGATTTAGGAAAAGTGCTTGATCCTTTTGCTGATACAGTATTTCATATAACAATGTTTACAATATTTCTTTACGAAGGTTCTATGCCTATATGGATGTATATAATTTCACTTTATAGGGATATGTTTTCAATGTTTATAAGAATATTAGGAGGATTAAGAGGTTTTGCTGTAGCTGCCAAATTCAGCGGTAAATTAAAAACTGCATCAAGAGCGGCTGCTGTAATTATAATATTCCTTTTAAAAATATTGAAATATACAGAAATATTGCTTCCTTATGAGCAAATAACATATTATAGTTTATTAGTTGTTACAATAATAACGATATATTCATTCTTTGATTATATGCCTTTAATAACAGGAAAATCAAATAAAAAATAAAATATATAAAAAATAAAAGGGTTATTCTTATATTAGAATAACCCTTTTTAATTATATTATTAGAACCAATATCTAAATCCAAAATCTCCCGAAAATCTGAAGAATTTGGTAAAAGTCCAGCCTGTATGGCTAGGGTACCAGCCGAAAGTTCCAAAACCATCACTACCCACAGCTATAACATTAAGTCCTGGCGAAATCTGTAAAAATATTTCCCAATCTCTATCAACTATAAAAGAAACTCCTAAAGGAAGCCTAAAACCTAAACCCAAATTCCAATAATTATTTCCAAATTCTGCAATAGCCTCAGCTCCGGGACCAAAATAAAGCCAAGCATCAGAATCGCCTGCTTTTCCTATTCTATATTTTAAGCCCCACCAATCAGCATTGGCACTAAGTCCAAACCAAGCCCAACCTTTAGTTGATATACCTATATTTAATATACCGCTAAACATCAATGGGAAATTATCAATCTTTCCTGTTACACCCAAAGATGCCTGACTTGGAAAACTGAATCTAAAGAAAAGTCCAGCTGCAGCACCATTAGGATAATCAGCATACAATTTAGATCCAATAGATAAAAAAGAAATTAAAATAATACAAAATAAACTATAAATGATTACTCTTTTAAACATATAAACAAAACCTAATTTTACTTTATATAAATATAAAAAATAATATAAAAAAGTAAAAAAATTATTATAAAAAATAAAAGCTCCGCTAATAAAATAACGGAGCTCTAAACATTCTAAACAAATACTATTAGAACCAATATCTGAATCCTACTTGGAATGTCAAATGCAAGAAATGCTCAAGATACCAATGATTCTCATCACCGAAATGAAGACCAAGTAAAGAGAAACCATTACCGTCAGCATGTATAACATTTACAACAGGAGCAGGCTCTAAGAATATCTCCCATTGATTTTTGATTAAGAATGAAAAACCTATAGGCATTCTTAAACCAGCATTAACAGACCATAAACCATGAGAACCAATAGCAAAATCAGCAGCAAGTCCTGGTCCTAAATAAAAATGAACATCAGATGCTCCAGCCTTACCTAAAGGTATTTTTAATCCCCACCAATCCATAGTGAGTCCTACACCAAAATATAAATAGCGAGTATCAAAAATATTAGCTACAGCTTGAACTCCAAACATCAAAGGTACTCCGTCAAATTGACCAACTAATGTTAAACCTTGATTTGGATATCCAAAAAATAAAGAAGCTCCTATTGCAGCTCCATCAGAATAAGCGGCAGCAGCTTTTTTAGGCATAGCAACTGTTAAAGCTAAAGCAATAGCAATTACAACTGCAATTTTTTTAAACATAATATTCTCCATTTTTTAATATATCTGCACTATACAATTTATGTCTAAAAATGTCAATAAGTAACATAATATTATTAACAACTTTAATTTATTTTTACACAAGTAAAACTACATTAAATATCAAATATTATATTATTATCTCATTTTTTTATTTGCTGTTTGAGATACGCTGATATAAATTCATCAATATTTCCGTCCATTACAGAGTTCATATTTCCACTCTCGCAGCCTGTTCTTAAATCTTTTACCATCTGATAAGGCTGGAATACATAACTTCTAATCTGATTGCCCCAAGCTATATCTGTTTTCTCTCCCGCTATTTTCTGCTTTTCTTTATCCAATTTCTCTTTTTCTAATTGATAAAGTTTTGCCTTTAACATTTTCATAGCCATATCTTTATTGTTATGCTGGCTTCTTTCTGCCTGGCATTGAACCACTATATTAGTTGGTATATGAGTTATTCTAATAGCTGATGAAGTTTTATTAACGTGCTGTCCGCCTGCTCCTGAAGCTCTGTAAGTATCTATTCTTAAGTCTGCAGGGTTTATTTCTATTTCAATATCTTCATCTATATCAGGCATAACACTAACGGCAACAAATGAAGTATGTCTTTTAGCATTAGCATCAAAAGGAGATATTCTAACTAGTCTATGAACACCTATTTCTGAACGCAAATATCCATAAGCATAAAGCCCCTGAACATAAAAACTTATCTGTTTTATCCCTGCTTCATCTCCCGGAAGTTCATCTGTAGTTTCAACTGTAAAGCCATGTCTTTCACAGAATCTTACATACATTCTTGAAAGCATAGAAGCCCAATCGCAGCTCTCTGTACCGCCGGCACCTGCATTTAAAGTTAAATATGCATTCTTACTGTCAAACTCACCTGAAAATAAATTCTTTGTTTCTAATTCCTCAAAAACTTTCTGCAATTCTAAGCATTCTGTTTCCAATTCTTTTTCCATTTCAGTATCATTTGACTCCATAGCCATTTCAACCAATTCATATATATTATTAGAATTTTTTATCAAATTTTCAACAGGCTCTATTTTATCAAGAAGAAGCATTCTCTCCTTCATAAGTTTCTGAGCTGCTATATTATCATTCCAAAAATCATCTTTAGCTGATATTTCGTCTATCTCTTTAACCCTTTTATAAATAGAATCAGGGTCAAAGATACCCCCTTAATATTTCTGATTGTTCTTTAATATTAGATACTATACCTTTAATTTCTGATAATGTCATAAAACGTTCCTATTATTGTTACGATATAAACTCGCTAACTATAGATGATAACCAACATCATAATCTATTCATTTATATCTTGAATTATTGTTATGATATAAAATTATAAACTTTAGATTACAAATATTATTATAATCTACAAGTTTATATCTTAGTTATCATTACAATACAAACTAGCTTATAATTTAAGCTAATTCTTGCAATGAATTGTACCAAAATACAATTATTTTTTATTTATAATAAAATTTTTATTAAAAATTATTCTTCTGTAGGTAAAATTCTAGTACCGCTGGATAATTTTAATATATAAACATCAGCATCTCTTCTAGTTCTTTCTTTATAATGGGTATATAAATTCTCTATAACATTTTCAACTTCAGTTTTCTTAAGGAACAATAAAACTCCTCCTCCAAAACCAGTACCTATCATTCTAGCACCCAAAACACCGTCCATATTCATAGCTTCTTCAACTAAAATATCTAATTCTGCAGTAGAAACCTCATATAATTTACTTAAACCATCATGTGTTTTTAGTATTAAATTAGCCAAGTCCTTAACAGAACCTTTTTTAATAGCTTTAACTGCCTGATTAACTCTATCCTGCTCAGCTGAAACATATAAAGCACGTCTTTGCTCTTTATTTTGTAAAGTTTCTTTAATAAAATCAGCATCTTTAACTTTTAAATCAGATAATGATTTTAAGTTGCTTTTCTTTTCTTTAAGTTTTTTTAATGCATTCTCACATTCTCTTTTTCTAGCATTATATTCACCATCACTGGAAGTTCTTTTCTTATTACTGTTAACAACTGCCATACAATAATCACCTAAATTGAAATCAAAATATTCATATTTAAGTGTTTTCATATTAAATAAGAATAATGTATTTTCTTTAGCTAAAAATATTGTAACATGATCGCTTAAAGATGTTCTGTGTGATGCATACTTTATTTCGCCTTCATATGACAATTTTGCCATTTCAATAGGTTCAATATCTTTAATATTATTTATGTCCAAAGCGGCAAAAGTCAAACAAGCACATAATGAACTAGATGAAGCCAAAGATGTATTAAAAGGTAAATCAGTATAGACAAATATATCCATACCATGTATTTTATAGCCTTTTTCCAAAAGCACAGAATAAACACCCTTAAAATAAATAGCCCACTCATCTTCCTTATTCTTTTCTAAATCATCTAATGTAAATGATTTTCTAGCTTTAAAAGAATGGGCATATATATTAACTTTATTGTCAGGTCTTTTTCTAGCTACTATATATGTTCCTCTGTCTACAGCAGAAGTTATAGTATCTCCATCTGAATAATCTATAAGTTCTCCTATAACTGTAACCCTTCCCGGAGCAAAGTAAAGTTTTGTATCACCTTTATGTCCGAAAACTTCTCTAAATCTTGCTACTATTTTTAAATGTAATCTAGGTATCATGCTAAATCTCTCAAAAATTATCTGTTATAAATATCATAAAATAAAAAAAAATCAATAGTATAAACACAGTTATTGTAAAAAAATAATATTTTAATTAAACTATACAAACTATAAATCGTAAATTTTTCTGAAAACTAAAATAAATAATTGTTAAAATCATTGATTTTGATAAAAAACAATAATATAATGTGCAAAATACAAATACAGCAGGATCATTTTTTTATGGATAGAACTTTATACAGTAATTACATAAATATATTAAAAGAAGAATTAATACCAGCTTTAGGATGTACAGAACCTATAGCAATAGCTTTTGCTGGTGCAAAAGTCAGAGAAATAATAGGCAATATACCTGAACATATCACTGTAAAATGCAGCGGAAATATAATAAAAAATGTAAAAGGGGTAACTGTACCAAATTCAGGAGGATTAAAAGGAATAGATACTGCTGCTATTTTAGGTTTAATAGGCGGAGATGCCAGTAAAAATCTTGAAGTTTTATCTTCTATAAAAGAAGAAAATATAGAAAAAACTAAAGAACTTTTAAATAATAAAGAATTCTGCACTTGCGAATTAATAGAAGGCGATGAAAATTTACATATCATAATAGAAGCAAAATATAAAGATACAAATGCCTTAGTAGAAATAAAAAACGCCCATACTAATATTACAAGAATCTCTAAAAATGGTGAAGAATTATTAAATTCTAATAACTATTCGAATAAAAAAGAAGAAGATCTTAGAGACACATTAAATATAAAAGATATACTCAATTTTGCCAATGAAGTTAATATAGATAATATTAAAGATATTATAAAAAGACAAATAGAACTTAATTACAGTATTTCCGAAGAAGGATTAAAAAATGATTATGGTTCCGGCATAGGAAAAACATTGATGAAATATTATGGTGATGATATAAGAAATAAAGCTAAAGCTTACGCTTCTGCAGGATCTGATGCTAGAATGGGAGGATGTTCTATGCCTGTAGTAACTAATTCAGGAAGCGGTAATCAAGGTATAACAGTATCAATTCCAGTTATAAAATATGCAGAACATATGAAAGTATCTGAAGAAAAATTATACAGAGCTTTAGTACTTTCAAATTTAATAGCTATACTACAAAAAAAACATATAGGTAAATTATCAGCATTTTGTGGTGTTGTTTGTGCTGCCACAGGTTCTGCCTCAGCAATAGCATATCTACATGATTGTGATTACCAAGTTATATGCGATACTATTACAAATGCTCTATGTACAATAGGCGGTATGGTTTGCGATGGAGCTAAATCTTCATGTGCTTCAAAGATTGCAGAGGCTATTGACTGCGGTATATTAGCTTTTAATTTAGCTAGAGATGGAAAAGTATTTAAAGCTGGAGACGGGCTTGTAAAAAATGATATAGAAGCTACCATTGATAGTATAGGAAGAATGGCTAAAGAAGGTATGAAAAGCACAGATGTTGAAATACTTAATATAATGATAGATAAATAATATAAAATATTATAAGCCATTAAAACAAAATACAGAATTAATAATAATTAATGTATTTATTATTTTAAGTTTTTACCTTTAAATATATATTTAATATGTATATCTATTTCAGTGTCTGAATATAAAATAACAATATTTTTTAATACTAGATTTATTTTTAAAAAATTGTATAATTTATTATCGGTAGTTTTCGATATATTTAACAACATATAATTTGTAATAGTGTTTTACATATGAAGAAATATTTTTCATAATGGAGGTTTTTTAATGGCTAGTTTAAGCGACAAAGAAATTAATGCAACTTTAACAAAAATAAGAACTGAATATGAACAAGGTGCTGAAAAATATGGAAGTAGAATATATAATGTAAATAGTTTTAATGATAGATACAGAGAAGCATTACAAAACAGACAAGACTTATCAAATTTTTTAATTGTTGAGATCAAAATTCTAGAAGATATAAAAACTACTTTAAGAGACAGAGAATTAGAACGTCAAAGAAAAAAAGCTGAAGAAGAAAAAGCTAAAGAAAATTCTTTTATGAGTAAAGTAGATAATATGATAGAAAAATTCAAAAGTGCTACAGAAAAGTATCCTTTGGAAGATATGAATCCTAAAGCTGATCAGGAAATTTGCCATTTATATGGTGCTTTCAAAGAATTATATAACTGTTTTTCTGTTATAAGATTCTTTTCATGCGGACCTGCAAGCGACTATGTAGTAGAAACTGCTATAAAAGATTATGATAATCAATTCCAAAAATTTATAATCCCTATAGGTGAAAATAAAGTACCTCAAATATTTTCTGATTACGTTTTTGCACTAAATAATGGAGATAACTCAAGCAGAGCAGAACAATTCATACTTAAAGAATCAGGATTTTTCTTGCATGCATTCATTGAGAAAATGAATAATATAAAGCAATTAGCTCTTAAAGCAAGCAGTGACGGAGAAATAGTTCTTCCTGATTATTTAAATGTTCAATCACCTAGAGTATACAAATTCTTCAAAGGAAAAACTAAAGAAGAAATGTATGATGCTACTATAGCTTATGCTAATGCTATGATTAACGATTTTAGGCTGCAAAGTTTCAAAAAAGATGCACGTTAATAAGATAGTTCTTATACTTTTTTCATTATTTGCATTATCATTGTATTGTCAGACAAATGAAAAATTCCAATATGATAGGAAAAATTTATCTAATGCATACAGATATTATAATGCAAAAAATTACAAAAAAGCTGCAGAATTATTTGAATATGAAATAGAATACTCCCCTATTCTTAAAATAGAATATTTTGAAAATTTAGCCAATTCTTATATGAACCTAAAAGATTATACTAATATGCTTAGGGCAGCAAGAAATGGTATTATAGTAAATAGTTTTTCACCTAAACTGCATTTTCAAAAAGGATATGCTCTATACAAATTAGGAGACACCAATAAAGCAATAGACTCTATAAGATATTCGTTAAATTTAAAGCCTAATGATGCTTATATGAATAATTTTTTAGGGCTTTTATATTTATATGTTGAAGATTATAAACAGGCTGAATCATCATTTTTAAAAGCTACAGTATATAGTCCAAACAATGTAGTTTATATGGTGAATCTAGCAGCTACCTATGAAAGAGATAAAAATTTCAGTTCAGCACTTAATACCTATGAAGAGGCATATAAAATAAATCCTAATTACAGAGGATTAAAAGACTCAATAATTAGAAACAAAAATATATTAGCAAGAATATCAGGAAATACAAATATAGCTATTGAAGATAAACCAATAATAAACACAAATCAGAACAATATAACTTATGATGAAGATGTAGAAGCTAAACCAATAGAGATAGATATAATGGAATTAGCAGCAACAAATACTATTATGACAAATAATATCTTAAATACAAACACTGTCATAACAAATGATATTATAAATACTAATACAATAATAAATACAAATAGTATAATAACAAATACAGCTGCTACAGAAACAAATATTACAGCTCCTCAAACAAATGCTACTCAAAATGATAATTAATATTATAATTAATGATATTGATTATATAAAAAATTATTGTATGATTATATCATAAGGATTTATAATGCATACTATAAAAAACACATTGGAAGAATATTCTGACAGAAAATTATATCAAAATATAAATTTAGCAAATTATATAAAAATATCCCAAAAATGGGATGATATTATGGGAGAAGTTCTTTCAAAAATATGCTATCCTTCATTTTATAGAAATGCTGTTCTTACTGTAACCATAACAGATAGTGTATGGGCTAATGAAATATTTATGAACAGAAATAATATATTCAAAAATATCAAGAAAGAAACTAATATAGAAGTAGTAGAATTAAAAACAAGAATCGGTGAAGTCAATAATAACAATAATAGAACAATAGAAAATACTAATAACAAAAATATTAAAGAAGAAAAAGAATTAACAAAAGAACATAAAGAATGGATAGATAATACAATAAAAGAATCTGGCATAAAAGATGAGCGAATGAAAGAAATATTTACTAATATACTGAAATACGAGGATAATGATGATAGATGATGTATTTATAAAAAAGCTGATTCTAGAATATAAATCTACCAGAAGCATTGAAGCTTTAAAAGAGATTAATGAGCATTTATCTAATTATATTTATAATTATCCTAGAAAAGTTTTCGGAGTATTTCATGATGATGCTTTAGAATTTTATTCTTATTATATAGAAAGAATAGATAATATAATAATAAAGTATAATGAAACTGATGCTAAATTTATTACTTGGTTTACATATACATTAAGAAGCCATTATTTAAATTTTATAGATCATAAAAAAAGAAAAGATAAGTATAAAAAACATGAAATATCAATAGATGCACCATTATGCGGTAAAGATGCATTAACATTACATGATGTGCTTTATGACAGCAAATCTTATGTTATGAATGAATATACTGATAATTACAATGAAAGCAATATTGAAAAACTTTCTTTTAATATGTTTAATTATATAGAAAAAGAATTCACAGATAGAGATTCCATAGCATTTTTCATACATAATTTAGAATTATTTATCAATCTTATAATACAGCCTCTAATGAAATATTTTAATATAAATCATGAAGAGGCATATTCAATAATAGAAAAGGCAAGAGCAACATATATAAATAAATATAATGAAATAATAAAACAGCAGGATAAAATAGCAAAAATAAATGCCCAAATAGAAATCAATAATAAAAGAGGACTTTTTACAGTACATTTAGCGAGCAAAAAACAAAATTATATTAAGAAGCTGCATTCTATAAAGATAAATGTTCCATATGAATTTATAGCAAAACTTTTAAATATTACGAACAATGCAGTTACAAAAATTATAAATAAAATAAAAGCTAGTTTAAAAGAACATTTTAATAATTTATCGGACATATAATATGAGCAAATATAATTATACAGAAGAAGAAATTATAAACTATGTTAATGGTATTAAAGTATCTGATGACTTTTTACAAGAGTTGGAATCGAATTCCGATTTGCAAAGAGAAGTAACTTCCCTTAAAAATGATTTATTTCTTATGGAAAATATAGAAGATTCTAATATGCTTAAAGAATCCAAAATAAAACCAATCATCAATATAAAAGACAGTATAATTGATTATATGCTTTATTTTAGTAAATTAACTCCATTGGCATCAAGAGGAGAAGAAGATAATAAAATCAAAGATATTTATGTTTATAAAAATATAGAAATATATAAAAGCGACAATCAATACTATATAAATATCAGCAACATAAAAAATTGGTGTGTAATAGAATATAATGGAGAAAAAATAGTTAATATATTCGGTCAAAGAGATAACTACTCTTCAGAATTAAAAAACGGAAACTATAATATAAAAGTTGATAATGATGAAGTATCAATAAATATAGAATAAATAAAATACATACCAAATAATCATATATAAAATAGGAAATATTTTAATTATGTCAGAAATATGCAAATGGGCTAAAAGTGAAATAGAAATTAAATATCATAATGAAGAATGGTGCCAAGTATGCCATGATGAAAGAAAATTATTTGAAATGCTGATACTTGAAAATATGCAGGCAGGATTAAGCTGGAAATGCGTACTTGATAAAAGAGAAAATATGAGAAAGGCATTTGATAATTTTGATTATAAAAAAATATCTAAATATGATGAAAAAAAAATAGATGAACTTTTAAATGATAAAGGTATTATAAGAAATAAAAGAAAAATCAATGCTCTTATAGTAAATGCAAATAAATTTATAGAAGTACAAAAAGAATTTGGAAGTTTTGATAAATATATTTGGTCTTTTACTGATGGAAAACAAATAGATAATAAATTAGATGATGAAAATCCTCTTCCAGCAAAAAGTGAATTATCCGATACTATAAGCAAAGATATGATTAAAAGAGGATTTAAATTCACAGGGAGCATAATAATTTACAGCTATATGCAGGCTATAGGAATTGTAAATGATCATTCAATTAATTGCAGTTGCCACAACAAATAAGAAATATTAATTACAATATTGACTAATAATGTAAAAAAAGCTAGAATAAAGCATTATTTGGGTAAAATTATGAATAAATACAGTATTTTAAATTTTAAAAAATCATCTATAATTTTTATAAAAAATCAAAGTCCTAAAAATTCTTTTTATATTATAACTAAAGGAAAAGCCATATCTTATGGAACTTTAGAATCTAATGTAGAATTCAATAAGGGTGATATATTAGGATTAGTAAATGTTGTACTTAATGAACCTTATTTTTATAACATGAAAGCATTGGAGGATATGGAAGTTATAGAATTAACTTTAGATGAAATCATTAATACTAAAAATAAAGATTTAACAATAAAAATATATGAATATTTAAATTCTTCATTAGAAACTTGGCTTGGAAGATATTATTTACTTATATCAGAGAGTAAAGAAATCATTAAAGGAAAAACTCAAGAAGAAATACTTAATATGGCTCAAGTGTACAGCAAAAATGGTTTTGATCACGCCGCATATAAATTATACAATGAATACATAAAAAGATTCCCAAATGATAATGAAAATATTGATGATGTAAAAAATAAATTATCTAACATAAATCCTATAGAAGAACCATTGGCAAAAAAAGAAAATGTATTTCATTATAAAAAAGGATACTGTTTATATACAGAATTAGAAGGAAGTGATAAATTATATTTGATAAAATCTGGTAAGATAGGAATATATAATATTGTCAATCTTAAGCAGATTACGAGAAGCATATACTCTAAAAACAGTATAATAGATGGATATAACCCTATTTTAGAATATCAGCCTTTATCTACATCAGCAATTATACTTGAAGATTCTGTGATAAAAGTGTTAAAAAAAGAAGAATTATTAAATGTAATAGAAAATGATAATTCTATTAAACTTTATTATATCAAAATGTTAAGCATGAAAATTAGAAATACAATATTAAAAATAATAGCAATTAATACAGATGATATGTTGGCTAAAATATTAATAACATTATATTATATTGTAAAAACAGAAACATTGCCTAATAATATTGATCATATAGATCTTCCATACAATATCAATGACATAAAAACTATGCTGAATATAAGAGATAATGAAATTATAAAAAAAGAATTAAATAAAATAAAAACAATATCAATATCTGATAATAATTATATAAATATAACAAATATAAAAGGTTTTATAATGGAATACAAAAATTCTATTAACAGAGTAACTAATATGAATCATCATTCATAAAAATAATTGAAAATTATTCTAGTATTGTTAAAATATTAATGATAATATTTTACTTTTTATATATTTATAATTTTTATAATTAAAGAATATATTTTAGGAGTTTCAAATGCCTACTTTAAAAACAAGTATATCAGGAATCAGAGGAATAATAGGAGACGGTTTAGATATAAAAGCTGTAGTAGATTACACTGCAGCATTTGCATGTCTTTTTCCTAAAAAAGCAAAAATTGTAGTAGCTAGAGATACAAGAATAACAGGAGAATCTATATTAAATGCTGTTGTAGCAACATTAACAGCATCAGGTATAAATGTAATAGATATAGGTATAACACCTACACCTACAGCATTATATATGGTAGAAAAACTAAAAATACATGGCGGTATAATGATATCTGCAAGTCATAATCCTATAGAATGGAATGCATTAAAACTTATAGGAAAAGGCGGACTTTTTTTAGATGAAAAATCAGTTAATGAAGTTATTAAGCTTTATGATAAAAAATCATCAAGATTTGTTAAAGCATTAGAAACAGGTACTTATGAAAAAATAGATAATGCTATAGAAGAACATATTAAGAGAATATTGAGATGGATAGATGCTGATAAAATAAAAAAGGCTAATTTCAAAGTGGCATGCGATTATGTTAATGGTACAGGTTTATTTGCTACTCCGCCACTACTAAAAGCATTAGGAGTAAAAGAAGTTTCTATAAACAAAGAACATACAGGAAAATTCGCGCATATTGCAGAGCCTTCCGCAGCAAGTATGAAAAATTTATCTGATTTAGTTAAAAAGAATAAGGTTAATATAGGATTTACTCAAGATCCTGATGCTGACAGACTTGCATTAGTTCTTGATGACGGTACTATCATAAGTGAAGAATATACTTTGGCTTTATGTGCTAAATATTTATGGATGGCCGGAAAAGGAAATGCTGCTGTAAATTTATCTACTTCAAGAATGATAGACGATTTAGCTAAAGAAAAAGGATATTCTGTTGATCGTACCAAAATAGGAGAAATAAATGTTACTTCTCATGTTGTAAAAAATAGATTATATTTCGGAGGAGAGGGAAATGGAGGAATAATAGTTCCTGCTGTTACTCCTGGAAGAGATTCTCTTTTGGGTATAGCATTGATATTGGAATTAATGGCCAAAACAGGAAAAACTATTACCGAACTTGTAAATGAAATACCTAAATATGAAATAGTGAAAGAGAAATTAGAAGTATCAAAAATAGATGAAGATAAATTCTTAAAACAAGTTAAAGAACAGTATCCTAAATCTAAAATCACAACTATTGATGGAATAAAAATAGATTTAGAAGAAGGATGGCTTCATGTACGATCATCAAATACAGAACCTATAGTAAGAATTATTGCTGAGGCTAAAAGTAAAAAAGAAGCTAAAGAATTAATTACTGCTGCTATGAATATGATAAAAGGAGTCAAACCTGCTAAAGAAACTAAATCAAAAGAAGCCAAACCGAAAAAAGAAGTAAGTAAAAAAACTAAAAAATAAAAATAATTATTTTTATATATAAAACTCTGGAATTATAATTTTCCAGAGTTTTTTTATAAATTCATACATAAAATAATTATTATATAAAATAGACACTTCGACTTTTAAACCAAAAAAGTCGAAAATTTTAAAATGATCTTTTTTACTTGACAAATTCAATATATTTTGTTTTAATATATCATATATTTAACTAATAATTTTTTTGTTATATCTTTATATACTTCAAAAAGGGTAAATATGGACTTAAATCTTAAAAATAAAACAGCTATAGTAACAGGTTCAAGCAGAGGAATAGGAAAGAAAATAGCAGAAACTCTTGCTAAAGAAGGAGTTAATGTTGTAATCACTGCTACAAACTTTGAAAAAGCCTCTCAAGTTGCTGAAGAAATAAAATCATCTTTCAATGTTGAAACTTTGGCAATTTGCCATGATGCAAAATCAAGTGAATCTTGTAAAGATGTTATTGCTAAAACTATAGAAAAATTTGGCTCTATTGATATACTTGTAAATAATGCAGGTATTACTAAAGATATGTTAGTGCTTCAAATGGATGATAATGCTTGGAATGATGTAATATCAACTAACCTTTCAGGTACTTTCTATATGTCTAGAGAAGCCGCTAAAAATATGCTTAGAGCTAGAAAAGGTAAAATAATCAATATATCCAGTGTTATAGGAAAAATGGGAAATGCAGGACAGGCTAATTATTCTGCTGCTAAAGCTGGAATCATAGGAATGACAAAATCTATGGCTAAAGAATTTGCCCCTAGAAATATATGTGTAAATGCAATAGCTCCAGGATTCATACAAACAGATATGACAGATGTATTGCCTGAAGATACAGTTAAAGGAATTATGAGTATTACGCCTTTAAAAAGATTAGGAACACCTGAAGATGTATCTAATTTAGTATTATTTTTAGCTTCTGATATGAGTAATTATATCACAGGAGAAGTAATAGCAGTTGACGGCGGAATGTCAATGTAATAATTAAAAAGTATATAAATGTGTTAAAAAACACTTTATTAATAAACAATACAATTTAAGGAGAATTAAAAATGGCATTAATCGATGAAATTAAAGATGTTGTTGCTAATCAATTAAACATCTCAGACAAAAGTAAAATCACTGATACAGCTTCTTTCGTAGATGATTTAAACGCTGATTCACTTGATTTAGTAGAATTAATCATGGAATTAGAAAAACGTTATGAAATCAAAATTCCTCAAGAAGATCAAGAAAAAATTAAAAATGTAGCTGATGCTGCTAAATACATTGAAGAACATAAAAAATAATTATACTATTTAAATTTCCCGTAAATAGAATTATGTCTTTTACGGGAAATTTTTTGATATAGTAGTTCAAAATCATAGGAGTTTTATATATGAGTGAACGTAGAGTTGTAATTACAGGGCTTGGAATAGTAAGTTCTCTAGGAAATGATGTAAAAACATTTTGGGATAATTTACTTAATGGTGTTTCAGGTATAAAAACATTAAGTAAATATTTCGATCCTGAAAAAGAGCAGCTTATTACCAAAATCGGTGCTGAAGCTTTACCAGTTGAGGGCGATTATTATTCTGATAAAAAAATGTTAAGAAGATTAGACCCTTTTATTAATTTTGGAATATATGCCGCTCATCATGCATTTAAGCAGGCTGGTATAGAACCTAAAACAGGCTTTGATCCTTTAAGAGCCGGTTGTGTTCTTGGTAGCGGTATTGGCGGTATGACTACTCTTTTATCTAACCATCAAGTTTTACTTAATGACGGACCTGGCAGAGTATCACCTTTCTTTGTACCTATGCAAATAATAAATATGACACCTGGTTTAATATCTATGGAATATGGTATGAACGGACCTAATTACAGTACAGTTACTGCTTGTGCTTCTTCAAACCACTCTATAGGTTTAGGTTATAAACATATTAAAGATAATGAAGCTGATATTATGGTAGTTGGAGGTTCTGAAGCTACTATTAATCCTCTTACTATAGCTGGTTTCAATAATGCTAGAGCTTTATCTACTAGAAATGATGAACCTACTAAAGCATCAAGACCTTTCGATAAAGGAAGAGATGGATTTGTTATAGCTGAGGGAGCTGGTATATTAATACTTGAAGAGTATGAACATGCTAAGAAAAGAAATGCTAATATACTTGCTGAAGTTTGCGGTTATGGATTTACTGCTGATGCTAATCATATCACTGCACCTTTAGAAGATGGTGCTATGGGAGCAAGAGCTATGTCTTTAGCTATTGAAAGTGCTAAAATTTCACCTGATAAAATCAGCTATGTTAATACTCACGGTACTTCTACACCTGTTGGAGATATTGCAGAAATAAAAGCTATTAAAAAGGCTTTAGGCGAAGATCATGCTAAAAAGATAAAAATTAACTCTACAAAATCTATGACAGGACATGCATTAGGTGCTGCAGGCGGTATAGAAGCTATTGCAACTATTATGAGTATGATTGAAGGTAAAGTTCACCCTACTATCAATGTAGAAGAACAAGATCCTGAATGCGATTTAGATGTTGTTGCTAATACTGCTCAAGATTACAAGATAGAATATGCTATAAGCAATTCTTTCGGTTTCGGTGGACATAATGCTTCTATAGTATTCAAGAAAATATAATTAATATTTTTAATAAAATAAAAGCCCTATTTATTATAAATAGGGCTTTTTATTTTAACATTTTTTAATAGTAAATCATAATAGAGATATATTATACTTATTTCAAAAATAAATTGATAAATATTTATATTTAAACACTTTTTTCAATTAAATATTTATCTTCCAAAACTTTCAAAGGCTTGCTTACTAATTTTGCTATAAAGCCTACAAAAATTGCTGCTATAATAGTACCTTCCCTAACCCCTTCTAAATGTCCTAAATATATTAGAATAGTAGTTAGAGAAATTAACACTAACGTAACATCAAAAGCTATTTTAGTATTTCCAAATTTTACAGGAAAGACTTTACATATAGCTAATACTAATCCTTCTCCAGGAGTAGTAACTAATTTAGCCATAACTTCTATACTTACCCCTATGCCAACCATTAATATTCCTATTATACATAAAATCCATTGCTGTAAATAATTTGTATATGTGATATCTTTTATCAAATACTGTGAAAAATCTATCATCATTCCAAATAAAATTAATGCCGGTATCTGAAAAAGCTGAAATAAATCATAATTCTTTCTTAAAATAACTATTTGCATTATTATAAATAAAATATTGATAATAATTGTAGTTTCTCCAACCGAAAGTCCTGATATATAACTTGTAACATATGGTACACTTGAAATTGGAGAAGTCCCTAATGATGCCTTAATTGAAAATGCTATTCCTAAAGACATCAAATAAAGCCCTATCAAAAATATAATACATCTCTCAATAAAATGATTTTTGAAAATTTCTTTTTTCATCATTCGACTCCATTATCTGTAAGTGATTTACATATTTCCGCTAATAAACTTTTAAGTTCTTCCTGTTTATCTTTTGGTATATTTTTTATTGCTTCATTTTCTATTTTTTCAAAAATATCAAGCATAGACTTTGAAATTTCTTTACCTTTATTAGTCAAAGAAACATAAAGAGATCTTCTATTTCCTTCATGCTGTTTTCTCTCTATAAGACCTGCTTTTTCCATACCTAACAATATACTTCCAACAGTTGTTTGCTCTATTTCAAGATAATTCGCTATAGTTTTTTGATCTGCTTCTTTAAATTTAGATAAAAAATACAAAACTTTAGGCTGTCCTGATGTAAGTCCTATTTTATTAGCCTCGTACATTATTTTACGGGCAAATATAGAATTGGTTTTCATTAATAAATAATGCAGATTTTCCAATAGTGATAATCCTTATAATAAGTATACGTATAATAACAATACTCATTATACACCAACAAATTAAAAAGTCAAACCATATATACTATATATGGGTATATATAAAAAAATTAAAAAAGTTATTGACTTTTAATAAAGTTAGAGTATACTAAGTTACATAAAGTAAATTATAAAATAAGCGAGGTAAAACAAATATGTCAGTACAAGAATTAAAAACAGATAATTTTGAAGCAGCTATAAAAGGAGATAAAGCTATATTAGTTGACTTTTTTGCTGAATGGTGCGGACCTTGTAAAATGCAAACTCCTGTATTACATAAAGTAGCAGATCAATATTCTGATAAAATGAATTTTGGTGCTGTTAATGTTGATGATGCTGAAGAAGTGGCTGCTAAATACGGTGTTCAGTCTATACCTACTCTAATGGTATTCAAAGGCGGAGAAATGGTTAAAAGAGCTGAAGGTATGAAAAATGAAGCTCAATTAAAAGAATGGTTGAAAGAATATCTATAAATAAAATATTTTATTTTAGCCTAATTTTATTAAAAATTAGGCTTTTATTTATTCTAAATTGATATATAATTCGCAATTATATTATAAAAAATTCAGGGTATAATATATGCTTAACACTAATAATAAATTGCTAGAAAATATATCAAATGAATTCAATATAGAAAATGATGAAGCTGAAAACATTATTCAAAAATTATTCTCAAAAATAACATCCTCTATTATAGATAAAAACAGATTCTATATTCATAAAGTCGGTATCTTAAGTTTAGATCAAAATAATAATATTATATTAAACAAAGATGATGAAAATTTTGATGAATCTTTAGAATCTCTAAATGTTACAAATAACAATATAAAAAATATTTTTCTGGAAAAATCAATATATAAAAGTATATTTAAAAATATAGCAGATATATCAAAAGAAGAAGATGTATATATAAAAAACTTTGGTACTTTTTCAAAAAATAATTTCGAAGCTGATAATACTCTAAAAAATAAAATAAAAGAATCAAATAATAATGAAGTTGTAGAAGATATATTATATGAGTTAGATAGTCAAATAAAAAATAAAAATGTAAATTATAATACAAAAGAAGAAATTGAAGAAATAATTGAAATTTCTGAAGAAGAAAATAAAGAAGAAGAAAATAAATCTATAGATAATAATGTTGTAGGAAATATATGGAAAAATTATAATTCTATAGATTTAAATAGTATGATAAAAAATTTAAATGAAAAAGAAGATATAAAAAATAAATCCGAAGAATCAGAAAAATTAGAAGAATCAAAAATTAACAATAATATATCCGATAATAAAAACAATGATTATCCTGAAATGAAAGAATATTCTAAAGAAGAATTATTGGATATTAATCATTTTGATAAGGAAGATTTAGAATCTAGTAATGATACTCCACCTAATAATGAGGAGGATAAAGAAGAAGAAAAAGAGGAAAATAATAATTTATTAGAAATAAATATACAAAAAGAATTATTAAATAATAACAATAATAAAACACTAAACACTAATATTAAAAAATCAGGAAATAAAAAAATGGATAAAAACAATGTAAAAAGAAAAAATGTATTACTTGTAGGTATTATAAGAGTAATAATAATAGTAATAGTAATATTTATAATTGGTATAGTATCATCAATATACTATAACAGCAATAAAGTAATATCAAGCAATAATATAGAAAACAGAAAGCTTTATGATATAGTTAATGAATATTTTAATCAAATAGATTCAGCAAATTTATCATATGTAACTTCAAAAGATATGTACTATTGGGATATAGCAAAAACTTTATATGGAGATGCTACATATTGGCCTTTAATATATGCATATAATAATGACAAATTTAAAATAAGCAATGTTATAAGAAAAGGAAGTACTATATCATATAGAAATATTCCTGATTTTTACTCTGTAAAAGAGATAAAATACTTGAATAATACATTATCAAAATCTTATATATATGTTTATCCTATACTAACAAATGATAATAAATATAATCATGCTTTATGGGCATTAAAATTATCAGCATATTATGATTTGAATGTATTTAAAAACAATTCAAATATCATACCTCAAGAAACATATATGGAAATTTTAAATGATAATAATACAATAAATACTACATATAATGAACTCATAAAATACGGTCAATTAAATGAAAATGTAGTTTTATCCATTTTTGAGATCATAAAGGAAACATTAGGAATAACAAAATGAAAGTTGTAACTACAGAAGATCTAATTAATATAGATAAAAAAACAATAGAAAAGATTCCTTCCATACTTTTAATGGAGCATGTAGCCAGTGAAATTTTCTATTTGCTTGTAAAAAGACATAGAAAATTATTATATACAAAAACTGTTTATATTTTTTCATCTGTTGGAGGAAATGGCGGAGACGGACTCGCTATAGCCAGATATTTAATAAAAAATGGATATGATGTTAAAATATATATTACAGGAAATCTTGATAGAGTTAATAAAGATACTTATACTAATTTTAATATATTAAAATCTATGAATGTAGATATTAATTATTTAGGAAGCGAGGAAGATGCTATATCCGCTGTTGAAAATATAGAAAGAAAATCTATAGTATTGGATTCATTATTCGGAACAGGCGGAAACAGACCTTTAGAAGGAATACAAAAAACTCTTATAGACTGCTTAAATAAATTAGATGTTCTTAGAATAGCAATAGACATACCTTCAGGGCTAGCTTCAAAGATAAATGATTATGACAATATACATACATGTTTTAAAGCTCATGAAACTTATACAATATGCTTTGCTAAAGATATGTTCTTCTTATATAGAACTAGAGAATATATAGGAAAATTATTCATAATAAAATCAATATTCCCAAATGAAATACTAGATAGTTGGGGATATAAAGCTAAATTAATAGACTATAATGAAAAAATACATATAAATAGAAACTCACTATACAGCAAAAGAGAACAGGGAATGCTTGCTATAGTGGCAGGAAGTGATAATTATATAGGGGCTGCTGTTTTAGCTGCAAATGCCGCTTATAGATTAGGTGTAGGATATATAAGATTATATGTACCTAATGGTATAGTAAAAAATATTAGAGATGCTGTAATGTCTTCTATGCCTGAAATTGTTATTATAGGTATAGGAGAAGAAAATCAAAAATTCTTCACAGAAAATGATATTGAAATAGTAAATGATATAAATAAAAGCGATGTTTGTATAATAGGTTCAGGTATAGGCAGAGATATGTCTACTGAAATTTTTATAAACAGTATATTAAAGCAAATAAATATACCTACTATTATAGATGCTGATGCTTTATATTTAATGTTTGAAAGCACTCTTAATGAACTTAAAAACAATTTTATAATTACACCTCATATATATGAATTTGAAAAACTTACACAAATCAATCATATAGAAGCTTTAGAAAATCCATATCAGGCATTATTAAGATATAGACAAAAAACTAATGCTTCAATAATATTAAAAGATGCTGTAAGTTTCTTAATGTATGAAAATGATATATATATAAATTATAATCCTAGAGAATCTATGGGAAAAGCAGGTATGGGGGATGTTTTGGCAGGATTTATAGGGGCATTGCTTGCTAGAAAATTAAATATATTAGAGGCTTCAAAATTGGCATTGACAATACAGTCTAAATCTTTTAATATATTATCCAAAAAATTTGGAAATGATTATATTCAGCCTAAAGATTTGGCAAATATTTCATACAAAATACTAAAAAGGATATAAATTTGCCTAGAGAAGTTTACGACCCTAAACAAAAAGAATTAGAATTCTACGCTAAAAGAGAGGTAAAGCCACCTGCTCCTAAAAGAGAAGTAAGCATATTTGCTAGAAGATGGTTCATGTTTTTATACGGAACTTTCCTCACATTAGCTGTAATTGGTATGCTTCTTTATAAAAAAGGATTCTTTAATAATATACCACTATTTGAAGCTTTAAAGCCTAAAACTGATATAATAGTAAAAATTAATAAAGCACAGTCCATTGATGATGTCATAATAACAACTATAGAACTTGAAAATTCTAATTATACTAATTCTGAAAGCGTAGAAGTATTAAGAACTTCTTTCTCATTATACAAATATAGAAAATTAATATTTTCAGGAAACCGTTCTTTTAATAATATAAGATTCCCTGTAGGTCAAAGGATAGGATTCAATCTTAACTTTGATAAAAATTATTGGAAAGAAGCTAATAAACTAGAAATAATACTGCAATTTGATAATAATCTAGTAAAAACAAACAGTATAAATACCAAAAAAATCAAAATAAAATATTGATCTATAGCAAACAACTATATTTTGTCAAAAATTATTTTATTATTTGTGGGAACTAGCCACCACACCACCACTTGCCTTGGTCTTTAGCCCGCCTTCGGCGAAGGGGTACATTTGAACTTAAATGGGATAAATTATCTTATATGTAAAACAATTTTTAATATGATTTGTTACTAATTTTATACTTGCACTTTCGCGAAGCGTATCTAAGTTTATCGAGGATATAAAGTTCTTTGAGTCGAGGGAAAAAGACAACAAAAAGTTAAAAATTTTCACTATATACTACAAAAATAAGCAAAAATAAAAAAGAACTGCTATTTTATAAACAGTTCTTTTTATTTATATATTTTCAATCTAATTAATTAGATAATTATATTTATTGATTAGAAACAGTATTTGTATTTTCTATAGGAGCAGCATTGGTAGGTGCTGTTAATGGAGCTGCCGGCTGCTGCTGAGTAGTTGTAGTATTAGCAGGAGTATTTGTAACATTTTCAAAAGCAGTTTTTTGAGTACTTATAGCAACAGATATAAGTAATGCGCCTACTACAAATATAGTAGAAAGAAAAGTAGTAGCCTTACTTAAAGCATTTCCTCTCTGACTGCCCAAAACATTAGCCTGAGCACTTGAAAATAAACCTTCTGCTTTACCACCTTGTATGATAATTATCAATATTAATAGTACACATATTATAGAATAAACTACGATTCCTAAAGTTAGTAAAGCGTTCATATATATTTTTCCTTAAAATTAATTTCTTATATTATAAATACGATTTTATTGCTAAAAATTATAACATCATACAAAATATTTTTCAAGCATAAAACTCTTAAATTTATTTTAGAAATATGGTATTATGTTAATAAAAAAAATATTTTTATTAGTAAATTTAAATTTTTTCCGTTAATACTAATAAGGATTATAATATATATAATACAATGGCAGGTACTTTATAATGGCTGTAAAAAAGAAAGATATTAAAAAACAAACTACTAAAAAAACTTTAGACACCAAAAAAACTGCATCCAAAACAGCAGAAGAAAAATCTACTGGCAGAATTTCATACAAAGAATTGTCTGAAGAATTAAAATTAAAATTGCAGCAATCAGAAGAAAAAATAGCTGAACTAAATAAAAAATATAAAAAAGTAGTAGATATACAAAAGAAAAAAATAGAAGACAAATATAAAAAAATAATAGAAGATTTAGAATCAAAAAAATCTATACCTGCTAGAACTCAAACTAGTAATGCTGAAATAAATAAACTTCAAAAAAGATTGGAAAAATTAGAAAAAACCAATCAAAAACTAGAAGAAGAAAAAAGAAAAATAGAATTAAAAAATGAAGAATTAAAACAAAAAGCAAGAGAAGCTTTAAAATCAAAAAATGAAATATCTTCAAAAACTGCCAAAACAGATAAAGAAGCTCTAAAAGAAATTAAAGCATTAAAAGAACAATTATTAGAATCAGAACATGAAAAGAAAGAATTAAGAGCAAAATTAAAAGAGGCTGTAGCTGATTTAAAAAATGCTAAGAAAAATACAAATAAACTTTCAAAAGAAGATAAAGATCAGTATAAAGAAAATTTAAGAATATTAAAGCAGATAGAAAAAGAATCAAAAGCATTAGATAGAAAAAGAGAATTGCTAAAAAAAGAAGAAGAAAAACTTAAAGAAATAAGAGGCGATATAAAAAGTTCTGCTAAAGACATAGCTTCTACAATGAGAAAAAGTTATATAACAGCTGATGATGAAGATGAAGATTCTAACAACGGTGATTTCTTCTCAAATATGAATGCTAAAACAGAAGAAGGAATTACTAAATTAGCAACTTTACTATGTGCTGCTATGGACGATTACAGAGAGCAGAAAGAAAAAGAAAGAGAAGAAGCTGAACTTGAAGAAAAATCAGAAACTGTATCTGTTTTATCTGAAGGAGAAGATAGATTAAATAAAGCTTCTGAAGAATTAGAAACTCTTGTTGAAAATAGATTGGAAGATTCTGAAAGTACAAAAGATGAAAATCTAAGTAAAAGACCTTTCACTATCATTGATAAAATAGAAAACAGCCGCGTAGAAATTAATGAAGGATATACTCCTCCAGCAGGCGGACAAGCTATAGTGGCTTCTCCTGACTCTACTCAGCAAATAGGACAAGCTCCTCAAGGACAGCAGCCTAATATCACTGTTAAAGTTGAAGCTCCTAAAGAAAGTGCTAAATTGGCTAAGCCTGAATCTCAATTAAGACCAGCCAGTGAAACACCTACTATGAGAATGAAGCTTTTAGATGATATAGATGATTATGAAAAGAAACTTGTAATCACTTATGGTTTTGATAATATGCCTGAAAACACTTACTATTCTAAATATAAAAGAATATTAAGAAATGCCGCAAGAATAAGTTTGTTCGGAAACTTACAGGAAGGACTTGAAATGTTCAAACTTATAAGAGATCAGAATATACCCGATGAATATAAGCAGATGATAGATAAAAACATACAAGATATCACTTACTATTTAAGAGGCTTGCATAGAGTTAGAATGGAATAAAAGACAGGATAAAAAGAATAATGAAAAAGCTTATAAGAATTATATTAGCATTATTGATAATACCTATATTATCATGCTCTCAAAAAAAAGTAGTAGATAGAGAGATAGAAGCCGTTTACGATAAAAAAGATAATTCTTATACTATTACATATCCTGAATATAATAAACAGTATCCTAAATTTATAAATTTAAAATATGGAAAAAGCGTAAAAATAAATGAAGGAATATCATTAACTTATAATATAGATTCTGATAATATACCTATACAATTAAACATAGAAGTAGAAGAAAACAACATAATAAAAAAACTTTCTATAGAAAATCCATTAGTTAATAGAAATATAAACCTAACATTATATGCTACAAATTTCAATCCTCCATTAGAGAAAGATAAATTGGATAAATTATCCGTAAGTATAGAAACAATAGGAAATGTTGATACAAAAGATAAAGTAAAAATTGCAATTAATCAATATGATGACAAAATAAAATCAAGAGAAAATATAGCATTGATACTTCCTGAAAGCGGACATATAGCAAAGAGCAATCCTCCTTTCGTTATGATAAATAAAAGAACAACTCTTACTAGAATATCAATATCTAAAGAGCTTTCATTTACAACACGTTATGAATATACATTAAGAAATAATAGTTTCTTCTCTATAACTAATACATTAGAAAACGGTAAATGGTATATAGCTTTCGATGAAAACGGAGATACAAATTTAAGAAAAATTTATCATTTCTTTATAGATGACAGCAGTACTAAAATCATACCTATAACAAATAAAACTTTCAATATACCAAGACCTTTTGTATTTATAGATAAACAAACTTTTGAAGTTTTATACAATTTATTATACAAACAAAATAGACTGCAGCCTTCTGTACTTTTAAGAAATATAAATGCATTCAAATCATATACTTCAGCAAATATGGGTAAATGGTCTGTTAACAACATAGCATATTCATCAACTGATGATACTAATAAATTATATTTTGAAAATCTGCCTTCTCATACTATGATTATGTCTTTGAAGGCTGCTTTTGAACCTAATAATAATTTATTAAAATACGAAATAAAGCAGATGATAAGGGATATAGTAAACCTAGATGAAACAAAAATAGAAAATTATAATATTATAGATGCTGTTAATATATTGGCTAATTCTTTGCTTATGCCGTTTGATTTAATGTATGATGAGTTTTCTCCTGAAGAAATAGTATTAATGAAGCAGGAATTTATAAAATACGGAGAAACACTTTATAATTATATAGTAGAAAATCCTTCAGAATATAGAAATAAAAACACAATCAAATATGTTACAACATTAGGATTAATAGCAATAAACATGCTTAATGAAAATGTTAATCAGGATCAAATTAGAAATTGGCATTATTTTTCTATGAACTATATAAACAGCATGGTATTTTCTATGTTTGAAAGTGACGGAAGTTTTAAATCTTCAATAAGTGAAGCATTTGATACTATTATGCCTATACTAACTTATGCATTATCATTAAAAAATGTAGGTATATTTGATGCTTTCACTTTAGAATCATTTAGAAATATAGGAAAATATTTATCAATAGTAGGATATCCTTCAGGCTACACATTGCCTATAGGTTATACAGCTATATATAATAGAAGCAAATTAAGATTTGATACAGGTGCTAGAAATGCAGTTATGGAACTTTTAAGTAAAATGTGCGCTGATCCTTTATATAAAAATTATGCCGTATTTGCCCAAAGCGAAGCTGCTGATATCAAATATCTTCCTTATGCATTGATGTGGAATAATTATTATCTAAGAGATAATGTAAATTCAAATGTCGATTTTCAATACGAGACTTTACTTTTAAAAAAAATACAAACAGCTATTTATAATGAAAATATAAAAGCTCTAAATGCTCCTTATTTAGCAGTATATGCAAAAGGAAGAAATGCAGATGATTCTTTCGGACTTAATCATAATGACAGAATGAGTTTTGTATATTATAATTACGGCGATTCTATAATAGATGAATTAGGTTATAACTTTGATTCTAATAATTATACTATTTTCAAAGATGCAGATTTTCATAATGGCATATCAATAGATGGAAGTAAAATAGAAGAAAATATGGGCAGTTACTCTTATATAGAAAATATCACTAATTATTATAAGATGTTCTATGCTCATTCTAAAGCAAATCAAAGATATACATACCCAATAAATCTTAAAAACTATGACAGAAGATTCTACTATTTAAAGCCTAATATTTTAGTAGTAAAAGAAGATATTGAAGCATTACCTGATATAACAAGAGAATATCATGTTTATGGATATAAATATAAATGGAATGTAAACTCAAAACTTCCAATCACTTTTGATAATGAGTCCAATAAATTCATTATAGATGGAGCTTACTCTTACACATATATACAAATACTTTCATCAAATGAATTAGAATATAATGTTATTCAAACCAATATAGGACAGAATAAATTATATACAGCACAAGTATCAACTAGAGAAAATGTTAAGAAATTTGAACCTTGGATAATAGTAAGCACAATGCCTAAAAATAATGTACCAGTAGCTATGAGAAGAAATATTTTAAATCCTAATATAACTATTGGAAATTTTAATAGTACAAGTTTGAATTTCAAAGTAGGAAATAAAGACTACTATATAAATATAGAAGATTATATAAATACTTCAGATAATACAAATAAAATAAACAATATACTATATACAGAAAATAGGGAAAGTGTTATAATAAGTTCAGATTAATTTTTATTAATTATAAAGGACTTATTAATGAATATATATATAGCTGATTCATATCGAGATTATACCGTATTCACAGCAAAACATATTCTAAATTTCTTAGAAAAAAAACAGGAAAAAAAAGAAAAACTTTATATTTCTGTTTCGAGTCAGGATGATACTAAAGATATATATAAAGAAATAGTAGAAAATGTTAAAAACTATAAAATTAATTTCAAAAATATATTTATATTTCAGCAATCGGAATATATCGGGCTTTCTCCGACAGATAAAAACAGTAAGGCATATTTTTTAAAAGAAAATTTGCTTTCAAAAATAGATATACCTGAAGAAAATGTATTCTTATTTGACGGAAAAGGCGATGAATCTCAAATGGATAGACAGCTTGATATAATAAACAAAATAGGAAGATTCGATGTTATATGGTATTCGCTTACTGCTGATTCAACTTCTGCAGGAAATGAAAGAATGTCATCATTATCTTCATTATTTAGAATAAAAACTTTAAGCGATCATTCCATAAATGAAATTAAATATAAATTTGAAGATGAAAGCCAAGTACCTACAACTGTATTTAGTATGGGTATGGGATTTATAGATATGGTTGATACAGTTTTATTAACATCATCTGGAATAAATAATTCATGCTCTTTGAGAGATTGTTTAGAATACGGTATAAGCAACTCTTCGCCTTTAAGCAAATTGCAAAAACATAGTGATGTTACTGTTATAGCTGATTATGAATCATCTTTGAGATTATCAAGTCAAACCGTATTTATGAAAATAGAAAAAAATATAAAATAAAAGGAGAATATACATGAGAATCATTATTACAAATGAAAGCGTTTATGAATGGGCTGCTTATTATACTGTAAAATGTATATTAGACTATTCAGATAAAGACAAGCCTTTTGTATTATCTTTTCCTTTAAGATATATCAATAAATCATATTATCAAAAATTATTATCTTTCTACAATGATAATATAGTATCTTTCAAAAATATTCATATAGTTTCATCTGGTGAATATATAGATTCAAATATATCACAAAAATATTTAGAAGATAATTTCTTAAAATTTATAGATATACCTAAAGAAAATGTTCATTTATTTGACAGCAGTGTAGCAAATAGAAAAGAAGAAGCTAGGAGAATGGCTAATCTAATAAAAGAATTAGGCAATATCACTTTATTAATAGATAATTTAGCTGAAGATGGAAGTTTCTTGCTTAATACTCCAAGCTCATCATTAGATGGAAGCGTAAGAGATAAAAAAATAAGTGAAATAATAAGAAGCTATGAATCCAAAAAATTCAATATGCCTATAGAAATGTTCCCAAGAGAAGGTTTCACATTAGGTTTTGAAGAAGCCTTTAATGCTAAATATATACTTGTCATGGCGAACGGATATGATGTATCCGATGCTTTAGCTCATTGTGTTGAAGGAGCTATAAGCCAATTCTACCCTACTTCTGTACTGCAAGAGCATAAAAAACTTATAATTGTTGCCGATGAAGAATCAAGCAGTGATTTAAGAGTAAAAACTTATAAATATGCTAAAAGTTTGGAAAGCAAGAGTTTACACCCTAAAGAACTTATCAAAGGTCTTTATAAATCTTATTATGCACTTACAAATATCAAAATATTTGACGGTGAAAAGTTTATAGAAGGACATTGTATTGTTATAGAAAATAATGTTATAAAAAGTGTAGAAAAAGAAATTGATGTTGATGCTGTTATTACAAGAATAGATTTAGGAGGAAAAATAGTTGCTCCTGGATATATAGACTTGCAGGTTAATGGTATAGGAGGATATGACATTAATGCTGATCCTTCTATAGAAACATTAAAAAATATGAATGAAGTTTGTCAAAGATACGGCTGTACTTCATATTTGCCGACTGTTATTACAAACGGCGATGAATATATGATAAAAATAATAGACTTGTTTAACAGTATAGAAGATTTATCAGTAATAGGCGTATTAGGCATACATTTTGAAGGACCTTATATATCTCATGAAAAAAGAGGTATTCATAATGATAAATTTATAAGAGAACCTAATATGGAAATGATAGATAAAATCAATGCCTCAAAATGCGTAATGGTAACAGTAGCACCGGAAATGGTTGATGGTGAAGTTATAGAAGAATTTGCTATGGCTGGAAAGGTTGTATCTGTAGGCCATACTAATGGTACTTATACAGAAATAAAAGAAAAAATACCTTACGGCATAACTTTTGCCACTCACTTATTCAATGCTATGCGTCCTTGGGGTTCAAGAGAGCCGGGTGCTGTAGGTGCTGTACTTGAAACAAAAGACATGTATGCCGGTTTAATATGTGACGGAGTACATTGTGATTTTGCTTCTGTAGAACTTGCTTACAAATTAAAAACAGGTCATATATGTATAGTAACTGATGCCATAGCTCCTGCAGCTTCAGATATAAAAGAATATATTTGGGCTGGTAAAAAAATACATAGAGACGGCAACAGACTTATAGATGATAACGGAACTTTAGGAGGATCATCTATAACTATGAGTCAGTCTGTAAGAAATGTAGTTAATGAAGTTGGTGCTACAGTAGAAGAGGCTTTAAAAATGGCTTCGCTCTACCCTGCTCAGGTTATGGGCATAGATGATAAATACGGCAGAATCAAAGAAGGATATATTGCCGATTTAGTTATACTGGATGAAAAGTTAGTTGTAAAAGGCGTTGTATTCAAAGGAAATTACAAAGAATACGATTATGACCATGAATGGGTAACTCATGCTTAAACTATAAAGTTTCAATGCATTAAATAAATAAGGCTTTGCTTAATTTTTTAAGTAAAGCCTTATTTATTTACAAAAAATTAATACCTGCAATTTCATTTTCTAAATTCAATGACTTATCTAAAATCTGTATAATCTTCTGAAAATAAGAGTAATCAATATCTTCACTCTTATGAGATTTTAAATATTTATCTAATACCTGATAGCCTCCAATTTTATAGAGCCAAACTTCTTTTGATACATTATCAAAATATAGACTTTTATTAATAAATAATCTTTTTTCTTTTTCATTATAAATAGGCTTTTCTATTTTGTTATTCTTATCATCTTTATATAACCCCTCACCCACATCATTATTTAAATTATTATCTTTCATTAGATGAAGATTGTATAATTGAGTACCTAACTCACTTAATTTTATAAATATATCTTTGGAATCAGTAAAAGGAATTTTAGGGAAATCAATTTTTAGAAAGTCTATATATTTAGTTCTGTAAGTTTTATGAAACAGCACTGCATAGATATAGCCTAATACATCTTCAGGCGAGAAATTATAATCATATTTTTTATCAATGAAATTTCTAAAATTAACAGTAAAATTTTCTATCTTATCTGAATTTTCAAATGGATTTTCTTCATACTGCTCAAATAAATCTCCAACATTATAATTTTCAGACTGAATAGCTTTTTTAGCACTAGGGGTATTGTATAAATATAATGGAAAAATATAACTTCCAGAACCTACAAGATGTAAATCAATTAAATTATTAGAAATAAAAATATTCGATATTTCTTTTAATTTTGTACCTCTATCACATATGACTCCTATATTATTATCATCTTTTAAAAAATGTTCCATAATATCTTTTCTTGCCCTTTCTATTTTATCCGTATCATAATAAACAAACCTTTTATCAAAAGGACGATAATTAATAATTTCTACAAAAGAATTATCAAATTCATCATAATAATTTTTAACTTGTTCTTTCAATTTATCTTCACTCAAACCTATTAACACAGAATCTTTTGATGTTACTATACCAACATTATAAATTCTAAAAATATCTTTTATACTATAAAATTTATCATATTCTTCGCGTAAATTTTCATCTTGTTTTACAAATAAAAAGAAAGGCTCTTTATATTCTAATTTATTCCACTCTATGCTTTTAATATTATTATCAAAAAGAAATTTATATTTATATTCTCTTTTACCGTACAAATCATAATAGTATACATTAGCATAATCACCGCCATATTTATAATATGAAGGATTTAATTTTTTATCTTCAACTTTTTTATCTTTTATTTTTTGACTATGCTTTACAAATATATTTATACTCACACCCTGCATTATATCAAACACATTTTCATCTTTGCTGCCGTCTGGACATGCTTCTTTTTTTCTGGTATTGCCATGCAAATTTACAATATATATTTCATCAAAACTTTTTAATAAACTATAACGCATACCTCTAAAAGTAGGATTATCCAAAAATGAATTATTAGAAATAAAGCCAAATATTCCTCCGCCATTCTGATTATCTATTTTTTGCTGTGCAAATCTTATAAACTTCACATAATCATCAAGAAGCCATTTAGGATTTTTTTCTTTTTCTATTTTGCCATTTCTTGTTATAGCTAAAGGAGAAGACTCTAAACCGTCTTTATATTCTTTTCTTACTTCTTCCTCAAATATGCCTTTATTGGCACTTGCTCCGCTATATGGCGGATTGCCTGTTATTATGAGAATCTCTTTTTCTTTTGTTTTTTGTGCAAGATTCATCTCTTCATTAAGTTCTTCAAATATATTATTTTTTTCTTTGCCTTCATCTAAATGTATATTTTCTAAAGTGTTGGTTAAAAATATATTTAATCTTTCATCATCTTGTAAACTATAATCAAATTCTTCTTTTAGTGTCTGAGATATTTTAAGATGTGCTATTGTATATGGAGCTATCATAAACTCAAAGCCGTAAAATTTATTAATTAATTCTTTAGGGTTATATTTAACAGAGTTTTTTTGATAATAAGATAAAGCCTTTCTAAAAGAATCAAGCAAAAATGTGCCTGTACCAGTTGCAAAGTCTAAAAGTGTTATGTTAGTATCTTTTTCTAATGCCTCGCCTAAGCCTTTATTTTTATGAAAATAATCTTTTAAAACTATATCTATAGAATCAATAATAAAATTAACCACACTTTGAGGAGTATAATAAACGCCTCTTAATTCTCTAAGCTCTGGATTATATTTATACAAAAAAGTTTCATAAAAATGCATATAAGGGTCTTTCTGCACTGCTGTATTATCATATTTATTTAATTCTTCTACAATAGAAACAATATTTATATGATTTGTAATATTTATTATTTCATTCAAAAGCCATTCTATAGTTTTTAAATCATTAGTATTTAATTCTTCCAAATCTTGAAGAAATTTACTCATTGCTCTTATTAATGGAAAAGATTTCGGTATAAACTTAGTTACATTATATAAATCTATTTTTTCATTTGTATTAAGTCTGGCTAAGAATAAACTATAAGTAAGAGTCTGGGCAAAGTTATCGCAAAAGTCGGCAAAATCTATCTGCGAATAAATTGTAGTTTTAAATATATGATATAAACGTTCTATCTGATTATTATTTTCAAGTTCATATAAATCATCTCTCAATATTCTAGTACGCATAGCTAAAGCATCAGCAAACTCTAAAGCTGTATTTATAGGTTTAGGTTCTCTTGAGAAAAATATTTTAAATATATCTAAAAGCTTTGTGCCTGCATCATCTAGTTTAATTTTTTTATAATTTTTAATCTCGCTTAATTCGCATATTCTCACTTCATCAATAATATTACAATTTTCATCAATTAATATAAATCTCAAATAATCTGTAAGTATAATATTATCACTTAAAAGTAAATATTTTTTTATCTGATCACTTTTAATAATTTCATCAAGATTAGCATTCACTCTTTTATTTTCTATATACCCCAAAACAAGAGAATCAATAGTGATTAAAAAATCAGGTGCTCCTCTGCCCTCTTTATCATTATTAGGTTCATGCTTTATATTTACTTTACTAAAATTAAGATTATTTTTTACATTATTTAATAAAATTTCTAAAGCACCCCTGTAAGTATGCTCTTTATCTTCAGTGGTAATATCTTTTATACGTTCTAAATATGCAGATAATTCTTTAATCATAATGCCGCCCCTTGATTTTATATTATAATAAAAAATATACCATTTGTCAAAATTACATACATTATATTATTTAATAAAAAACACACTTTAATCAAATATAAACTTGACTAAAAATCTTATTTATGTTATCATAATACAACTATTGAGAAAAATATATAGTTATGGAGAGATGCCCGAGAGGCCGAAGGGAGCAGTTTGCTAAACTGTCGTAGGCAACCCCTACCGCGGGTTCGAATCCCGCTCTCTCCGCATCGGTTTATATATGATTAAAAAAATTTCTGTCATATTCTTAATTATTTTCAGCATAGCACTTACTCAAGAAAACACAAATGATACTAATCTAAATAATACTAACAATGCGGCTGCTGTAACAGAAGAAAATACGAATAATGCACCAGAAACTAATTTTTTTAATGCCCCTATAGATAATACCAATAATGCAAATGAACCTGCTATATTACAAGACATTAGAAATATTCAGGACAGAGCCGAAGTAAGTAATGGCTGGATGTTTATAAGAGCTATAATTGGTTTTATAGTTACTTTGGTTGGTATATATCTTGTATTTATATATTTGAAAAATAAGTCAAAAAAAGTTTCAGGGTCAAGCGATATCATTAAAGTGCTTGCCACTACTCCTGTAGCTACAAACAGATATATATCTATAATAGAGATTGTTGAAGATATGTATTTAGTTTCTATTTCGGATCATAATATTAATTTATTATCAAAGATTGAAGATAAAGAAACTAAAGATCAAATAAAAATGATGTATATCAACTCTAAAAACAATACTGTAGATGACAGTTTTAAAAATATTTTTAATCAAACATTATCAGTATTCAAACAGCCAAAAATGAAAGAAAAAGATCCTTTACAAACAACTTCAGAAATTAGAGAAAGACTTCATGATTTGAATGCTGAAAATCCTACAATAAATAATAACAATGATGATAATCAAAATAAATAAGTAAAACTGAGTAAATAATAAAAAAATGCAATAAAAAAAGGATAGCCAATTAAATAGCTTATCCTTTTTATTTTATCTTAGTTAATTATATTATTAATATACCATTCTTTTATTAGTTTGATTATAATTTATCAATGTATATGAATGAAGTCTTCCATCGCTTCCTTTATAAACATTCATATTAAGAGGATCAACTTCCCATATTCTGTCTACAACAAAATTATAATAGTAGTTTCCAGCCTCAGCTCTCAAAGTTATAACCCATAAATTATTAGAATAAGTCATAGGATATCTTAAACTATCGAAACCCAATTTATCAGAAGTAAACATAACCTCTTTAGCTGTATCATTACTGTAGAAGAATGTAACTGTACCATCAGAATTATAAATAGGATTTTTTTCATAGAATCCTATATCATTAGTTAAAACAAAATAGCTTACAACCTGATTATTATTATCATATTCGATATTAGCATTTACAGGGTCATTAATCCAAACACCATTTACTCTGTATCTATATGAATATTTTCCAGCTTTAAGAGGCTGCTGCCAAAGATAATAATAAACACCATAAGAACTCTTTATAAGAGGTATGCTATCCTCCCAATTATTAAAATCACCAGATATTTCTACAGAATCATAATTTTCAGCAAATGTAAATAATACTCCGTCATTTACAACTCTTGGTGCCATAACATCTTGTATATTATAATATTTCAAAATTTCCAATCTATTCATTCTAGCTTCATACTGTTCTATAGTTTCAGTATCTTTCTCTCCGCATGACAAAAGAACTATGCTAAAAATAATAAATAATATTGTTGATTTATATACTTTTTTCATTGCTTACTCAACCTGTTATATTTAATTTACTATCACTATTTGATGAAGAATTATCTTTGTTATTATTAGATGATGCTTTATTTTCACTATTAGCCTTAGCCATTTGCTCTTCAACACCTTCCCAAGCTGTTTTAAGCTCTTTAAGATATCTTATCACTTCTAACAAAGGCGGCTTAGTTTTAGATATATTACCCTCTGTGAGTTTTTGATTCATATATGTATATATAGAAGCAAGTCTATGTGCTATATCTCCTGCCTCATAATTAAGAGAAGATAAAAGCTCATATATGATTTCCTGTGCTTTTACTATATTATTATGTGCTTCTTCAGTGCCATGTTTTTTATCCATAGCAGCACAAGCGGTTTCCAAAAACTTAATAGCCCCATCATAAAGCATAACTATAAGTCTATTTTGAGAAGCGGTACTCACATCTACTTTTTTATATTTTTCGTAACCGTTATTACTTGACAATTGAATCCCCCCATTTTATATTATTATGTTAATTACTAAATATTATCGGAAAATCATAAAAAGCATAAAACATTTTTTAAGATAAAATAAAAATATAGCTGTAATAATATTTATTATATCATATAATAAAATTAATACCATAATAAAGGATAAATTATGTTTAATGTAAAATTTAATAACGGTATAGAAATGCCTATATTAGGGCTTGGACTATATAAAATAACAGATAAAAAAGAATTAGCAAATACTATAAAATGGGCAATAGAAGCTGGATACAGAAAATTTGATACTGCTCAGTTTTATGATAATGAAAAAGAATTAGGTGAAGTTATAAAAGAAATGGGTATAAAAAGGGAAGAAATATTTATAACCACTAAAATATGGAACACTAAACAGGGTTACAATTCTACAAGAAAATCATTTGAAGAAAGTTTGGAAAAACTTAATATGGATTATGTAGATTTAGTTCTTATACATTGGCCTGGTCAAAATAAGGAGAGATATTTAGATACATACAGAGCATTAGAAAATATATGCCAAAGTAAAAAAGCAAAATCTATAGGGTTAAGCAACTTTGAAATAAAACATTTAAAAGATATATTTGCACATTGCAATATAGCTCCTGTAATAAATCAAATAGAAAGACATCCTAATTTGCTAAGAAATGAATTGATAGAATTCTGTAAAGATCATAATATTGTAGTAGAAGCATGGTCTCCTTTAGGAAGAGGAAAAATGGTTGAAAATAAAACTATAATCGATATAGCAAATAAGTACAATAAAACTCCCGCTCAAATAATATTAAGATGGAATATAGAAAGTAATATATCAGTGATACCAAAATCATCAAATAAAGAAAGAATAGAAGAAAACATAAATATATTTGATTTTAAATTAGATAAAAATGACATTGAAAAAATAAATTCATTAGAAAATGGATCTAGAGTTGGAGACGATCCTTTAACTTTCGATTTTTAATTATAAAAATTATGATTAAAAGTTTATAAAAATTATTTTTTAATGTATAATTCTTTACATCATTATTTTAAATTTATTTTGGAGGCTGATATATGTCAGATATAAAAAGAATTGCCATAATAGGTGCTATGGATTCAGAAATAACAAATTTTAAAGGTATGATAGAAAATATAGAAGAAATTGAAATAGCTAATATTACTTATTATAAAGGAACATTATGCGGTAAAAATATAGTATTATTAAAATCAGGAATTGGTAAAGTTAATGCTGCTATTGCTACAACTATAGCTATAGAAAGATTTAATGTTGAAAAAATAATATTTACAGGAGTTGCAGGTTCAGGCAATCCTGATTATGATATATCTGATATAGTTATATCAAAAGACTTAATAGAACATGACTTCGATACAAGTGCTTTAGACGGAGATGAACTTACTGTACTAGTTAAAGGTTATGATAAAAATTACTATCCTGCTGATGCTTCTTTGATACAATTAGCAAAAGAATCTGCCCAAAAAGTGATAAAAGAAAATAAAGTATATATTGATACAATAGCTACAGGCGATCAGTTTGTTGGTGATAATAATAAAGTTAAGCAAATTCATAATAAATTCAAAGCCGGAGCTATAGAGATGGAAGGTGCTGCTGTTGCCCATGCCGCTTTAATGTATAAAGTACCTTTTGTAGTTATAAGATCATTATCTGACAAAGCAGACAGTGATGCTGTAGTGGATTTTCCTAAATTTGTTGTAAAATCTGCTCAGAACTCCATGAAAATAGTGGTAGAAATGCTTGAAAATATGAAATAATTTTTAAAATATAAATAAGAAGCTGATAATCAATGAATATATACTTGATTATCAGCTAATTGTTAGTAATTTTATCAAAAATAAATTCTTTTCTCTTTTAATAAAATCATAAAATTTATAAATCGATTTTCACCGTAAAAAATATTTAAGAATAAAGTATTAATAAATTTGATATTTGTCCCTCATCGTAAATACCTACTTGTATATTAAGTAGGCATACGAGTGGCACAATTATATCATTGTTAAGAAAGTCTCTGTCCCACTGCGTAAAGCCCTACTTGCGACCGAAGAAGCAGACGAGTGGGAATTGAAACATAAATAGATTAGCTCATTTTGATGAAAACAAACTATTAACTCGTTTTCATCCCCTCATAAGGAATGAGTTTAAAAACTTCTTCTTTTTTGTATTTCTTTCCTAATAGAATTTAAATCATATTCTTCCATTTATTCTAATAATAGTATCATCAGATATTTCAATTTCATTCCAATTTTTATTATTAAAATTTGGAAGAACAATATTTATTTTATTATATTCATTAGGAAAATTTTTCTTACAAAACTCTGAATGCATTTTCTAATATATTCAGAAAAAGAGAGATTTAATTCATAAGCAATTTTTAACATAGATAAATATGTTTCATTATTAACATTAAAAGAAACTGATTTTCCATATTTTTTACCCATATCTTCTAATTTCTTTTTCATTTTTTATCTTTGTTTTCCAAAGTTTGTTTTAATTTTAATAGACTCTTTTTTAGTTTTTTATTATAATCATTATTAATCATAATATTTTTCTAAATCCTCCACATTTATTAATTTAAAATATTTATCTTTAATATTTTGAAAATTAGCTAAATCATTTGTTACAATTATATTAGTATTAATGTAATTAGTTACATAAGAGTATTGTTTGTAAACATTAAGTGAACTGTAACGTTTATTAGTAAAAATTATAGAAGGGTAATTAATATGAGGTTGTATATCTAAATAATAACCATGATATGTTGTACATTTATCATTATCTTTTAATATTTGTAAACCCAAATGATATTTAGTTTTAAATTCATTTATTTTATCTATTTCATCAAAATATACTCCACTTTCATCTGTATACCCTCTTTCATTTAACGGTAATTGTGATTTCTCTATATTCTCTACTTTTACTATTTCCATTTCTTCTATAAATCTAGTTTTATAAATATTTGTATTTATTCTACTATTTCCTATTACTAGAACATTATCATCTTCCCAAAAATCATACCATTTTCCTTTTTTAACCCATATCCCTTGTTCATTTTTGGTAAATAATGGCTGTTCATGTTTTTTAGACACTAAATAATCTTTCAAATTAATACCCTCATTAGTCAATATATGAAATAAAATCTCATTTGTTCTAATTTCGTAATATTCATTTGTATAAGTTTGATAAAGACAAGTATTTATAATATTTTCATGCAATATTGATAAAGTACTGTTTTCTAAATAAATACTATCATTGGTAGAAAATTTTTTATTAAAGATTGGATTAAAAATATTATTGATAGTCCAATCTATTCGATAATTCCAACGACTTAACCATTGACCATAAACATTAACTCTCTCTTTATTAATAAGATTTGCTTTAGCATTTACTAAAGTTTTAGTATTTATAATCTTGTAATTATTG